>CALJIG010000120.1 GCA_937974175.1 uncultured Ignavibacteria bacterium
AAAATTGGTCGGGAAATGGTCGGATTTTTTCTCTTAATTGTTAATTACTAATTGTTAATTGAACTGCTTTTGCAATCTAAAAAATCTTTTTAAAATAAAAAATAAAATTTACCTCATTACTACTAATAGGGAGATTTATTTGTGAGGGTATTGACACAACTTTATATTTTAGAAAAATTATAATTACAAACTTATTACAAGTCTTGAATAATTTATTTTGTATAGGTAGTTTGTGAACATGAAAAAATACTTTATTGAGGAAGACGGAAAAAAGCAAGGACCGTATGATGTATACGATCTTAAAGATATCGGCATAAGGGCTACAACTCCTATCTGCACAACAGATGATGCTGACTGGTATAATGCAGAGGAATTTCCCGAGCTGCTTCACATATTAGAAAAAAATCCTGTAAAGAAATTTGATTACGATAAGGACAGAGTTTTCGGCTACAGGCTTGCGGAATATTCAGAGAGGAGAGCTGCAAGAATGTTATCGGGTATAGTTACGCTTCCGATTGCTGTTTTAATAGTTGTGTTCTTTTTTGTTTTTGATCTGAATCCTAAAAAAGATACTTTTGCTTCCTATATATTATTTGTTTCATCTGTAGTCTTATACGGTTCTTTTACAATATATAACATTATGAAATACTCTTCTGCATACGGAGGAAGAAATTCAAAGCTGAAGCTGATATCTTCCGATGACGGAATGTTAATCCACGAAATTGCTAAAAAAGATTTTAACCGCGCGTTAAACATAACTCTGAAATATACCTTCCTTCCCGATTTCGGAGATTATACCAATCCTAAAAAAATCCAGACCTTCCCCGAAAGAATTGCCCGCGTCTATCTTGTTAAAAATGAGGGAAGAGGGAATAATCCTGAGTAGACCTAGGTATATAATTTTAAAATAGGTACAATAATAGCTTCAATTGAAAACAGGCCTTATAAATTTTCCGTTAAGAAAATCACGAGAACAATCGCAAGCGAGAAGTATGTTTGAGCGAAGCGAGTTTACTTCGAGCGTGATTTTCGGAGTGATTTTTAGGGAAATTTATAGAAGCCTTGATTTTTTTGGTTCTTTTTGTATCAAGACAAAAAGAACAATCAAACGAAGTTTGATGAATGATTGGGTGACCCAGAGGGTGCCCCCCGCCTTCGCGGGAATGACATGCGTGGTGTTGAGTAATATACGTTCCAACGCTGGAGCATTGGAACGAGGATGGGTCACTCCATATTCCCTTTAATAAATCCTTCGCTATCGCGCCAGCCCTTGCGGATTTTCACAAAGAGCTCCAGATAAACGGGACGCTCTAAAAACTTTTCGATATCCTTACGCGCCTGCAGCCCGAGCTTCTTTATCCCGTCGCCGTTTCTTCCTATGATAATCATCTTCTGTGTCTCGCGCTCGATTATAATTTCTGCGTTTATGTACGTCTTGCCGTTATCGCGCTCCTTGAACTCCACTACATTTACAAAAGTGCTGTAGGGAATTTCATCGGAGTAGAGAGATAAAATTTTCTCGCGGATAATTTCGGAGACAAAAAATTTCTCGGGGCGGTCAGTAAGGTAATCTGCATCGTATAAAAACGGTCCGGCGGGAAGATACTTTACAATGGCATCTTTTACATCGGCAATATTTCTTTCCTTTAAGGCAGAGATAAAAATAATTTCATCGTAGCCGAACTTCTCAAGGCTCTTTATCACTTCAGGTCCCATGTTTTCGCGGACAATATCATTTTTATTGAATACTAAAAGCTTTGGCTTGCCTTCCATCTGCTTGCCGTAATTGCTGTGAATAGTTTCAAGGTCGTTGATGTTGAAACGGTTTATATCGATGAGGTGAAGCAGTATATCGGCATCTTTAAGCGAGAAGGAAATTTCCTTCAGCATGTATTGCTGCAGCTCGTACTTAGGCTCCAGTATTCCGGGCGTATCGGTGAAAATTATCTGGTAGTTTTCTTCTGTAAGAACTCCGAGAATTTTATTGCGCGTCGTCTGGGCTTTATGGTTAACGATGGATAAGTCATAGCGGAGGAGCTTATTAGTCAGCGTTGATTTTCCGGCGTTGGGCTTGCCGAAGATGGTAACGATTCCGCATTTAGTATCGGCGTTGGTAGTATTCAGTTCATTCAATTCATTCATATAAGAATATCACAAAACCAAAACTGACTTTCAGCGTAAAACAAGGGAACTAAGAGACGATGAAGTATATTTAAGAATTAAAAGATAATAGTTAATTTAATTTATGGCACGAATAAACGTAACAATAATAGATGCAACAGGAAACAAGCAGCAGGAAGCCACGCTTCCGGATGATGCACAGATAAAGCGCATAATGGAAGCTTTGCTGCCGAAAATGAAAATGCCTTTGACGGGACCCGACGGCGAACCGCTCTCGTATAAATTTCATCACAAGGCAAGCGGCAAGCAGCTGACGGAAAATCAGACGCTTGCAGAGGCGGGAGTAAAAGACGGCGACGTTCTACGGCTGCATCCTGAAATAACTGCAGGCTGATCTTAAATAGGATTTTGTTTTGAAACCTGATTTCGCTGAAGCGGTATCAGGTTTTTTTCTTTAAAATGATTTTTGTAAAGAATTATATGCTGAACTTAGAAGATATAAACGAAAATAAATATTCACGGCTTGAATTGATATCGTGGTGGGATCAGTCAGTGCTGAAGAAAGCGAAAGTGCTTGTAGTCGGCTGCGGCGCATTGGGAAATGAGATTATAAAAAATCTAACAATGCTTGGCGTGGGAAATATTTTTGTTATTGATATGGATAATGTGGAGAAGAGTAATTTGACGCGCAGTGTTTTATTCAGAATGGAAGATGAAGGAAAGCCGAAGGCAGAAGTCGCAGCTAAGAGAGCGATGGAGATAAATCCCGATGTGAATATAAAATATTTCATTGGTAATATTTTTAATCTGGGACTTGGAGTTTTTAAAGAGATGGATATTGTGATTTGCGGTTTGGATAATCGAGAAGCTAGACTGTTTGTGAACCAGTCATGCTACAAAGTTAATAAGCCCTGGATAGACGGAGCTATAGAGGTGCTGAGCGGAGTTGCGCGGGTGTTTGTTCCTTCGACTGAAATTTGTTATGAGTGCACAATGACGGAGCTGGATTATAAATTGCTGAACAAGAGAAAATCATGTCTTATGCTGGGAGTAGATGAAATTGATCAGGGGAAGATACCGACGACTCCGACGATTTCATCTATCATTGCGGGAATACAAGTCCAGGAAGCTGTGAAGTATCTGCACGGGCAGAAAGATTTGCTGGTTGGGAAAGGGTTTGTTTTTAACGGTGCGGCAAATGATTCGTATATAGTGGAGTATAATTCAAATCCGGATTGCCCGTCGCATTATACATTTGAAAAAATTGTTAAAGCTGAAAAAAATTTTAATGAAGTGATGCTAAGCGATATAGTTGAGTTTGGAAAAAATTATTTTGAGAGTGATGAGTTTGAAATAGAGTTTAATAATGAAGTTGTATATGCTTTAGTTGATGAGGTAAAAAAATCTGAGAAAGAATTTTTTGCGAACATGAATCTGCTCTCTGTAAAAGATATTAAAGAAGGAGATAATATATTGAAGATGAAAAGTTTTCACAGGCTAAATTCTGATTCGGAACTGGTAGTTAAACTTGAAAATAAAAAATTGTCAGATTTAAAAATCCCTGCTAATGATATTATTACTCTTAGAAAGGGAATGAAAGAAGTTCATTTGCAGTTTAATAGTATAGAAGTGTTTAATTCATAATGCATTCGTTTAAAAATAAAACATGTCCGTATTGCCAATCGAAGATAAAAGATGATCTTGATGTAATCGTATGCTCGCTATGCGGTACGCCGCATCACAGGGAATGTTATGAAGAGAACGGCGGCTGCACAAGTTACGGATGCGGAAACAATCCGACCACTGTAAAAGATGAGAGACGCAGAGAGGGTATTGATGTCGGAGCGATGACAATTCCTGCTGCGCGTAATTTAGTTGCTCAGAGAAATCTTATTGAATGCCCTAACTGTGAAAAAGATGTAGAAGAGAATTCTAACTACTGCAAGTACTGCGGGTATAATATCATAGAGGGGAAGTTTGACGAAGAAAACTCAAATGAAGAAAACTTTGATGACGAATTTAAAAGAAAATATGAAGAGAAAAAGAAGATTTCCAGAAATACATTCCTGTTACGGTCCGGCGGTTTAATTTTTATTTTTTTATTTTTAATTACCACTATATACTTTGCTTACTCAAAGATTACAGATTATTACAGCTCTGATGATTATCAGATAAAGACTATGGTCGATGACTGGAAGGATGCATGGGAAGAAAAAGACATAAATAAATATAAAACGTTTTTATTGGTTAATGACTACGAGTATTATGGCAAGGACGGAAAGACGAAAAATTATACAGAGAGAATTTCAGACATCAAGAGTACCTTTGATAAGTATAAATATATAAAATTAAATTTTTCCGATTTTAAAATTCATAGAGACTCAACTTCACCTAATGATTTAAAGGTCACTTTTAAGCAGAGTTATGTATCGGATAAATTTGAAGAGAGCGGTCAGAAAACACTGCGGCTTTTTAAGGGAAAGGAAACAGGAGATAAATGGAAAATTTATCGCGAGATAATGGATTGAAAAGTTTTAAATATTATTGGTAATTTTAATAAAACTATACTATGGATATTCAAAGTTTAAAAGCAGAATTAATAAACTCGATAAATAATATAGAAGACATCGAGTACCTGAAAGGATTAAACCAGCTTGTAAAAGATAAAGATGAAATTTATATTTTATCGGAAGAAGAGGAAGCAGCTATAAATGAGGGTTTGAAGGATATTGAAGAAGGAAGATTTGTAACAGATGAAGAACTTAACAAAGAAGTTACCAAATGGCTAAACGATTAGTTTGGTCAGCAAGATCTAGAAAAGAACTTTTTGATATCCTATCTTATTGGGATAAAAGAATCGGTAACAGAAAGTATTCGAAGAAATTGTATGCTGAAATTCGCCGGAAGATGCAGAGTGTTTTGAAATTCAATGATATAGGGAAAGCTACATCTAGAAAAGATATTAGAAAAGTTGTAATAAAAGATTATTTACTGTTTTATAAAGTTGAGAAAAGCACTGTAGAAATTATATCGGTTTGGGATAACAGACGAAACCCCAAAGACTTAAAGCTAAACTAAAAAGCCGGCATTCACCGGCTTTTCTTTTTACATCAAAAAATATTTTTTTGTATTACTTGTTCATTAAGAAGAAGTAATAAACTAAAATTCCTATTATCATCGTTAATCCAAACTGCATATTTAACTGTGCAGTCATCATAATGTGTTTCACACCGTATTCATATCTTGCCTGAGATTCTTTCGGGAAATGATTTGCCATCTTACATAATTTGATTCCTATTGGCAAAGTCACTAAGCAAAGTAATGCTGTATATGGAATTAATTGCATTGCTGCAAAAATTGCAACCAATGCATAAGCGCCGAATATTAGAAAATAATAAAATTTAACGGAAGCGCTTTCTCCTATTAAAAGGGGTAAAGTTTTTACTTTAAACTTTCCGTCGAAGCTTATATCTCTGATATTATTAGTGTGAAGAATTGCATCTATTAAAAATCCTAACGGTAATGAAAGCAGTACAGGCAGCCATGAGAACTCATGTGTCTGAACAATGTATGCGCCAAGAGTAATCACGCATCCGAAAGAAACAAATACCTGAATATCGCCAAGAGCTTTATACTTAAATGCTGCAGGTGTAGCAGTATAAATAATTGAAGATAATACTCCGAATATGGTTAAATAAATTATCCATGGACCGGCTAGTAAGTACAAATAAAATCCTATTAATGCTCCTGCTGCAAGCGCAACTGTTGCTCCCATTTTCATCTGTTCAAGAGTCATGAAGTTCATAGATAAAACCATCGAACCGCCATGTGGTATGCCGAGTTTTTTATCTTCTTTATCAATTCCGATTTTATAATCGTAAATGTCATTAATAAGATTTGCGCCAACCTGCGCAAGAACTGAACCGATAAGAGTTAAAGCAAATACAACCCAGTTAAACTTTATTGCAGGATCGAAAATTAATGCAAGTGTTGAACCGAATAATACCGGAATGATTGATGCCGGGAATGAATAAGCCCGGGAAGCCATGAGCCAGAGTTTCGCTCCTTTTGGCGGGGCCATTGTTTCAGCAGACATATATTATTAAGATTTTGATTTTGAGATTGGTTCAAAAATACTCAATTTATATCTAAGATTTAATCTAAAAAAGTGAAAAGTCAGTTTTTCAACTAAATGTAAAAAATACGGGTGTTTTTTAACACAAAATTTTCAATTGCACCTCGAAATTGAAACATTTATAATTATAATTAGTTATAATATTTATGTCAGCAGCCGTTTTACGCATCGTTAATTCCCTCGAACAGCGAATCCAGAAAGTTTACAGTAAAGAGCTCCTTTTCAATTTCACAAAAGGAATGCTCTACTCTGCTATTTTCTTTTTATCGCTCGCATTTTTTATTGTCATTTCAGAATCTATTTTTCATTTCGGAATTACCGCGCGCAAAATTTTTTATTGGGGACTTATTTCTACATCGGTGACTACATTCATCTACGTTGCAGTTAATTATATTTTTCACAAGCTTGGAGTAATAAAACCGCTTGATGTTATTCCTTATTCAAAAAAAGTCGGCGAGAAATTTCCTGAAGTTAAAGACAGATTATCGAATTCATTATTCCTGGTTGAAAACAGTCAGGGCACAAATTTCTCCAATGAATTAATTTCCGCCAATATAGAAGAAGTTTATTCTGCTTCTGAAAGAATTGATTTCGCCAATTATGTTTCCTTCAAAAGTTTAAAGAAGCCGTTCATAATTTTTCTTTCGGCGATTTTTATATGGGCTCTTTCATTGGCAATTTTCCCATCGACAATGTTTGGTTCGATGAACAGGCTCGTTAATTACAATTATAATTTTTTACTTAACGATTTAGGAATAGCATTTATTGTTACTCCGGGAAATGTTGAAGTTTCAAAAGGTGAAAACGTAAATGTTAAAGCCCTTATAAGCTCTACTAAGCCCGTAGAGATTACTGAAATAACTCTGGTAAAAAAAGAAGTGACAAAAGACGGCTCTGAAATTTTATCGGATAAAAAAGATATAAAAGTATCTGCTGATAAATCTTTCAATTCAGTGCTTGAAAACGTTAATAACGATATTATATATTATGTTGAATACGAAGGTGTGCAGTCAGATGAGTTTAGAATTAAAACAAACGACAATCCGTTAGTTAAAAATTTTAAAATTACGATTACTCCACCGGGATTTACTTCGCTTCCACCTAAAATTTTAGCTGATAATGAAGGCGAGATTTTTTGCATGCAGGGCAGTGGTATTTTCTTTGATTTAAAATCGAATAAGCCTTTATCCGAAGCAGGAATTATTCTCGAAGGAAAACTGATAAATTTTAATGTGACTGATGCGGGCGCTTCAGGCACAATCAAAGCCAATACAGACGGCGCTTATAAGTTCTATTTAAAGGATAAGAGCGGCGCAGTTAATAAAAACGCCGTTACATATAATATAAAAGTTATTCCTGATGAGCCGCCTTCTATTACAATAATAGAGCCGAATGAATCAAACTTTATTTTAACAGGGCAGCGTGATATTCTTCTTCGTTCAAGAATTTCCGATGACTACGGATTTTCTTCTCTGAAGCTTGCATACAAAAAATTCAACGGCGGAAACATTACATCAAGCTCTGCAAATTTCAGCTTTATAAATATTCCGATTCAAAACTTAACTGCCCGCTCACTGGAAATTCCATACATCTGGAATTTACCCGGTATTTCATCAGGACAGACAATCGAATATTTTCTTGAAGTTACCGATAACACGGGACACTCGGTAAAATCAGATACCAGAACCATTACTTATAAATCTTTATCCGATGCTTTAAAAAATACTGAAGCATTAAATAAAGAGTTAAAGACCGATGTAAATAATTCTCTGCAGAATTTAAATGACGTTCAGAAAGAATTGCAGGAGTTAAAAAAAGATGCACAGAGAAATGAAGACCTTGGGCTGAACGACCCGAAGCAAAAGCAGGAGCTTGAAAACAAGCTGAACGATTTGCAGAAAAATTTAAACTCTACCCAGCAGAAGCTTGAGCAGTCAGTAAACGAAATGAAGCAGAGAAATGAACTCTCCGAGAAAACTCTTGAGCAGTACATGGAACTTCAGAAGATGTATAACAAGATAAACACTCCCGAGCTGCAGGAAATGCTGAAGAAGCTGCAGGAAGCGATGAAGAAGAATAATTCAGACGAAATGAAAGATGCTCTGAAGAATTTTAAATTTGATGAAGAGGCTTTCAAAAAATATCTTGAGAAAGTTATGGAACTGATGAAAAAAATAGAGAACATGCAGAAGTTCGGTGAGCTCACACAGAAGCTGGATGAAATTACAAAAAAGCAGGATGAGTTAAAAAATGAAACTAAGAACTCAGAAAAGAACGACCGGGATAAATTAAATGAGTTATCGCAGAAGCAAAAAGATATAAAAGAACAGACGAAAGAATTTCAGGAAGAACTGAAAAAGTTGATTGAAGAGCTGAAGAAGCAAAAGGAAATGAGTGCTGAAGATCTGGAGAAAATCCGTAAGAAGATGGAGCAGAAGCAGATTGAAAATAAAATGAACAAATCATCCGATGATATGAAGAAGGGTGATAAAAACTCTTCAGAAGACGAGCAGGAAGAAATATCTCAGGATTTAAATGAAATGAATGAAGATATGCAGGATGCTCTTGAAAGCATGATGGATATGGAAAACCAGCAGAAAAAAATGATGGAAAAGATGGGTAACATAAAAAAAGATCTTGAAGAGCTGAGCAAAAGACAGCAGGAACTAAAAGATAAAACTGAAGACCTTGAAAAAAATCAGAAGCAGGAGTTTGATAAGAATAAACAGGAGCAGGGAAATCTTCAGAAAGATTTAGCGAAGACGATTGATGATGTAATGAATTTATCAAAGAGTGGTGTTCCTATAAAACCGGAGATGGGTAAAGAGCTTGGCAACGCTTTTAACAAAATGGATAAGGCTGGGCAGGAGCTCGGCAAGCAAAATAAAGATGGCGCAACCGGTGACCAGGGCGATGCTAAGACATCCCTTGATAAAGCCGGAGAGATGATGGGTGATATGATGAAAAAAATGGGACAGTCAGGCAAAGATGGTAAAGACGGTAAGGGAAAAGGCAAAGGAAGTCCGGGACGTATGGGAGAACTGATGCAGCAGCTTGCGCAGATGATTCAACAGCAGCAGGGAGTGAACGGCCAAATGGGCAAGATGGGTAAAGACGGAAAGGGTAAAGAAGGCAAGGAAGGTAAAGAAGGGGAGAGTGGCGAGAACGGACTGAGCGAACAGCAAAAAGGCGATATGCAAAGACTGCAAATGGAGCAGCAGCAGCTGAGTAAATCATTGGAAGAATTGAATGAGGAGCTAAAGAAGGAACAGGAGAGAAGCGGAGAAAAAATTCTCGGCGACCTGAACCAGGTGCAGAAGGAAATGCAGGAAGTGATTAAAGACATGCAGGAAAATAAAGTTACGGATAAAACTATAGAGAAGCAGAACAGGATTTTATCAAGAATGCTGGATGCACAGCTCTCGCAGCGTGAAAAAGATTTTGAGCCAAAGAGGGAATCAAAGCCGGGAAGTAATGTGGTGAGACAGTCACCTCCGGAAATTGTTTTATCGGGACCGAATTCTTACAATGCATTGAAGGAAGATATTCTGAAATTGCAGAAGGAAGGATATACTGATGATTATGAAATTTTGATAATGAAGTACTTGCAGAAAGTTAACTCTCAGACTAAATAATTTTAACCACAGAGAGCACAGAGGCTATCACAAAGAATACAGAGAAAAAAATTGTAAACTAATTTATCTTTTTAATTAGTTTAATTTGTTCTGTGTCCACTGTGGTTAATCACTAATTAACTCCCTTACTCACAGCATCAAGAAACTCAGCCTGCCTGTCGATAAAAACATTGTGTGAACAGTTATCATAGTAAAAAAGATTTTCTTTCCCAATTATATTTCCGAGATTTGATACCTGTTCAGGGGAATACAAGCCGTCATCCTTTCCATATAAGCCAATCACTTTAACTTTTTTTGAAGTTAAATCTTTTATTGAATTAGTTAAATCAATTGTTGTGTAGTTTTCATTTTTCCAAAACCCCAAAGGAGCAGGCATTGTCATCGCTCCGGCGTATTTATATAGCGAATCTGATTTAAGATTATTTAAAATTTTTTTTGATTCTTCTGTTCTGCTTTTGGGCGAATAAAAATTATTTTTCATAGCCTGCATAAAACACGAGCTGCTATATTGAATTGACGCCGTATCCATTTTTTCAATTGAATGTATAAACTTAACATTTGATGAATCGTTTTTAGTAGAGTAGATATCTTCACAGGTTCTAAGAATATGTCTGAAGCTTTCCTGAAGCGAAACAGGAGCAGAAACTAAAAACAGAGTGTTAACTTTTTCAGGATATTTCTGTACATACAATGTTCCTACTATTCCGCCGAAGCTGTGAGAAATAAAAGAGGCAGACGTTAATCCGTATGATTCATAAATCGAGTTTATATCGTTAAACGTTTCTTCAAAAGTAAACTTTGCATTGGCATCAGCCGAGCGTCCTTCGCCTCTTCTATCATAAGCTATTACAAAAAATCCTTTCTCCGAAAGTTTTTGAGCAGTCGTGGCTTCAAAGTTAGCGCAGTTGTATCCGGGTCCTCCGTGAAGGAAAATAATTGGTTTTGCGTTTTTCTCACCAAAAGTTTGGATGTATAATGGCTGGCAATTACCTATTATTGTGGAAAGTGTAAATAAAATAGTAAAGAGGGTTTTCATATAATTTGCTGATAAGGTGAGTTAAATTTGATAAATCGCGGGAATATTTCAAGGATATACGAATGGAATTTTTGGATTAAAACTGAAAATAAAATTAAGTAAATTACTGTATCCCTGTCGGGTATGCCTGACAGGGTTTTTGTTTATTAAAAAGATGTATAAAAAGTTATAAAATAAAATGAGTTTAGAGCAGGAACTAAAAGAAGAAATCAAAAAACGCAGAACGTTTGCAATCATATCTCACCCTGATGCAGGTAAAACTACGCTTACAGAAAAATTGCTTTTATTTGGCGGCGCGATACAGACTGCGGGAGCGGTGAAATCAAACAAGATAAAAAAGACTGCTACATCTGATTTTATGGAAATAGAAAAGCAGAGAGGTATATCCGTTGCAACATCTGTGATGACATTCGAATACAAAGGACTTATAATAAATTTGCTTGATACTCCCGGCCATAAAGATTTTGCCGAGGACACTTACAGAACATTGACAGCTGTTGACAGCGTAATAATTGTAATTGACAGCGTGAAAGGTGTTGAAGAGCAGACAGAGAAGCTGATGGAGGTCTGCCGAATGAGAAATACTCCTGTGATTGTTTTTATAAACAAGCTTGACCGCGAAGGAAGAGAGCCGTTTGAATTGCTTGATGAAGTTGAAAATAAACTCAGTATACATGTACGCCCGCTGAGTTTTCCTATTGGGAAAGGTTCGCTTTTCAAAGGAGTATATGATTTGTATCAGAACCATCTGAATTTATTTAAACCAAATAAAACAGAGAAAGAGACAGATATAATAGAAATGAAAGGACTTGACGACCCGAAGCTTGATACATATTTAGGAAGTGACGCAGAAAGGTTAAGACACGACGTTGAAATGATTGAAGGTGTTTATCATGAATTTGATAAGCAGCAGTATCTTGAGGGGCACTTAGCCCCCGTGTTTTTCGGCAGCGCAGTAAATAATTTCGGTGTGCAGGAACTGCTCGATGGATTTATTTCTATTTCTCCCGAACCGAAAGGACGTGAGACAGATACACGTGAGGTGAAATCAGATGAGCAAAAGTTCAGCGGATTTGTATTTAAAATACATGCAAACATTGACCCGCGACACAGGGACAGACTGGCCTTCTTAAGAATCACTTCAGGAAAATTTGAGAGAAATAAATTTTTTCATCATGTTAGGCTGGATAAGGATTTGAGATTCTCTACTCCTTATTCCTTCATGGCATCGGCTAAGAGTATAGTGGATGAAGCATATCCCGGAGATGTAGTCGGATTGTATGATACGGGAAATTTTAAGATTGGTGATACACTGACTGAAGGCGAAAATTTTATGTTCAAAGGTATTCCGAGTTTCTCTCCTGAGATTTTTAAAGAGTTAAGAAACACTGACCCGATGAAATCGAAGCAATTGGATAAGGGAATACAACAATTGACGGAGGAAGGCGTTGCGCAGCTCTTCACACAGGATGACGGAAGAAGAAAAATTGTGGGTACAGTCGGTGAACTGCAGTTCGATGTTATTCAGTACAGATTACTGAATGAGTATGGAGCATCCTGTAGATTCGAGCATCTGAATTATTACAAAGCATTATGGATGACGGCAGAAGATGAAAGCAAACTGGCGGAGTTTATAAAATATAAAAATAATATTGCGAAGGATAAGGACGGACATTTGGTTTACTTTGCGGATTCTGAGTGGGTGTTGAAGCTGACAATAGAAAGAAATCCCGATATAAAATTTTATTTCAATTCTGAATTTAAGTTAGAGACTGCACAGTAATATGAAAAAACTACTTTTATTACATGGAGCCATAGGCGCAGCAAGCCAGTTTGATAAGCTTAAGGAAGAGTTAAAAGATAAATTTGAAATTCACACGATGAACTTTTCAGGTCACGGCGGAGAAGCAATGCCGGATAAGTTTTCAATCGAGCTGTTTGCTGATGACGTTGTAAAATATCTTGAGAAAAATAATTTAGAAAATATTGATGTATTTGGTTACAGCATGGGCGGATACGTTGCTTTGTATATTGCGAGTCAGTATAAAAACAAAGTAAACAAAATTTTCACAATTGCCACTAAGTTTGACTGGAATGAAGAAAGCTCTGTGAAGGAATCGAAGATGCTGAACCCTGCAAAGATGGAGGAGAAGATACCGGCATTTGCAAAAGCATTGGAGAAAAGACATAGTCCACACGAATCACCTCAGGAATCATCTAATAACTGGAAAGTTGTTTTGAATAAAACAGCTGAGATGATGCTTGACTTGGGAAAAAAGCCTGTGCTTACGGATGAAGTTTTAGAAAAAATTGAGAACGACGTTTTGATAAGTGTTGGTGATAAAGATACAATGGTAACTTTAGAGGAGACTGCTAACGCAGCGGGTAAATTAAAAAACGGAAAACTTTTTATATTCTCTGAGACCGAACATCCGATTGAAAAAATGGATGTGAAAAAATTATCTACCGAGATAAAAAACTTCTTTAATTAAACAAATTAAACAAAAATCTCCTATGAAAACATCTGCTATAATTTTTTTGTTTATATTTTTATGTTCATTTCAGGTTAACGCTCAGACCAAAGAAAATTCGATTGAAGAAAACGAGAATTATATGAAGATGGCAATTGAGCTTGCAAAGACCGCTGTCAACGAAGGTAATTATCCGTTCGGTGCAGTAGTTGTTAAAAACGGAGTTGTTGTCGGAAAAGGTTATAACTGTTCACACTCCACAAATGATGCAACTGCCCACGGAGAAATTATGGCTATCCGTGATGCGTGTAAAAATCTGGGGACTAACTGGCTTGAAGGCTGCGAACTATATACAAACGGCGAACCCTGCCCGATGTGTTTTGCAGCGTGCTTCTTTGCCAATATAAAACATATTTATTTCGGAGCTACGAAGGAAGATATGACAGAATGGGGTATAGTAGATATGAGGCCGTACGACTTGGTATGCCAGCCTCTTGAGAAAAGAGAAATAAAATCAGAAGTTATTCTCAGAGAAGAATCCGGAAAATTATTTGAAGAGTGGGGCAAAACTAACAAAAAGAAATAGTGAATTAAATTCCCATATTTGAAAGCATTGTCGAAATTTCGTTAACATTCTTTGTAAGAAAAGGATGGTCCTTTTCAAATTCAAGAATTGACTTTCTTAATTTATTGAAAGCCTTTTTAAATGGATGAGAAATTTCATTTGATGAAATGAACTCAAGTCTTAAAGCATCTATCTCGGCCAAGATCTCGGCTTTTTTTTCTTTATCCATTGAAGATGAGCTTACGCTGTCTTCCAGTTTTGATAATTGGTCTAACATAATTTTTATTATTCTTCCGTGTATATCCAGCAATCGCCGGTATCTAATTTAACTCCGTTTTGTTTCATGTAAAGATACAACTGCATTTTGTAACCTGTAAGCCATTTCACAGTCGTTTCCATTATTGCCTGCCCGAGCATCATGGGCTCTTTCCAGGGCAGCTCAACTTCCTTAGTAATTAAATCTTCATCAGATATACTTTCAAAACAATTTTTTATTATTGTTAGTTCTTCATCCATCCTTTCTTTAAAATTTTCAAGAGTAACAGACTTTGCCTTTTCCATAAATCCCGTATAATTTTCATTTGCTTTGGAAGGGTCATCTAAGAGGAAAAAAGTAATGGTGGATGAACCGCACCATGTTAGGTAACGCATAACTTCTTCCGTCGTGCGCATACCTTCCATAGGTGCATAATCAAGAATTTCTTTTGTAACTTTTGTGCTGAGGGTTTTTATTACACTAATCTCTTTCTCAATTACATTGAGGAGATTTTCTTTGTGTGTCATTTTTTATTTTGGGTTTACTTCAGTCTATACGCTATTGCTTCCTTAGGCTCGGGAATATAATGTCCTACCCCGCCACCGCGCTGATCATTAAATGTAACCGGAATATCATCGTTAACTGTTCTTTCCTTCCATGTCAAATGTTCTTTACCGCTATCTTTGCGAACCATTGTAATGCAATTCTCTACAGGGCAAACAAGTGAACACAAATTACAACCAACACAATTCTCTTCAATGATATGCGGTTTTCTGTTTGCAAGGTCATCTGCAAGTCCTATTGCCTGATGCGCGCCGTCTTCACATGCAATATAACAAAGCTGGCATCCGATACATTTTGCTTCATCAATATCAGCAACAATCTTGTATTTAAGATTTAAGTTTTCCCATGTCTTTACATTCGGTAAAGCTCTGCCAATCATTTCATCAACGGTGTTAAATCCTTTATCGACCATGTACTGTTCAAATCCTGAAACAATTTCTCTGATAATTCCAAAACCGTAATGCATTACTGCAGTACAAACCTGTACTGTTCCTGCGCCGAGCAATACAAACTCAACTGCATCTCTCCAGTTTTCTACTCCGCCGATTCCTGATATAGGAAGATTGAAGTTCGGAATCTTTGCAACGTTCTTCACCATGTTAAGCGCAATCGGTTTTACTGCCGGTCCGCAATATCCACCGTTTGTGCTGTTGCCGTCAACGTTAGGATAAGCGTTAAAAGTATCGATATCTAATCCGACAATACTTTGAATAGTGTTAATAAGCGATACAGCATTTCCGCCGCCTGCTTTTGCTGCAAGAGCCGGGTCTTCAATGTGCGAAATATTCGGAGTGAGTTTTACTATCACAGGTATCTTTGCGACTTCCATTACCCAACTGACGATTAATTCTAAAATTTTCGGGTCTTGTCCGACAGCCGAACCCATACCGCGTTCGCACATTCCGTGCGGGCAGCCGAAGTTTAACTCAATTCCGTCAGCGCCGGCATTTTCAACATCCTTAACAATCTGATGCCACTGCTCGCGTGTTTCTACCATGAGCGATGCTATCACTGCATTGTTCGGAAAATACTTTTTTACTTCTTCTATTTCACGAAGGTTATCTGCTAAAGGTCTGTCGGTGATAAGCTCAATGTTGTTAAAGCCCATCATTCTAGTATCGCGGTAGTTCACCGAGCCGTATCTGCTCGATACGTTCACAACAGGAACGCCTAAAGTTTTCCATACTGCTCCGCCCCAGCCTTTATCGAAGGCTTTCATTATCTGGTAGCCTGAGTTTGTCGGCGGCGCCGATGCTAACCAAAAAGGGTTGGGAGATTTTATTCCCGCAAAGTTTACACTTAAATCCGGCATTGTCGTTATTCGTTATTAGTTGCTCGTTGTTCGAATTCAAACATACGAAAAATTATTTTATTTGAGTTTTGTAGTAATTTATAAAACCGTTTATTAATTGTTTGCAAGAAGTAATTCTCGTAAAACATTCGTCCAATATTTCTTGCGATATATATTTTTGATCAAAAGATAAATAGAGCTGCGTTTCAAGTTCATAAAGTGAGCCTCGGGCAATGTAAAAAAAATTGATTGAATCTTTTGGTGTTTGCCGCCCGCACCCTTCAGCAATATTAGACGGTACAGAAATTGAACATCGTCTAATCTGATTTACTAATACAAATTGTTCTTCTTTTGGAAAATTTTTTGTTAACCCATATACGAAACTGACTAATTCTCTCGCCTTTATCCAAACATCTAATTCATAATAAGTTTTGCCCATTATTATTCCGAATAACGATTAACGAATATCGAGAAACGACAAAATCGCTTTGCCTGCATGCTTTCCGTCATATGCAGCATTAACAACTTCAGCTCCCCCGTTAAGGCAGTCACCCCCAACAAAATATTTTGGATTAGAGGTCTGGTAATTATTTGCTTTTACTTTTGTACCGTTAACATCAAGGTTTGCAATATTATCAAAAAGATAATCGTGTCCTTTTTGTCCTGTCGCCATTATTACCATATCGCACTCAAGAACAAATTCACTTCCCGGAATATTTACAACTTTTCCATTTTCTGTTTTTGTTCTGATAAATTTAACCGCAGTAACTTTTTCATTTCCGATAATTTCCAGAGGAGCTGCGTTAAATAATCCTTTTACTCCGACATCTTTAGCAAGTGCATATTCAAAATGATAAGCGCCCATCTCTTCTTTCGAACGTCTGTAAGCCAGTGTTACATCTGGGCAGCCCATTCGCGCAGATTCTGATGCAGCATCCATGGCAGTATTGCCGCCTCCGAGAACAATTACTTTTTTTCCGAAAGCAACTTTATAACTATCTCTTCTCAGATGTTCAATTATTTCAACAGCGCCATGAACATTTGCTTTATCTTCGCCGGGAATTCCGAGTGAAGATGTTGCGCCGTTACCAACACCTATAAAAATCGCGTCGTAATTTTTTTCAAGCTTATCTACATCATCTTTTGACATGATTGGAGAATTATAAATAATATTAAAGCC
Source organism: uncultured Ignavibacteria bacterium (assembly GCA_937974175.1). Classification (GTDB taxonomy): domain Bacteria; phylum Bacteroidota; class Ignavibacteria; order Tepidaquicellales; family Tepidaquicellaceae; genus JAFDZO01. The sequence goes on from CALJIG010000120.1 coordinate 17,255, forward strand.
GAATTGTGTCTGAAGATATGCAAGCTCTTGTAATACTTCCTGATTGGTGATTTTATATGGTGCGATACCATTAACAGTTAATCCTGTAGGATTTGATTTTGCTTCATAGATGTCAACGTGCACACCGGCTTTTCTAAGCTCGCAAGCACAGGCAATTCCTGCAGGACCTGAGCCAATAATTGCAGCTTTCTTTCCGTTAGCTTTTGCAGGAGTATAAAATTTTATATCGTCTGCAATAGCCTGAGATGTTGCGTAGTTTTGCAAACGTCCGATTTCAATCGGCTTCACATCCTGATGATTATATACGCAGGCACCTTCGCATAAAACTTCAGTAGGACAAACTTTGCCGCATGCATTACCGAAATAATTTGAATCGTAAATTGTTCGCGCAGCTCCTACAATATTATCAGTGTTGATTTGTCTTATGAACAAAGGAATATCAATGTGCGTAGGGCAAGCCTGAACGCAGGGTGCATCGTAACAAAACAGACATCGCGAGCTTTCATAGTAAGCTTCCGTCTTATTCATTAAAGGTTTTATCTGTGCAAAGTTTGCTTCGAACTCTTGCTCGGTGGTAGGGATGTTGTATTCACTCATATGGTAGTCTTGAGTAATGTGTCTTGAGTATTGAGATAATACTTAAACACGAAATTTTTTAATTTATCTTTAAACTTTTTATTAAATTGTATATCATTTTCTCTATGAAATCAGTTCTTTCTAATATTTTATCAAGAGCTTCTATATTAATATAACCTAAATTTTTTGCGAGTAAAAGTTGAGTTTCTAATTCATAACAAGAGCCATTTGCAATACCGAGGAATTGCCTGAATTCACCGTTAGAATTTCTGCCTGCTCCCTCTGCAATGTTAGAAGGTATTGATACTGCACATCTATTGATTTGGCTTACCAATCCATATTTTTCACTATCCGGAAAAGTCTTTGTAATAAGATATACATCTGTTACCAATTCTATCGCATCATTCCATACTTTTAACTTCTTGTATTCATGCATGAAAAAAATGTTTTAGAATTTCTCAATACCCACTACACAATACTCAATACTATCAATTATAATTCAGTCATCTTCCCGTAAGTCTCAGGTCTTCTGTCTCTGAAGAATTGCCATGTTGAACGTACTTCTTCAATCATATCTAAATCAAACTCCGCTACTAATAATTCATCGTTATCTTCTGATGCCTGGGCAAAAATTTGTCCGCGCGGATCAACGAAATAAGATGAGCCGTAGAATTTACCGAGGTTCCATGGTTTTTCAACCCCGACTCTGTTAATGCATCCCATGAAATATCCGTTTGCTGCTGCGTGTGCAGGCTGCTCGAGCTTCCATAGGTATTGAGATAAACCTGCAACAGTTGCAGAAGGATTGTAAACAATTTCTGCTCCGTTAAGTCCTAATATTCTTGCGCCTTCAGGAAAATGTCTGTCGTAACAAATGTACACACCAACTTTGCAATACTTGGTCTGGAAAACAGGGTATCCTAAGTTGCCCGGTTTGAAGAAAAACTTTTCCCAGAAACCTGATGTATGAGGAATATGATTTTTTCTGTATTTGCCGAGGTAAGTTCCGTCAGCGTCGATAACAGCAGCAGAGTTATATAAAAATCCTGCCTGCTCTTTTTCATATATAGGAACGATGATTACCATTGAATATTTTTTTGCATACTGCTGCATAAGCTCGACCGTTGGTCCCGGCATATGCTCGGCTGATTCATACCATGCTTTATCCTGCCCGGGGCAAAAGTATGGTGTGTTGAAAATTTCCTGTAAGCATAAGATTTGAACGCCTTGTCTTCCGGCTTCTTCAATATATGGAACGTGTTTCGCTACCATTGCATCAACTATCTGATGAATGCTTCCTTCGCCTTCGGTCATAGGCAATGACATCTGAATGAGACCGGATTTAATTATTCTTGGCATAATATATTATAAGGTTAAATTTTTATTTTGATTCTTTTACAACTAAAACACTAAAGACACAAAATAACACGAAAATTATTTTACGTATCTTTATAAGACCTACTCGAATCTTTAGAGATTTTGCGGCAAAAAAATAAATTAAATAAGATTACTTACTTTCTTTCTCTTAATGAACTTCCCGTATCCCTTCTTAATCTTCACATCTCCGTTATCGATTGCAAGAGTTCCTCTTAATATTGTCTGCTTTACTTTTCCTTTCAGTTTCCATCCTTCGTACCCGCTGTAATCAACGTTCATATGATGAGTTTTTGCTGAAAGAGTATGTTCTTCGTTTGCATCTAAAATAATTATATCAGCATCTGCGCCAATACCGATTGTTCCTTTCTGCGGAAACATTCCGAATATTTTTGCAGCGTTTGTCGAGCTTACCTCTACAAATTTATTTAAAGAAATTTTTCCTTTGTTAACACCTTCGCTGAAAAGTAATTCCATTCTGTTTTCAATTGCAGGGTGTCCGTTAGGAATTTTCGAGAAGTCATCTTTGCCCATGAGTTTTTTCTCCCATGTAAAAGGACAGTGGTCAGTTGCAACAACCTGAATGCTTCCCTGATTTATCCCGCCCCATAACGCAGCCTGATCTTTTTTCTCTCTTAAAGGCGGACTCATTACCCACTTCGCTCCCTCAAAATTTTGCTCATACAACGAAGCATCCAATAACAAATATTGAATGCATGTCTCTGCATATACTCTGTAATTTTTTGTCATCTCTCTTCTTATTGCATTCAGCGCGCCTTCGCAAGTCATGTGTACAATATATCCGGGAACCCCTGTGTATCTCGCCATATCGGCAAATCTTCCTGATGCCTCTGCTTCAGTTACTTCCGGCTGTGAAAGATAGTGATACAAGGGCTCAAGCTTTCCTTCTGCTCTGTGTTTTGCAATTAAGAAGTCAATCATGTCTCCGTTAGTTGCGTGGACTGTTACCATTCCGCCCTGGTCACGGACTTCATTCATCAAGCCAATCATCTGCCTGTCATCAATCATAAGTGCGCCTTTATAAGCCATGAAGGTTTTGAACGATGTAATACCTAAATCATTTACAAAGTGAGCAATTTCTTTTTTTGTGTCTTCGTTGAAATCAGTTACTGCCATGTGAAAAGAGTAATCGCCGTACGCAGTGCCGTTTGCTCTGCCGCTCCATTCATCGTAGGCTGACTGTAATGATTTTCCCTGCGTCTGCAGAATGAAATCAATTACAGTTGTCGTTCCGCCATGCAAAGCTGCGCGCGTACCTGTTTCATAGCTGTCGGATGAGAACGTTCCCATGAAAGGCATATCAAGGTGAACATGAGGGTCAATTCCGCCGGGAATAACGAGCTTGCCCGAAGCATCGATTATTTCATCGGCTTTTACGTCAAGGTTTTTTCCGATCTGAGAAATTTTTTCTCCTTCGATAAAAATATCTGCAATGTAATCTTCGGAAGCTGTTATCACTCTTCCGTTTTTTATTAATATAGACATAGTCTTAAATTAAAATTTTTTAAACTGCCACAAAATCTCAAAAACACGAAAATACACTAAACTAAAAAAACATTTTTTCTTTAGTGTAAGTTTGGTGCTGTTAGTGTTTTAGTTGCTGATTTTACCGGGAACACGATTTTTCATAAACACATAATACACAATTCCCGATACGATAAACCCGACAAACCAGGCGTAGTGGTATAGTTCTGAAATCCAATGTGGAAAAGTATCGTTGCCAACTAATTTAACAGCCAATAAAAATCCCGGAATATTCGGAAGTATACCTATCAGTAAAGCAATAATCGCTGTAACATGATATCCGTTGCTATACGTATATTCTCCCTTCACTTCATACAATTCGTTCAAATGCAAATGTTGTTTACGAATAAAGAAATAATCCACAATCATAATGCCGCCGACAGGACCAAGTAAACTTGAATAGGTAATCAGCCATGTAAAAATATATCCTGTTGGGTCTGCAATTAATTTCCATGGGAGAATCAAAATTCCGATAACACCCGTAATATATCCGCCTTTTCTGAAATCAATTTTAGATGGAGCAAGCTGCGCAAAATCATTTGCGGGACTTACAATGTTCGCCGCAATATTCGTAGCTAAAGTAGAAACAGCAATACAAATCATTGCAACACTTACAATCAGTTTGTTTTCAAATTTGCCTGCTAAAATTACCGGGTCCCAAATAGTCGTTCCGTAAATAATAGTTGTCGCCGATGTAACCACTACTCCGATGAAAGCAAACAATGTCATTGATGGCGGTAAGCCGATAGCCTGCCCTACTATCTGCGCCTTCTGGCTTTTTGCGTAACGCGTGAAGTCAGGTATATTCAATGAAAGTGTTGCCCAGAATCCCACCATGCCCGTTAAAGCCGGGAAGAAGAAATTCCAGAACTCACCGCTTGTTGCAAACTTAGACGGAGTCGCAAGTATAGGTCCAAGTCCGTTGCCTGCATTGATTGCCCAGAACAACAAAGCAACTGCAGCAGCAGGTAAAAAGAACGCTTTAAATACTAAAAGTTTTTTAATGCTGTCTACACCGAGGTAAACAACATACATATTAAGAGCCCAGAATAATAGAAACGTTATTGCCGGTCCTGTTTCCAAACCAACCCATGCCGGGAAAATATGCGGCAGGTTTGCAATGCCCGGATACCAAACGTGAATCATCTGATAAATAGAAAATCCGCCTATCCATGTCTGAATGCCGAACCATCCACAGGCAACAATTGCTCTGAGTATTGCCGGAATATTTGCACCCTTAACGCCGAAACTTGCGCGTACAAAAACAGGGAAAGGTATTCCGTACTTCGCGCCTGCGCGTCCGTTTAATATCATGGGAATAAGTACAACTGTATTGGCAATGAAAATCGTTAAGATTGACTGCCACCAGTTCATTCCGCCTTCTATTAAAGAGCTTGCAAGCATATACGTCGGAATGCATAAGCTCATGCTTATCCATAACGCCGCGTAATTCCATGTGCCCCATGTTCTGTGGGATTGAGAGACAGGGGCTAAGTCTTCACTATAAAGCGGTGAAGATGTTATATCGTTCTTTAAAACTAAATCCTGTGAATCAGTTTCCAATCGATTCTGAGTTTGATTAAGGATTAAATTTTTACTTTTGAATTAATATAATTTATTAACTACAATGTTCGTCAGCAATTGTTAATGCTTTTGAAATTATATCAAGACCTTCATCAATCTGCTCTCTATCTATACAAAGAGGCGGTGCTATGAAAATCATGTTCCATCTTCCCATTGTGTACATTCCAAGTTCAGAAATCTTTGCCATGACTTTATTCATTACTTCCATTTCATTGGGCGGCGCATTCCATCTTGCCATAGGTTCTTTTGTGTCTCTGTTCCTTACTAATTCTAAGCAGCCAAGCAAACCTGTATTTCTGAAATCACCTATACAAACATGTTTCTCTTTTAATTTTGCGACCTGCTCATCCATATATTTTCCCATCTTAGCAGCATTCTCAATTAAATTTTCTTCTTTATAAACGTCTATCACTGCGTTTGCTGCGGCGCATGTAACTGCGTGTGCAGAGTATGTAAGTCCTAACGGTAACGGTTTTTCATCGAATGCATGCGCAATCTCATCTCTTACCATTACTCCTCCCATAGGGAGATAAGCCGATGTAAGACCTTTTGCCATTGTCATGATATCAGGTACAACTCCGTGATGGTCAACACCGAACCATTTTCCTGTGCGTCCGAATCCGCTCATTACCTCATCGCAGATTAAAAGTATTCCGTATTTTTTTGCAATCGCTTCAATTTTTTTCCAGTAGCCTGAAGGATATTTTATGCATCCTGATGAACCGGATTCACCTTCCATCATTATTGCAGCGACTGTTTGCGGTCCTTCGTATTGAATTACTCTTTCCATATGAGCAGCTGCCATTTCAGAACATTCTTCGGGAGTCTTGCTGTTCCACGGACATCTGTAGAAATAAGGATTTTCGACGTGAACAAAATTTCCCGGCTGCTGCGAATCTATTGCATGCTTTCTCGGGTCGCCGCCTGCTGTTGCAGAGGCATATGTTGCTCCGTGATATGACTGATAAAAAGAAACTATTTTATGTCTGCCCGTATAAACTCTTGCAAGCTTAATTGCATTTTCAATTGCTTCTGCGCCGCCAAGAGTAAAGAACGCTTTGTTCATATCTCCCGGTGCTATCTCTGCTAATTTTTTCCCTAAATCGCCTCTTGCTGCTGTAACCATTCCGGGATAGACGTAACTGATTTCGCTCATTTGTTTTGCAACTGCTTCTGCAACTTTCGGATGCCCGTGCCCGATATTAATGCAGATAAGCTGTGAGGAGAAATCAAAATATCGTTTGCCGTCGTAATCAAATATAAAAATTCCTTTGCCGCTTTTTATCGGCATTGGCTTTAGTCCCTTTTGCTTTGACCATGAAGTCAGAGTAAAATTGAGACTGTTATCTATTACTTCATCTCTGTTTTGTGTGATTTGATACATTTCAAAAAGTTAAAAAGTTAAGTTTTAAATAGTTAAATCGTAGCATAAAAATTAACAATAATACCGAACAACTGACAACGTACAACCAATAACGAAAATACTAGCTCATCCAGTTCGTTTTCGCTTCAGCATTCCATTTAATGCTTGTCTTCTTTAACTGTGTCCAGAATTCTATTGAGCTTTTTCCTGTGATATCGCTTGTTCCGAATTTTGATTCGTTCCATCCGCCGAAGGAGAATGGTTCGCGAGGTACAGGTACTCCGATGTTAACACCAATCATTCCTGCAGATGCATGTTCCATTACGTATCTTGCAAAGCTTCCGTTTTGTGTAAACACAGATGCTGCGTTTCCGTAGTTAGAGCTGTTTTCAATTTTCATTGCTTCTTCAAGTGAATCAGTTCTTAATATTGCAATCACAGGTCCGAAAACTTCTTCCTTTGCAATTGCCATATCGGGAGTTACATAGTCGATGACCGTTGGTCCGACATAGAAACCGCCTTCTTTATCAGCAACGGTTGCATTTCTTCCGTCAACTAATACTTTTGCGCCGAGCTTTTCTGCTTCGGTGATATATCTTTCGATTCTTTCTTTTGCTTCTTTTGAAATAACTGACCCAAGATTTTTTCCCGGAACGATTTTCTTTGCTTCTTCTACTAATTTTTCTACTATGTGGTCAATAGGTCCGACGCCTACCATTGCAGATGCAGCCATACATCTTTGTCCTGCGCAGCCTGACATTGAAGCAGCTACGTTTGATGCAGTCATTGCAACATTTGCATCAGGCATAACTATTAAGTGATTCTTTGCTCCGCCTAATGATACGCATCTTTTTAATGTTCCTGTTGAACGGATATATACAATTTTTGCGACTTTTGTTGAGCCGACGAATGATACTGCTGCAATTCCCGGATGGTCGCAGATTGCTTCTACTATATCTTTATCACCGTTAACTACATTGAACACTCCGTCAGGTAGTCCTGCTTCTTTTAACATATCAGCAATGTAGCTTGATGTAATCGGTACTTGCTCAGATGGTTTCATAATCATGCAGTTTCCGAGGGCAAGCGCATTCGGAATTGTCCAGTGAGGAACCATGTGCGGAAAATTGAAAGGAGCGATAGAAGCAACTACGCCTAAAGGAGCGTGGTCTATTCTGCACTCAACGCCTTTGCTTACTTCAAGAATTTCTCCACCGATTAACTGCGGAAGTGAACATGCGAATTCTGTAAGTTCTATGCTTTTTTCAACTTCAGCTCTTGCTTCGTCTATTGTTTTACCGTTTTCTAAGTGTGTAATGTAAGAAAGCTCGTCCATGTGTTTTTCCATCAGATTTCTGTATCTGTAGAAAATCTGGACTCTTTCTTTTATGGGAGTTGCAGACCATGCAGGAAACGCTTTTTTCGCGGATTCTACTGCTGCGTCTAAATCATTTTTCTTTGAAAGGAGAACTTTTGAGATAACTTTCCCGTCAATTGGTGAAAGTACGTCCATTCTTGCCTGCCCGTTAGAAGTGAACTTTCCGTCAATAAAATTCTTTACTTCGGAATATTTAATCTTTTCCATAATGTTTTAAAAATTGGTGTTTTTAGTTGAATATTGAGTATAACGAAAAAAACTCGATAAAAAAATACTTTATTTAAGCGTTTTTTCTCTGCAAAATAAGTGCAAAAATAACCCCGAACTCTATACGAAGCTCCCGCTTTGCAATGATAAGCTTCCCAACCCGGAGCTTGGGAAGCAGAAATACAAATACTTTATCTAAGCATTTGCTCTCTGCAAAATAAGTGCAAAAAATAAGTAAATTCTTATTTAATAATATTAGAATTATATTTAGTAATAATCATTTTTACGCATGAACGAAAATATTCTAAACCCCAAATTCGGGTACACATTTGCAGATTTATTTGTTAGCGGCAAACTAAAGAATCTATCCGAAGATTTTTATAAGTATTTTGAAAGCGCGAATTCTGAAAAATTTGAAGAATTTAAGAAATATCGCGATTCCTTGGGCGAGGGCTATACTTATATTCAGGCATCTGAAGTTATAATGAACTCCAGCGTTTACCTTTCCGATTTTCTCGGAGAGCTTTTTAATGTTCAGGAACACCTTGCGAAATATGTTGATGAGGCGCAATATAATGAAGATATATTTTTATTTAAAAAAGAATTTGTTCAGAGAAAAGTATTCAGAAGATTTAAACCTGCCGACCTTGAAAATATAAACTGGTCCGAGCTAGATGCTTTTGTAACAAAAATAAAATTTTGCTTTGCAGATAAATTAGATTTCGATGTTGATGAAGAAAAATATACGGCACGATTTGTAAACGAGCTTGCCGAGCTTGAAAAAAATTACAGATGGTTTTACGAAGGAGATAAATTCGCTCCGGAGAATTTCCAGATTCCCGATAATTATAAAGCATGCGCAGCAAAATTAATTCCTGAAATAAAAATATCCAGCGGAATTGCAGAAGATGAAAAAGAATATGATAATATTAAATTCCTTATGGAAAAAATTATGCAATGGGTTTTTGCAAAGAGACACTATGATTCAAATGCTGCTAAATGGGTATCGTACTTCGAGCCTGAGAAATTAGACTTTGACCATCTTGTTCACACTGAAACTCCCGAACCAAATTTCCCTGAAAAATTGGAAGGCGAAGAAAAACATTTCATACAAAGAAACGGATTTGAACTTCATGACCACCAGATGAGTGAACGTCAGATATTGAATCAAGTCGATTATTGTATGTATTGCCATGACCGTGAAAAAGATTCATGCTCAAAAGGACTGACAGACAGATTTGGGGCGTTAAAAGCAAATCCTTTGGGAATTGAGCTTACAGGATGCCCATTAAACGAAAAGATTTCAGAAGCCCATTTATTACGAAAAAGCGGAAGACCGCTTTCTGCGCTGGCAATTGTAGCAATTGATAACCCAATGTGCCCGGGAACAGGGCATAGAATTTGTAATGACTGTATGAAAGGGTGTATTTATCAGAAACAGGACCCTGTAAATATACCTCAGGTTGAGACAAATACGCTAAGAGATGTGGTAAATCTTCCATACGGCTTTGAAATTTACACACTTCTTACACGCTGGAATCCTATTAATATAAAACGTCCTTACGCTCAGGAATACAACGGCAAAAATGTGATGGTTGTTGGTATGGGACCGGCAGGCTATACGCTTTCGCATCATTTATTAAATGCAGGCTTTGGTGTAACAGGAATTGACGGATTAAAAATTGAGCCATTGTTCGGTGAGTATACAGGTATAAATCCTTTTACGAACGAAAGAACTGAACCGAAGGCAGTAAAAGACTTTTCTAAAGAAATTGAGCAGGAGCTTGACAAGAGAATTCAGCAAGGCTTCGGCGGAGTAACTGAATATGGTATTACCGTCCGCTGGAATAAAAATTTCTTATCGATGATTTATGTAAATCTTGCGCGAAGAAATAATTTCAGATTATACGACGGAGTTCGTTTCGGAAGCTCAATAAAAATTAACGATGCATGGGAAATGGGATTTGACCACATTGCAATTGCAGCAGGCGCAGGCCAGCCGACGATTGTCGATATGAAAAACAATCTTGCAAAGGGAGTTAGGAAGTCAACCGATTATTTGATGTCGCTTCAATTATCAGGTGCAAGCAAGGATGATAATTTAACAAGTACAATGATTCAACTGCCTGCAGTAATTATCGGCGGCGGATTGACGGCAATTGATACGACAACTGAAACTGCAGCATATTATCCTGTACAGGTGAAAAGAGTGTTAGACAGATATGAAAAAATTACAGCAGAGAAAGGCGAAGAATATTTCTGGGGCACGTTTAACGAACAAGGCAACGAAGAAAACAAAGAAATAATAAAAACATTTATTGCTCACGGAAAAGAAGTAAGAGCAGAAGAAGAGCTTGCCAAGATTGAAAACAGAAAAACAAATTATATAGATTTAGTCAGAAAGTTCGGCGGAGTTTCACTCGTATATCGTAAAAGAATGCAGGATTCACCGGCATACAGACTAAACCACGAAGAGATAAAAGAAGCATTGGAGCAGGGAGTTTATTTTGTTGAAAACTTATCTCCCACTGAAATTGTAAAAGATAAATACGGAAGAGCAGAAAAAGTAATATTTGAAAAGCAGACTGTAGAAAAAACAGAAGACGGCAAAATAAAGTATAAGAGCAGCGGAGAGTTTATTGAAATGCCTGCAAAGACCGTACAGGTAGCTGCGGGAACATCGCCAAACTCAATGTATGAATTTGAAAATCCTGAGACGTTCCAGATGGATGCCAAATGGCAGTATTTCAAAACGTTCAAGCCGGTTAAAGGTGATGACGGGAAGTATTCGCTGGAAGCAGTAAGCACTAAGGAAGACGGATTTTTTACATCATACAATAAGAACGGAAAGTTTATTTCCTTCTACGGAGATATTCATCCGAAGTATGTCGGCAGTGTTGTGAAGGCAATGGCATCTGCGAAGAAAGGCTCATGGGATGTTGTTGATATTTTGAAGAATGAAGAAGGAAAGTTTAAAACTTCAAAAGAATTTTTTGATATTACCGATGAAAAATTTGTTGCAAGAGTTCATTCTGTAAAGAGACTTAATGACAGAACAATTGAGCTTGTAATAAAAAGTAAATCAGGCGCAGATAAATTTAATGCGGGACAGTTCTTTAAATTACAGAACTATGAAGTGTTGACAGAAAAGAAGAACGGTATTTCAAAAGCATTTGAAGGAGTTGCTCTTGCCGGTGTAAGCGCAGATAAAGAAAACGGTCTGCTTAAATTTGTTGTTATTGAGCGCGGAGTTTCAACCTCACTCATGCAAAATTTAAAAGAAGGCGATAAAGTTTTCTTAATGGGACCGACAGGAAGTACACCTAAGATATCAACAGGACAAAATGTACTTATTGCAGGCGGCGGCTCAGGTAATGCAGTGCTGCTCTCAGTTGCGCAGGAGTTAAAGAAACAAAACAATAATGTTCTTTACTTTGCCGGCTACAGAAAAAATGATGAGGTCTTTGACAGGGAAATTATTGAAAGCTCCAGTGATAAAGTGATATGGTGCTCCGAAGAAGGAGACATAAATCCTGCAAGAGAACAGGATTCATTCTTTAAAGGAACTATAATCGAAGGAATAAAAAATTACGTAGGTCAGAATAAGGATTTAAAACAGATAAATAAAATAATAACGGCAGGAAGTCCTGAAATGATGCAGGGAATCCGTGATGCAAGAAAAACATTTTTAAAAGAATATCTTAACGGACATGAGGCAGTTGCTAATATTAATTCGCCAATGCAGTGTATGATGAAGGCAGTTTGCGCGCGATGTCTGCTAAGAAATGTTGACCCTGAAACAGGCAAAGAGAAGTTTGTTTATTCCTGCGAATGTCAGGAGCAGAAGCTTGATGAAATTGATTTTTCTAATCTGGAGGAGAGATTAGAGATGAATGCTCCTATAGAAAAGCTGAACAGATTATATTATGAATGTTTTGTGAAATAAGAATTACATATTTTATTAATTAATATTTTATATCTCCCCCTAGATATAACGGCGGAGTAATCCGCCTTTTCCTGTATCTCAAAAAATATATGTCCAAAAACTCCAACAATACAGAAAATATTGATGCTCAATCCATACTGCCGGCTCTTCTTGAGAGTTTGTCAATTGGGATTGGTGTTTATAAATATGTCTATGGTAAAAAAGGGGAGATAGTTGATTTTGAAAAAATCATTGTAAACTCGGCGACTGAAAAAATGTCCGGTCGCACAAAAGAAGAACTACTGGGTAAAAGACTTTGCGAAGAATTTCCTGGAATTAAACAAGACGGCATTTTTGAAAAATTCGTTAATGTGGTCGAGGCCGGAACACCGCTCGATATTGAACATTTCTACAATCATGAAGGATTTTCAAATTGGTACAGAATAAGAGCAGGAAAAGTAACCAACGGAATCGTTATAACGTTTGAAGATATAAATGAGCATAAAGTATTTGCCGAAGCGCTTAAGAAGAGCGAAGATAAATACCGAAACCTTGCAGAGAACCAGCCTATCGCAGTCACTCGTTTCAATATACAAAACAATAAATACGAATTTGTAAATAAAGAATTTGTCCGCCAGACAGGTTATAACAGGGAAGAATTTGATAATCTTAATCCTGACCAGCTGCGTGATATAATTTTTTTCGATGATGCTGAAAAGGTAATGGAAGAATATAGAAAATGGAAAGAAGAAGATTATAAAACAAATCTCCGTGTTGACTATCGCATTAAAAATAAATCCGGACAAATTGTATGGCTGGATACATTTCTTTATGCAGAGTACAATGATGACGGCGGTGTTCAGTGCATAAATCAGTTATGTATCGATGTTACTGATATCAGAAAAAAAGAAGAAGAGTACAGAAAAACACAGGAGAGATATAATCTTGCAATTACTGCTATCAAAGACGGGATATGGGACTGGGATTTAATCATAGATGATATTTTCCTTTCAAAAGCATTTCTGGAAATAATAGGTTACCAAAAAAGTGAAATTCAGGACTTCAGAAAATTCTGGTTCGATGAAATTCATCCCGATGAGCGCGAACAATTTTATAAAGATTTACAAGACCACATAGACGGCAAGACGGATGTGTTTATAAGTCTTCACAGGATAAAACATAAAAACGGAAACTGGATTTGGGTAGAGTCAAAAGGAAAATGTTTCAGAGACGACAAAGGAAAAGCTTACAGATTCCTCGGTACGTTGACAGATATTTCAGAGAGAAAGAAAACAGAAGAAGAAATAATTAATGCGCGCAAAGAAGCAGAGAATGCTTTGAAAACAAAGGCAGAGTTTCTTGCAACGATGAGCCATGAAATCCGCACTCCTATGAATGCAGTTATTGGTATGTCAGGATTGCTGATGGAAACAGAATTAACAGAAGAACAGAGAGAGTTTGCAGATACAATAAGATTAAGCGGTGACCATCTTCTTACAATCATCAATGACATACTTGATTTCTCAAAAATAGAATCTGAAAGATTAACACTTGAAGAGCAGCCGTTTGAGCTAAGCTCGTGCGTTGAAGATGTTTATGATTTAATGGGACCGCGCGCACTGGCAAAGAGACTGGATTTGCTTTATCAAATCGATTCACAAATCCCACATATAATAGTCGGCGATGTAACTCGTCTTAGACAAATTCTCGGAAACTTAGTTTCCAATGCAATTAAGTTTACAGATTTCGGAGAAGTGTTTACGTCGGTAGATTTAGTAAAACGGGAAGGCGATGATTTACTGCTTTCTTTCTCGGTTAAGGATACAGGTATCGGAATTCACGAAGAAAAGAAAAAGAAAATTTTTGAAGCGTTTTCACAGGCAGATTCATCAACAACGCGCAGATACGGCGGAACAGGTTTAGGTCTCGCTATAAGCAGTAAGCTTGTTGAAATGATGGACGGAGAGATATGGGTTGAGAGTGAATTCGGCAAAGGCGCAACATTCCATTTTACAATTAATGTACAGGCCTCAAAGCAGCAGATAACAAAGTTATACCAGAGCGGTCATATACCTGAAATAAGAAATAAGAAAATCTTAGTTGTTGACGATAATAAAACGAACAGGAATATTCTTGTGCAGCAGGCGAAATCATGGGGAATGGCAGCGGAAGCTTACGAGACAGGCTCAGAAGTTTTAGAAATATTAAAAACGGATAAGATATTTGACTTAGCTATACTTGATATGCTAATGCCCGATATGGACGGACTTGAGCTGGGGCAAAAGATAAAACAAATTCCGGGACGCGAAGCTTTGCCTATGATAATGCTTACATCTGTTGGAAATCTAAAAGAGTATAAAGAGCCGGCAAACAATATTTTTGCTGATTATATTTCTAAGCCGATAAAAAAGAACGATCTTTTTAATGTGCTGGTAAAGGTTTTAACAAATTCAGCAATATCATTCGGAAGGGAACATACAGAAAGCAAGCTTGATAAAAAACTTTCAGAAAAACTCCCGCTGAAAATTTTAGTGGCAGAAGATAATTTAATAAATCAGAAACTCGCAGTAAGATTGCTTCAGCAGATGGGCTACTCAGCAGATGTTGCAAGCAACGGACTTGAAGTGCTTGAAGCTCTGAACCGCCAGCATTATGAAATAGTATTTATGGATATTCAAATGCCGGAGATGGACGGGCTTGAAGCAACTAAGCATATTTTAAAAAACAGAAAACTTGAACTGCGTCCGAAAATTATTGCTATGACTGCAAACGTAATGCAGGGTGATAGAGAGATCTGCCTTGAAGCCGGAATGAATGATTACATAGGCAAACCGATTCTGATAGAGGAAGTACAGAAAGCTCTGATAAAGTGGGGTAAGGAAATCCGAGCAGAAAGAGAAATGCGCAAAATGAAATTCAGCAAAACATTCCTTGATATGGATGTTGTGAACGGATTAAAGGAAATAGGCGATTCAGGATTTGTTGATGATATGGTAAAGTTATATATTGACCAGTCAGTTGAGTTAATAGACAGCATCAGAGAAAATTCTGCAAAGAGTAATTTTGACAGAGTGTTTCTTGATACTCATAGCCTTAAAGGTTCAAGCTTAAATCTCGGAGCAAGAGATATTGCCGAATTGTGCAAACAAATTGAAATGAAGATAAAAGAAGTTGATACACCCGGCTTGATGTATTTAATAAAAGAGCTTGAAAAAACTTTTGAAGGCACCAAAGAAGAACTTCTCACAATAAACAATTAATATAAAATTCCCCTGTCGAAATTAAAAAGTAAATACGTCTGTCAGAACTGCGGCTATGCGAGTCCACGCTGGAGCGGTAAATGCCCCGAGTGCGGCTTATGGAATACTCTTGTCGAAGAAATAATTGATACTCATACCGAAAAACTAGCACGCAAAGTTGAGCTGAAAAGTCAGAGTGCTAACATAAAATTAATAACGGAAATTGAAACGTTCGGTGAGAACAGAATTAAAACAGGAATAGAAGAGCTTGACAGAGTTTTAGGCGGCGGCATTGTCGGCGGTTCAGTAATTCTCATAGGAGGAGACCCGGGAATAGGGAAGTCAACTCTTATGCTTCAGATTGCCGATAAGATAAAAGACAAAAGAATTTTATATGTTAGCGGTGAGGAATCTGCTCTTCAGATAAAAATGAGAAGCGACAGATTGAATTTTCATCTGGAAAATTTTTATATTCTATCAGAAACAAATCTCGAAATAATTCAGGCCGTTATAGATAGTGAAGAGCCTGAGCTGATTGTAATTGATTCTATCCAGACTGTTCATCGCAATGATATCGAAAGCGCGCCGGGAACGGTATCGCAGCTTCGCGAATCCACAGCCCTTCTTATTAATATTGCAAAAACAAAAAACATCCCTATATTTGTAGTCGGACACATTACCAAAGACGGAATGATTGCCGGACCGAAAATTCTTGAGCACATGGTTGATGTTGTGCTTCAGTTCGAAGGTGAGAGAACACATGCTTACAGAATTTTGCGAGGTATAAAAAACCGTTTCGGTTCTACGAATGAAATCGGTATTTTTGAAATGACGGAAATGGGATTGAATGAAGTTAAAAATCCCAGTGAAGTATTTTTGTCGCAAAGAAATTACGGCGCATCAGGCTGCAGTATATCATCTGCTATAGAGGGTACCAGACCGATTTTGATTGAAGTGCAGGCATTGGTATCTGCAACGAGTTACGGAATTCCGCAGAGGACTTCGATGGGATTTGATTATAAAAGGCTTAGCATTATGCTTGCTGTGCTTGAAAAGAAACTTGGCTTTCATCTGAACAAAGCCGATGTGTTTTTGAATATTGCAGGTGGAGTAAAGATAGATGAAACTGCAATTGACTTAGCAGTTGCAATGAGTATCTGCTCAAGCTATAAAGATATTCCGATTGATTCAGAAACGGTTATACTGGGAGAAATTGGTTTATCAGGTGAAGTGAGAACGATTTCTTATTTAGATAAAAGAGTTAACGAAGCGGCAAAGCTGGGATTCAAAAGAATTATTGTTCCGAAGAGTAATCTGAAAGGTTATAATTCAAAAAAGGATTTTGAGATTATCGGTGTGGAAAAGATAAAAGATGCACTCGACAAATTGTTTTAAGAATTAAAGTTTAAAAATTAAAAGTTACATGAATCATATAAAAGAGAATTTTATAGAAGCACAAAAAGTTCTGGAAAAGTTTCTTTCAGACGACGCCAATTTTGAAAAGATAAAATCAGCCGGTGATATAATGGTTGATGCATTGAACAGCGGCGGAAAAATAATCTCCTGCGGTAACGGCGGCTCAATGTGCGATGCAATGCACTTTGCTGAAGAGCTTACGGGAAGATTCAGAGACGATAGAAAAGCTATCGGCGCTGTTTCAATTTCAGATGCTTCGCATCTTACTTGCGTGGGGAACGATTACGGATTCGACAGAATTTTTTCGCGTTATGTCGAAGGTCTTGGAAGAGAAGGGGATATACTACTAGCAATAAGCACAAGCGGTAACTCTAAAAATATTCTGAATGCAATAGATGCTGCTAAAGAAAGAGGAATGAAAATAGTAGGACTTACAGGAAAAGACGGCGGCAAGATGGCAACTGTATGTGATGTTGAAATTCGTTCGCCTCAATCGAAATATTCTGACAGAGTGCAGGAAATTCACATTAAAGTCATTCATACTTTAATTGATTACATCGAAAGAAATTTAAAAAATTAACCCCTCTATATTATGCTTAACAAGTTTAAAACTTTTTACAGACATATAATTGACCAGGAAAGAAATATACCGGATGCAACAGGGCAGTTATCAGATTTGCTTGCAGATATTGCATTAGCATGTAAAATAATTTCTCTGGAAGTTAACAGGGCGGGCTTAATTGATATACTTGGATTTACAGGCGATGAAAATGTTCAGGGTGAAGCAGTAAAAAAACTTGATGTATATGCCAATGATATGCTGACAAATACTATGAAGGCAGGCGGGCATATATGCGCAGTTTGCTCAGAGGAAGAAGAGGAGTTTATTCCGCTTGAAGACAAATATATTCTGAATAATGCAATCAGTAATAAATATATCTGCCACTTTGACCCGCTCGACGGTTCATCGAACATAGAAGCAAATATTTCCATAGGAACAATTTTCTCTATCTACAAAAGAATCTCTGAAAGCGGTCCGGGGACTGAGGCAGATTGCCTGCAGCCCGGAGTTGAACAAGTTGCAGCGGGTTACGTTGTCTATGGCTCAAGTACGTTCTTAGTTTACACTGCAGGGAAAGGAGTGCATGGATTTACGCTTGACCCGACAGTCGGTGAATTTTTACT
This sequence comes from uncultured Ignavibacteria bacterium, assembly GCA_937974175.1. Lineage (GTDB taxonomy): Bacteria > Bacteroidota > Ignavibacteria > Tepidaquicellales > Tepidaquicellaceae > JAFDZO01. Next base: position 35,047 of record CALJIG010000120.1, read on the forward strand.
GAGCTATGAAAATATGCAGATACCGAAAAAATCAAAGACGTATTCTATCAACGAAGGAAATTACTGCAAATGGTCTGATGGAATGAAAAAATATATCGACTATCTGAAAGAAGACGATAAAGAAACAAACAGACCTTATTCATCAAGATATGTAGGCTCATTAGTCGCTGACTTCCACCGCAATTTATTATACGGCGGGATTTTTATCTATCCTGCTGATAAGAAAAATACAAACGGAAAGCTTAGATTAATGTATGAAGCAAACCCGTTAGCATTTATTGTGGAGCAAGCAGGCGGCAGAGCATCAACCGGAAAACAAAGAATTTTAGAAGTTACCCCCAAGGCATTACACCAAAGAGTACCGTTATTTATCGGAAGCGAAGAAGACGTAAAGCTAGCTGAAAGTTTTTTGAAAGATGAGGATTAGTCAGGCTTATTAATAATTGCGCCTTTGCGGAAGTCGTTTATATTGGTGTTATTGATGTTCATTATTATCAGCACTGTATTATCATACAACTCAACTTTTGTAGATTCAAGAATCCTATCTGAAGGTGATTTCTGATTTCCTTTCACAGTGGAAGTGAGTTTTGATAAAGATAACATACCCGTAATGTATGTCTTGAAAAAGTTTGCAGTCTCGCCGTTAATAAATTCTGTCTGAACATAAAAATTTAAATCCTTATCCATCTTTGCCGAAAAAGATACTGACGAAATTTTATTGTAGATGTTTTCTATTGTAACTTTATTTGTATCAGTTCCTTTTTTCTCATCTGTTTCATACTCCAGTTTAGATTCCAGAAAATTTACAAATATACCTCTTATAAACATCTGCTCCTTTGAAATCATCCAGATATTTTCCTTATTATAAATCTTTTCTATAGCAGAAATCATTTCCGGATTTTGAAGCAATCCTGTCTTTGAAGTATCTTTCACCGATGTCATTTCATCGATTACAGTCATGTAATTACTTGCACATATTGTGAAATTATCCTTAAAGAAAAAATGCAGGCGGTTATTATTATTTATATAAACGGGTGTCCCGTCCTTTGCATTTGTTTTTTCAAATGTTGAATCTTTGGAGAGATAATCATTTAGCTTCTGCCTGTCGAAAATACCCTTCAGCACAATTGAGTTTTCTCCCTGCCATGAATTTGAATAATACAACTCATCAAGTCCTTCAGAAATAGATGCACCGGTAGCCACTTTAAAAGTATTCAGCAAACTTCCGAAAGTTCGCTCTGCATTGAGCAGGGAATCGGAAATGTTTGCTTTCCAGAAAGATGTTTTGTTCATGCTTTTAAAATTTATATAAAGCACAAACTGCGGATCTTTCTGCAGCAGATTAAAATTATTTTTTACGGATATGGGAAGCGGCTCAATTTTAGGAGCATCATTTGAGCATGAGAAGAAAAATAAAGAAAAACATATTAATACTAATATTTGAGAGAATCGATAAAGCATTAATATTTTTTAATAATCTTTCTTTTTAAAAACAAAAATAGAAGCGGATAAAAATGTTATTAAGAATAATGCCGATGTAATAACAGGCTGCCATGAAACAACTTTCTCACCTTTAATAATATTTCCTGTGATAGTCTGTAAGTCATTCGGCTTAGGAAGAATGTAGTATAAGAAGTTTATAATAAAGTGCCCTACGTCTCCTGTTATAAAAGTAAACAAAACCTGCTCGCGCGATGCTAAGAATGGGCATATTAAGAAAATCAAAAATATATTTATAAGTATGGCAAGTATTGAACTTTGTGTTGTAATTCCTATGAAAATCACGAGTGAATAAATTACAGCGAAAGAAAACGTAAGCATAAGTATCGAAGAAAGGAACGATGCATTCCAGTATCCGAATTTAAAAGATACTATTAACCATATTGTTCCTATCAGGTAAACAAGGCTTACAAAAATTAACAAAAGTCCGCCAACAAATTTTCCCAGAAGTATTTGTGAGCGCGAGACCGGTTTCGATAACAGCAAGTCTATATTACCTTTTTCAAGCATCGAAGGTATAATGGAAGATACTCCGATTAGGCATAGTGTAATCAAAAGAAGATAAGATACGCCGAGAGTGAAGCTTTCAAATCCCAGAACAAGCTCTCTTACTTCATCTCCTGACATTGTTACAATGCCTTCGACTGAATCAAAATTTACAAAGGCAATGAAGCCTAAAATTATTAAAGTGGAGATAGCAAAAAATCCTATAAAAATTTTCTTTGCTATGGCTTCACGTATAACTCCGAATACAAGTGTTTTAAAAATCATTTTAGTTTTGCTGACCGATTAAGTTAATGAACATGTTCTCTAATGAATTTTTTTCTTTCGTTAAGCTTAAAATGTTCACATTGTTTTTTCTTAATATATCGATAATTGAATTAAGCACTTCGGGTGATTCTGTGTTAACAAGAAATTCGTTTTTACCATGGAGAGTTGCAAAATGCTGACTCAATAAAATATTTATTACAGCATCGGATAGATCTGAAGTGGAGAATGTATGCTGATTTCCTGTTGAAGTAATTTCGTCTATCGTTCCTTCCTTTATAAGTTCGCCTTTGTTTAGGATTGCAACTCTATTACATACAAGTTCTATTTCACTAAGTAAATGCGAGTTAAGAAAAATTGTTTTTCCTTTCTCTTTCAATCCAATCAGGATATCACGAATCTCTTTTCTTCCTATAGGGTCAACGCCGTCAGTGGGTTCATCAAGAAAAATCAAATCAGGTTCGTTTATCATTGCCTGTGCAATGCCGAGACGCTGCATCATTCCTTTAGAATATTTTTTTATCTTCGTCTTCTTCCATTTTTCCATATCGACAATCTTCAAATACTCATCGCTTCGCGATTGTACCTGTGCTTTAGTCATTCCACTCAGCATTCCGAAGTAATGCAGAACCTGCTCACCGGTAAGGTAATTCGGAAACTTGTGATTTTCGGGAAGGTAACCTACTCTGGTTTTATACTTTTCATTTTTTATACTATCACCAAAAATAGAAACTTCTCCTTCAGTGGGATAAACAATTCCGAGAAGTACTTTCACAAGCGTTGTCTTGCCTGCACCGTTGGGTCCAAGCAAACCGAATATATCGCCTTCCTGTACGTTGAAAGAAAAATTTTTCAGAGCAGTGATTTTTTCTTTATTAAATCTGCTTCCCTGATATTCTTTTTTTAAATTCTTTGTTGAGATTACTTCCATTAGATTTTTAATTTAACTCAATTCAATCTTGTATCACTTTTTAAAATACTTATAACATTTGTAATATGCTCTTCAAGAGGAATACCTATTTCTTCTGCGCCAAGTTTAATATCATCCCGGCTTACATTTCTTGCAAAGGCTTTATCTTTCATCTTCTTAATGATACTCTTAGCTTCTACGCTATTCATTCCGTCCGGTTTCATTAATGAGTATGCAGTTACAAATCCCGTTATTTCATCGCATGCAAATAGATACTTTGCAAGCTTTGTTTCTCTCGGAACATTTGTTCTGTCGGGATATGCATGCCCTAAAACTGCATCCACAAATTCTTTATCGTAGCCGTTCTCTTCAAGGATTGGTACTGCAGTGTTCGGATGAGTATCGGGATACATTTCCCAGTCAAGGTCGTGCAGCAGACCTGCATCGCCCCATTTATTTTCATCTTCGCCTTGCTGCTTTGCATAAAATCTCATGCATGCATCAACTGCATAGCAATGCTTGCGAAGATTTTCGTTTTTAATGTATTGGTGGAGTAACTCTGTTGAAGTCATTATTTACCGGATAAAATAAAAGGCTAAGTGAAGTGTTTTAAGTATTCGTTAAAATCTTTCTTGCTCATTCCGTTCGGTTTTTCTTTCTCCGCTTTATCATACAGGTATAATTGATTTATATTCTTTCCTTTTGTCGGAGATGTCGAATTTATCTCTTCCCAGAATTTTTCCGAACTGCTTACTTCGCATCCGCAGACTTTTGCGAGCGATGTGATTTCATTATCCGAGCTAACTACTTTAATCGAATTCTTATTATAATTTTCTTCAATATACTTTCTTATAACTTCATCTGCCGTTTTTCTTCCCGAGTAAATTACGTTCTGTGCTTTATCATCACTGTGTCCGTCGAAAACAAAAATAATTTTAGCTTTTGTTTTTACTCTTCCTTTTACCGCTTCAACTAAAGTCCTTCTGGTATTATCGGGATTTGTGCTGAAACTTTTTTTAAACGAAGGAATTTTATGCAAAAGATTATTACCGTCTATTATAATTGTATTCATGTCTTTCTAAATGTAGTCTAATATTTTCTCGCCTAATCTTATGATTGATTTTATTTCACCTGAATTAATTGATGTATGGGTTTTTATTACCAGCTTATCTTTTAAAATCATTACCTGAAACGAATCTTCTTTGCACCATTGAAAATCGTGTACAATTACATCTTCAACTAACTCAGTCAGAACTCTTTTTACAGAATGTTTGTTTTTTGCGAAGACATAAAAATTTTTTATAAAAGCCCCGGTACTTCCGCAGGGAACAATGTTCATTTCCTTTACCTGTGCATCTACTTCGGGATTTAAAATCTTTCCGTCGAAGAAAACAGTCTGTATATGATTAAAAAGCTCAGGTTTTGTAATGACTTTAGTTTTCTTATGAATAAAAATCGTGTTCGGATTTTTATTTAAATCAGCAGAGAACTTTATATAATCATAGTGCTTATTTTCGGTGTATCTGTCATTCTCCCTGTTAAAAACTTCCTGAAGCTTCCACTCATATTTCTTAACATTTCCTTTCAGTTCATAGTTCGTGTATTTTTCCGGCAAAGATTTGTATTCATATTTTTTTTCTGTGCCGGAGTCATTCCCTAAAAGCTGATTTGTTAATACCCGTCTTTTGTAAACATCTTTGTAATAATAAAATGCGAGCCCGATAAGTACGCTAACGAATATACCCAATATAAAAGCATAACTTGTGGCCATATGTCAAAAATAGTTTACGGACGAATTCTGTTCGGCCTTCTTGCAAAAGGAATAGCCTCGCGGATGTGTTCAAGGTTGCAAATCCAGCTAACCATTCTTTCAAGTCCCATACCGAAACCTGAGTGAGGTACGCTGCCGAATCTTCTTAAATCCAGATACCACTCAAATACTTCCATAGGAAGTTTGTGCTCATGAATCCTTTCAACAAGCAAGTCGAGATTATCCTCTCTTTGTGAGCCGCCGATGATTTCACCGAAACCTTCAGGTGCAAGTACATCAACACCGAGGGCAATCTTTGGGTCATTCGGGTCGCGCTTCATATAAAATGCTTTTGCTTCTGCAGGCCAGCGGTGAACCATTACAGGTTTATCATAGTCTTCAACAATTGCTTCTTCATGCGGAGCGCCGAAATCCTCTCCCCATGGGAAAGGTCTTATTTCTTCTTCTCCGTTAGCAGTTTTTCTTATAAGCGGAATATCTTTCTTTCTTAAAATTTCAATTGCTTCATCATAGGTAACTCTCGGAAATGGTTTTTTTACGTTCTGTAATTTTGTAATATCTCTTTCAAGAGTTTCAAGTTCTGATTTACAGTTTACAATTACTCTCTGCACAACGTATTCAAGAAAGTCTTCGATTAAATTCATATCGTCATCAATATCATAGTAAGCCATTTCAGGTTCCATCATCCAGAACTCAGTTATATGTCTTCTTGTCATTGAGTTCTCCGCTCTGAATGTAGGGCCGAATGTATAAACTTTTCCCAATGCCATTGCGCCTGACTCTGCATAAAGCTGACCGGACTGAGATAAATACGCTTTGCCTAAATCAAAGTAATCGGTTGAGAACAAAGTGCTTGTGCCCTCAACTGCATTCGGTGTGAATATAGGCGTATCAAATAAAGTAAATCCTTCTTTGTAAAAATATTCTCTGATTGATTGTACAATCTCATTTCTTACTCTCATTATGGCGACCTGTCTTTGTGAGCGCAGCCATAGGTGTCTTCTATCCATTAAAAATTCTACTCCATGTTCTTTAGGAGTAATAGGATATTCTTCTGCAATCTGAACGATCTCTAAATCAGTAACTTGCAGCTCGTATACATTTTCTTTTTTCGGATGTTTCGTAACTTTTCCTTTAACTATCACGGAAGATTCCTGTGTGAGTTTTGCAAAGTCTTCCCAGATTTTTTCAGAGACTTCTTTTTTTGAAACGACTCCCTGAATAATTCCTGAGCCGTCTCTGAATTCAGGAAACATTAATTTTCCTGAGGAGCGGATATTGTAAAGCCAGCCTTTAATCGTGATTTCTTTATCTACGTGTTCCGATATTTTGTTTATGTAAACTCTTTCCATTGCTTCCATTATTGATAGTGAGATTGAATTAAATTAATGGCTAAAATTAACGAATATAGCGGTTTAATTAAATGGATTAGGAATACTCTAAAATTAAACACTGATTACGCTGGTTAAAAATGATTTTGAAAATGATGCTCATTTTCTTTATATAATTGGACTTTTTTAAGTTTAGCAAACCGACTGCATACGTAGCGAAACAAATCCTCTTGACATCCGTTTATATCTTTATTAACTTTGTACTACAAAGTGCTTTCTAAACAACCAGAATATGAAACTAACCGAAGATAAAACAGAGGAACAAATAAACAGTTTAAATGACATAAGAGCCCTGATGGAAAACTCATCACGGTTCACATCTCTCAGCGGACTTTCCGGAATAAGCGCCGGCATTATAGCAATATTGGGAAGTGTGCTTGTCAGTTATTCGCTGCCGATTGGTTTCTTCGAGCAGGCAAAGGAAATAATGAATTGGACAAAGAATTTGAATAACACTACATCCACGCCTGATAGCGGTACTCTGCAGTTTTTAATACTGATTGCCCTGGCAGTTTTCACATTAGAGGCAATATCTGCGTTATTTTTCGCAGGAAGAAAAGCTAAGAGCAGCAATACTCAGCTCTTCAGCAGTGCAGGCAAAAAATTTATTTTTAATCACTCTATATTTCTTTTTACCGGAGCTCTTTTCTCGTTAGTTCTTATTTATTACGGAATATATTTTCTTGTTGTGCCTTCGCTTTTGATTTTTTTCGGTCTGGGACTAATCAGTGTCAGCAAGTTCTCGTTTAATTTAATAAGAAGCCTGGGAATAGTTGAAATTATCCTTGGTCTTATTCTCTCATTTATTCCTGTCTATGCTCTTCTTTTTTTTACAATTGGTTTCGGAGTTATGAATGTTGTTTACGGATTTATTATGTATTTTAATTACGATAAGACTAATTCTTAATAAAAAATCCGATGGAAAATATTATTAACGGTCTCGATAAATTGCTTGAAAGCAGGGTACGGCTTGGCGTGATGTCTTTGCTTACCGTAAATGAATCCCTTGATTTCAATGCGCTGAAAGAAATGATGACGCTTACTGACGGAAATCTTGCCAGCCATATAAACGCTCTTGAAAAAGAAAAATATGTTAAGGTGAAGAAAGGTTTCATAGGTAAAAAAACAAAAACAACTTATTCTCTCACAGATAAAGGAAGAAAAGCATTTATAGATCATCTTGCCGCTCTTGAAAATCTTATTAAAAAATCTTTATAAAATATTATCGGGAAACTTTATACTATTACATTAGTACAAAATTAAAAGTAAAAGATGAAAATACCATCAATCAACAAGCTGTACGAAGAAGCAAAGGAAACATTTCTCAGGTTTCCGTTTGTAATATTATCATCCGTTCTCGGAGCACTTCTGATGATATTTATCATCGAGATTGAAGCAGAGGCGCATAAAGATTACAAGTTTATTTATAATATGGTGATGTGCTGCGGAATGGGAATTTCATTTCTGCTCTCATTAACGCTGCGCAACGAAGTTTTCAAACTTGAGAAGAAAAAAAATCTGCTGATACAGGTAACCGGTGTTGTATTTCTTATCGCTTACTATTTCTGGCTGCCGAAAGAACTAAGCCTTGTTGATATAACGCGTTTCTTTCTTTATATGCTCGGCTTTCATTTTCTGGTGGCATTTTCTGCCTTCATGAACAGAGATGTTGAACGCCAGCAGAACATAGATGCTTTCTGGAGATTCAATAAATTATTCTTCCTTCGCATTCTTACTGCAGTTTTATTTTCCGGAGTATTGTTTGCCGGTCTGGCAGTTGCAATCCTTTCTTTTAATGAATTATTCAATGCAGGAATAAAAGAAAGAATATATCCGCAGCTTTTCTTTTTTATTCTTGGAGTTTTTAACACGTGGTTCTTCCTAGCAGGAATTCCTCAGAACTTAAATGAATTCTATGAGGAAGAAATTTATCCTAAGGCATTAAAATTATTTACACAGTTCGTTCTGCTTCCGCTTGTAACAGTTTACCTTGTGATTTTATATTTATACATGGGTAAGATAATTATTCAGTGGAATCTTCCTCTCGGATGGGTTTCGTATCTTATTCTTTGTTTCTCCATTGCAGGAATTTTTTCCCTGCTGTTGATTTACCCTATAAGAAACTATGAAGAGAACAAATGGATAAAAGTTTTTTCAAAATCATTTTATATAGCTCTGCTTCCTTTAATCGGACTGCTTTTTGTTGCAATACTTACAAGACTATTTGAATATGGCATAACTGAAAACAGATATTTAGTATTCGTGCTTGCCTGCTGGCTGACTTTTATTTCTCTTTACTTTTTATTCAGTAAAGTAAAAAATATTAAATTAATCCCGGTTACTCTTTGCCTGCTTTGTTTTCTTACTTCATTCGGTCCGTGGGGCGCATTTTCGGTTTCACAAAGAAGCCAAATGAACAGGTTAGAAAAATTATTAACAGCTAACAATATTTTAGTTGACGGAAAGATCAAACCAATGGATAAAGCAGCTCATAAAAATATAAGTGATAATGATGAGGGAAATATAAGTTCTATAGTGCACTTTTTAGCAGAAAGAAATTCTGTTTCAGCATTGCAAGACTGGTTTGATACAAGCCTGGATTCCATCTCGCGTAAAAATGCCTACTCACAGCCTTCTGACGTTATGAAGTTGATGGGATTGCAGTATAAATCTTTCTTCAGAGAAAATTATAATTCGGAAAAGAAAAATTATTTTAGCTACTATTTTGACAAAAGTGCAATTACAAAAATATCTGATTATGATTATTATTCACCTATAAATATTTACAGGCAAAATGATGAAAACCAGTTTATGCCAGATTCAACTTATACCTTATACGTTGATTCAAATAAAATAGGGCTGACATTGCTGAGAGATTCCGCTATTATGAGGGTTGATTACAACGGAACTGAATTATCGATGTACAGTTTTTATCCGGCAATTGACAGCTTAAAAGCCGAAGAAAACTATAAAAAATTACCTGCTGAAAAAGGAAGCTTTATAATAGAAAACAAAAAGCTAAAATTAAATTTTAATCTGGAAAATATGGGAGGATATTTTAAAATGAAAACTCCGATTCTGAATTCACTAGCCGGAAGTGTTCTAATTAAAATTAAGGAGTAAAAAAAAACTGTGAAGCCTCACGAAAGTGCGGCTTCACGTTCTTTAATATTGTATTCGTTGCGCTCTGAATTTTTATGCTCTTCGCAGCACGAGCGTTTAGTTTCGACGTCGCACTTTTCACAGCATAAAAATTGCGCATGGCATTCAAGCTGGGCGCAGTTTACATACCTTTCACACGGCTCGCCGCAATGAAAGCATTTTGAAACTATCTGATGCGGCTCCGCTTTATTTATATCAACAGAAATTCTTTCATCAAACACGTAACATTTGCCAAGCCATCCTTTGCCTCTGACTTCTTTATCTTTTCCGTAGTTAATTATTCCGCCGTGCAGATGATTTACATCTTCAAATCCTTCCTTTAAAAATAATCCCGTAAGCTTTTCGCATCTTATTCCGCCCGTGCAGTAGGCAAGAATTTTTTTGCCCTCGAACATCTCGCGGTTCTTTCTTATCCATTCGGGAAATTCCTTGAACACTCTTACTTCAGGTCTTATTGCATTAGGGAAATGTCCTATATCATATTCATAATCATTTCTTCCGTCAACAATAACTACATCATCTCTTTGCAAAGCTTCATAAAAATCTTTCGGCTTAAGTTTCTTGCCGCTTGTTACATTCGGGTCAATATCTTCATCAAGGTTCATAGTAACGATTTCACTTCTGTGTCTTACAAACATTTTTTTGAAGCAATGCTCATCGGCTTCATCGATTTTGAATTCCATTTTTTCAAAACGCGGGTCCATGCGCATTGCTGCGATGTAAGCATTAGTCTGGTCTATGGTTCCGGAAATTGTTCCGTTGATACCTTCGTGTGCAATTATAATTCGCCCAAGCACTCCTAAGGATTTGCAGAATTTTAAATGAAGCTCTGCATAGTCTTCTGAATTTTCGATCTTCGTATAGAGGTAGTAAAGCAGGATTCTATATGGTCGTACATTTCTTTTCATATTTTAATAATAATAATAACGATAAAAAAATTTAATGCAAAAAACCGTTTCTTATTATTTGAATAGATACCGCCCCCTCAATCCCTCCCGCCTCTGGCGGGACAGGCTCTTCTTATAAGGGAGGGGGAAGCCAAGAAGTATCTCGTTATTGTGTCAAGCGGAATTTAAAAATTTTTCCCTATTAGTAGGAATGGGGAAGAATATCTCGGAACGGAAAATGAAAATGGATATATTGCAGGCAGCAATTGCCGGGGGCGCTCGCGTCCCGACATAGTCGGGACTTACTCAAAACAAAAAATTGAGTTCCTCAATTTTTTGTTTTGAGTAAACGAACCTTCGGTTCGTGCGAGCGCCTCCAATGCACGTGATTTTTTATTTTGCAGAATAACCCGTCAAAAATTCGTCAGAAATTGAAAACCTTTATCAAGTAAGCTTCCCCCTCTCCCGCTAAAGCGGGACTCGATACTTGATAGCTTTATAAGGGAGGGGATTGAGGGGGCGGTATCAACAATCCGTCAATTTCAGAAAATAAAAATCATCACCATTGTAAAAACAATACCGGCGGAATGAAAACCCGTCAAAAACCCGTCAGGATTAGAAAAATATATTGAGAAGATGAATATATGAAATATTGAAATGGAGAAAATAAGCTGGAATTGAAGAATCCGTCAAAAATTCGTCATTGAAGAAGAAACTTAGAAAAGAAGATGAATTAGATAAAAGTGAGGCGTGAATAAAGGAATGTGATTCGCCAAGGCGAATTACAATTTGGATTTCATCTGTGACATCATATAAATCATAGAAATCTGTGTTCCGGAATGTTACAATAATGCGACTTTTTTCTGAGAACTGGAAACCGGCAACTTGCAACTAATCGATTTGAAACGCTTCGAACTCAATTATTTCGCCGTCCTTTACTTCGCATGCAACTGCAATCGGATTGCAGCAGACTTCGCAATCTTCAACATATGCCTGAGGGTCCTCGGTTGGGTCAATCAGCATAGAGATTTTCTCAAAGCAATAAGGGCAGGTAAATTCGTGTTCGATTTGCATAAGTATTTATTAAATTTCCCCTCCTTGTATGGAGGGGATTGGAATAAAAAATTATAGAGCGGTGTCGTCTACTTTGTCTAACCAGTGTTCAACATAGCTTACGTTCTGCTCAAAACATTCTTCAACGAATGGTGAGCCAAGCTTCGGGACTTTCAGCAATTCAGTATATGACATGCTGCCGCCTTCTTTGCAAAGCTTGATGTAGTCAGTCATTGCAGTATCTCGGTTCTCGTTGAACTTTCTCCAGAACTCGAATGCGCTTATTTGTGCGAGACAGTAATCTATATAGTAGAAAGGACTTTCATATATATGTCTTTGTGCCTGCCATCTGCCGCCGTTCTCGAGATAAGGATTATCGATGTAGTCAAGCAATGGAAGATATTTTTTCTCTGTGTGTCTCCAGAATTCTTTTCTTTGCTGCGGAGTAGCATCCGGATTTTCATAAACATAATGCTGGAATTCATCAACAGCAGTTCCATAAGGAATAAAAATCATGCAGCCGTTAATAGCTGAGAATTTATATTTCTCCGTATCCTCTTTAAAGAACGAATGCATCCACGGCCATGTTAGAAGCTCCATACTCATTGAGTGAATTTCGCATGCTTCCATTGTAGGATTGTGATACTCAACAATATCAAAATTTCTGCTGCAGTATGCCTGGAACGCATGACCTGCTTCATGGGTAAGAACTACAATATCGTGAGATGTTCCGTTGAAGTTAGAAAAGATAAAAGGCGCTTTGTAATCTTCGATGAAGGTACAATATCCGCCGGCTTCTTTTCCTTTTTTGTTAACAAGGTCCATCAGCTCATTATCAACCATGTAATTGAAAAACTCGCCTGTTTCTTCTGAGAGTTCTTCATACATTTTTTTTGCGTTCTCTAATATCCATTCGGGAGTTCCTTTAGGTGTAGCATTGCCCGAATTAAAATCCAGTGCGCCGTCGAAGTACTCGAGCGTTTCAAGTCCGAGGCGGTTTGCCTGACGCTGCTTTAACTTTGCTGCAATCGGCACTGCGTATTTTTTAACGTAGCTTCTGAATTTTTTTACATCTTCAGCATTGTAATCTGTGCGGCTCATTCTGTAATAGCCGAGCTCTACAAAATTTTTGAAGCCAAGCTTTGTTGCAATTGTATGCCTTACTTTTACTAAGTCATCGAAAATTCTGTCAAGCTCTTCAGCGTTATCGGAATAGTATTTCCATTTTGCTTCGTTAGCTTCTTTGCGTTTTGCTCTATCTGTAGAAAGCATAAAAGGCTCCATGCCGGCAATATTTCTTTCTTCGCCGTCATAGAAAATTTTAGCAGTGGCTATCAGCTTATTATACTCTGTGCAGAGTTCATTTTCCCTTACAAGGTCATCATTAATGATGGGGTCGTAAGATTTAATGTAGCAGTCTGCAACAGCAAATAAAAGCTTGCCGAATTTCTTTTCAAGTTCAGCTTTGAATTTTGACTGAACCAGAGCTTTGTAATATTCTGAAATATATCCTGAGAAGATAGGTGAGTTGTCATCGAAGAATTTTTTTTCTTCTTCGTAAAACCCGTTATTCGTATCGATAGAATAATTAACTGAGGCGATATTAAACATCGTCGAAAAATTCTTTCTTACAATGTTAATGTTTTCAATAATCCGGCACTGAGTTTCTGCTGACTCGGCATTATTAAAATCCATTAAATCTTTTTGTATCTCACGGCCGATAGTGTCAAGGTCAGGGCGGGAATACTTGAAATCTGAAAATTTCATGAAGAAATAAAGTGGGGTTGAAAAAATTTGAAAAACAAATATAAATTAAGGGGGGGCAATTAACAATTAAGAATTTTTAGGATAAAAGCTGACCTAAATCATATTAAATCTGAAAAAAATATACCATTTTTACAATATCGGTATTTGATTTTAATTAAAATTACTTATTAAAATGAGTGCTCGCATAAAGGTTCTTTCTTCAATTTTAACTATTGTTCAATGATTTCCTCTAAATTCTCAACTATTGATGGCAATGAAGCTGCCGCTTACATAGCTTACAAATTAAACGAAGTTATCGCAATATATCCTATAACACCTTCATCGGGGATGGGTGAACTTTCCGACGTCTGGTCTTCCTTACGCAAGCCGAATATCTGGGGCAGCGTACCTGTAGTTCAGGAAATGCAAAGTGAAGGCGGTGCAGCAGGCGCAGTACACGGCGCATTACAAACAGGCTCGCTCACAACAACTTTCACAGCATCGCAGGGATTATTGCTTATGATTCCCAACATGTATAAAATTGCGGGCGAACTTACTTCAACTGTTTTCCACGTAAGCGCAAGAGCATTATCCGCTCAGGCTTTATCTATTTTCGGAGATCACAGTGACGTAATGGCAGTAAGACAGACAGGTTTTGCATTGCTCTGCTCAAACTCAGTTCAGGAAATTATGGATACTGCTTTGATAGCGCATGCAGCTACTCTTGAATCAAGAATTCCTTTCATCCATTTCTTCGACGGGTTCAGAACATCGCATGAAGTTGCCAAGATAGAATTGATACCGGAAGAAATCATTAAGCAAATGATTGAAGAAAAGTTTATATATGAACACCGCAAACGCGCGCTTTCACCTGATAATCCGTTTATAAGAGGAACAGCGCAAAATCCTGATGTGTATTTCCAGGGAAGAGAAACAGTGAACCGGTTTTATGATAATTGCCCGGGTATTGTCCAGAAATACATGGATAAATTCTTTGAACTGACAGGCAGAAGATATAATTTGTTTGATTATTACGGCGACCCGAATGCAGAGAGAGTTATTATTATGATGGGTTCAGGTGCTGAAACAGTTGAAGAGACAATTGATTACTTAAAACAATCAGGCGAAGAAAAAATTGGAGTATTAAAGATTCGTTTGTTCAGACCTTTCTCAATAAAACATTTTATAGATAAGCTTCCTAAATCAGTAAAGAAAATAGCAGTATTAGATAGAACAAAAGAGCCCGGCTCTAATGGTGAACCGATGTATAAAGATATTGTAACGGCTATCAGTGAAGCAATGACTTCAGATAATCCTCCGTTTGAAAAGTTCCCCCATGTAATCGGCGGAAGATACGGACTTTCATCAAAGGAATTTACTCCTGCCATGGTGATGGGAATTTATGACGAGCTTAAAAAAGATAATCCGAAGAATCATTTTACGGTTGGTATAAATGACGATGTAACATTTACAAGTTTGAAATACGATAAACATTTCTTAAAAGAAAATGATAACGTATTCCGCGCAATGTTTTACGGACTCGGCGCAGACGGCACAGTTGGCGCAAATAAAAATACGATTAAAATTATAGGCGAAGAAACGGATAATTATTGCCAGGGATATTTTGTTTACGATTCAAAAAAATCAGGCTCAACAACTATCTCTCACTTAAGATTCGGTCCTAATCCGATTAAATCATCTTATTTAATCGGCTCATCTAATTTTATAGGCTGTCATCAGTTTAACTTCCTTGAAAAGTTTGATATGCTCAGAAATATTGTAGAAGGCGGAACGTTTTTATTAAATTCTCCCTATGGAAAAGCTGATATATGGGATAAGCTCCCAAGAATAGTTCAGGAAGATATAATCGACAAGAAAATAAATTTTTATGCAATAGATGCTTATAAAGTTGCGAAAGAAACAGGAATGGGTTCTCGTATGAATACAATTCTTCAGACATGTTTCTTTGCAATATCCGGAGTGCTTCCAAGTGACGAAGCAATCGGAAAAATAAAATATTCCATTCAAAAAACTTATGGAGCAAAGGGTGATGAAATTGTAAATAAAAATTTCAACGCAGTTGATAAGACTCTTGAAAATTTATTTAAAGTTGAAGTCCCCGCAAAGGCTTTAGGTAAAATTGAGCTTCCACCTATAGTTCCCAATGATGCACCAAACTATGTGAAGAACGTTCTATCCAAAATGATTTCCGGTAACGGCGATGAAGTATCAGTAAGCGAAATGCCGATTGACGGAACATTTGCATCTGGAACTTCTCAATGGGAAAAAAGAAATATTGCTTTGCAGATTCCTGAGTGGGATGAAAGCATCTGCATACAATGCGGCAAGTGCGCAATGATTTGTCCACATGCTACTATAAGAATAAAAACGTATGATAAAAAATATTTAGAAACTGCCCCTGCAGGATTTAAATATATGAAGGCAAAAGGAAAAGAATTCGGAGAAGATACTTTATATACAATTCAGGTTGCAGCAGAAGATTGTACGGGATGTACACTCTGTTATGAAATTTGTCCTGTAAAAAATAAGAGCGAAGTAAGACTTAAAGCACTTAACATGATTCCTCAATTGCCTGTACGTGAAAAAGAAAGAGCAAACTGGAATTTCTTTAAAGAGCTTCCTGAGTATGACAGAACAAAGCTTAACATTCATTCTATAAAAGACAGTCAGATATTACAGCCGTTATTTGAATTCTCCGGTGCATGCTCAGGCTGCGGTGAAACTCCTTATATAAAACTAGCTACACAGCTCTTCGGTGACAGGATGATTATTGCAAATGCTACGGGATGCTCATCAATTTACGGTGGTAATTTGCCTACAACTCCATATACAATTAACATTGATGGCAAAGGTCCTGCATGGAACAATTCACTCTTCGAAGATAATGCAGAGTTCGGTCTTGGAATGAGATTATCTATAGATAAACATTTTGATTACGCTGCTGAACTTTTGATATCAATGAGCTATGACTTAGGAGAAGTTTTCGTAAGCGAAATTCTCCACTCACCTCAAAAAGAAGAAATAGATATTGCAAGACAGAGGGAACGAATAACTCTTCTGAAAGAGAAACTAAAAAACATTAAGTCGCATAATTCCGAAATGCTCCTTAGTGTTGCAGACTATCTAGTAAGAAAATCAGTATGGATTATCGGCGGTGACGGATGGGCGTATGATATCGGCTACGGCGGACTTGACCACGTTCTTGCCTCGGGCAAAAACGTAAATCTTCTTGTGCTTGATACTGAAGTTTACTCTAACACCGGCGGACAGATGTCGAAGTCAACAGGTATCGGTGCCGTTGCAAAGTTTGCTGCAAACGGAAAGAGCTCACCAAAGAAAGATTTAGGTCTGCTTGCAATGAGCTATGGCAACGTTTATGTTGCCCGGGTAGCAATGGGAGCAAATGATTTACAAACTTTAAAAGCATTCCTTGAAGCGGAAGCTTATGACGGTCCTTCGCTAATAATTGCTTACTCACATTGTATAGCGCACGGAATAAATATGGAGAAAGCATTGGACAGCCAGAAAGGCGCAGTTGATAGCGGATACTGGCAGTTGTTCAGATATAATCCTGATTTATTGAAGACAGGAGAAAATCCATTTAAGCTGGATTCCAAACCACCTAAAATAAAATTTGAAGACTATGCCTACAGGGAAACACGATATAAGATGCTTACAAAATCACATCCTGAACATGCAAAGCATTTATTAAAACTTGCGCAGCAGGAAGTTAATAAAAAATGGAAACAATACGAGAAGATTGAAAAAGAACATGCACCTGAAGTAAAAACTGAAAACAAAATTTAAACTTTAAATATTATGATTAAAATATTTGCTTTTGTTCTCGCAGGACTTCTTCTCACTTTTTTTTGTATGAATAAAAGTGATATAGATCTGAAAAACGGTGAATTGATATTTAAAACCGGTAAGAACTTATCCGGTGAGGTTCTGCAGGATATGGAAAAATCCGAAATGAGAGGTATGCAGCACTCATGCGCGCACTGTCATGGCGAATCTGCAGAAGGTAAACCGTATAGAAGAATGGGACCGACAGGCTCAATTAAATTCAAAGATTTATCCGATGCAAATTTGCACAAAGTTCCTTATACCGATGAACTGTTCTTCAGATTTTTGGATAATGAAACAAAAAGTGACGGTAAGACGGCAGAAACAGGAGTAGTATGGAAGATGGCTGAGAAAGATAAGATTGATTTACTCGCTTACTTAAAAACTTTAAATTAACATTTTGAAACTTGAAGCGCTGCTTCGCTTAATATTAAATTATGGACCTCTCAACAAAATACATGGGTTTAAAATTAAAAAACCCAATAGTTCCATCAGCTTCTCCCTTATCAAAAAATCTTGACTCGGTAAAGCAGCTTGAAGATGCCGGCGCTTCTGCAATTGTATGTTACTCTTTATTTGAAGAACAGATTACTCACGATAGCCATGAGCTTGATTATTTTTTAACACGAGGAATAAATTCTTATCCCGAAGCTTTAACATATTTCCCGGATGTAGAAGATTACAATTTAGGACCGGATGAATATTTGCGGCATATATCACGAATGAAAGAGAGCGTTCATATTCCCGTTATAGGAAGTCTAAACGGAGTGAGCACAGGCGGATGGATAAAATACGCTAAGCTTATTGAGCAGGCAGGCGCTGACGGATTAGAACTTAACGTTTACTACATACCGACAGATCCGGAACTGCCTGGATACGAAGTAGAAAATATGTATGTGAATGTTTTGAAGTCAGTGAAGGAAACTGTTAACATTCCCGTTGCAATAAAACTAAGCCCGCACTTTTCCTCATTCGCAAACATGGCAAAGCGCCTTGATGATGCAGGGGCAGATGCGCTGGTAATGTTTAACAGATTTTACCAGCCGGATTTTGATCTGGATAATCTTGAAATAGTGCCGCACTTAATGCTATCAAACAACTGGGAAATGAGAGTGCCTTTAAGATGGATTGCAATTTTATACAGGAAAATTCATGCTAGCATGGCAGCAACAAGCGGAATTCACAGCGCAGAAGATGTAATAAAAATCATGATGGCCGGCGGTGATGTTGCAATGGTATGCTCTGACTTGCTAAGGCACGGACCTGTCCGAATAACGGAGATTCTCAGTGATATTATGACTTGGATGCAGGAAAAAGAATACGAATCGATTTCACAGATGAAAGGAAGCATGAGCCAGAAATCTGTTACGGAGCCTGCGGCGTTTGAACGCGCAAACTATATGAAAGTGCTTAACAGCTATAAGGAATAAATTGTTTAAAATAAACAGATAAAGATTTTATTTGATGGAAGCTAAATCTTTCATATACCATTCCTTATCTGTTTTCTTTTTTATTTGGTCTGCGGCTTCAATGGCAAGTTTCAGAAATTTTTCTTTCAATTTATTTTTTCCGAGCACCATATAAGCTCTTGCCATACACTCATATCCGTAACCCAAATCAAAATCAGTAAAGCCATGTTTCATGGTTAAGTCGTAACATCTTTTTGCATAATACAGCGCCTCTTTTCCAAAACCAAAATGAGCATGTACACGCGAGCAAATCCATTCGCCTCTTTGCTGATTTAGTTCTGTTCCGGCAAATTTCCAATGCCAGGTAGAAACATGCGCCAGTCTTATTGCTTCACAGATATCATCATCTGAAGGATTTTCTTTTCCCATTATGTCCCATACTGCATTAAACGAATTGCATCCGAGTTCTCTATGAATCTCTTTATTTAATAAAGTTTTTTTAGGCATAAATTACTTATAAAGTTTATTGGGTTTATAAATCTTTTGAAAACATATTTAAATCTTCTCTTCTTTCAAATCCGCTTTTAAGCCAGAACTCGCCGTTGGCTTCATTATCTGATTTCAGCATTATGATGCAACGTTTTATTCCCGATGCTTTTATTCTTTCTAAAGAAAGTTCTATAAATTTTTTTCCGATTGACTTCCCTCTGTAATTTTTATCTACGGCAAGATGATAAATATATCCGCGCCGGCCGTCATGTCCTCCGAGAATTGTCCCTATTAATTTTTTTTCGTCATAACAAACAAAACTCATCCCGGGATTTCTTTGCAAATAAAAACTTAACGATTCTATAGTGTCACTTTCTAAAAATCCCATGCCTTCTGTTTGCTTCCAGAGCTCAATGGAGTTTTCGTGGTCGTTAGTTTTCATTTCTCTGAAATCAAACATAATTGCCTAAACTATTTTTTCAAATTGCACTTCCTGAAATCCTTCTCTCCATATCTTTTCACCAAACTCTTTTAAGATTTGCAAATCCTCTTCATAAACCTTTGCAAAAAAATTGCAGCAGTCGACTAATTTTCCTTCGCCGTAAAAAATACCGAGACAGTTTTTAACCTTATTTCTTTCCGGTTTCATAGGGGCAATAACAAATTCTCCGGGCTCTGCAAATACTGACGCATTCTCCTGAATAATATCAAGAGCGGGCGCTTTATCCGACCATAATTCCTGCCCTGATACCTTTGCATGCATTATAGTTAATGAGAAGGGCAGCGCTTCGTCAAATGCTTTTGCTGTAACAGGAGCTTCAGTGTAATACCTGAAACGGATTGTTATTCCGTTATTAGTTTTTATTTTAAAACCATTCATAATCAATTTTTATTTTACTACTGCTATTGCCATTCCGTCGTATTCTTTTACTCCGACGGTTTGAATTATTGTTGCATTAACTTCTTTACACTCTGATAAAAACTTATTGAACCTTTGTACTCCTAAAACTTTTTCATCACTGCTGTTCTCATGAAGTATATCTCCGTTGCGGATTACGTTATCTGCTATGATAACTGTTCCACTATGTGAGAGTTTTAATGCCTGCTGAAAGTACTCTGTATACGGCGGCTTATCGGCATCTATAAAAATCATATCAAACGGCTCTGTATTACCTGCAATCATTTTCTCCAGAATTTCCAAGGCTTTGCCTGTAATGATTTTAACTTTTGAATCAAGCCCCGCGCGGTTTATATTTTTCTTAGCGACTTCAGCGTGATGCGGTTCAAATTCAATCGTAATAAGTTTTCCGTCTGCCGGCAATGCTCTTGCCATCCAGATTGTGCTGTAGCCGGCAAGTGTTCCAACTTCCAAAATTCTTTTTGCATTACAGCTAAAAGCCATGATTTGAAGAAACTTCCCCTGATTGGGTGAGACGCTTATCTGCGGAATATTTTCTGATACTAAAGATTCTTCTGCTTTTAATAAAGCTTCATCCTGAGGGATTAATAAGTTTTCAATATACTTATCTACATCTTCAAAAATTTTATTGTCCATTAAAAAGTGTTTGTGTTGCTGAGATGAAAATTCAATTTATAAAATTATGTCAGAAAATTAAACCGAGAAAAAAGTAGTTTAGGAGGAAAGGATTGAACGAGAACTATTAAAATGAATTTGTAAATTATAGGCGGGAGTGTAAAACAAAAACGGGGCTAATGCCCCGCTTCAAAACTTTGTTGCAATAATTTATATTACAAGCTTACGCTTGCTCCGATAGTGAAATTTAACCAGTTAAGACTTCCGCTTCCTGACTTTGGGAAAGGGTTATGATATTTTAGTTTACCTACAAGTTCTACTTTATCAGTTAGGCTGGTAACTGCGCCTGCGCCTGCATTTATTCCAAAATAATTTTCACTTGCAGCAACAAATACTCCGCCAAAATCTATTTTAGTTGCATATGAGCCAAGCCCTGCTTCACCGAAATATCTTACTTTCGCATAAGGATTAAAATAATATTTTCCGTTAGCAGTAATTTCAGTCAGAGAATATATTGCGTTTGACGAATAACCTGCAATACCTACAATTGAAAGATTTGGAGCTACACCATATTCGGCTTCGCCGCTGAGATGTATAAATATTTTTTCATCATCAGCTCCGGCAGAAGTAATATTTGTTATTCCGATGTTAACTGCTGTTGAAAATTTTCCAAAATGCTGCGCATTGGAAGTTTGTGAAAAGCAAAATACAAATAAAATGAGTAAAGAGTACAGAGTAGATTTTCTCATTGAGAGTTTTTGTTTGGTTTTTAAAATGGTAGAAAAAATTTTAGAAATTAAAATAAACGTTAATTAAAAAATATTTCTCCATTAAAGAAAAGAATAACCGTGATAAGCGGCTATCGTCCTTGATTAGGAAGCCTTGATGTGAAAAGAGGCCGGAATATAAATAGAATTAATTTGTTTGATGAATATTAATAGAAATACCTTTAAAAAAGATGCATAAAAAAATATCAATTCATATTACTATTAAATTGAGTTACTATTTTTAACAAGTGTTATAAATTCCTCAATAAATTTTACAAAGTCATTTTTTGTGTTTATATCAGTAATCTCACCCATCTCATTTATTTTTCCTTTTATACCGTGAATCAATAATGTTGTATCGTCGTTAAAGTTTGCCATAACGGTTTTCATAATCAGTTTTAGCTCTTCATGGCCTTTTGCTCCGTGAGCAGATGCTGTTATTAATCCGGTCGGCTTGTCTGAAAAAACTGTTGTTGCTATACACCACTCGATTGCATTTTTTAATCCGCTTGGTATACTGAAAACATATTCCGGTGTGCAAATAAGTAATCCGTCTGCATTTACTATGCTGTTCCTGAAATCAGATATTACTTCAGGCGGATTTTCAGAGGATAGTTCCGGATCAAAATGCGGGAGTGTCTTTAAGTCACTAAAAATCGTAACATCAAAAACATCTTTTGTTAAGCTTACAAAAGCATCAACCAGCTTTTGATTAGCAGAATTTCGGCTTGCGCTTCCTATGATTGCAAACAAGTTAAACTTTTTATCCATCATATAAAAAATAAATAAATCAATTTTCAATTTATACAAATAAAAAAGGCGGTTCATGACCGCCTTTTAATTTTACTTCCGATTTTAATTTGATTTTATTGCGCTAAATACCCGCCATCTACAGGATAATAAGAGCCTGTTACGAATGATGCCTTTGAAGAGCTCAGCCATAAAACTAACTCCGCAACTTCTTCTGATTTCCCTAAACGGTTCATAGGGTGCAAGCCCGCTAAAGCGGCTATTGTTTTTTCATCCAGTGTATCCGTGAGAAGAGGAGTTTGTATATATCCCGGACCGACTGCATTAACACGTACATTCTGCTCTCCATATTCCAGTGCAGCAGTTTTTGTAAGCCCGACCACTCCATGCTTTGCCGCTACATAACCTGAAAGTCCTTTTGTTCCTACCTGTCCGAGTATTGAAGAAATATTTACAATGCTTCCTTCTCCGCTTGCAAGCATAGCAGGGATTTGAAAGTGCATCCCGTAAAATACTCCCGATAAATTTATTCCGATTATTTTATTCCAGCTTTCAATGGGATATTCAGCTGTTGGCAGTAAATCTCCTCCGATGCCTGCATTATTGCATGCAATATGCAAAGCGCCGAAATGTTTCATTGCCTCCTTAACAAGATTCTCCTGGTCATTCGGATTTGATGTATCTGCTTTAAAAAAAACGGCTGTTCCTTTTTTTGAAATAATTTCTTCCGTTACTTCTTTACCTGACTTTTCATTTATATCAGATACTACTACTTTTGCACCATGTGCTGCATACAATAATGCAATTGCTTTACCAATACCGGAGCCTGCGCCGGTTACGATTGCGACTTTGTTCTCTAACATCTTCATAATTTTTTTCTGTAAATTTTAGTGCGATCTGTAAAAAGAAATTCGATAATGGTTGCGGCCATAACCCCTGTAAAACAAGTCATGCTGCCGAAACCAAAACGATTAGCATGCTGTTTTGCTGCTTGTGTAGAATTGAAAATAAAATCCGGCGGAGAGGAGAACTCCGCCGGGTAAAGAATGTTTCTTAAGGATATTACTTTACTAATAACATTTGTTTTGAAGATGTAAAGCTTCCTGCTTCCAGTTTATAAAAATAAACACCCGTTGCAAATGCTGAAGCATTCCATTCTACATCATAACTTCCTGCATTCTGTGTTTGATTTACTAAAACATTTACAACATGCCCTAAAGCATCGTAAATACTTAGTGTCACAACTGCATTTTGCGGTATAGTATAATTAATCTTCGTTGAAGGATTGAACGGATTAGGATAGTTCTGCGATAGCGTAAAATCAACTGCTGTAGTTACTTCACCGTTATGCACTCCTACTAATCCGTTAATATCAAATCCCGTATTATAAATATCAAAGCTGGTGCCGCTTCTGAAATCCTGCCATACAACTATTGCTCCTTGGTTGCCATTGCTGACTAACTTAGGATTCAACTGGTCATTTCCTACTGCGCAAATTTCAAATCCTGTTGCTGCCCAGTTTAATGCTGCATTAGATGCAATTCTCTGAGCATAAATATCTGAGTTGCCTGCATTGCGATGATCTTCCCATACAATGTATGCTCCGTTATTTCCGTCGCTTACAAGCTGTGATTTTATCTGGTCGCCGTTTGCTGTGCATATAATTACACCTGTAGCTGTCCATTGAACTGCGCCGGTAGAATTTACTCTCTGTGAATAAATATCAGATGTAATGCCTGTGCGTTTATCGCTCCATGACATTATAGCTCCGCCAAGTCCGTCGCTGACAATCATCGGGTCAATCTGGTCGTATGCAACATTGTTGTTCATTACAACTCCGTCAACTGCCCATACAATTCCGCCTGCAGGTCCGACTCTCTGCGCATAAATATTATAGTCTGTTGTGCTTCTGAAATCATACCATGTAACTATTACGCCTGCTGCACCGTCGCTGCAAAGGTCGGGTTTGCGCTGGTCTGTTGCCATTGTGCAAGTTGCTACGCCGTTAGTTGTCCATTGCGGCGCTCCGCCTGCGCTTATTCTTTGTGTATAAATATCGTAGTTACCTGCTCTGTTATCTGACCATGTTACAAATGCGCCCCCGGCTCCGTCGTTTACAACTGAAGGACCGTTTTGCTCTGCTGCCTGATTGCAAACACTTACTCCGTTAGCAACCCAAAGCATTGCGCCAAGATTATTAACACGCTGAGCGTAAACATCTGCAAAGCCGTTATTGCTTCTGTAGTCCTGCCATGTTAAAATTGCTCCGCCTGTTCCGTCGATAATCATTGAAATTGTATTCTGGTCAAACACTACTGCGCAAATGGGGACTCCATTTAATGCCCATTGAACCGTACCTGTAGAATTTACTCTTTGCGCATAAATATCTGCCGTGGCGCTTCCGCGATACGACTGCCATGAAATAATTGCTCCGCCGAGGCCATCGCTTACTACTATGGGATTGTAATTGCTATCCTGTGTGCAGATTGCAATTCCGTTTGTAGTCCAGAGAGGATTGCCTGAAGCATTCATTCTTTGAGCATAAATTTCATATTTTCCGTTTCTAAAATCCTGCCATGTTACAATGGCTCCGCCGCTGCTATCTGTAGTAGATGCAGGGTTTACCTGATTATTTACTGCATTGCTTACAACGCCTTCCTGTGAAAAAACCGACACAGGCATTGTGAAAATTACGGTTAAAACTAAAATCATAAGCTGCCCTATTCTGCTTATAATCTTTCTTGAATTTGTAGAAATGCAATCATTCATTATTTATGTTTGGAAATCATAAAATTTGAAGTGTTAAAAATTAACACACCATTAGTGCTTCTTCCTGTATTTAATCAGCCACATTAGCAGAGCAGTTTAATCTGCATCTGAAGCTATACTTAATACATAATGTATGAGCTACTGCGTTTTTCTATGATATATCCGGGCAATATACGCATTAAATTCAACCGTATAAAAATAAAGTTGAATTTATTTGGTTATAGTGTTAAAGCAGCCCTATTCTGCTTTAAATTTGGGGATTTGTAGAGCTTAAATTTGTAGTGTTATATTCTGTAGTTCATTGGGGTAACATAAAAATTTCTTACTATTAGCTTTTTAATGTCTTAATGTGGTTTGAATTTCAATTTAAAAAAGGCCTCCCGAATTAACGGGAGACCTTTCTGTTGACGTATATCTTATTACATCGATTGGAATTACAATTTGAAAGAGAGTCCCATTTGGGCGGAGATAAATGAACTTGAACCGCCTGTTGTAAAAATATAATGGAGTTTTGTTTTCATCATTAAATCCATTGAATCACTTAAAGGCAATACAACTCCCGGTCCTACATTAGCTCCAACATTTGCTTTTGTTTCGCTTTGTATTAAAACACCCGGTGTAGTGTTAGTAGTATATTCTTTTGTGTTCATAATGTATGCACCAACTCCTGCTTCAAGAAAGAATTTTGCTTTTACATTAGCGCTTGAGAATACATATCTAGGTCCGGCTGTTATTGCTATCATATTTGCATCCGGTCCAAAAGGAGCGTCAGTTTTTCTTGGCATATCAAAATATGTGCCATTCAAAAAGAATGATGTCTCTTTATTAATTTTAAGATTAATATCTAAACCGGCATTCCAGCTTGATTTATACGTAGTTCCAAAATCCCCGACAGGGAATTGAGCGCCAAATGTAGGTGCAATTGAAAAAGCCGGATATTCAGCAATCATGGATTTTTTAACTGTTTGTGCTTGTGATACATTAGACGTGATAATCGCTAACATTATTAAGGCAAACATAATTTTGTAGATTTTTGTAAACATTCTGTTATTCCTTTCGTTTAGTAACCAATATTGGTTACATATCTAAACTAAGCTATTTACATGGAAACACCTATCAGGCATGTGGCTGAAAAAGGAACTACACCTTGTGGACTATAAAAAATTAATTACGAATTCGAAAGATGTTTTGAAGATTAAAGGTTCTCTGAATTTTCATGATAAGGTTATTTTATTATTTATGCAGATTTTTAATGTAGAATTAATTGAGTAACATTCGTGTGAGTATGGCAGGTATTTTTATCGGCAGATTTTTACGAAGCATAAGCTTTTCTTATCTGCACTTCATTCAAATGGCTTAGCCGCTCTCTTAAAAATTTCATAGCAGCTCTTATTTTCGATTTCACCGTACCGAGCGGGATGCAGAAGTGCTCAGAGAGCTCCGATTGGGAGTATCCTTTATAGTAAGCGTATTCTATGAGGTTTATTTGTATTTCATCAAGCTCTTTTATTGCTGCCAGCACTTCCTCCTGTTCCTGATTTATAACAGTACTGAATTCAGGATTCAGCTTTTTGTGGTCTTCATTCAGATCTATAATACACGTCTCGTCAATTCCGTTAATATCCGTCAATAATTTTTTTGTTCTTAATTTATCTATTGCCTTATTTCTGGCAACGCGTGTCATCCACGAAATCGGCTTTCCGAGCTTCTCATCATACAGAGCAGCTTTGTCCCATAATATGTAAAAAACTTCCAGTAGAATATCTTCGGCATCGGCTTCGTCTTTTATTATATAACAGATTGTAGTATACAGATAATCCGAATAATAATTGTAAAGTTCGCTAACGGCAAGCTCATCTCCGTTGTTTACCCTTCTTAATAGATTAGTATCTCTTTCTGTTTCATCTTGTAAACATTTTAGCATAAAGTATTTAACGGGGTATTTGTAAAATTCACATTGCAAATTACCAACTATATGTTAATGAGACAACAATCTACTGAATGAAATTAGAACTAATCCATTAGGATTACATTTAATTAATTACAGTTTTAAAGTTGTTTGGAAGGTTTAATGATGCTCTTTGATTTTATGAGCATGCGCTGCTATCTGCACTCTTGAGCGGAGAGCCATTTTTTCCAGTATATTATGGACATGGCTTTTGATTGTGAATGGTGAAAGATGAAGTGCTTTACCTATTTCTTTATTAGAGAGTCCGTCAGCAATAAGCTCAACTACCTGACGTTCGCGTTTAGTCATCTTTATTAGATGTTTAAGAGTGGGACTTTTAAAAGTACTGATTGCCCTCTCTATAATCTGATTAAAAAGTGTATCCGTCATATTAGGCGGCAGAACTTTTTTCCCGGAGGCTACATCATGGATTGTTTTTAGAAACTCGTTCACCTTAGCATCTTTAAGTATAAATCCTGATGCGCCTGCTTTTACATAATCAATTATGTCGTCTTCGACGGGCATTAAATCCATTACTATGATTTTTACGTCCGTTGATTTGTGTCTGATGAGTTTTACTGCATGTAGACTGTTGCGGCTTCTTAGTCCCAGGTCAATTAATACAACGCTTGGATTAAGCTCTTCTATTTTTGAAAGTGATTTCTCTGTATCTCCGAATGAACCGACTACTTTCATATCGGGACGCTCATTTATCATTGAAGTTATTCCCTGCCTCAGCAGACGGTTATCTTCGATGATCATTACATTAATTTTTGTTATCTGTTTCATTTACATCAATTTCTTATAATTAATACATAGCAATACAGCTGATAATCCACCTGTATCAAACGCAATTTAACTCTTAAGGTTCCTTCTTTTATAAGGTCGTCAATCGCACAGCAAAGAGTAAGGGGATAAGAAGTCTTGTCCTGTGATGCCGTTTTCTTCTTATAACTTACAAATTTGAATGGAGTGCGACTTTTTGAAAAATATCGTGTACGTGATTTTTTAATTTGAAAGCAGATAAATGCATCACCCTGCTTATTTCTTTGTTCGACATACCTTCTGAAATGTGGCCGATTACTCTGCGTTCCAGTTTTGTCATCTTAACGGATTTTAATTCTTCTGATTTTGATGTCAATGTTTCAGCGCTTTTTATATTTTTGTTTATTATAAATTCTTCTCTAAGGCAGGGAATTACCTCTTTTCCCGATGCTACAGAAGCTATGGTGTTTAAAAAATCTTCAACCTTACAGTCCTTAAGAATAAAGCCCATAGCGCCCGCTTCAATAAATTCACTAATTTTTTTTTCTATATACATAATATCGGCTACTATAGTTTTATATCAGCTGAACATTGTCACTGGGGAACTGTTATTTTCATTACTTGTAAATTTTTTAACTTAGAAATATTTATTTCTACTAAATTAATCAGACTGAATTTATCGGGCAATTACCCTCCCGGCTGAAAAACGGATTAGTCCAATAGGACTAATAAAATTCAAGAGTTGCTTTCTGAAGTCTTTGGGTTTGTTTCCTTAAATTCCTTGCTTGTATGCGCATAAGTTGCTATCTGCACTCTGGAGTGCAATGCCATTTTTTCAAGAATATTATGTACGTGGCTTTTTACAGTGAAGGGTGATAAGTGAAGCAGTTTTCCTATTTCTTTATTTGCAAGGCCGTCTGCGATAAGCTCTATCACTTGTCTTTCGCGTTTTGTCATTTTAACTGCCTGCTCAAGGTCTGATGTAGTTGTTCCGTTTACAGCTCTGTCTATTATCTGATTGAAGAGCGAACCTGTCATATGTGTGGGCATAACTTTTTCGCCTGCTGCAACTGAGTTTATTGTTTTGATGAACTCATTAACCTTTGCATCCTTCAGTATAAATCCCGATGCCCCTGCTTTTACAAAATCAAGAATATCGTTTTCTATCGGCATTAAATCCATTACGATTATTTTAATTTCGTCTGATCTTTGCTTGATAGATTTTACTACTCGAAGGCTGTTCTGGCTGCGGAGACCGAGGTCAATTAAAACTATATCGGGCTTCAGTTCAAAAATTTTTACAAGAGCATTTTCTCTTTCGCTGAATGCTCCGCTAACTTTTAAATCGGCCTGTTCGTTTATTAAGCTTGTTATTCCCTCACGAAGCAGCCGGTTGTCTTCAATTATTACAACGCTGATTTTTTTAATTTTTTTAGTTGCCTTCATAAAACATCTTTCTTTATTTAATATTCACCTGGGGTCAATCGACTATTTACTCCAACAAAGAGAGCAGTAAGTATATTAATGTAGGTAAAATTACTGAGATTTGTAAGTGTATTGTAGATTTTAAAATCCCGCTCCCCTTAAAATGAAAGGGCTCTTTTTGCAGTAAGCAAGAAGAGCCTTTAACTGAGGATTTAGAACGCAGCATTTACTTCGTGGACAGGCATTAAAAAATATTGGGAATTTAGAAAAATAACTTTGTATCAGTTGATCTATCTTTATTCATTTCATGAGAAATTTCTTTTGCTGTAAACGTATCCAGTTCAAGGCATTCGGGACAGATTTCATTTAACGGAATTGGTTTCGTAGATATCATATACTCTATATGCTCAGAATTCGGGTAACCTGTACAGTCCTTTCTGCTATGCCATACTTCCTGCAATGTATTCCGTGCGTAAGTTCCATATATCTTATTCATGGCGAGAACGATAAAATTTTTTATGAAAGGAAAAAAAATCTTTCATAATGGGATTTGTGGTTAATTAAACATATGTAAATAAGTGCAGCAGTTCAATTAACCAATAGATTGAAAAAGGAATTAATCCGAATGGATTACTTTCTCCCGGAAGGAATTATTTTTTGATAAAAAAAAGGCGGCTCGTCGCCGCCTTAATGATTGCGTTAATCACGCTTTGTGTTACGTTACAATAGAGCTCTCTATTCGAGTACAAAAATATTTTTTTCTTTGCAGATATCTTTCAATACCTTCGGCCATACCGTTACACTTACTTCTCCTAAGTGAGCTTTCTTCAGCAGATGCATAACTGTTCTTGATTGTCCTATTCCTCCGCCAATGCTCAATGGAATTTCATTGTTCATTATCATCTTATGATAAGGGAAGTTTAAGAAATCAAGCTGGTCAGTCATTTCAAGCTGCAGCTTTAGTGTTTCAGGATTTACTCTGATACCCATCGAAGATAATTCATGTCTTCTTTGTGTTACAGGGTTCCATACAAGTATATCACCGTTAAGTCCGTGCATTGGTCTTCCGTCTTTCGAGACTGTTTCAGTTACCCAGTCATCATAGTCTGCTGCTCTTAGTTCATGGGGATACCCGTCTTTTAGTGTCCAGCCTATTCCGTAAATAAATACTGCCGGATATTTCTGGAGTATGGCTGTTTCTCTTTGTTTTCTCGGGAGATGAGGATACATATCGAGCAAATCTTCTGCATGAATAAATACTAAATCTTCAGGAAGGTTTGGATACTTATCGGTTTTAAGCTGAGGAAATTTTTCCTGTATATACATCTCCGCTACTTTTATTACGCGCCAGATCTTTTTTACAGTATCGGTAAGATAGTCGAGAGTCCTGTCTTCCGGTTTAATTGCTTTTTCCCAGTCCCATTGGTCTACATAAGCGCTATGGTCGTGGTCTAAGAAGTAATCTTTTCTTACTGCCCGCATATCGGTAATGATGCCTTCGCCGGGCTGCATATCAAATTCTTTTAATGAATATCTTTTCCATTTAGTGGCTGCCTGCACAACTTGCGCATTCACGGGGTTCTTGTTGTAATCGTTATTGATGTGAAACTCTATCGGAGTTCTTGAGCCGTCTCTATCCAGATTATCATTGAAGCCGCTTTCGTCATCGACGATTAATGGCACTTCAACCTTCATTAGATTTAATTCTTTTGAAAGTCCGTCTTCGATAAATCTTTTTAATTCAGTTATTGCAAGTTGAGTTTCTCTTGGGGTGAGGAGTGAATTGTAGTTGTTTGGCAGAACGTTCTTTAGTTCATCGTAGTTTCCTATTCCCGGTCCTGCTAAGTCTTTTTTCTTAAGGTCAATTGGTTTGGTTTCCATAACATACTCTCCTTTAAATAAATAAAGAACATATGATTTTTACCCAAACCTGATATAAAATTACTTTAATGAAGTAAGTGATGTAAGTCAAAAAAGAAGTGCAGTATTGTATTATTGACCTATAATGGTTTATATACCTTAAAAAGAAACAGGTTTTCTGATTCGTCAGAAAACCTGTTCACAATAATTATTTATTTTTCCATCCTGACCAGACAGGGATTCCTTTATTGTCTCTTAATTTTAAAAGCTGGCCTGATTTATTTACTTCTTTCGCTATTATAATTTGACTTCCTTCATACATTACTTTAGAGCCTGTAAGTGTTACATTATCATTCGTATTTATCTGTACAGTCTGTTCTTCAATGTACCAGCCCGGACCGAGATGAACTGCTATATCGCCGCTTCCGGTTTTGATAATCAAATGAACACCGTATGAATTGCTATTATCTGAATAAACTTTATCTATGACGGTAACTTGTCCGGAAATTGTTTCTACCGTATTTACATCATAGAGATTATTGTATTTGCTTCCCCATCCCTGCTGTGAAAAAAGGCTGGAAGAAAAAAACAAAAACAACATTGCGAGTGGAATAAACAATTTAGATCTCATAATGGTCTCCTTTAATTTTAATTCTTGCTGAAAGTTATTTTTTTTTTACTTACCTATACATACCAAACCCAATAAAAACGTAATTCAATCAGAGTTGTCTTGTAAGTCAAAAAGAGGTGTTGTACGCGGGTGTTTATAGATAAAAAGCCCTGCAAAAATAAGCAGGGCTTTAAAGTATAAGTGAAGATAAAATTTATTTTACCAGCATCATTTTTTTCGTTTCCGTAAATGATGGAGTCGTCAGCTTATAAAAATAAACACCGCTGGAAAATTCAGTTCCGTCAAAGCTTGCAGTATAAATACCGTTATTAACTTCTCTATCGATAAGTGTTGAGACCTCTCTTCCGTTAATATCATATATACTAAGTTTTACAAACTCTTTTCTTGGAATATTAAATTTAATCGTTGTGACAGGGTTAAAAGGATTCGGATAATTTTGATTTAACTCATATTGTTTCAGAATTTCTGCAGAGTTGGATACCGAAATAACTTTTGCATTTAATTTTCTTTTGAAAATTCCTCTGCCGTAAGTAGAAATTAAGACATAATCTTCGCCCTGTGCCGAATCAATCAATTTTATCTCAGATACAACTATACCTTTAGGAAGTCCTTCGTTCCACGGATACCAGTTTTGCCCGCTGTTAGTAGTAATGAAGCAGCCCCAGCCTTGTGTTCCGACTATCATTTTGTTCGTATCGGAGTAATCAAGCTGCACATCTGTCAGAGGATAACTTGATAACCCTGTACCGGAAACATTTCTCCATACAGGAGTTAAAAAATTCTGTATAGGCATTCTGTAAACTTTATTTGTTGAATCTGTTGCTCCGCGGGTAATAGCAGAAACTAAAAATGCAGGTTTTACTTTTTGTATCACTTTGTTTCCAATATTTGGGGAGATGTCGAACCATACCTGGTTTAACCCCATATAAACTTTCCCTGTATTGCTTGTAGTAGAATCAGTTGTTGAAAAAAATACCTGGTCAGTCAGCGGCATTACGTCAAAGCCGTTATCAATGAAGCCTGTTGTAGTAGTTGGCGCATTTAAATTTGTCCAGTTTGCTCCGTTGTTCGCCGACCTGTAAACTTTTTTGCAGATGTTGATATAAATTTTCAGGTCATTTGCATTTCTTGAGGAGCGGATCTGGTTGTACCACTGTCCGCATCCGTTTGTAATGTTTCCTGTAATCACTTGCCAATTTATTCCCGCATTAGTAGTGAACAGCGGTTGAAACGGTAAGTTGTTTACAGGGTCTGTGATTACTCCAAGAGTTGCATAGTAGTAATTCGGATTCGTAGGATGTATTGCTACACCTGAGCCGTCACCGCTTACCGTCATATTCCAGGTTACGCCGCCGTTATTTGTCATTACTATTCCATTATGTTCAAGCCCGGCAGCTAAAAATCCATTAGAGCCTTCACTATAGTCAAAATAAGTAACTTCGGCAATCGGGAATGAATTTACATTTGTGTTAAATGTAACGCCGGCATCATATGAAACTGCAAGTCCTCCGTCATTTACCATATACAAGTCTGTTCCGTTTTCTTTCCATTCGAATGACTGAATATCAGCATGTACATAGGGATTTCCTCTTCCGGGACTTACAACAGAATCCCATGTAGTTCCTCCGTTAGTAGAGCGAATCAAAAAAACTCCGCCAGCTAAAACAATATTTGGATTTGCTGGAGATACAGTAATGGCATTTGCATGGAATCCCTGACCGTTTAAAATATCGAAATTTGGCGGAGTATTTAATCTCGTCCAAAAATCTCCTCCGTTTATTGTTTTATAAACTCCCTGTAAATTCGAAGCATTGTTTGAAATCAAAGCGTACAATGTATTCGGCTGTGAGTTACATAATGCGAGAGTCGTGTTTCCTAAATTTCCCACAGGTAGTCCGGAGTTTGTTCCGGCTGGAATCCACGTGTCACCGGAATTTGTTGATTTGTAAATATTTCTTGAGTTGAAATTGCTCCACGTTGCAGCGTATAATATAGTCGGATCTAATGGATTAATAACAAGGTCAGAAACTATAGGCGCAAAGCCAATGCTCGATTTGCTCCACGTAGTTCCTCCGTTTGTAGTTCTTAAATAATTATTTAAATTACCTGAGCCTGTTATATGCACTATTTCAGGATAAAGAGGATTGTAAAGAACTTTTGATACTGCGGTCAGGTTGCTTGAATTATTTGCAGGTAAAATATTAGTCCAGTTCACTCCTTTATTCGTAGTTTTAAAAACCCCTGTTCCGGACTTGCCGTTGTTCACCCAGATTTCACCTGTACCTGCATATATTTCATCCGGATTCAGAAAGTTTGAAGCAAATGCACCGATAATCTGTGAAGTCATTCCGTCAGATAAACACACAGGCTCTCCTATGAGAAACTGTTCCCACAGCCCTCCGTTGGCGCTGCCTATTCTGAAAAACGCTTGATTGGTTAATTCCACATCAAGCATCTTTCCGGAAAATTTCGAATTTTGCGCCTGTGTTGTTCTGTTAAAGAATCCTTTTGGACCCATGGAAATCCATGGGTCACTTGCATTATCAAGTTGTGAATTTTTTGGAGTGTTTTCATACGCCTGCCAAAGCGCTGCTGTTTCTTCCACTGAAAGCTTTACAAAGGCAGGATTATCTTTTTTCTCGCCTTCTTCTTTTTGTCCTGACCTTTTTCGTATTTCGTCTATAGATTTGTTTTCATTTAGCTCTGTGCTTTTATTTTTTTCGATATTAAAAATGAAAACTACTATTATCAGAACTGCAAGTATTGAGATGAAGCTTTTCATTATTTAAAATATATTTTTAAGAAAGATTAATTTTTTTTCTTTTACTTTACCAATATCATCTTTTTCGTATCAGTGAAACCGTTTGCTTCCAACCTGTAATAATAAACTCCGCTCGGAAGATTTATTGCATTAAATTCTATTGAATGATTTCCGGCTGTCTGCATTTCGTTTACTAAATTTCCTATCTCCTTGCCAAGTACATCAAATATTTTTACTGAGACATTGCTTTGTACAGGCAGCGAATAATTTATTATAGTAGAAGGATTAAACGGATTCGGATAATTTTGCGATAAGCTATAACTCTCAGCTATTGAACTTGTTGAGCCGACATTTGTAAACGTGCCTCCGCAGCCGCCTGTAACATAAGAGCCGTTGCCTGCAAATCCTCCCCATATAACTAGACATGAATCATTGTTTACATTTCTGAATCCTGCATCAGGATAGCCGTATATATTGGTACCGGTCAGGTTATTCGGATTTGCCTGAATAAGTGCGCCGAAGCTTCCTGTGTTAAAAGTGCGTGTATAAATTTTACTTTCATTCGGACCTAAACGATTGCTGAATGCAAACAGATAAGAACCGTTAGACCTTTGTCTTGCAGCAACAGAAACTCCCATCGTAGTATCAGTGGTTGAACTAAGATAGTTATTACTGAATAGCGGAGCGCCTGTGGTAATATCCGCAGAGTAAAAATAGTAAGGGTCCCAGTCACCGCCTCCAAAAAGTCTACGGGTTAAAACAACTGCCGAGTTATTTGAAAATCCGGTTGCAGCCATTCGTGGACTTTCTTTCAGATAAGGGGAATCTGCAGTAAAAAATAATGCCGGCGTTGTTGTCCCATAATCCGTGCTTTTTGAAAAATATAGATTTGCTCCATTGCCGAACACTCCAATTACTCCTCTTACAATAGTAACAGTATATAACTGGTCAACATCTGCCGATGTATTTACAAATGCAATATCTGACTCAAACTTTGCCGAATCCGGCGCAGCACCTGCAACGTAATAAGCATATTGCCCTGCTATAGCATCTTCAAATCCCGCTATGAGAGGCATCTCGACTGAGAACGGCTGCTCAATTCTGTACAATTTTGACTTTAATCTTCGTGTGCCTGAAACAAGTGAATCAAGTGTAAGTGTGTAGTAGACGTAAGCATTTGTAGTATAACGCGCATTATCGCTGGTAATTCTTCCGTTGATATAACTATTCGTTCCTATCCCTCCGAAAAGACCTCTTACATTAAACATATTTCCGTCCTGTCTTACGCGAACAATTGCCGATGACTTTACTGTACCTCCGGAGGTCGTGAAATCCATACACACAAAAGCATAAGACGAATCACCTTTTGAAACTGCTTCCACATCAAGTCCGTTATAAGCAATTTTCATTCCTTCTGCAAAGTTGAGTATCTGTGTAAATGATAATCCGTTATTTGTTGACCTGTAAACTTTCAGTGTATCTGTGTTAACTACTCCTCCCCATACGCCGATAGCTGCAAATATATATCCGCTTACTATCTCTCTTGAAATTGAGTTAGCAACAATTACAGCATCCGTTATTCTTGTTATATTTAATACTTCAAGATTATTCGAATTGCCGGATTCAATTTTTCCCGGCTTGGAATTAAACGGAGATGAATTTATTATCTGAGGCTTTGTAAGCTCATGCAGTTGTGCTTCCCAATATCTTTGTGAAGCTAAATCACTGCTTACTCTGGCAGTTTTTATATTTTTTACGATTTCAGAAACCGCCGGATTTGGAACCGGGCTGCTTATTATTTCTGAATAAGAATTACCTGCCTGCTTATCGGTTTGGGAGAAAACCGGCAATGAAGCAAGTACGAATAAAATAAGTGCGGTTATTTTTTTCATAATATTATAAATTAGTAATTAAAATTTTTGATTTATCTTTTAGCTCGCTGTGCTCTTTCAGAAAAAAGCTGCAGGCTGCTGCTATAGCCTTATCAGAGTCTGCATTCAAAAGCTTTTGTATTTTTGCTATTTGCTTTTGTGTCTGCGGAAATAATCTGTATCCGCGGGCTCTCTTTTTTTGTTTTTTCATTTTGGGAGATTTTAGAATTATCTGCTTTGCGCTGAAGAAGTTTCGGATGAGTGCACAAAGTGTGCACCTTTCGTGCACATTTACAAATTACAAATTCTGCACTTCGAAATGCAAAGAGAAATTCTGCAAGTTGCCACAAAATTATGAACTTAATTCCCGGTATATTCAAATTAATAAATTGTTTTTTTCATAATTTAAAAATACCTTTTCGCACGAAGAAAACCCCGAACTTTGAACGAAAAAATTATAAGCATACTCAAAACTTTTACTAAATCTGAAATAAAAGAATTCAAAAAATTTGTTGCATCTCCTTACTTCAGCCCGGGAAGAGACCTTTCAAAATACTTCGAAGTAATTATTAAATACCATCCCGATTTTGAAATCAGTAAAGAAAAATTTTTAAAAAATTATTTCGGCAAGCCTGATGATAAAGACGGGAAGCAATCGAAAATATTGCGGACGCTTAACTCTGATTTCAGTAAACTTCTTGAGGATTATTTGGCGGCAGATTCAATGAAAAATATGAAATTTTATTACAACTATCTTTTAATAGAAGGATACTCGCACAGGGGACTTTATACGTTGGGAGAAAAGAAAACAGAAGAGGCATTGCTGCTTGAAGAAGAGCTTGATTCGGGATTTATCAGAGAGCTTCAGCTCATTCTGCTAAAGAATGTTTATAGCCATTTTAAAAATCTCACTAATAAAAATCATCAAATGTATGACGTTGTTGAAAGCCAGAGTGAGGATTTTATCTCTATGCTTGTAAATATTTCCTCACACTTACTCAACAGCCTCAGAGTTAATTCTGAAGCATACAATATTAAAAAAAATACTGAGCAGCTCTCTTTGCTGATGAATAATATTGAGCTTGATAAGTTTCTTGAAAATCTGAGGACTGACTACCCGAACTATAAAAAAATAAAACTTGATATTATTTTACTCTGCACAATCCTAAAAAATAAAAAGTTCGAACATCTGTATATGAAGCTTAATGAAGTATATATGGATACATTCGATACTCTCGATGACAGGCATAAAATGAATTACTTTACATCGGTGATGAATTATTACACTTCGAACCAGAGTGAAAAAACAATTCAGCTGAAGTTTGAGTTTATTAAATTCGGCCTTTCACAGGGACTTTTCCCTTCGGGGGAAATTAAATACGTGAACGCAGGCACTTTTAAAATGTTTATGCTTGCCGGACTTCATGCAGGAGATATAAACTGGACTGAATCGTATATAAAAGAATACATCGAAAAAATTAATCCTGACTTTAAAGAAAATATGCTTGCATATTCAAATGCATATCTTGCTCATTACCGGCAGGAATACCTGAAGTCACTCGATTTTATTGCGCGGTTTAAATTTGAAAATGAAATTTTTACTTATGATATGAAGCTGATGCAGCTGAAAAATTACTATGAGCTTATGAAGCAGTCTGAATCGTATCTGGAAAATATCCAATACAGCATCGATGCATTTTCGCATTATTTAAAAGATAACAAAAAAGTTTCTGAGTTTTACAGAAGTAACGGGAAGAATTTCCTTGCAGGCTTTAAGCTTCTTGTGAAATGTTCATTAAGTGATACAAGCGATGAAGATAAACTAAACAATGCATACGCTCTAAAAAAATACATGGAAAGCACTAACAACCTTTGGCTGATAAGTAAAATGAAAGAACTGCTGTGAAGCAGTCAGTTTAATTTTATCCTGTAATCTCTTCAGCCTTTTTTAAAAGCCAGCCTTTGCCGATTACATTTTGCTTCCCGGCTTTCATATCTTTAAAGCGAAATCCTATATCTTTTGATTTGCCTGTCAATTTGTATTTCAGAAGAAAAAAATATTTTTCAAGAAAACCGGTGTTAGCGTCTTTATTCATCACAGGTATCTTCTTACCGTTTTTAATAAACCGTTTCAGCTTATCGTATTCAGCTTCGCATTCTTCTGTCATATCCAGTTCGTAAAGGCATATTAGCTTGTACCGCGATGTGTCTAAACGGTGAACGATGTTTACGCTTGAGGATTTTTCAATTATCTCCAGAGCCTTTCTGAAATTTTCTTTTGAAATATAAAGCCTTATCATACCGAGTGAATACTCATCTTCGCGGACATTTTCCGGGAGATACTTAGTGTAGTTATTCAGAAAATTTTCTAC
This sequence comes from uncultured Ignavibacteria bacterium, assembly GCA_937974175.1. Taxonomy (GTDB): domain Bacteria; phylum Bacteroidota; class Ignavibacteria; order Tepidaquicellales; family Tepidaquicellaceae; genus JAFDZO01. The sequence continues at coordinate 73,453 of CALJIG010000120.1, forward strand.
CCAGCTGTATTTTCGCGTTTCAAGTCCGGCAATAATATATTCTCTGAACATATTCGCTGGATATGTAGCGACTTTAAAATCATCAAGAAGATTGCTTTTCAGTTTCCTGTCGCAAAGATAAAAAAGATTTGAAAAATATTTATGCTCTCCTCCGTTTATTTTTATAAGATAGTGGCTCATTAGCATGCGGTAGAATTCAACACGCATATAATCCGGAAATTTATTCTGATGCGCAAAAAATAATTTTTCAGCCTTCATTGCATATTCTTCGTTGTTATCCATAGATGCGCTTTTGAAAAGATAATATCGTATGACAGGTATAATGAAATACGGCTTTTTCATTTTTTCTATCTTTGTCATTAAAGCATCGGCATCGGATAGATTTAAAAATTCCAGAAGGGGATTAAACTCGAAATCTATGTTATATGATTTTTGCAGAACAAATTCATATCCGTTCCTGTATAAAAAATTCATTGCATCGGCAAGATACAGAAGCGAATGTTCAAAAAAATCATTGAAGAATTCGCGGTTAATTCCCATCGACTGCTTGAATGATGCTTTATTAAGAGCAGTTGCGTGTGCCATTGCAAGCATCTCAGGCTCATAGCCGAACTTTTCAATTTTCCTATCAGCTCTTCTGAAAACTTCTTCCAGATTTTTTGCAAGCCCTCTCTCACCCAGTTCATGAGTCAGGAAGTTTTCTTCTGCCAATGGAGATTTTTTAAGAGCAAGATCTATAAGAAATTTCTCCGAGATTTTCAGAAGCTCCGTCTGCCTGTTATTAATAGTCTGTAATTTGAAACCTGATTTTCCGAATGCTTTGGTAAAAATTTGCTCTATATCTATTTTCTGAAAAGGCAGCGAAATATTTTTTCTTAACTGTGTTACCAGTGGAAGGTATTTCCTGGGAGATATTACATCGTTTGCTTTGATGAATTTTTCGTAGCTTACCCATTCATCTTCAGTATAAGATTTTAGCAGGGTAATAAGTTTTATGTTTTTCATTTTGGGGTTAAAATGAACGGGATATGCAGTTAAATTATCTAATTAAGAAGTGAATTGCACGGCAAGATTTTGGAAGAATAATTTTGGGTAAAAACTGTAAAAAACATCTTTGCAATTATTTAACATATAGGTTAATTTGTCGTTCACCTAAATTGATAAAAATGTATCATAGCGAAAAAGCTTTACTGTTAGCTTAAATTTAGGGGGGTTGAAAAATTCAGATATTCCAGATTTAGTAAAATCTTCTCAGCTTTAATTTTACAAGAGGAAAATAGGAGAGGTAGCACGGCGAAAAATTTTATATTTGTTACCCCCTAAAAACAGAAAGATGCGCAGCAATGCGTATTAAATTCGGACGGAGTTCTTTTGAACTCCGTTTTTATTTATTGCAGGAAAAAGAAAACGTTTTTTATACGCACCAGAATTTTATCAGCTTTTTTCTTCGTGTCTGAATCCTTCACAAGTCTGGGAATGAAATTAAGGATTAAATAATTGAAATCTCCTCTTACTACTTTTTTAGCAGGCATATTTACTTTCAGTTTTAATTGTAATAAAGTTTGTAAAGATATAATTATTCTGTTTACCTTGCAAAAAGAAATAGAGAGCAAATCCCCTTAAATCCCGCCAAAATACCAATTTAAAACCAATATAAACAATTACTTGTATGCAAAATTCTTCATGCCGTGTTGTTTGTATTCTTCTGTCAAGCAAAATAAAAAAATATTTACCTATTAGTAGTAATAGGTTCAATATGGTTTTATTGCAGGAAAAATCTGCTTAAATTCATTCTGCGCTAATTGCGTTGGGTTTATTATTACGGTGCATTATTATTATTTCTTGCCGTTGTTGGTCTCCTGACCAACAACCACAAGGATATGAAATGTATGAAAAGAAAATCCGACATAAAGCAATTCAATGTCGGATTTTATGGAAGTAGCGGAATTGAAAAAACAGTATTTATTTTTGAAAACCCGTCAAAAATCCGTCAAGATGAATAAAAAAAATGCCGGTACAGAAAACCTGCACCGGCAAAAAATGTGACAATAATGTGACTATAATTCAATAGCTTAAATTACCAGATGACGACTCTTTCGTCTCCATCTCTCCACATTGGTTCGCCTTCTTTAATATTGAAGGTCTGGAAGAACTCGTCGATATTGCTTAACGGACCATTGACTCTGAATCGTTCAGGAGCATGTTCATCTGTCATTATCTGCCGCTTCTGCGCTTCAAGGCGTTTGTCAACCATCCATGCATAAGCGTAGCCAAGGAAGAAACGCTGCATAGGTGTAAGCCCGGCAATTTTGATATTCTCTTTGTACTGTTTAGTTTTTTTAAAAGCCTCGATTCCCATAACTACACCGCCAAGGTCAGCTATGTTTTCGCCCTGAGTGTTTTCGCCGTTAACGTTGAGGTCGGCGATTTTATACTGATTAAACTGCTCGACAATTTTTTTTGTCTTTTCAGTGAACTTTGCTCTGTCTTCTTTAGTCCACCATTCGTTGAGGTTGCCGAACTCATCGTACTTGCTGCCCTGGTCATCGAAGCCGTGAGTGATTTCATGCCCGAATGTAGAGCCGCCGATAATGCCGTAAAGCACGGCGTCATCGGGAAGTCTGCCTTCGAATCCGGGTACTATAATATTGCAGGCCGGTACGCAGATCTCATTGTTAGTCGGGCTGTAATAAGCGTTGTATGTTTGCGGAGTCATGCCCCATTCAGTTCTGTCAACGGGCTTGCCGTACTTGTTTATTCTGTAGTTGTATCTCCACTCGATTACATTTTTAACGTTCTTTGCATAGGAGCTGCGGTCAATCTGGATAGAACTTAAATCTTTCCATTTATCGGGATAGCCGACTTTCATATAGACCTTGCTCAGTTTTTTCAGGGCTTTCTTTTTCGTTGCTTCGCTCATCCAGTCTAGCTTCTTTATTCTTTCGCCGTAAACTGCTTTGATGTTGTTGCCGATTTCAAGAAGCTTTTCTTTCGTTCCGGCAGGAAGATATTCGGCAACGTAAACCTGACCTATGAGTTCACCAAGAGAACCGTTCGTCTGGTCAACAATTTTTTTCCATCTTGGTTTTTGTTCGGGAACGCCTTCAAGGACTTTATAGTAGAATTCAAAATTCTGGTCAACGAAAGGCTTGCTTAGGTAATCTGAGTATGTGTTAATTAAATTCCATCTGAGATATGTCTTCCATTCTTCGATGGAAAAATTCTTCAGTGATTTTTCAAAGCCCGTGAAGAATTCCGGCTGTCCTACGATAACTGTATCGGGATTTGAAATTCCAAGGTTGCCTATGACTTCTACCCATGAAACTGATGGCGTAAGCTGATTGAATTTATCGACGGACATTTTATTGTAGTTGTGCTCAGGGTCGCGAAGGTCTTCCATCTTGCGGCTGTCAGTTGCAAACTGAGTTTCCATTTTCATTACGATAGCTGCGTTACCGGCTGCCGTTTTATCATCATTACCCATTAGTTTGAACATTGCAGTCAGGTGATTTGTATACTGGTTTCTTATTGTAACATTGCCTTCATCGGTGGAAAGGTAATATTCGCGTTCGCCTAAGCCAAGTCCGCCCTGGCCGAAATTGATAGCATACTTCTCGCTGTTCTTTTCATCCTGGCCTAGGTAAAAAGAAAATCCCGGGTCAACTGAGATTTTTCTTAGATAAGCCATTACGTTGAGCAGGCTTTTAATATCGGTGATAGCGTTAATTTTATCGAAGTCTTCTTTAAGCGGTTCCATTCCGAGCTTTTCAATATTATCGGTATCCATACCGCTGAAATAGAAGTCGCCGATTTTTTGTTTATTGCTTCCCATAGGAGCGTTAACATCTTCGGCGGATAGCTCGCATATTCTTTTTATCTGGGCATTAACTGTATCGCTTATTAAATCCCATAACCCGTTTGTTGTTTCCGAAGCAGGTATAGGATTATTTTTAAACCAGGTTCCGTTAGCATATTTGAAAAAATCTGTTCCCGGCTTAACGGAAAAATCTCTGTTTACGTTCAAGGGGTCTGCCTGCTGCGCTGAAACAATTGAACAGGAAACAAACAGGATTAAAGCCAGTAAGGGGTAAAAAAATTTGTATGATTTCATAAAAAATTAGGTTGTCAAAAAATACGTATTATATTGGTAAAAGTTTAAGGATGCTAATCAATGCTTTCTATTTTGTCAATGAAAACATTTACAAGCTTATATGTTTCTGAATGAGATAAAATTTCAGTCCATGATTTAGATAGAAATGTATATAGAGACTTGAGTTTTAAATTTCCAATTTTTAAATGAATAACTTTAGGAGGGGGATCATTAAATAAAATTCGATTAGAGAAATCTTTATCTTTTGTTATAATGATAAGGCTTTTCTCCTTAGCATAATTCCATATATCATCATCGTTCATGTTTAAATTTATATCACCAATATGAATGTACTCTTCTCGGTTACTCCATAGTGAAAAATAGTAAGGCAGGTTTGCATCAATAATATACTTCATTATGCACTTAATTCTGTAATGGAATAATTATTTCCCATTAACATAGCAGCAAATTTGATGCATTCATTAATATCTTCTTTTTCAAGAGATGGGTATTGGGATAAAATTTCTTCAGCACTATCTCCTGCACTTAAAAATTCAAGAATTGTCTGTACAGTTATTCTCATACCTCTAATAGTCGGTTTTCCGTCCATGAGGTTTTCATCAATGGTTATTCTTTCAGTAATGTATTTCATAAGTTTAAATTATTCAAGATAACATATAAACAAAAGGCGATTTATCATCGCCTTCTATTTTACCTTATACTTTATACTTGCTGCTTGATACTAGTAATTATCTATCTGTGCTCTTTGTAATTTACCTGAGTAATCTATATAGACGGCTTTCCATTCTGTATAGAAATCATAGACCGTCCATCCGCCTTCACGGTGTCCGTTGCCTGTAGCTTTCACTCCGCCGAAAGGCATGTGTGCTTCTGCACCGATAGTTGCGCCGTTGATGTAAGTAATCCCTGCCTGAATATCTCTAACGGCAGTAAACGCATCGTTAACATTATTTGTAAATATACTTGATGATAATCCGTATTGTGTATTGTTTAAGATGTCGATTGCATTTTCAAGCGAATCGCATTTAAGCACTGCAAGCACAGGACCGAAGACTTCTTCCTTCGCAATTCTCATTTCAGGAGTAACTCCTGTGAAAATTGTCGGCTTGTAGAACCAGCCTTTTGACAGGTCGCCCTCTTTTGCATAATCGCCGCCGAGAGCAAGTGTTGCTTTATCTTCGTCTCTGGCAATCTTTACATAGTTGTTTACTGTTTCTCTTTGTGATTCGCTTACGCAAGGACCGACATCTACACCTTTATCATTGCCGTAACCGAGTCTTAACTTCGAAGCTTTTTCAACTAACTTTTTAACAAAGTCATCATGGATATCTTTGTGAAGTATTAAGCGTGAAGTAGCTGTGCAGCGCTGACCTGTTGTTCCAAATGCTCCCCATAGGACAGCTTCGATAGCCAAATCTATGCTGGCATCTGCCATTACGATTTGTGCATTTTTTCCGCCAAGCTCCAATGAAACTCTCTTTAGTTCTTTACCGGCTACTTCATTGATTCTTTTACCGACTGCAGTTGAGCCTGTGAAAGAAATCAAATCAACATCAGGATGGTTTGTAATTGCTTCACCAACGATTCTTCCTTTTCCGTGAACGATATTTATAACGCCCGGAATATAATCTTTGCCAAGCTCTTGTCTCATTGCTGCATCTATTATCTCAACAAGAATTGCTGCTGTCTTCGGAGTAAGTTCTGCCGGTTTGAATACACATGTATTTCCGCAGACCAAAGCAGGAAACATTTTCCATGTCGGGATTGCCATTGGGAAATTCCATGGAGTTATAAATCCGCCAACGCCGATAGGTACTCTGAAGCTTAAATTCATTTTATTAGGTAGCTCGCTTGGAGCGTTCATTCCGAAAAGTCGTCTGCCTTCTGATGCAGCATAGTAAGCGGTATCGATTCCTTCCTGCACATCACCTTTTGTTTCGGCAAATACTTTTCCCATTTCACGTGTCATTTCGTGTGCGATTTCATCTTTTCTTTCAAGCATCATATCGCCTACGATTTTTAATACGTCACCGCGTTTAGGGGCAGGAACAAGTCGCCATTTTTTGAAAGCTTCTTTAGCTGCTGCAACTGCTTCGTTCACATCCTTTTCCGATGATGAAGGAAATATGCCGATTAAATCGTCGTTCCAGTTTGCAGGATTTCTGTTTTCAAATGTATTGCCGGATTCTGAATCTTTCCAGACTCCGTTTATTAAATTCTGAAATTTTTGTGACATGATATTATTTAGTTATTCTGATTATTTTGTATAAAATTGGTATTTTGTAAAATAGCTAAATTGATTTCGGGAATAAATGCACTATTCTTACATCAAAGACTTTAGACAGAACAACTTTTACGGCTTAGAAATTGTTAGTTATACTACTTAGAGAAATATAAAACATTTGAAAATAATCTACATTTACATATTTCTGTTAGTTTTAGCCGGATGCGCGCCAAAAGATAATGTCAAATTTGACAAAGGCGTCACTGATGACGGAAAAACTGTCAGCAATATTGAGTATGATACTTATAATTTTGCTGAGCTTGAAGAGGTTTATGAAAACCTTGATTATGATGAACCGATGGCTGAATTTACTGATATCCTGGGAAAGGATTTCCGCGCAATCCGTTTTAAATATTTTGTGGTATTTTCCAATCTTGAAGATAAAGTTACTTATCAGTTAATTGACAGCGATATCCGCAATACAGTAGATGTAATGCTCAATAATTATATTGAGACAAGACCTGATGAAGTTACTCCGATTTTTTTATTTAAGGATATGCAGAGCTACAAAGATTTTTCAATGAAGGAATTTGGAATAGATGAAACCGATCTATCACCCTACGGCTTCTATAAAATTTCCAAGAATGTGATTCTCATAAGATACGTTAACTGGAAGGGAAGCACTTCGCACGAGACAACCCACGCTATGCTTCAAAACGATTTTCCGAATATACCGTCATGGTTTAACGAAGGCTTTGCTGCAATGCACGAGAAGGCAATTTTTAATAACGGAAGATTTATAGGAAATTTTAACTGGCGTATACTTGCATTAAGAAGAGCATTCAACGAAAACAACTACACATCCCTGCGGCATCTGATGAGTACAAACGACGATGAATTTTACGGTAAAAGAACTTCATTCTATTACGCTCAGGCTTGCTATATGTTTATGCTGCTACAGGAAAGAGGACTCTTTGAAACATATTATAAAGCATTCCGTGATAACTATTCAAAAGACCACACAGGCATAAAGCAGCTGGAAGCATTAACAGGTCAATCTATAGAGAAACTGGATGCCGATGTTATCGAATATATACAAAGTTTTAAGCAGGAATTTAATTAGTTCTTTTCATTTTTATCTCTGTTTTTTATAAACTGCAAAATATATATTTTATTCATTATGGAAGAGAATTTATTAAGCAGGATAACAATTAATCCGGAAGTTTGTCACGGGAAACCTACTATTCGCAATATGCGATATACTGTAGAGTTAATTCTGGATTTGCTTTCTGCCGGGATGACTAATGAAGAAATAATAAAAGACTATCCTTCATTAAATAAAGAGGATATAATGGCTTCGCTGGCATATGCTTCACGACTTACTAAAGTTAAAAGCATTAACAGAGTTTCTGCATGAAATTTTTAATAGATGCCCAGCTGCCTCCTCTCTTAAAAAAACATTTACAGGCAGAGGGACATGATGTGATTCATACTGAAGATTTACCTGATAAAGAATTTACAACTGATAATTACCTTCGCAAGATTGCAGATACTGAAGACAGAATTTTGATTACAAAAGATGAAGACTTTGTTGAAACCTGTCTGTTAAAAAACTCTCCTAACAAGCTTCTTTGGATTACTACCGGAAACATTATAAACACTAAACTTTTAGAATTATTCAATAAAAATATTAATCAAATAATTAATGGATTTGAAAACAATAGATTTATTGAAATGAATAATCAAAACATTTTTTTTCACGAATAAAAAATACAATGCTTACAAAAGAACAAATCGCAGAAGAAGTAGCAAATTCACTCGAAGAAAAAGGCTTAACAATAGTAGATAAAGATTTCGAAAGACCATGGGGCGGATTTTACAGAATAGCCGACACAGACCTTCCGAAATTTTTAGATATTTATTATCAGGGAGTCGAACTTCCAGAGTATGCACGTACAATGAATGCAAGCCCGAAGATACTAGTAGTCGAGCCATGGAAGAGACTTTCATGGCAGGTGCATGAAAGACGCTCTGAAGTATGGCGAGTTGTGCGCGGACCTGTTGCAGTCTATCAAAGCGCTACTGATGAACAGCCGGATGCACCGCAATCTTATATCGAAAATGAAGTTATAACTTTGCCGCAGGGTACGCGCCACAGACTTGTCGGCGAAGATGACTGGGGAGTGATAGCAGAAATCTGGGTACATATTGATCCAACCAATCCCACCGACGAAAATGATATCAGAAGAATTCAGGATGACTTCGGCAGATAAAAAATATATCACCTTTATACTCTTATTTTTTATTTCCACGCTTTTTTCATTTGGAGTTTTAGCTGTTAACAATAATGTAACAGTTGAAACATCTTATGCATTAAATGATAATCAATTAAAAATCGTTGAAGGCGCAAAGAAATGCCTCGCTGATAAATTCAGTTACGATTTAAGCATGGCCTACCATGTGCTGACTTATAAAGACGGAATAAATACAGAAAAAAAAATTTTCCCGGGCGGTGATTTATCACCGGAGATTGGTGTGTGCACTGATGTTACAGTAAGAGCTTTACGTTACGGACTTGACCTTGATCTGCAAAAAGAAATAAATACTGACGCTGCCAATCACTGGAAAGATTATCCGATGAAAAGATGGAGCGCAAAAAAACCTGACAGCAATATTGATCACCGTAGAGTGCCGAATCAGCAGGTATGGTTTGAAAAATACTGGACCAATGTTACCTCTGATGAGTTTATGCCGGGAGATGTAATAATATGGGATATGAATGAAGACGGATGGAGTGACCATATCGGAATTTTATCTGACAACAAATTGAACTCGCGCTATAAAGTAATTCATAATTTCCCTGACCCCGGCTACGTTGCAGAGGAAGATGTAATAAACGAATGGAAGATTTCCGGAGTTTACAGAATAAAATAAATTTGAATTGTTATGGAAGTTTTTGATGCAATTTTAAACCGCAGAACTGCGAACAGCGCATTTGCAGATAAACAGGTTTCGAAAGAAGATCTTAACACACTTGTAAAAATGGCTTCTTATGCTCCAAGCCATTTTAATTCCCAGCCGTGGAGATTTATTATCGTTGATGATAAAAATACCATAGGGGAAATTGCAAAAATTGCAGGCGACTCCATGGTACAGCTGATGGATGATGGAAGATTCTGGAAGCAGTACAGGAAATATTTCCGCTTCGATGATGAAGAGGTTGATAAGACAAGCGACGGAATTCATATTGACCACATGCCGGCTTTCCTCAAGCCCTTCGCAAAACAAATATTCAGTGAAAAAGGCGGAAAAATAATTTCAAAATTCAGAGTATCGCGTATACTTGGGAATGATGAAGAGAAACTTGTAGCCGGCTCTCCTATACTTTTTGTAATTGCTCTTACAAAAGAAGAATACAAGAAAGAAGAACTTTCCGGATTTTATTCCGTAATTTCCATGGGAGCGGTTATACAAAATCTTTGGCTTTCCACTACAGCGTTAGGAATGGGAATGCAGTTTATTTCTACTCCCGGTGAAATTCCTGAAAACTGGCAGAAGATAATTGATATGCTGGGAATTCCGGATACTTATGAAATGATGGCTATTTTCAGAATGGGATATGTGGATAAAAATATGAAGCGCCCCACAATTGATTGGAAATCTTCACAGCGTAAATCTCCCGAAGAGCTCAGCTATAAAAATAAGTGGAAATAAATTTCTGCAAATTAAAAAATACCCTTTATTATAATGGGTAAAATAATTAAGTTGTTTTTATTCTCTCATATTTTATAACCTCAAACCAAAATAAATTTATGGCATTAAACGAACCAATAATCGGTGAAATGAAACACGAAGGTGTCGCTACAAGAAAAATGCTTGAGCGAGTACCTGCAGATAAATTCTCCTGGAAACCTCACGAAAAGTCAATGTCACTGGGGCAGCTGGCAGCTCACGTTGCTGAAATTGCTGACTGGACAGGACCTACAATTAATCAGGATGAACTGGATTTTTCTAAAATGGAATACAAACCATTTGAGCCTAAGACAACTGAAGAACTTGTAAAGTTTTATGATGAAAAACAGGCAGCAGCTTTGAAAACACTTGAAACAAATGCTACCGATGAAAATCTTATGGGAATGTGGACATTAAGAAACGGAGAAACAGTTTATATGACAATGCCGAGAATAGGTGTGATGCGCGGTTTTGTTTTAAGTCACTTGATACATCACAGAGCGCAGCTTGGAGTTTACTTAAGACTTCTTGATGTTCCTCTTCCTTCATCTTATGGTCCTTCTGCCGATGAAGGCCAAATGTAATTTTAAATTTGAATAAAAGGTGATTGCCCTTTCCAATTTAGATTGGGAAGGGTAATTTTATTTGTTGGAAAAATTCCTTACATATTCCGCTTTATTCATTTATCTAACGAATTATTTTGTAGGGTGGCTTTTGTATATGAAAGTCATATCTATGAAAAAAATTACTCATCAGATTCTTTTCGCTGCTATCATAATAAATCTTATTTTCATTCTGATTTTTTTGAATCTGTCTCTTTTTGGGAAGATGCTGTTATTGTTTTCGCTTTTCTTTATGTGCGTACTTCCGTTGGGAAAGAAGGGCGGTATTTATCACAGGATTATTTCTTCTTTAGGGTTAATTTTTTATCTGATTTATTTTTTAGTGTAACAAATAAAAAACCCTCCGAAGAGGGTTTTCATTAATTAACTTTTTACCGATTCCGTAACAGAAGTTGTTACATCTGAAGTAGCTTTCTTAAATTCTTTTATACCTTTTCCGAACCCTGACATTAAATCAGGAATTTTCTTCGCTCCGAATAAAACAAGAATTGCAACTCCTATCAGTAAAATTTCCGGTGTTCCTAATCCGAACATAAATTGTCCTTTCTTATACTATAAACGGGTCTGCAATTGCAAGGACTTCCGCCATTGTTAAAGTTTCGTCAAATGCTTCAGTGATTGCCTGTGCTGAAACCGTTGTTATTGTTCTTACATCTACTCCGCCCTGTAAATAATTATCTTCTCTTACGTATATAGATGCCGGGGCACCTCCGCCATCTGCATTGGGAATCCATCCTTTTTGTCCTCTTATACGTCTTACTTCGGATGCATGACGGGCTTCTACAGAGTGAATCTGTAGTGCTGCTGTAAGGACTGCATCGTTGCTCATTAAATTACCTGCCTGCCCTTTATAGGCTCTTACACCTGTATCTTCAAATGCCTGCGAAAGAGTTAAAAAAGTTGAGTAGTTGGTGAATACATCGGGAAACGCTCCTCCGGCTGTGAAGTCAAAAGTTGGTTGGGAAACAGGTGTTCCGCCAAGACTGGCTATTGTGGCAATCAGAGTATTTACGTGAGCTGCTTCGTGATTATAGATCTGGTTAAATACTGCCCTGTCTCCTGATGGGATAAGAGCAAGATTGGAATTTAATCCCATATCATAAAATTTTCTCTCAAGATACTCAAGTGTCAAAGCAAAATTTAATACTTCTACTACAGTTGCTGATGAACTTGCTTTCGCGGATTTTGTAACTAAAGATGCTAATGCAAATGGAAGAGCAGCAATAGCAGCTTTTACTCCGAAGCTGCCGGCTTTTGATAAAGCGTCTCTTCTGGAAAAATTCTCTTCAGTCATCGTAGAACTTAATTTTGACTGAATATTATTATATAGATTTTCGAGTTTCATTTTGTTTTTCTCCTTAAGGTAAACTGTTTGCAGTAACTGTTGTTTTTAAATAATCTTTAGCAATACTGAGAACTGCTCTTGGTTTTCTTTCGACATCCAACCCCGATGATGCATTTACTATATCATCACCTGCAAAGTCAGCGCTTCTTGGGTTTAACAGATCTCTTATTGCCGCAGCATGTCTTGCTTCAACAGATACAATTTTACCTGCAAGTTCAAGATACGTAGCATCTGAAATGTAATACCCGGCTCCGTTATAGGCAGAGACACCGAGATCTTCAAAAGCTTTTGCAGTGCCCAGTACACTTGCTCTGCTTGTAAAGTTAATGGATGAAAAATTTACTTCAAGATTTGGGATACGGCTGGATGATGGAATAGCCGCTTTGAAAAAATCTCTGTGTGCTATTTCATGATCTCTTATATCAGTTAAGATAGAAAGCTCAGCGCCTGTCATACCTGAAAAAGGAGTTGCAATAACCTGAATATAAAATGCTGCTTCAAGCTGCTCTAAAGCGTAGGCATAATTTAAAATTCCTACATCTCCGCTGCCAAGATCTACAGATGTTCCTGAAGGTGTAATAATTTCATCACTTTTACACCCCTGAATTCCTACTGCAAGTGCAGCTGCAGAGATTCCTGTAAAAACCAAAAAATTTCTTCGGTTGAATGGTTTATTAATCATACTGATTAATCCTTCACCATTATCTTTTTTTATTTCTGTTTCACTCATTTCTTTCTCCTTTGTTTTAGGTTAAAAGTGCTGACAATTCTATTTCAACACCAAATGTTTTCAGTTTGGAAATAGAAAAGTTAAAATTATTCATTATAAATCTACTTAATGAGATTTATGGCAGATATTAATTAATAATTGATATACCTCGAGAAAGGAAATTTTAGTTTGAAAAGATCAGATTGTAAACATTATATGATAATATTGTCAAATGACAATATGTGGCAGTTATCTATTAACGAATCCCTTAAAGAACTTCCTTAAAGAACTCCTTTAAGAACGTCTATAGTTAACAACGAAAAGAAATGAAGATTGGATTTAAAACTCTTAATAAATTTTGAGAAACTTTTTGTAGAAAGATTTTCTTCCTTCACCTGAAACGCTTACAAAATAAACACCTTTGGGAAGCGAAGAAATATTTAATTGGGTTTGATTGTTTGAAACTGAAAAAGATTTTACTTCTCTGCCTGAAGCATCAAATATTTTTAAGTTATAATCTGATATTGCGTTATCAGTTTCATTGAGGAATTTTATGTTCAGAGTGTTACCTGCAGGATTAGGAGCAATAATAAAATTATCTGGAACTATAGCAGGTTCGGTTTCCTGATTAATATTTGTTAGATATGAGTAAAGCTTCACTATTCTGCCGCTTTCACCACAAAAATAAGCAGAGAAAGAATTTCGGAAAAAATATCCGTCATACATATATCCTGCGAGCCTTATAGCAGAAGGATGAGTAAAATTAAATCCCCCGTTAGTTGATTTTATCAGGTAGCACGGAGCTCCATCAGTAGGTCCGTTCATCGCCATTAAAGTATTTCTATCTATAAAGAAGAGTTCATACAATGTACCGGGATAAGTTATAGTCTGAAACTGATTATAAATATATTGCCAGTTTGCTCCGCCATTGGTTGTTCGCATTATGCCTGTCTGATAATATCCGAGCGAAACATAAATAGTATCTCTGCTAAGAGGCACGCAATCGAATAAAGCTTTTTCTCCGTTATAACCTAAAAAAATATTATTCATAATTTGCCAGTTTAAACCGCCATTGGTAGTTTTATAAATGCAAGCTGAATCTAAATTTTGTCTTGTGATAAGCAGTCCAAAATTTTCATCTAAAAAATTTATTCTTGTTATAGGTTCGGGAGCTCCCAAAGAAATATTTGTCCAGTTTACTCCGCCATTTGTAGTTTTATAAAGTGTGGAGTTTGCTCCGCCAATAAAACCTAACGTGCTGTTTAAAAAATAAACATACTTTAAAGGACCAGTGCTGAAATTAGAAATGGTCCAGTTAAGTCCGCCGTTCGTAGTTTTAACTAACTGGCCGCTATCGCTTGTAACAAATGCCGTTGTTGCATTAGCAAAAGCAACACAGGTATAATAAGCGGTAGACGTACTGACATCTATATTAACCCAGTTTGTGCCGCCGTTTGATGTACGTAAAATTGTAGAAGAACCTCCAACGCAAATGCCGGTATTTTGATCTGTGAACGTAATTGATCTGAGAGTATTAGTTGTACCGGTAACCTGAAACTCAAAATAGTCAGCACTGCAAGCTTCTGAAACGAAAAAGAAAAATAATCCGAAAACAAAATAAAATATTTTCATTATAAGAATTAATTATTTAGCAGGTAAAATCTTTCCGCTCACTTCACCAAATCCGACTCTGTATCCCTCGCCTTCACAGTATGCGCTCATTATAACAGTATCGCCGTCATTGATAAATTTTCTCTCTTCACCGTTAGGAAGTATAATCGGCTCTGCGCCGCGCCATGTAATTTCAAGCATGCTTCCGCGCGATTCTTTTGTATCACCGCTGATAGTTCCTGAGGCAAGTAAGTCACCCGTTTGCATATTGCATCCGTTCACTGTGTGATGTGCCAGCTGCTGCGGCATATTCCAATATAAATATTTGAAATTTGAATGGCAAATTTCGAATGGCTCTGATAATTTCTCATTTTGTAAATATACATGAAGCTGAATATCGAACGTCTTATCTTCTTTGCTTTGTAAATAAGGCAGCGGTTCGAATTCCAGTTTTGGGCTAGCGCATCTGAATGGTTCAAGCGCATCAAGTGTAACAACCCATGGAGAAATAGAGGTAGCAAAGTTTTTCGCGAGGAAGGGTCCGAGCGGTACATACTCCCATGCCTGAATATCTCTTGCGCTCCAGTCGTTTACTATCACCATTCCGAAAATATGTTCTTCAGCTTTATCTACAGAAATAGAATTGCCGAGGTTGTTTCCTTTGCCTATAAAGAATCCCATCTCGAGTTCGAAGTCCATTAGCTTGCTCGCTCCGAATATAGGGTTTTCTGCATCGGCAGGTTTTGTCTGCCCTTTAGGACGGACTATATCTGTTCCGCTTACGACAATTGAGCTTGCTCTTCCGTGATATGCAACGGGCAAATGCAGCCAGTTAGGCATTAGCGCATTTTCTTTTCCGCGGAACATAATGCCGACATTTGTTGCGTGTTCTTTGGAAGAATAAAAATCTGTGTAGTCTCCGATTTCAACGGGAAGGCACATGATTGCATCCTGCATCTCAATAAATGCTTCCTGGCGAAGTTCTTTATTATCTTTGAGAGTAGAATTTTCTTCGCTAAGTAAGCTTTGCAATTGAGTGCGTATTTCTTTCCATACTTTTTTATCCTGTGACATGAAAAGATTAAGCGAGCTTCCGTTGAAAAGATTTTTTTCGGGAGAAGAATTTTTGAGTAAGCCTTTATCTTCTAGAACGGAGAGGTCTAATATAAATTCACCTATGGCAACACCGATGCGGGAATTCCCATCGGGCCTGGGTTTAAAAACTCCGTAAGGAAGATTTTGTATAGGAAAATGTGAATCAGGTGAGTATTTGATAAAAGATTTCATAATAATTATTTAATTTTTTTAACCACAGAGAACACAGAGAGTTTACACAGAGGACACAGAGCTAATTCGCTACTCTCTTTATACCCTTTGTAAGATTTACAACATTGAAATTAATTAATAGTCCTAAATTCAACTTAGATAGTTTTAAGTATGTAAGAATTTGCGCAAGATGAACTTCGTTTAATGATTCAATAGATTTTATTTCAACTATTATTTTGTTTTCTACAAGCAGATCAATTCTATACCCACATTCCATGTTTACATCTTTATAAATTAAAGGGAGTGCTTTTTGTTTCTCTACATATATACCATTAGATTTGAGTTCATAAAACAGGCACTCCTCATAGCAAGATTCTAAAAGGCCGGGGCCAAGAGCTTTGTGTATTTCTATCGCTGAACCTATAATTCTATAACTTAAATCATTTAATTGCATATAAAATAAATTTTTCTGTGTTCTCTGTGTAAACTCTTTGTGCCCTCTGTGGTTAAATTCATAGTAATTGTAAAGTAGTTAAATCTTCTCTCGGTTCATCGAATGAGCATGAGCCGTAAGATATCACAAAGTTCTTTCTTGCATTCTCTATTACTTTTATCGGTGACTTAAACTCTTTCCATCTGAAATAATTTCCGTCAAACTTAAAACTTTCCGCATCTTCATCTGAAAGTATATCGATTAAATCCTGCTCGATTAAATCATTGCCGTACAATAAAACTCCGGCGCCGAAGACATTTAGGAAGCCGTGCATTTTTGTTTTTACAGACTCATTGTAATGACGAATCGGATGATGAAGCCCGGCAGTGAATTTTAACGGTACCTGATTTTCATAGCAGATATTTATTACGTAAGCAATTTGTTCGGGAGAAGGAAATGCTGAAGCCTCTACTCCGCCTGTGCGTAGTTTAAATCCGCTTCGAGGAAAATTTTCATCCTGTCCGAAATATTCATTATGTCTCTTCAAAGCAGATGCAAAATTATTTACGGATGCTTTCCAGTCATTCTTCAATTCACTTTTTATGGTCAGCTCAAAGAATTTTTTTACAGGTAAATTCAAATTCTCTTTAAAGTTTGCCGAGACGCTGTTAAGCACTTCGTACATAGCATTGGGATTATTTTCTAACACTAAGTCTTCCGGCAGTCTTACTTCAAATGCATCTGTGTGAAATTTATTTTCAGTCTCTTTTGAAAAATTTATTATTTGTAACAAATCATCGTTTGTCCCTTTAATAAATTCTTCTATGTTCGCTCCGCTTCTTCCAAGCACAGAAATAGAAAATGGTCTGCTGTTATTTTCATCTGTTTTTATTAGCTCAGCAAGAGATGATAACTGCTTTGCGGGACAGATGAATTTCGATAAAATCCATTCATCGCTTTCATTGATGTATCCTGTGAATTGTTTATACGCTTTATCAAGCGGAAGTGAGGCAGGCGGAAAAAGCCCTGCGTAGTCAATCAAATTAGTTAGTAACTCTCTAAGTGTATTTGTAATCATTCGCTAAATTAGTTTAAAGAGTTTAAAAGAAAAATTTAAAAAATTATACTTTGTTTCGCTAAATAAATTGCTAATTTTAATCGGTTTACTATTTGATTTTAAAAACTGATTTATCTCATAGTCTTATATCAATATTTGCTTTATTTTTGATTATAGATTTATTTCTAACTTAACTAATGGTGAAAATATTCATATTTTTAATGCATGGAGACTGAAAAATTTCTGATAAAGAACTCGTATACTGATTCTGACGAAATTGTTGAAATAAAAAATCCTTACACAAATGAAGTTGTAAAGAAAGTTTTCAAGAGCAGCAAAGAACACGTTAATCAGTCCTTAAATTACCTTTCATCGATTTATCCGAAATATAAATCAACTCCGACTTATATTAAATCAGACCTTCTCGCAAAAATTTCACAAAAAGTTTCAGATAAAAAAGAAGAGTTTGCTCAGTTAATAACACTTGAAACAGGCAAGCCCATAAAATTTTCACGAATTGAAGTAGAACGTGCCGTGCTCACATTTCAGTTGGGAAGCGAAGAAGCAAAAAGAATTGAAGGTGAAACCTTATCGCTGGATTTATTAAAAGGCTCGGAAGGAAAAAAAGGAATTGTAAGAAGATTTCCGATAGGAATTATTTTAGCCATCACTCCATGGAATTTCCCGATTAATTTAATCGCGCATAAACTTTCTCCCGCTCTTGCATCAGGCAATGTAGTTTTACTTAAGCCTGCAAGCGCATCTTTATGCTGCGGAATAGAGCTCGGTAAAATTGTAAAGGAAGCGAGCGAAGAACTTGAATTGGATTATTGCCCGGTAAACGTTGTAACATCCTCAGGTGGTGATATAGAAGGATTTTTAGGAGACGACAGAGTAAAATTAATTTCTTTTACAGGAAGCCCTATAGTAGGATGGGGACTGAAGAAACATACTTACATGCAGAAGCTTTCACTAGAGCTTGGCGGAAATGCAGGAGTAATAGTAGATGAAACTGCAGATATAAAACTTGCTGCGCAAAAAATTGCAGTCGGGGGATTTGCTCAGGCAGGTCAGAGCTGTATCTCTGTGCAGAGAGTTTTCGTACATAAAAGCAGATATGAAGAGTTCAAAAAAATAATGCTTGAAGAAACATCGAAGATGAAATACGGAAATCCTTTTAAAGAAGATACAATGATTGGTCCCATGATAAACGAAGAGGAAGCAAAACGAGTTGAGAAGTGGATTGAAAAAGCAAAAGAAACCAGCGCGAAAGTTTTAACGGGCGGAAAAAGAGAGAATGCAGTTGTGCAGCCGACTATAATAGAAGGCGCGAATAAAAATTTAAACGTAAACAGCAAAGAGGTCTTTGCCCCTCTTATTACAATAAAAGAGTTTGAAGATTTTAAAACAGCAGTAGAAGAAGTAAATGATTCCGATTTAGGCTTGCAGGCAGGTGTATTTACAAATAACTTTGCAAATGCAATGTATGCCTATGAAAACATTGAAACAGGCGGAGTAATTATAAACGATGTTTCAACTTACAGAATGGATTCAATGCCTTATGGCGGAGTAAAACAATCAGGCAATGCAAGAGAAGGTGTGAAGTATGCAATTGAAGAGATGACTGAAAGAAAAGTGATGGTCTATTAGATAATTATTAATTTGAAATGGCTCCGGAAGGGGGTTCAATTCCTTTCGGATCAATTTGAAATTAAAACTTAATTATCATGTTCAAGAAAATACTGATTGCCAACAGAGGTGAAATCGCTGTAAGAGTCATCAACACTGCCAGGGAAATGGGAATTAAAACAGTTGCTGTTTATTCTGATTTCGATAAGTATTCTTTATTCGCACGTAAAGCCGATGAAGCATTTCATATAGGCGCATCACCTGCAGCGCAGAGCTATCTGCTTGCAGATAAATTAATTGAGATTGCAAAAAAATCGGGAGCTGAAGCAATTCACCCCGGATACGGATTCCTATCAGAAAGGGGATACTTCGCAAAACTATGCGCAGATAACGGAATAAAATTCATCGGACCATCCGAACACGCTATCGATTTCCTAGGAAGCAAAACCAACGCAAAAGATATCGCCGTAAAAGCAAACGTACCGACAGTACCGGGAACTCACTATGCTTTAAAGTCAGTTGAAGAAGCAAAAGAAGTTGCCGAAAAAATCGGCTACCCTGTCTTGATAAAAGCTTCTGCAGGGGGCGGCGGAAAGGGAATGAGAGTTGTGAATGAGTCTAAGGATTTAGAATCATTTATGAGAATGGCGCAGAACGAAGCACGTTCTTCATTCGGTGATGACAGTGTATTTATAGAGAAGTACGTTCTTGACCCGAGACACGTTGAGTTTCAGATTTTAGCCGATGAACATGGTAATGCAGTTCATTTGGGCGAGAGAGAATGCTCTATGCAAAGAAGACATCAGAAAGTTATTGAAGAAACTCCGTCTGTCATTATGGATGAAGCTTTGAGAACTGAAATGGGTGAATGTGCAAAGAGACTTGTGCTGGAATCAGGTTACACTAATGCAGGTACGGTTGAATTTATTGTTGATGCAGATAATAAATTTTATTTCTTAGAAGTAAATACAAGATTACAGGTAGAGCATCCTATAACAGAAATGCGTACCGGACTTGACCTTGTAAAAGAGCAATTGAAAATCGCTTACGGTGAAAAGCTTTCATTCAGACAGGAAGATATTAAACTGCACGGCGCAGCCATTGAGTGCAGAATAAATGCTGAAGATGCAGATAATAATTTTATGCCTTCCATAGGAAAAATAAATTACATGTCAAAAGAAGGCGGTAACGGAATTCGTGAAGACAGCGGTATTGAGCAGGGCGATGAAATTTCTGTTTATTATGATTCGATGATTTCAAAATTAATTTCTTACGGTCCGGACAGACCAACTGCAATTGCAAAAATGAAAAGAGCATTGAAGGGATATAAAATCGGCGGAGTAAAAACTAATATCAGTTTCTTGCTCAGCCTGCTGGAATCAGATGCGTTCATGTCAGGACAATATCATACTCAATATATTGAAAAGACCTTTATGAAGGAAATGAAGGATACGGCAGCTACAAAAGATATGATACTTGCAGCATCGCTGGCATCAACTATTTTGAAATCCTCAAACGGAAATTCAAACCATAAAGCTGTTCTGAAAAACACTTCAGAGAGCAAATGGGCAATCCGTAAATTTGATAACTTTAGATAAAATTTTATGAGCAACTACCAAACCAATATAACAGGTCAAACAGAATTAAACGGAGTATTTCTCAACGGAAATAACGAGTTTTTATTCAACGATAAGAATTACACGTATGAATATAAAATTCTTGATAAAAGCATTTTGCTCCTCCGTATCAACGATAAAAACTATATTGTAGAGTATGAACTGAATGAAGATGAGAGAGAAAACAATGAGTTTACGTTTAATATAGATTCGCATAAAATAACAATGGTCTGCAAGAATGAACTTGATATCCTTGTAGATAAAATCGCAGGCGGCAAGAAGGACAAGAAACAAAAAAATGATATCGTTTCTCCTATGCCGGGAGTTATATTGAAGCTTAATGTAAAAGAAGGCGATGAAGTCAAAAAAGGTGATGTAATACTTGTGCTGGAAGCAATGAAGATGGAAAACGAGATAAAAGCTATCAGAGACTGTAAGATAAAAAAGATTAATGTGGAAGAAAAGAAGTCTGTTAATAAAAATGAATTATTAGTAATATTGGAGTAAATGAGAAAAAATCCTTCTGATCAACAATTTTCTTATACAGAGTTTTTGTATAAAAAGAAGCCATTTAGATTAATGACACCAAAAGAAAGAATAGATTGGCTATGGGCACAAATGAAATATAAGTATGATAGCGGTAGAGCAATAATTAGAGGAAACGCTGAGAAGAGAATTGTAAATAGCAAAAAGGATTAATGGCAGAACCTTTAAAGAATATGTACAGCAAAGTTTACCTCAATAACTTTGCTGATGTGTTTGTAAAAATTTATCCGAAATTTGACAAAGCAAAATTTTTAAATCTTGTTTTTGATAATGACTGGGATAAAAAAGAATTAAAACAGAGAATGAGGCATATTTCGGTATGCCTCCACGCTGTTCTTCCCTCCGATTATAAAAAATCAATTGAAATTTTAAAGAAAGCAGTTGTTCACTTCAATGGATTTCTATCCATGATTTTTCCCGATTATATAGAAGTATATGGTCTTGATGATTACGACACTTCTATCTCTGCATTGGAATTGTTCACTCAGCATGGCAGCAGCGAGTTTGCCATCCGTCACTTTATAGTTAAGTATCCGAAGAAAGTTATGCCGCAGATGGTGAAATGGGCGAAGCATAAGAACCATCATGTGCGCAGATTAGCTAGTGAAGGTTGCCGACCAAGATTACCATGGGCGATAGGTCTGCCTGAATTCAAAAAAAATCCGGCTGAAGTATTTAAAATTCTAGAGATTCTCAAAAATGATGAGTCTGAATATGTAAGAAAAAGCGTTGCTAATAACCTTAACGATATCTCTAAAGATAATGCTGAAATAGCATTTGCAACTGCTAAAAAATGGTTCGGTAAAAGTGCTAAGACTGACTGGATAATAAAACACGGACTGCGCGGACTTTTGAAAAAAGGAGACGTTGATGCACTAAAGCTTTTCGGATTTGAAGGAGCAAAAGGAATTATGATATCTGACCTGAAATTTGATAAAGATAAAATTAAAGTCGGCGAAAAAATTGCGTTCAGCTTTAAATTAAAGACTGACGGGGAACAAAAAATCAGATTAGAGTATATAATAGATTTTATAACTTCCTCTGGAAAAAACAGCAAAAAGATTTTTAAGATAACGGAAAATATTTATGAAAAAGGAAAGACGTTTGAATTTAAAAAATCACACTCTTTCAAAGATCTTACAGTAAGAAAACACTTCAAAGGAAGCCACACACTATCAATAATCATCAATGGCGAGAAACTTGCAGATAAAAATTTTGAGATTATTTGATATATACATTTACTATATTTAGCCTTCACTTAAAGAAATAACCAATAAATGTTTTTAGCATTTGCTTCATTAATTGCAGCCGTAGTTCCAATGTTCACCTATTTACTTTTAATATGGTGGCTGGATAGAAATGATCGTGAGCCGTTCTGGCTTGTCTTCCTGAATTTTTTCTGGGGAGCTACCGGCGCAATCTTTCTTGGAATAATCGGCAGTCTTATTTTTCAGGTTCCGCTTAACGTTGTTATACAGGGATTCGCAAGTGATAATCCCTCGCAGCTAATGGATTTATCGGGAGCGATTATCACTGCTCCTATAGTGGAAGAATTTACTAAGGGAATTTTTCTTTTCATGATGTCTTATAATAAAAGATTCGATGGAGTTGTTGACGGAGTAGTTTACGGCGGCGCTATCGGTCTGGGCTTTGGCATGACTGAAAACTTTTTATATTTTGTAAGCTACGGTGATACCCCTACGTCCTGGCTGATGATTGTTATTATAAGAACACTTTTCTCCGCAGTATTGCATTGTCTTTCACAGGCAACTTTTGGAGCATTTATCGGATACGCAAAATTTAAACCGATGTCTGTAAAATTCTTAGTTATTCCTTTAGGATTTCTTGCAGCAGTCTTCCTGCACTTTGTATGGAATCTGACAGTTAGCTTTGAAGAGACTTCTCTTTTAGGATTCGGATTTTTGATTTTGTATTTCATTGCATTCTTTGTTGTATTTCAGTTTGCAGTTTACTTTGAAGGGAAAACAATTAAAAAGGAATTGCATGAAGAATCGCAGAACGGAATTATTCCAATTGAACACATGAACTATCTTCCCTTTGTTACCAGAAGAGCAAAATATGGATGGTGCCCACAGGGAGTAAATCAGAGAGAATATGTCAAAACAGCTATAACTCTTGCATTAAGAAAAGACCAGTATAAAAATTCACATGGCATGCGTAAAAGCGATTATGAAAAAGAGGTAGCGCAGTTGAGATACAATATTCAAATGATGTTCTATAATGCTTCAGTAAATTATTACTCAAAGCAGCAGTAACTTTGCAACACAAATTTGAAGAAAGCTTATCTATATGTACTTGCCTATTTTTTTTTAGGAAGTATAATTTTTGTTTTTCTCATTCCGCCTTTTGAAGCGAATGATGAACCCTATCATCTGGAGTATATAAATTATATTGTAAAAAACTCCTCGCTGCCAAATCAGTTAAAGGATAATGAAAAAGTTCATATCGAAGGACATCAGTTTCCTTTGTATTACGCAGTAAGTGCTTCCTTAGTTAAAATTATATGGGGCAATTCTCCTGTAGAATTTTCTTTAATCTATAATAAAAAACATTTTACTGCAGGAGGAACGGAAAGCCTTGTCCCGGTATTCAGCCATGTAAACAATAACCCGTTCAATAACTCAAAAAGTAAATTTCAATTTTATTTTTTAAGATTACTCTCCACATTATTTTCAACGCTGAATTTATTTTTTGTTTATAGAATTGCCGGACTATTTTTTAAAGAAGATAGACTTGCTTTGCTATGTATGTTTTTTGCGGCATCTATTCCGCAGGTCATCTATGCATCATCAACTATTACAAATGATAGTCTTTCAAACTTACTTGCCTCAGCATCGATATATACTTTTCTTTTATTTCTAAAGGATAGCACAGTAAAAAGAATAGTAATATTCAGTTTAGTTTTTGCGTTCTCGCTTTTATGCAAAAAAACGCTTTTCTTTCTGATACCGTCTGTTATAATTACTTCTGCTTATTCGCTGCATATCGGCAGACTTGATAAAGCTGCGTTTATAAGATTTTGTTCATACGTTTTTATTTTTACTTTAGTAGTTGCCGGCTGGTTCTATTATAGAAATCACTTCATGTATAATGATATTTTGCTTACTGAAGTTGAAAAAATTACTGTTCCTATGCATTACGATCCGAAACCGATTTTATCGATGTATTTTATATATCCGTTTATTCCCGGATTATTCGGTTCGTTTTTCGGAGTGTTTGGCTGGATGAATGTAGCTATTCCGTTTTTTATCTATGTCTTCTATTTTATCCTAACAGCATTCAGTGTTTTTGGAATTTCAAAAAATGCTCCGCGCCAGAAATTTACTCCGATGAAACTGTTCATCATTTGTTCTTTAACTATCTGCCTGGCAGGAGTAGTATATTACAATCTTTCATATTCGCAGCATCAGGGGAGATTTCTATTCCCTGTAATATCGCTGGTGGCTATTCTTATAGTTTCAGGCCTCAATAATTTTTTCGCAAACTTTAATAAAGATCTTCTTAATAAAAATGTTCTCCGTGTTTTCTACACTCTTCTGATTCTCATAAATGTCATATCTGTTTATGTTTTATACAGATTTTATTACATCGAAAATAATTATCTTTAGATGTGATATCAATTATTATTATAAACGGGCACGACTCTGTAAAATATTTGCAGGAGACGGTGTACTCTATTGAGGAAAAAATAACCGAACTTGAGTACGAAATCATAATAGTGAACTTAAAAATAAAAACTGAGGACGAGACTAATAAAAAACTAAAAGTATATTTCCTTGATACAGACAATCCTGCCAAAGCAAAAAATTTCGGAGTATCAAAATCAACATTTGACAATCTGTTATTTTTAAAAGCAGGAGTAGTTGTAAAAGTTAATCCGTTCATTCATTTTTTTGAAAAATTTAAAAACAGGAATTACGGAGCTATTGCCCTGAAGCTGTACGATTACAAAAGTCATTTCAAAATTAATATCTGGCGTGAAATCGGACTTTCAGAAGAAATAGAAGAGGATGCAATTAATAAAAAAATATTTCAGGGTAATACACATAAAACTCTCGAGCTTGAAAACCGATATCATGATATAGCTTCAGTAGCCAGAGTTTCAAGCGATGCAATGTTTATAGATAAAAAAGTCCTGAACGAAGCAGGCGGATTTAACGAATATCTTATAAGTTATTACGATGATGCCGACCTGTGCAAAAAGCTCCTTGAAAAAAAATATGCAAATTATTTTTACCCGTTTTGCAAGCTTCAGTATTTGCCATTGGATGAAGTTGATATTCCGCAGCATTTAAAATCACGTTTGAGGTATTATAAACTCCACAGTTCATTCTTTATAAGAGTATTTTTACGAACAGCTCTTGCAGCAAAGTACTTGTTACTTTCGCTTACATTTAACAGACAAAATTTGCTGTCTTTGAAATCCGTTTTGTTTCCATATTGATTACCTGAATTGATAAAAGAGAATTATAAAAATATTATTTATACCACCACTGCCCAGATAATTCCACGGGCAATGTTATTCATTTTTACTTTCTACCTTGCAAGAACACTTGGAAGCGCTGAGTATGGAAGATATGATTTCTCGCTTTCCATAGGATATTTAGTCGGAGTATTTTTTGAGCTTGGCGGAAATATGATTCTTACAAAGCATGTTGCACGCGGATTTTACTCAAGCTTTAAATATGCTCTCAATATTAGATTCATAAGTATTGTTTCAGCTATAATAGTTACCGTTATTGTTCTTTTATCTTTCAATCTATATAGTGATAATTTTGTAAATATTGTTTATGCCTTAATTGGGATTGCATTCAGCTCTCTTATGAATCTATATTTCTCTTTTTTCAGAGGGATAAGACGTATGAATTACGAAGCGGTTGTTCTGATTGTTCAGAAAGTAATCTTCATAGGTGTCTGTTTTCTATTTCTGAATTACGGTAACATTGCTTCCAGTGCTCTCGCGGCTTTCGGGTTAAGTATGATAGCATCGTATCTTCTGATTCAAACAATTTATCAAAGACAAAAACATAAATACGTTGATGAAGAAGAAAATAAAATTGTTATAAAAGATTATCTGAAAGATATTGTAACGCTTGCTCTTGTTGAAGTCTTTTCGATAATTTACTTCCGTGTTACTCAGATTATTCTCGAAAATTATCACGGAGTTTCCGCTGTCGGTGTTTACGGAGCATCTTATAAACTGATAGAAGTATTTACTAATATTCCCGGAATATTAATGATAGTTCTTTTCCCGGGCTTTGCAAAACTCTCAAAAGAAAACATAGTTTCATTTAAAAATAATTTTAATAAAGTACTTCCTATTTTATTCGGTCTTGGAATTTTATCATCCGTATTCTGCTGGTTTGGCGGAGAGTATATTTTCAAACTGCTGGGCAAAGATTATTCGGAGTCTTATATTCTTCTGCGCTATATGACATTAGCTCTAGTGGCTATTTTTCCGAATTTCCTTTTGACACAGGGTTTAATTGCATTGGATAAAAACACAAAGTACGCAGTTGTGTTGTCAGCGGCATTAGTGTTAAATATAGTGATGGGAATTTTAGTTGTTCCTAAGTACGGTGCGGAAGGCAGCGCGCTTTCAGTCGGAATTTGCGAATGGGTTATTTTTATTGCCTGCTTCTTTTTAATAAATAAAGAAATAAAATCACGGATTGGAAAGAAGGCATAATATACCACTGAAGCTCAAACTTATCAGGTTTAAGAACTCAGATTTTTTTTCTTTCACAGATAAGATAATCAGGTTTGTAAAGCCTCCGAAAAAATATTCCGGACTTCCCAAAAAAATACTGGTTTTCAGAAATGATAGAATTGGCGATGCAGTTGTTACATTGCCGGTCTTGAGAGATTTAAAATTTAATTACCCCGGTTTACAAATTCATATTGTCTGCTCTGAAAAAAATAAATTTGTTTTTGAAAACTTTCCTTATGTAGATAAACTGATTGTTTTCAGCCCGCCAAACTGGGAACAGGAAAATTTAAGAGGTATTTTTAGAATTCCTGTCATAGGAAAAGCGTTTCAGTTTTTCTTTCATGTATTGATGGCAAGCGTTTTGGATGATGATTTTAGAAAATTTCTTTCTGATTTGGAAATTGAAAAATATGATGCGGTCATAGATTTAATAGGCAGAAGAAGAATTGCATTTATAGGAAGGATGGTTTCTAAATTCTCGGCGGGTGGAAGATTGTTTCTGCTTTCATGGATGTATTCTTATTATATGAAAACTAACTGGGTCTCTCCGCACGATAAAGATTTTATGAGCAGAAAAATTCAGTTTTTATTTGAGGATTCTTTGAATTTGAAATTTGAAGATAAAATTGTAGAACTGCCATATACAGGAGCAGAGCAAAAGGAAGAAAAAGAAATAGATGTATTCATACATTTAGGAACAGGAGAATTACGTAAGTTCGAACCGGAAAAAGAGATTGAAATCATTCAGTCATTAAATAATTACAAGCTCATTATAACTGATGGTTACGAAAGCAGCGCTTACAAAAAACAAAAGGAACATTTCAAAGCATTTCCAAACATACAATTTAAAATATACAAAAATCTTACCGATATAATACCGGATGTAAAAAAATCAAAACTCATGCTTTCCTATGACGGAGGGCAGACACATCTTCTGGCACAATATCTGCCTTCGGTTGTTATATTCGGCCCGGGTTCAGTTGATTTATGGAAGCCATATGAATTTAAAGATTATAAAATAGTAAAGGAATGGGATAATAATCTGCGCGTTATTCAAAGCGATGGAAAATACAAACATGAAGTTGTTCATAAGAAAATATGGTGCAGCCCGTGTTTTGATATAGGATGCAAAGAAAGACATTGCCTTGGAGCCATTACTCCGGGAATCATTGCAGAAACAGTGAAATCTAAACTGCGGCTTCAGAATGATTAAAGGTCATAAGACAAAATATTTATTATTTCAGATTACATTTTTTATTCTCTGTTTGGGGACACTTTGTGATACTATGCTTATTACAAACCTCAATCTTGTTATATTTAATATCAATATTGAAACACCTAAGACTGCTATTATTATTTACATCATTTGTTTTCTCTTTATAACTAATTATAAGTTTACAGATGTATTTAACGGTTTTGATAAAAAATTTATCACGTTTGTAATATTAATATTTATTTCTGCTTTGATCTCTTCCTATTTTAGTCCGGTAAAAGAAAAAGCGTTTAAAACACTATTTAATTATATCTCATATTTTATTTGTCTTCTGATTACTTTAAAAAGTATAAATCAATTTAGAGAGGCAGGAAATTTTATTTTAAAAAGTTTTTTATTAATAAATTTATTTCTTGCAGTAAGCTGCATTCTTGATTTTTATTTACCTTCATTCAATCAGTTCTTAATAGAAAACTTTGGTCATAATGAACTTAAGCACTCATTTTTTAAAATCAATGGCGTAATGATTTTAAGACCATCCGGTTTTACAAGTGATACTAACTTAACGGCATTTTCGATAGCGGCAGCGTTGCTTCTTCTCATACTGAATTATGATAATTTCAAAAATAAAATTATTTTATGGGTGTTTATTGTAATATCAGGGTTTGCATTTGGAATGCTCAGTTCGCGCAGTGCGCAAATTATGATTTTATTAAGCAGTTTAATGTTCGTAATTTTTAAAAAAGTAAATTTCAAAACCGTACTCAGTATTGTTGCTATATTTTTTATTGTACAGTTATTTACTCCTCAGACGATTGCAAGATTTCAGCAGATTTTTGATAAAGAAGCAATTGAAGAAGAGGCAACATTCGGCAGAGCCATGATTTGGCGTGGCGCCTGGCTAGCATTTCAGGAGAATAAAATAATTGGACTTGGTCCGGGGGTTTTTTTCAACAAAAGCATTGAATACATTGGAAGAACAATGGATAAGGAGAAATTTGACACTCTTGAAAAATACGGGTATAATCCCCACAACATATTCCTTGTGTTTTTAACTGAGCAGGGTATTATCGGTTCAGTTGTTTTTTTATCAATGATTATATTTTTATTCTTCCATTTTATATCTAAAAAAAAATATTTGTCTTTGATTTTTTTAATTGGAGTATTGCTTGTCTCCTCTCTTTCTAATTATGCTCCTTTTTTTAAATACTATTTGATAGTTTGTATCATAATCTATTGTTTAGATAAACAAAATTATTTAATTCGGGAGAGCTCAGTAAGTGTCTGAAACAAACATTAAAAATATTCTTTTAATAAAGCTTTGCTGCCTCGGTGATATTATTTTTTTTACGCCGGTAATCGAAAATCTACGGATAAATTATCCCGAAGCAAAGATTACGTTAATATGCGCAAAGTGGTTGAAGAATATTGTGCCGTATGTAAAAAATATAGATGAAGTAATTTACTATGAGGGACCGTATGAGAAATCACTTATCAAAAAAATTATCTCTACTATAAAAACAATTTTTTTGCTTAGAAAAAATAATTATGACCTGACAGTAATAGGACACAGGAATAGTTTTTACGGACTCTTTGCAAAGCTCAGCGGAATTAAATACAGACTGGGATATACCGGTACAAAATATCTGACTCATTCAGTTGATTTCGACAGTGTAACTCATATAGTAGATAAGAATATTGCGCTGCTGACTCCGTTAAACATTAGAATAGAAAAAAAAGAGACCACATTAAAAAGAATCCGTGATGCTGCAGAAGTAAAAAAAGAAAATGGAATTGTAACAGATAAAAAAATTGTCGGGATTTTTCCCTTTGGCGGAGTTAATCCCGGGACTGAAATGAGCATAAAGAGATGGGATTTGGAAAACTATCTTGAAACAGTCCGCGTAATTTCAGAAAACTATTTCGTAATATTGTTTGAAGGCAGGGAGCCCGGTGAAGAACTTTCAAAAGATTTTCTATTAAATGAAAATGTAGTAATCAAAACTATGGAGAATGATTTGCTGACAGTATGTGATATTTTTCTTTCGGGAGATACGGGACCTCTGCATATAGCAGCAGCTCTTGGAGTAAATACCGTTGCGCTCTTTGGCCCTTCTGACCCTGAATTATTAAAACCTCTGAGTTCTGCTTATTCTGAAAATATAACAATCTGGAAAAAACCTTATTGCAGTCCTTGTTATACACCAGTAACTGCAGCAGATAGAAGTAATCCGAAATACTGGCATGGTAATAAATTCATCTGTCACACTGGCACTCATATATGTATGAAGAGCATTACTGTCGAGGAAGTGACGGAATCAATTAAAAAAATAAATCTTAATAAATGAAACGATACGGAATTTTCGGAGGTTCGTTCAATCCTCCTCATATAGCGCATTCAATACTAGCAGAGGATGTCCGCGAGCAGATGCATCTTGATAAAATAATTTTTATACCAACCGGCAATCACGCGCTAAAAAATAATCTTGATTCAATTGACCCAATACACAGGTATAATATGGCAAAGCTTGCATTTGAAAAAGATGAACATTTTGAAGTCAGTGATATTGAAATTTCAAATCTTAAAGAAAAATCTTACACTGTAGATACTCTCATTAAACTAAAAGAAAAATATAAAGACGATTTTGTGAAGCTGTATCTTATACTTGGCATTGATACTTTAGTGGAGTTCCCAAAATGGAAAGACCCGAACAAGCTGTTTCTTCTTTCTGAAGTAGTAATTATTAACCGCCCTAATATATATGTGCAGGATGTTCATCCTGATTTCTCCAGCCGCGTGAAATATCTGAGTGTCCCGATGCTTGAAATATCTTCTTCAATGATTCGCGAGTATATCAGTCAAAACAAATCGATAAAGTATCTCGTAGATAAGGATGTTTGTGAGTACATCCGGGCTCACAATCTCTATAAAATTTAACGTAACTTTTACGAAAAAAATCAGTAATTTTATGTACAACCTTACTCTCAAAATAATCTCTCAAAACTAATGGAAGAAGAAAATTTACAAAATCAAAATGATATGCAGGCTCCTGATACTGAGCCGATTTCCAAAACTGATGCCATGGTAGGTATCTTTACTGAGCCGGGAAATACATACGAAGCTGTAGCTCAGACAAAAGGAGTTTATTACTGGACGTATCCGATTTTAATATGTATTCTGCTCGGCCTTATTTCAGCATTTATCGGCCAGACTGACGCGCAGTTATTCGGCGACATGATGTCTAAGCAAAAGAAAAAAATGCACGAGAAAATGGATGAGCAGGTCAAAGCCGGAAAGCTTACTCAGGAGCAGGCACAGGAACAAATTGCTGCCTCCGAAAAATTCATGGATCCTAACGGCATATTCTTCAAACTTATGGCTTATGTCGGAGCTTCTGTAGGAGTAGTTATAATTTTTATTTTTGTTTCACTCCTTTATTTTGTAGGGTTGAAAATATTTAAGTCACAGGCAGGATTTGCTGACGCAATGAATGTTGTCGGGCTTGGAATGTTGATAAGTTCAATTGGCGGCTTGCTTGCAATGGTGCTGTCTGTAGTTATGGGTCACTTTACCTCTATAGGCGCAGGACTATTTTTAAAAGAAGAAAACGTCGGCGAAAAAGCATACAAGTTTGCTACTTCACTGGATATTTTTGCAATATGGGAGCATGTAATTTTTGCAATTGGTCTCTCCAAAGTCGGAAGAATTTCAATGGCGCAGTCATATTCATTGGTATTCGGTATCTGGTTTATCTGGATGGCAGTTTCAATTTTTGTTTTTTAAAATAAATTCTAAATAGTTTTTATGGATACGCTAAACAAAGAGCAGAGGGCAAAAAAATATTCAAAGACTAAACAAATCTTATCGCTTACACAAAGCATCGGTTTCTTTGCAGCGATAATTATCATTATAGTTACAGGATTTTCAAAAACACTGGAGGGTATTGCATACAGCTATTTCTCCAATGAGTATCTTGCCTTGCTGCTCTTTGTGGCAATCCTTTTCGGGGGAATTTCAATTATTTTCTTCCCGCTGGATTTTTACTCGGGATATATAATGGAGCATAAGTACGGCTTATCAAATCAGACTATCGCCGGATATTTTATGGAGTCTTTGAAAGGTATGCTTCTCGGAGCAGTGCTCGGCGGTCCCTTACTATGTGCATTCTATTATATATTGAAAAACTTCGGTGATAACTGGTGGCTGGTACTTGGTATTTTTCTTTTTATTTTTTCTATAGTAATGGGAAGGCTTGCGCCGACACTCATAATGCCTCTCTTCTATAAATTCACTCCATTAGAAAATGATGTTGTGAAGGAGAGAATTCTTAATCTTGCCAAAAAGGCAGGAGTAACAATTAACGGAATCTTCTCTTTTAATATGAGTAAGAATACTAAAAAAGCTAATGCAGCTTTTACCGGAATGGGGAAATCAAAAAGAATTATTCTCGGCGATACATTGCTTGAGAGTTTTAATGAAAATGAAATTGAAACGGTGTTCGCCCATGAAATGGGACACTATACACGTAAACATATTTTAAAGCTTACATTTGTATCTACACTTCTTACTTTTTTGGGATTATTTGTTACGGCTAAACTTTACTCACTTACTATGGGGATGTTCGGCTTTACTTCCGTATATCAGTTATCAGCGCTGCCGTTATTGTTTTTACTTTTAAGTTTATACAGCTTAGTCACATCACCGGTCACAAATATTTTATCGCGCAAGTTTGAGTGGGAGGCAGATACTTATGCGCTTGAAATCACAAAGGATAGAGAGGCATTTATCTCCGCTATGGAAAAACTTGCTGACCAGAACCTTGCCGATAAGCAGCCGAATAAAATTATCGAGTTTTTATTTCATTCACATCCGTCTCTCGAAAAGAGAATTGAGTTCGCAAAGGGATATAGTTTTTCATCGTAAAGACCTTGGAATCAGAAGATTTTTACAATATTAACAGGCGATATTATATTATTGCATTAGTTTTATCAATATTATCATCCTGCTTAGTGGCAGTTCCTTATTTTTTGTTGAGGAGTTTTGTAGGCGAGGGTGAAGAAGGATATGCGCCTCATGTTTTTGCTTTTAACATGATGGTCTTTTTTCCGTCAATTTTAGGTTCGTCACTTGTTGATGTTTTTGCGATAAATTATCTGCTCAAAAGCAGCTCTCTGGAGGCTCCTCTTCCAAGGAAAGTAAAAAGAATAAGAAATATTTTCCCGTTCATTTTTTATTACCATCATTTTTAGAATTACTTTCTATAATTATAGGTATTGCTATTATAATTTACCGGACTTATTTCCCAAAATAACCCTACTCTGATTTATTTCCCTAAAATTGCATTTCTATTCCTCTCATATTTTGCAAATTTTATATAACTAATCGAGGTGATTCATTATGAATAAATTTTTTTCTTTGGTGTTTTTAGCTTTTCTTTACAGCTCTCTCAACGCTCAATCATATCTTAATTTTCCTATAGATACACTTGTAAAAGATAATTTCTTCAATTACCGTAATATGGCAAGATATGATGCTAACGGAAAGCTTCACATGGTAAACAGCCGTCAGCTCGGTACTGCCAGCGATACTAGAGAAATCTTCTACAGGAATAATATATCGGGCAGCTTTGTTTCAACCCGGATAACAAATAATGCCGTCGATGATAACTATGCAGTTGTCGGATTCGATGCGCAGAACTTTGTTCACATCGGCTGGGAGCGCAGAGATGCATCAAATAATTTCCAACTCATCTATGCTAATAACCGCAATGGTACATTTGTAGATACAACATGGATAACAACCGGAGGAGTAAATAAAGCAACTCCTTTTATGGCAGTCGGAAAGGACAGCACTGCGCACTTTGTATATTATACTTTCGCAACAGGAAACAATAACGCTTATTATAGAAGCTATAATTTTATAACTAAAGTTCTGGGACCTGAAGTATTACTTGGCGCAGGAAGCACAGGCAGTGAAAACGATATTGAAGTTGCGGTAGATAATAACAATAAAATTCATATTATATATACAACCAATACAGGAATTAACGGCGGCGCGCTAAAGTACTTTACTAATGAGGGCGGCACACTTGCGGAAGTAAATACCGGTATCTCTGCAAATGGAGAATACCCCGATATAATAATTTCAAATACAAATGTTGTTAATATTGTTTACAGGTTTGCAACCGATAAAAGACTATACGTACTAAGAAGAAATGCGGGTACAGGTAATCCGTTTGATACACCGCTTGCCATTACTCCGGCGGGACTCGGTAACCCTGCTTATTGGAGAGGATTAAGCACTGATGCTAACGGAAGACTGTATGTAACTTTCCAGAACAGCACTGCTCCTGCGCCGAAAGGATTTTTCCTTGTACATGGAACAGGCAGCAATTTTGTTGCGCCGATACTTGTGTTTGAAGACAGCACAGGAACATATCTTGGCAGAGGCTCATCTTCCGTTGCCGCAAAAGGGAACGGAGAGATAGCAGTAACGTTTGACCCGACTGTTGTGCGTAACGGTGAAGTTGCATCCGATCTTTTTTTGAAAAGCGGAACTATCACACTTACCTCAATAGAAAACACCAATACTATTGCATCGGATTTCTCTTTATCACAAAATTATCCTAATCCGTTCAATCCAAACACAGTAATAAATTTCACTTTACCCTCTTCAGGTTTTGTAAAATTAAAAGTGTTTAATTCACTTGGAAAAGAAGTCGAAACCTTAGTTAATGAAAATCTGGGCAAAGGCAGTTATTCTGTTGATTTTAGTGCTTCACATCTTTCAGGCGGAGTTTATTTTTATAAGCTTGAAACGTCCGGCTTTTCTGAAACAAAAAAAATGGTTCTTATCAAGTAGCTTTTAATTTATAGTTGTTCCTCTTCTTAAGTTTTAATTTAAGGAGAGGAAAAACTATGTTACCCGCCTATTCGATTCAAATATCTCATTCAAATATTTCATTCAAGTATTTCATTCAAGTATTTAATTAAGGAACTCCAAAGCGTATTTATCTGTCGGTATTAGTACGGTCATTTATAAGATGCTCTTTAAAAATACTTCCCCGAATCTAATTTGATTCACCGAACGTTATTTTATATAACGTATCACCTTAGTTTTGTTCAATTATTACATTATATGAAAATTTCAACGCTCTTATTTCTTTTTTTTGTGTTTATAGGTACATCCTATTCTCAGAATTTTCCATTTCCTCAAAACGCTGTCAATTCCTATGGCATAATGCCCTCTAACCGGAATCACATCGATGTTGATAGTGCCTATACAAACTGGAAAAATAACCACGTAACTTCGCAGGGTGCAGGAGGATACCGGAGAGTTTTATGGGATACATTGAAGGCTACTGTTTCCGAAGGCATCGCATACGGAATGCTTATTTCAGTGAACATGAATGACAAATTATTATTCGATGACTTATGGAATTATTATTACTCGCATCGCGACCCCGACGGATTTATGCATTGGATTCGCGACTCACTCGGTGGTCCGTTAGTAATTAACGGATTTACAATTGATGGCGGCGGCGCAACTGATGCCGACCAGGATGCAGCTTACGCGTTAATACTTGCTAATGCTCAGTGGGGAAGCTCAGGTACAATCAATTATCTCGCTGAAGCAGTTTCGCTTGTTAATAAAATTTATCAGTATGAAATTGACCAAACTTATTATTTAGTTAAATCGAGCAATGAGCCCGGCGGAATTTACAGAGTGAACTGCTCATATTTTGCTCCCGCTTATTACAGGGCATTTGAATATATCACCGGAAATCCCGGCTGGACATTAGTGCGTAATGCATGTTATAATTTTTTATTTTACAGAGCAGATCCTGTAACAGGACTTGTGCCTGACTGGTGTCTGCCCGACGGATCTCCCATGCCGCCTTGTCCGCTGCCATATAGCTGCGGCTTTACGTACCGTTATGAAGCAACGAGAACGCCTATGAGAATAGCTATGGATTATATTTGGAACGGTGAACCGCTTGCATACGCTTATTGTAAAAGAATATCTATGTTTGCACAAAGCCAGGGCGCGCCAAATATAACAAATGATTACAATATAAACGGCACGCCAATGGGGGACTTGCACGAAAATTCCTTTATAGGCTCCTTTGCGGCCGGTACTCTGGCTACTGATATCACATTGCAAAATTTTGCTGATAGTATTTATACTGAAAATGTTTCGGTGTTCAGTTCGCATTGGAATTATTATAACTCAAGTTTAAAAGTGCTTACACTATTAATGATGACAGGTAACTTTATTAAAGAGCAATATGTCCTTCCGGTAAATCTTCTAAGCTTCGTATCATCTGTAAATAAAAATGAAGTGAAACTAAGCTGGGCAACTAATACTGAAGAGAACAATTCAGGATTTGATATTGAAAGAAAAAATAACAGCAATTGGGAAAAGATAGGTCTCGTTCCGGGCAAAGGAAATACAGGTATGATGACAGAATATTCTTACTCAGATAAGAATCTGAGTTCGGGTACTTATAAATATAGATTGAAGCAAATTGACTTCAACGGCAATTACAGATATTATGAACTGAATACGGATGCAATTGTAGGTGTTCCGCTAACAACTAAGCTGAACCAGAACTATCCAAATCCATTCAATCCTTCCACAACAATTTCCTTTGAACTTGGGCAGGCCGGTAACATTCAATTGGCACTCTACGATTTATCCGGTAGACTGGTTATGAATATGTTCAACGGATATATGGAAGCAGGTTATAATACATATAAGCTGAACGGTCAGAATCTCGCCAGCGGAATGTACTTTTACGTCCTCAAAACCGAAAATTCTATTCAAACAAGAAAACTTACATTAGTAAAGTAACTTTATTAAATATAAACCCAAAATTTACATAAGGTTATCCCTGTTCTTAGCAGTGCAGGGATTTTTTATGCCCTGTTTATTGTTATCCATTTTATATAAAATAGTAAAGTAAACTTACAAATTAACTTTATTATTTTTACAAATATGGAAAATCAGCACAATTTAGACGATTCTAAAATTGCATCCGAGCTTAGAACGGTTATTTCCAGACTAATGAAGGTTCTTCGCCGTGAGACTTCAAATAAAGAAGGGCTCTCACTTACGGAGCGCTCAACGCTGTTTCTTATTAACCAACATTCAATAATTCTTCCTTCCGAGCTTGCTGCAATTGAAAAAGTGACATCACAGTCCATGTCGCAGATTGTAAACAAGCTGCTAAAATTGGAATACATTAATAAAACATCTTCGCGTCAGGATAAAAGAAAAACTTTCATAACATTAACTTCCGCAGGAAGAGAAATTGTTGAACGAATTAAAAAAGAACGTGAAGAATGGCTTGCGCACACAATTAACGCAAAGATTACAACTGAAGATAAAGAGGTGCTGGCAAAATCCATAGACGTATTAAAAAAATTAGTAGATTAAAATTAAATAAAATTATCAGGTAAAATTAAGACTAAAGAGATTTAGACAAGAAACTTAGAAAAAGAGTTACAGGGGCTTATGAATTATTTAAAAAACTTAAACACATTCCGCGCTTTCCAAAGCCGGAACTACAGATTATATTTCGCCGGTCAGTCAATTTCACTAATCGGTACATGGATGCAGCGTACCGCAGTTTACTGGGTAATATTTTCACAGACGAATTCAACTTTTATGCTCGGGCTTACAGCCTTTGCAACGCAATTTCCTTCGTTTGCATTATCGCTCTGGGGCGGAGTAGTCTCAGATAGATACAACCGGTACAAAGTTCTGCTCACTACACAGATTGCCTCGCTTATTCAGGCCGTGCTTCTTACAGTCTTAATTATCGTTGACCCTTCTGCAGTCTGGGCTATACTTGGTATTAGTATAGTGCTTGGAATTATAAATGCATTCGATGTGCCTGCAAGGCAGTCATTAGTATATGAAATGATAGAGAAGAAACAGGACCTGCCCAATGCGCTTGCATTGAATTCTTCAATGGTAAATCTTGCCAGGCTGCTCGGGCCGGCCGTGGCAGGTATTGTGCTGGAAAAATTCGGCGAGAGTTTTTGCTTTGGCATCAACGCATTCAGCTTTGTTGCAGTCATAGGTTCACTATTAATGATGAGGCTGCCGGAATTTATGGCAAAAGAGCATCCTAAAAAAATATCACGTGATTTAAAAGAAGGTTTTACTTATCTGAAACATACTCCTTCTATTGCAGTCGTTATCTTAATGCTTGCATGTATGAGTTTGCTAGTGCTACCGTTCACAACACTACTACCTGTGTATGCAAAAGTAATTTTCGCAGGTAACGCTTCAACATTCGGATTTCTAAACAGCTTCATCGGACTTGGAGCAATATCAGGTGCAATATACCTTGCCTCGCAAAAATCGGGAAGCGACCTAAAGAAAATTTTAATTGTTAACACCATTATATTCGGCGCGGGACTTATAATTTTTTCACACATGACAAATCTTCCGCTTGCATTACTGTTTGCTGCGATAACAGGATTCGGAATGATGTCGCAGACAACAATCAGCAATACACTTATTCAGACAAAAGTCTTACCGGAAATGCGCGGCCGCGTGCTCAGTTATTTTGTAATGGCATTCTTCGGAATGCAGCCGCTCGGCGCGCTGCTTATCGGTGCGTTATCGGGATATATCGGTACTCCAAATACAATTCTTGCTGAAGGCATCGCAGCTATAGTAATTCTTATTTTATTTCTTCCCTTTCTAAGAAAAGACAGAATAAGAAGAAAAGAAAAAGAAGAATTGGAAAGTTTACCAATAGAAATCGACCCGACACCGGAAGAGCTTGGAATTGAAGAGCAGATACTAGAAGGGCAGAAGAGAACTATAGCTGCGGCATAGCTTGTTTAATATCATAATATCGTAATATCGCTCTTGCTCGTAAATTATTTTTTGCTAATATTAAAGAATGATAAAAGCTGCTAAGATAGAAAATGTAATCCGCAAAGGCTCTTCAGTGCCGATTATTGCCGCCGATGAAAACGACAATTATTATTTCGTAAAGGTAAAAGCTGCAGGCGACGGACTTACTTCTTTAATAGCGGACTGGATTGTAACCTCCATCGGAAATAAAATCGGGCTGCCGATATTAAAGCCTGAAGTAATTCTTATAGATGAAACTACAGCTATAAATTACAAGCATGAAGAAATTTCTGACTTAATAAAAAGAAGTTATGGATATAATCTCGCTTATAAATATTTTGCCGATGCGCATTTATATAATCCTTTCAAGCCGCACCCTGATTTTAAAAAAGAAGAGAAGGATTTAATTTTTTTATTTGATTCATTCTTTGTGAATATCGACAGAACGAATGATAACCCGAATGTATTTAATTCGAAAAATAATATGTATGCAGTAGATTTCGGCGCTTGCTTTTTAATAAAAGAAATTTTTGATGATATTCCGTATTGTTTGAATCCCGAAATACAAAAACTTCTCAAACGAAATATTTTTTACAGCGAATATGTGAACGCCGAAATGCTGCTGAAGAAATTCCACACATTATCCAAAGCTGATATAGATGAAATTATAAACAGTTTCCCGAATGAATGGATTGCCGGCAGCAAAATGAAAAAAGAGGAACTTTCATCACGGCTCTATTCGTTAATGAATGAAGATAATCATCTTGCAAAAGCATTGGAGACATTGAAAAATATTGAAGTCCCCACTGATGAGCAGCTAAAGAAAAACCGTGAAGCTAATAAAAGAAAATTTGAAGAGGGAATATTTAAAAATGTTGTGCCATTGATGCCGGAGAGTAAGAGATTCTGATTATGGTAGGGAGTAGAAAGTAGCAAGTATAAAGTAAAATCAAAATTCTCCCCTTGAGGGGAGTCCTACCGCAGGGCGGGAGGGGTGTTTTTAGAAACAATTAATTGATATAAGTTAAAAAAACTAATGCAAAAAATTTATTCCACAATTTTCATAGCTCTAATTGCTTTAACACTTTACTCCTGCGGAGAGAAGACTTTCCCGATGCCTGAGAATAAAATTCTAAAGGAGGAATTTAATCTTACAGATAACTCTCAGGATTTTTCAATCTACATGAAATCTCTTGATACTACAACAGCAGTAGCTTTAGTAGATGCATACGTAGATAAGTACAAAGATAAAAAGCTTGCGATGCTTAAGTTTAAAATTTATGATGCAGAGCTTCCGCTTGAATTGATAAATAAAATCGATGCACCAATGACATCCGATTCTCTGGGCAGGGCAATAATGACTTTCCCGCCGAAAGGCACTAAATCAATTCAGTGCTGGTACTGGTTCAAAACGGGAAATAAAGATATGAGTGACGTGAAAATTCAGAAATAAAAAATCTCCTCTTGATCATAAATTTATTATGAAAATCAAAAGGAGACTCCGAAAGAAGTAATGTTACAACAAACTTATTTTATTAACACCATTTTTTTAACAGCAATAAAATTTTCAGATGTAAGTCTGTAAAAATAAATTCCGCTTGAAAGACTTATTCCATTAAACTTCACTGAATAATATCCTGCTTCCTGCACATTATTAACAAGCTGCATAACTTCTTTTCCTGCCATATCATAAATTTTCAATGAGACGAATCCGTTCTTAGGCAGCTCATAGTTTATTTTTGTTTCAGGATTAAATGGGTTCGGATAATTTTGCGATAAGCTGAATTTCACCGGAACACCTATCACAACTTCATTGCTTAAACTGTAATACTTATAGTTTCCGTTGTAATCAATTTGTTTTAATCTGTAGCTGTAACTTCCTGTATTCAAGCCATTATCTCTGAAGGAATATTGCGCAGCAGTATTTATCGTACCATGTCCGTCAACAAATCCTATTTTCTTCCATCCGTTTCCGAATGAATTTCTTTCTATATCAAAACCTTTATTGTTCAGTTCTTCGGCAGTACTCCATTTAAGATTTACGTTTTGTCCATCAGTTGAAGCAGTGAATGAAATTAATTCGACAGGCAACGGAAAATCTGCTCTGTTAATAAAAACGGAAAGATTATCGGTTCCCGAGTTTGCCGCAGCAAAGTCAGGTTTGCCGTCAATATTAAAATCTCCTATGAAAACATCCTGCGGCTGGCTTGTTAATCCGTTTGAAAAATTACTTTTTGGCAGAAAGCCCGGAATTGTTGTTCCCGGGGTAGTAGCATTTAATAATACTGATAAATCATTAGAATTTCTATTTGCTGTGATTAAGTCAGGTTTACCGTCTCCGTTAACATCGCCGGAAGTAATTCTGTAAGAAAAAGCTCCAATGGAAAAATTTCTAAGAGGATAAAAAGTCGGAGCTGATGCTCCCGGTGTTGTTGAATTTAAAAGCACCGATACGGAATCGAGATTTATTTCCGTTACTGCAAGGTCCGGTTTTCCGTCGCCATTAAAATCAGCTGAGGTAATTCCCCAGCATATTCCCATACTTGAATAAATTGTGGGGGTTGAAAAGGTAGGAGTTCCTGCTCCGGTTGGTGTTGTATTAAAAAATACTGTTACGTTAAATGAAATCCCGTTTGCTGTTGCAAAGTCATCTTTTCCGTCGCCGTTAAAATCCGCAATAGTAATTGATTGCGGCTCATTCCCTGTTGCAAAATCTGTTCGTGCTGAGAAAGTAGGTGTTGATGCACCCGGAGTTGTAGTATTCAAAAATACTGAAACAAAATTATCCAGTCCGCTTGATGCAATTAAATCAGGTTTTCCATCTCCGTTAAAATCTCCGACATTAACATTTCTTGGACCGTTACCCAATAAAAAATCCATATGAGATGAAAATGAAGGTGTGGATGAACCCGGTGAAGTGGTATTAATTAATATGGCTACGTATCCGCCACCCGGTTGAACGTTCACTACTGCTAAATCCAGCTTACCGTCTAAATTAAAATCTCCGGAGGAAACGCTGACAGGACTCACTCCCGAGCCCGTTGAAAAATCCTGCCTGGCTGAAAAAGTTGGCGATATCGAACCGGGAGAAGTTGAATTTAAAAAAACTGAAACAGCGCTATTGTTATAATCACCCGATGCAAGGTCAGGCTTACCGTCTCCGTTGAAATCCTGAACGCAAACTGATTTCGGTGAGCTGCCCGACTGCATTGAAAAATCTGTAAAAGTAAAAGATGCGGGTGATGTTCCTACTCCTGTTCTGTTTATAAAAACTGAAATTGAGTCAGAGCCTGCATTGGCGGCAAGCATATCAGGCTTACCGTCTCCGTTAATATCTGCAATAGCCAGATTCTGCGGAACCCACAATGTGCTAAAATCTTTGCGGCTAAGAAAAACAGGAACAGGACTTCCGGGAGAAGTTGTATTGATAAAAACAGAAAGTGTATTATTCTGTATATTAGAAGTTATCACGTCAGGTTTACCGTCGCAGTTCATATCTGCAATTACAATTGCGGCAGGGCTGCCATCTTCTACAGGAAAATCAAACCTCGAAGAGAAGCTTGGAGTTGAAGAGCCAAGAGTTGTTGTATTTAGAAAGACTGACATCGTATCATAGTTTGCCACTGCAAAATCCGGCTTGCCGTCTAAATTAATATCTCCCGTGGATACTCCATCTGATTGATCAAGCGTCTGAAAATCCGTTCGTGTTGTAAATGAAGGAACTGATGCACCGGGTGCAGTTGTATTTATAAAAACACAAGCTGTATCATTACCGTCAACCGATACAATATCGGGCTTTCCGTCTCCGTTAAAATCTGCCGAAGCTGCAAAGAAAACTGCAAGGCCTCCGTTGAAATCATAGTTTGTTGAAAACGCAGCAGTCGTATCTCCTGTGATTGTATTATTGATGAAAATGCAAACAGCAGAGTCCTGGTCACCTGCAGCAATATCCGGTTTACCGTCCATGTTAAAATCTTTTACTAAGACTGAAACAGGTTTGCCTCCTGTGGTAAAATCTACTATGGAAGTGAAGTCAGGAGTCATGCTTCCCGTTACGGTCCGATTTATCATTACCGATACATTGCTTGTTGTAGAGTTTGCAATAATTATATCGGGCTTGCCGTCGCCGTTTATATCTGCGAGAGTAAGATACATTGCATTGCCCGCTATACTAAAATCTGTTTTGGGCGCAAAGCTTGGAGTATTGGAACCTATTGTTGTTGTATTAAAAAAAATCGATATCGATGCATCGCTAAAATTCGCCGAGACCATATCCTGCTTACCATCTCCGTTTATATCTCCTGTTGCAATAGCCCAGGGAGCGAAGCCTGCTTCGAAATCTGTTCTCGTGGGAAAATGCGCCTGAGCAAAAGTGCTTACAGGGAGTGCAGCAGATAAGAAAATTAATACGGCAAAAATCAATTTTAAAAACTTTTTCATTCGGGATATTATTTAGGTGAATACTTGTAGTACAAGATAAAAAAGCAAAGATTTCTTTGCATACATAAATACCACCAAAATACCTGTTATTTGGAAAATTAATGGGCCAAGCTTAGGGTTAAAGTATTAATATTATGTTAGTTAGGGGGTGTGAACAGTACTTTAAAAAAATAGTAGATGTGAGTAAATGGAGAATTATTTTGAATGGCTAAGATTTTAAACTAACTCTTTCATTTTTTCCAATATCCAGGTTTTGTAAAGATAGTTGTTATCTTTTTCTGCTTCTTTTAAATCGGCGAAGTCCAGTTTTTTATTCCCGAATTTTGCATTAGACATTTTACTCATATAGTTCACTGTGTTTTTTATTTTTGTATCTGCATACTGAGGAAACATTTCAATATTTTTTGCTATGTAATGTTTAATGGAATCTATTAGTGAGCTAACCTGATCGCTTAAGCCAAGCTCATAATAATTTTTAAGATATAAGAGTCTGATACTAAGTTTTAAATGCCAGTCAGTATATTTAACATAGTTCAGGTGTTCAATTGATTCATCAAAATTTCCTCTCTCAAAACAAAAGAGCGCTTTGCAGTAATGATATCTGTTATCAACTACATCTGTAGGAAGCTTATCTTTAAAGTCTTCAATAAATTTTTCACCCCAGTCTAAATCATTTATCATTATTGCATTCATTGCAATGTTCTGATAGCCGATAGCAGAGAACGGTTTTTTATCATCGTAAATTTTATTTCCAATAAAAAATTTATTTATCTCATGTCCTTCATGCATAAACCTGATACCCTTCTTCAGATAATTTGTAAAAACTCCGTTTGAAAGTATTGACCAGAAATTATACAACTCTGCCATTGTAAATTTATCGTGATGCTGATAAATTAATTCTTTTATCAGGAAGAAATAATTTTCATCTTCCGGTTTCATCATTGTAAGATTTCCATAGTAGTATGCAGCTATTAACGGATAGTGTTCATAGTTCATTTCTTTAAGCGCATTTATATATCCTTCAAAATCAAACTTATCAAGAAACAACTGCGCAAAACTGAATTTTCTTTCTTCCTTTGTTTCTATATCAAGACAGATTAAATCATTATTTATTTTTAAAATTCCCAGCAGGAAATGATTTAAAGTGAGTTCACTTCTTTGGTAAGCCGAGCTCTGCGCCTTATGCTTCTCATCCATTGCATTCCAGAGTATGCTTTGCTCGATAAGCATTTCAAGCTTATTCTGAAAAAACTTCTGCCCGAAGACAGTGTTCATTTCTAAATCCTGAATGCTCTCAGTTATATTTTTTTCTGCTGAGTCAAATAGTTTTCTTTTTGTAAGCTCCTGCACGAAATATTTTCGCTTTGAGAATTCATCTTTTTCAAAATTTCTCTGAATCAAAAATGATTTTATTAATGAAGAGAGCTCAGTCATTCTGTTCCTTAATGTC
The DNA here is from genome assembly GCA_937974175.1 of uncultured Ignavibacteria bacterium. Classification (GTDB taxonomy): domain Bacteria; phylum Bacteroidota; class Ignavibacteria; order Tepidaquicellales; family Tepidaquicellaceae; genus JAFDZO01. The sequence goes on from CALJIG010000120.1 coordinate 118,065, forward strand.
TGTACATTGTATTCTTTTCCGGGATATAATTTCTTATACAAATTTTCTTTCTTCAGCGCATTATCTGTAAAGTCAGGATAGTATTTAGAAATAATTGTGAACAATCGCACCAGCGCTTCTCTTTTATTAAAATAATCCGAGCGGATAAACTCACCAAAGTGCTTTAGTTCTTCTTCATCGAATGTTTTTAACAGCTCAATTGTGTAGTGTAAGTGCATAAATTGGGGTTGTTGGCTAACGCGTAAGTAGTAATAAAATAAACTAATTAGCTTGCTAAAATCTGTAAAACCCGCTTTAGTTTTGGGTTAAATCCGCCAAAAAATCTTTGGCGGGGCAAAAGATATTTTTTAATTTGTAACCGTTAGCCAAGGATGTAAGTTTATTTAAAAATTAATCACAAGTATCGGACTACAGAGATAACAAAAATCTTCAGACCAAAAAATTTCCCACAGAAAGATAAACTCAGGTTTATCCTTGGGCTAACGAAAAGGATGGCTCCGCAGTCAGCTGCGGAGTTACTCCTTAACTAAAACAACAAAGAAATTTAAATCTAAATAATCACAAGAATTTTTCAAAGGTAATAAATTCTTTTAATTTTTATTAATAACAATAATACAAAACAATGAAAACACTAATTCTATTCTTCTCAGTTCTTATCTGCTCATTGCTGTTAAGTATTTCAGGTTACTCACAAACGCAGCAATGGGCAGTTACACAGGATTTTTCTCCTTTTGAAATATTGGAAAACACTTTAGTAGATAATTCAGGAAACTCTTATTTATGCGGAGAAACTATTATTAGCGGTGGAGCATACAGGTCTATGTATATATCAAAGTACAACACTGCAGGTACTTTTCAATGGGGAAAGTCATTAAAAGGTGTTTATTTCGGAGTACCGAATAACAGAGGTACAAATGCTTATACATCGGTACTAGATAACTCCGGTAATGTATATGTTGCAGGCACTTCCGATTCATCTTTCAGCGCAAACAAAGGATACATCGTAAAATTTAATCCTAATGGAGATTCACTCTGGTGTACTTATGCAGGTGTAAATGATACTATAGGATTTGTAGAATGGTACTCAATGAAGATTGATAACTCAGGCAATCTTTATGTTGCCGGACTTAACTTCAAATCTAATTTCACTGTAAGAACTTATATAGTAGCAAAATATAATTCATCAGGTATTTTACAATGGGTAAAAAATCAGTATCCGCCGTTAATGCGCTCCACACGCAGAACAGGATTTACACTTCAGCTTGATAATGCAAATAATGTTTACATTGCTTCTTCATTACAAAAATCATTGGGTACAAGTACATCAGATTTTTATGTCTTTAAATTAAACAATGCCGGCTCATTTCAATGGTCCGCTACATATAATGGACCGGCTGATCAGGAAGACTATGTTTCATCTATGGTTCTTGATGCATCAGGTAATGTTTATGTTGAAGGAACAAGAACGAGCCCTACTCCGGTTTTTTCAGAAATGACATGCATAAAATATAACGGAAGCACAGGAGCGCAGCAATGGTTATATAGAGCAAACAGTGTTGACAGCTCAGGCTTTCACACAGCGCGAAACATAGCAGTTGGTATTAATAATGATGTTTATCTTACCGGTTCCGTCAATCAGGATGCTAATGGTTATGAAAATGGAGTTTTAATAAAATTGAATGCAACAAGCGGAGTAGAAACGTGGAGGAGATATCTTAAATCAGCTAATAACGGAATTGACGAATACAACGATGTAAAAGTACTTTTAAGTGGATTTATTTATGCAATTGGAGTATCCAATAATAACGCTCCATCTTGCGCCGTTATTACAAAAAGATACAATCTTGCAGGAGATTCGCTCTCGGCAGCTACTTATCCCGCAGGTTCTGTATCAAATATGATTCCTAAATTTGTTATGCCAAGCAATGGAAGCACATTATATATTTCGGGAGATAATTCCTCAAGCGGTTCAACAAGCGACGTATTTATTGTAAAGTATGGTGTAACAACAGGTATAACTCCGGTTCCGAATGTAACACCTGATAATTTTTCATTATCGCAGAATTATCCTAATCCTTTTAACCCTAGCACTGTTCTCAGTTACCAGTTGTCGGTTTCCGGATACGTATCGTTGAAGGTTTATGATTTAAATGGAAAAGAAGTTGCAAATCTTGTAAATGAAAACCAGCAGGCAGGAAGGTACGAACTTAATTTTGATGCGGGAAAGTACTCACTATCAAGCGGAATTTATTTCTATAAAATAAATGCGTCAGGCTTTACAGATACAAAAAGAATGATTCTTGTAAAATAAAAGTTTGGGAAATACGGCGCGCCAATTGTTGCATGCTTTGTAAATGGCTCCATGCGGGCAGCAAACAGTTGGTCGATGAAAAAGTACCTTCGGAACATCCGGAGGTACTTTTTTTTTAGTATGGGTAATTAACCGTTAGCAATATTTTTTATCATTCCGTTAAAAATAAAACCATGGAACGGAAGCACTAAATACCAGTAAACCCGTCCCCATAAACCGAGAGGTCTGAATGTAGCGGTCTGTATAAAATTTTTATCATCATCAATTCTGAACTCAAGCCATGCTTCTCCCGGCAATTTCATCTCAGCGTAAAGCAGCAGTCGTTTTTCCGCTTTGCTTGCAAGAAGCACACGCCAGAAATCGAGCGCGCTTCCTGTTGAAATTTCCGTATCGTTTGTTCTTCCTCTTCTCAGTCCTACTCCGCCAAAAAGTTTATCAATGTATCCTCTTACTTTCCACATCCAGTTACCGTAGTACCAGCCTGTCTTTCCGCCGATTGCCCATATCCTGTTCATTACTTTTTCAACATTAGTAATTTTTATTTTGCGTACATCAGTAAAGCAGCCATTTACCGGCACTTCAATATACTTCAGCAGCCCCACACTTAATCTTTTATCAGTGAGCGCATCTTTCCAGCTTGATGTTACAAGATTTTGTTCAATATTTTCAAAGGCAAGTTTTAATGATTCATCATAACTCAGTAACCTGATGCCCAGCATTTCTGCCAGGTTATTGTGCCGCGCAATAACTTCTACCTTCATACTTTTAACAAGATTTTGCGCCAGAGAAAATGATACGGCAGTAACAAAGTATAACCAATAGGAAGATATGTTCGGAGTCATTACAGGTACAACAATAATTATTCTTTTCAGTCCTCTTATTTTTGCAAAGTGAAGCAGCATTTCTTTGTAAGTTATAATATCCGTGCCGCCGATATCGAAACTTTTATTGTAAGTTTCTTCTTTGCCTAATACTCCGCTTAAAAATTCTATTACGTTTCTTATTGCTATAGGCTGGCATTTTGTGTTTACCCATCGGGGAGTTATCATCACGGGTAATTTTTCAACCAGATCTCTTATTATTTCAAATGATGCGCTGCCCGAGCCGACTATTATTCCTGCTCTTAAAGTTGTAAGAGCAAAGGATGAATCGCTTAAAATTTCTTCTACTTTTTTTCGTGAAGTAAGGTGTTTGGAGAGTTTTGTTTCGTTTATTATTCCGCTGAGAAAAATTACCTGCTTAGCATTTGTTTGCTCAATGCGCTCTTTGAAATTAACAGCAGAAGTATTTTCCATTTCTTCAAAGTCGCCGTCATTGCTTGACATCGAATGAATTAGATAATATGCCGCTTCGATATCATTGGGAATACTTCCCAGTGTTTCCTTCTTAAGAAAATCACATTCAATAACACTTATATTACTGCCGGAATATTTTTCTAAATTAAATCTTTGCTTATCTCTTACACAGCAGATGATATGATGATTGGTGTTAGTCAGGAGCTCAGGCAGCAGCCTTTGCGCAATATAGCCCGTAACTCCTGTAAGTAAAATTTTCATGTTTGGAATACTTTGGGGTAACTAAATGAATCTCTGAAGTATCTAACTAATGAAAGTTTAATATAGTTACCCGTAAAAATATTTCGTCAAATTTTTATCCTTCCTGTCCTGTCATATTTAATTTTGTGGTATCCAGACCTTGATTTCTTAGTCGCATTAAAATTTCTTCGTAAGTCTTTGCATCCATCTTTGGTGTGCGGGAAAGAATCCATAAATATTTTCTGTTCGGGTGGCTTACTGCTGCGTAGCTATAATCGTCTGCTAAATCCACAACCCAGTACTTCCCTTTAAACGGCCAGAAGAACTGTACTTTTAATTTTGTATTAAATGAACCTTCTACAGGAAAAGCTTTTCCTTTTATATAACTTTCTTTGCCGGTAGGTCCACCTTTTTTGCAGCGGTTTTCTACGATTACATAGCTGCCATCATCGCTGAGTGAGTACTCTGCTGTTGAACCATAGCATCCTTTTTGAAATCTTTGAGGAAAGCTGGCAATTTCGTACCACTTGCCTAAATATTTTTTTAAATCAACTTTTGGAACAGTTTGTAAAGGAAGGTCTGTTTTTGATGAGTCCGTATTCATGATAATTTTTTATGTTATACAATATATCAATGGTAAAGCTTTCAATTAATATGCCTAATGTGAAGAAGTTAATCACTTACAATATGAAGAAAACGCCATATGAGAATTTAGTGTTGTGACATACCGGTCGAACCGGATATAATATGTCTGCTCTTTAAGGATTATCTGTCAATAGAAAAAAAATAAATTTTACATATTTGTAGTAACAGGATAAAAAGAAATGCAACACAAACGACGGCATCGAAAAATGCGGAGTTAAAGCTGAGTCCACATCTGTATATCTATTAGCCGTTGAATAGTCTAAGTTAACTCAGTTCTCCTAATTCTCAGATAATATAAACTTGTTTCTCAAGCCGAACTTTTCAAATCTCTTTTATTAGGACTGTTAAAAATTTATTTTTAATATTTTCCATTCTTGTCTTACCTGCTTTCTTATCCCGCACACTTGCTTGCCCGGCAGCAATTTATTAATCTTAGAAATCTAACTCTATTAATTATGAAAACCCTTAGCTCAGTTTTAATCTTTTTTGCAGTAATTGCTGTAATAGCTTATGCCGTTACATTTACCGGATGCAGTAATTCAGTTACCAGTACCGTAACAGGACCGGCTGCCGAAACTCATCCTGCATTAACTGAAAGAGATTTTATTGATACAAATTTTTATGCAACGCCGGGTTCTGTTGTAATGCTATATCTTGAAGACCTTCATTCACCCGTGGATACAACACACCCTGATACAGATTCAATTGGCACAGATGTAGTTCGCATCAGATTAGCAAGAACTATAGTGCATACGGTAAAGCTGGGGACTCCTGCCGCTTTACTGTAACCATCAAAGATAAAATGACAGGGGCTATAGTAAGTGAATTAGACCCGGTGAATAATTTCAAAACGATTACTATGCCTGCCGGAGATTATTTAATAAAAATAAGGTCGCTTGTAGAGTACACAGGTGATTCAAATATGCACCAGAATATTTTCTTTCAGCCCGATAGAAATGCTTCATTCAGCAGAGGCGGCGGCAGTCAGCAGGTTTATGCTGATTCCAACTCTGTACATACTCTGCTTTCAACCAATTCATGTGTATCCTGCAATTTAACTTCTGCAAATTTTAGTAATGCAAATTTGAGTTATGCAAATTTGAGTTATGCAAATTTGACTTATACAAATTTAAGTACTGCAAATTTGAGTCATGCAGATTTGAGTTATGCACATTTGAATAATGCAAATTTGAATTATGCAAATTTTATTTATACAAATTTGAGTAATGCAAATTTGACTTATGCACATTTGATTTGGACAAATTTGGGCTTTGCAAATTTGAGTTATGCAAATTTGAGTTATGCATTTTTGAATAATACAGAATTTAATAATGCATTAATGTCACATGCAAATTTACTGGGTGCAAATTTGAGTCACGCATATTTGAGTTATGCAAATTTTAGTAATGCAGATTTGAGTTATGCAAATTTGAGTTATGCAAATTTGAGTTATGCAAAGTTTAGTTATGCAAATTTGAGTTATGCAAATTTGAGTCAAGCAAATTTTTGCAAGGCTGTTAAAACAGGAATTATAAAAACCGGTATAACTATGACTTTGAATGTAGTATGCTGGCCGTAATCAGTTAACAATTAGCAAATAACAATTAGCAATTAGCAGTTAGCAGTTAGAAGTTGACCAATAATTTTCTGACGTTGATGGTTCCTGCTTGCCGCGTCCCCTCCAAGGCGGGGAACAATTGCAGCCACTTGAAGACAATTGTTAATTACTAATTGTTAATTGCTAATTGAGAGAACCTGTCAATACCTAAATAAAAAAATCTACCTATTAGTAGTAATAGGGTAAATCTGATTTTTTTATTTAAAGAGTATTAGTAAATTAGCTGTGGGAGAAATCTTTTTAAATGTTTTAAACAGGCGAAAAGTTAATAAGGGAATGTAATGTAATTCAGAAATAAGTTGAAGTTTTGAGTTGTGAAGTGAAATTCTTATTTTGCAGAAATCCATCAAAAACCCGTCAATCTATGTTGAATAAAATAATCGATATTGAAAAAACAATAACGCTCGAATAGAAATCCGACTATTTCCCGACTTTTTAGATAAGTTTGACCTGACAGGTTTTCAATCCTGTCAGGTCTTTTCTAAGAATGTTACAATAATATTACTTTGTTGAAGCAGAGTTTTCAGAAAAACAAAATCCGACTATTTCCCGACTTTTTTAGAAAAATAAAAATGAGAGTATTGTAAAAACAATACGAGAGAAAATAAAACCCGACTATTTCTCGACTTTTTTCAAAGTGCGAAATAGCTTCAAACTAAATAAGATTAATTCTGAATTCATAATTCTGCATTCTGAATTCAAAAAACTCAATACTTGTATAAAGTCAGCAGCTTTTCTTCAAAGGCATCTTTCTGGAAGAAGTTTTCTTCAAGCTCTCTTGCAAACGGAACCGGAGTATCGAGGCTTCCGCAGCGCATAACAGGTGCATCTAAATATTGAAAAGCGTTCTCTGTAATATATGCAGCTATCTCAGCGCCAATGCCGCCTGTGATAGTATCTTCATGGAGGATGATGCATTTTCCGGTTTTCTTTACGGATTCAAGTACTGTTTCTTTATCCCATGGCAGAAGCGTTCTCAGGTCAATTACTTCAGCAGAGATTTTAGGATGCTTGCGAAGAACTGTATCTGCCCAATGAACTCCCATTCCATAGGTGATGACTGTTAAGTCTTCGCCTTTTTGTACGAGTCTTGCTTTTGTAACATCAACGGTATAATAATCATCGGGCACTTCCATCTCAATGCTTCTGTATAGAGCTTTGTGTTCAAAGAACATTACAGGGTTCGGATCTTCAAGCGCAGCGAGTATCATTCCCTTTGCGTCATAGGGATTTGAAGGGTAAAATACCTTCAGCCCCGGAGTGTGGAAGAACCAAGCTTCATTCGATTGCGAGTGAAACGGTCCCGCACCTACACCTGCGCCGCAGGGCATACGTATAACAACGTCAGCGTTCTGTCCCCAGCGGTAATGAATTTTTGCAAGGTTGTTTATGATTTGATTAAATCCGCAGGTAACAAAATCTGCGAACTGCATTTCAACAACTGCTTTGTATTTTTTTATTGAGAGGCCGAGACCTGCTCCGATAATTGCTGATTCACATAGGGGAGTGTTGCGGATTCTGTCGTGTCCAAACTGCTCGACGAAGCCTTGAGTAACTTTGAAAACGCCGCCGTACTCGGCAACATCCTGACCCATGATGATTAAATCTTTATGGACTTCCATTCCTTGTTTCAGTCCGTCTGAAAGCGCATCAACAAAACGTTTAGGTGATGTCTTTTCAGAGATAGGGAAGGTCTGCTTGAATACATAGGGAGCGTAGACGTCTCTAAGTTCGTTCTCTGTAACGGGTATTACACTTGGTGCAGCGAATGTTGTTTCAAGGGCAGCTTCAATTTTTTGTTTGAAGTCAGCTCTCATTTCTTCAATCATTACATCTGAAAGGACACCGTCCTCTATCAGATAATTTTCATAATTTAAAACAGGGTCTTTCTTAGCCCATTCTTCAAATAATTGTTTGGGAACATATTTTACACCGGAAGCTTCTTCATGTCCTCGCATTCTGAATGTCATACATTCAAGAAGTATTGGCCGTGGATTTTCAGCTATGCTCTTTTTTAAGTTTACAATTGTATCATATACTTCTAAAATATTATTGCCGTCTATTGTATGGCCTTCCATTCCGTAGCCGATTGCTTTATCTGCGATGAGCTTGCATTTATATTGTTCATTGGTAGGGGTGGAAAGTCCGTAGCCGTTATTTTCCACTATGAAAATCACAGGGAGATTCCATACGGCAGCAACGTTGAGCGATTCGTGAAAATCACCTTCGCTTGTTCCGCCGTCCCCTGAAAACGCAACGGTGACTTTTTGTTCTTTATTAAGTTTGCAAGCAAGCGCGATTCCATCTGCAATGCCAAGCTGCGGACCGAGATGTGAAATCATACCGACGATATGATAGTCATTTGTCCCGAAGTGAAAGGAACGCTCGCGCGCATTAGAAAATCCGTCAGGCTTTCCCTGTAATTGCATGAACAATTTATCGAGCGGCAATCCGCGGGACGTGAATACTCCGAGGTTTCTGTGCATAGGCAGAATGTATTCATCTTTATCGAGCGCTTCCGTTACTCCTACAGAAATTGCTTCCTGTCCGATGCCTGAAAACCATTTAGTTATTTTGCCAAGGCGTAGATTTATAAGCATCTTTTCTTCTATCAAACGCGGAAGTAAAATTGCTTTGTATAGATTTAAAAGTGTTTCGTTATCGTAATCTTTTCTATCGAATTTTATAACTGATGTTTTATAGTCTATAGTTGTTTGTTCCAAGGTGAGTTTTGTTATTTTGATATTTAAAAATAATGATTTTGAAAAGCTTTTAATATGCTGAAATTTGGGAAGTAGTTAATTGTCTTAACTTATTTTACTTTTTTCTATAATTTGCTTTAAAATAGTATAATGATAAAAATTGAAAGAACTAATAGCAGTAACCCCGGCTTTCATACTTTAATTAAAGAACTGGATAATGACTTATGGAAGATGAATTACTCCAATCAGGGGCATTACGATAAACATAACGTTATAGAAAGTCTCCCTACAGTTGTAATTGCCTATGATAATGAAACAGCTATTGGCTGCGGATGCTTTAAAAAGTTTGATGATACTTCTGCTGAAGTAAAAAGAATGTACGTTGCGCCTTCACATCGGGGGAAGGGTATATCAAGAATGATTTTGACTGAGCTTGAAAAATGGGCTAAGGAAGAGAATTATTCAGAAACGATTTTAGAAACGGGAACAGCTCAAACCGAAGCAATCGGCTTATATGAAAACTCAGGTTATTCTGTGACAGACAACTATGGTCCTTATATAGGGCTCCCGGATAGTATTTGTTTCCGGAAAAGTTTGTAAAATTGTTAGACCCATTCCGCTTAAAGTTAAACAGCCTGAATAACAAAATCTTTTAAGTCTAAATGGGCCGGACGAAACTCCCTAAAAGTAAAAGCGTAAAATCTTTTAATGCACGAACTGACTAAAGGAAAATATTATGGAAGTCACAATAGAATTTCAGAGGATAACGGGCTGATAATTTCAGATACAGTATATACTCATCCGAAAGTTGATTGGCATTACCACGAAAACATTTATTTTACTTTTTTGATAAGCGGAAAACTTTTTGAAGGCAATAAAAAAGAATCTTATGAATGCACTCCCGGTACTCTGCTCTTTCACAACTGGCAGGATGCACATTATAATATCAAACCGCCCGGCTATGCAAGAGGATTTCATATAGAGGTTGAAAAAAAGTGGTTTCAGAATTTTCTTACAGATGAATCAGATATATCAGGCAGTTTTAAGATTGAAAACCCTTTAATAAAAACTAGTGTTAGAAAAATATTTGTTGAATTTATGCATGTTGAGATTGAAGCAAAAATATCTATTGAGCAAAATCTGCTTAACATTTTTTCAGAGTTAAAAAATGATTCGCCTCTAAAATACAAAACTAAACCTTTATGGGTAAAGAAGATAAGAGAAATGCTATCGGACGATTTACCGGAAAATATCTCTTTAAAATACCTGGCGCAAATGCTTGAACTTCATCCGGTATATTTGTCCAGGAGTTTTCCTGTGTATTTCAGGTGTAATATAGGAGAGTATATCAGGAATATCAAAATTGAAAAATCGTTAAATCTTTTGAATAAAAAAAATCTATCCCTTTCCGAGATAAGTTATTCGAGCGGATTTTCAGATCAGAGCCATTTTAACCGCTGCTTTAAAAAAGCTTATAACATCACTCCCAATCAATACAGAACTTTTATTATATAAAGGATAAAAGTTAATTTCATTCTATACAAATAATTTCTTCCTTTGTATTTTTAGAAATAATAAAAAATATAATGAAAATATTCTACTGTATTTTATTTTTGTTCAGTTCTGCATTTGTCCTGGGGCAGGATATGAAAACCTACGAAGGCGGATGGCTGGGAGAAATAGAAGAAGGGTCATTTACATTTACAATTACACTAAAACAGGTAAATGGAGATAAGTATATCTTTGTAATAAAAAATAAAAATGCTTCTGCTGAAAAAGAATTTACTTTCAAAAACGGAATCGCAGATTTTAAATTTGATGATAATGTTTCATTCACGGCGTATATGGACGTGAATAAAATCGAGGGTTTTATCACTTCAGGAATACTGAAGCATCATCTCTCTTTTTTAAAAAGGAATGATGAATATATTGCCGAATGGAATCTGCTTGCTATAAAAGACCTGCAAAAGGAATATTTTCTGAATATAGAAAATGCTGCCGGAGATAAATTCGAAGCATACTCAGTGCCCGGTGATGAAAGAGTTCCTAACTTTATGAACTACGATTTTATAAAAAGTAATGATACGATTTTCTTTAAAGATTTCAGAACGGGATTAAAGTACTATGCTAAACTCAATCAGGAAGGTTTTGTTTTAAACTTTGCTCTTTTTGGAAAAAACATAACTTCAATTAAGTTAAAAAGGATTGATAAAAAATGGATTCGCAGCAAGAACTATTTTAATTCAGATGAAGTATTAAACGACGATTGGATTTCCACTTTGCCGGAAGATGAAGAAATGAATGAAAATCTTTTGCAAATTTTGACTGATAGCACATTAAACGGGAATCTGGTAAAGACACACAGCATACTTATTGCCAGGCACGGAAAACTTATATATGAAAAATATTTTAGCGGGTACAATGAATTTACGATGCATGATATGCGCTCCGGTTCAAAAAGCATTTCTTCTTCTATCACGGGCATAGCAATAGATAAAGGTTATATAAAAAATGCAGAGGAATATCTTTATGATTATCTTCCTTTGGAGCACAAAAAAATTATAGAGAGCGATTCATTAAAAAGTAAAATAAGACTTAAGGATTTACTTACGATGAGCTCAGGGCTGGATGCAATTGATTTCGGTATTGAGAGGGAGTCGAAGGCATCGGAAGATCTATATCAGGGGACGGAAGACTGGGCTAAAACAGTCCTTGAAGCGCCGATGATAAATCCGCCGGGCACTCATTCATATTACGGCAGCGCAAACCCTTTTTTACTAGGGCTGGCAGTAAAAAATTCAGTTCAAAAATCAGTTAGTGAGCCGGTTGAATTATTTATGCACAGGAATTTGTTTGCTAAGCTTGGTTTAGAAAATTATTTAATTCAGGATGACATTTCAGGAAATGTTTATTTCGCCGGTGGAATGTATATGAGACCGAGGGACATGCTGAAGTTCGGGCAGCTCTATCTTGATTCGGGTAAATGGAATGGTGAACAAATTGTATCAAAGGAATGGGTGAAGGAATCTTTCGGAAAATATTTCAAGCTGGAGAATACAGACGATAAAAATGAATACGGATATTTATGGTGGCACAATAACTATAAAAAAGGTGATGAGGTTATTGAGGCAATAGAAGCGCGCGGCGCAGGAGGGCAGTATATTATTTTGATACCAAAGTATAATCTTGTCTGCGTGGTTACTTCAGGTAATTTCAGGAACGGCAAATACCGTCAGCCGGAAAAAATAATGCGGGATTATATTTTGCCTGCTGTAAGATGACTACTGCATAAACTCGCTTACTTTATCAGCGCCTGCTTCCTTCATTAACTTTGTATTAGTTATTAAAAACTCTTTGGCAATTTTGTTTATTTTTTCGACGGGGATAGCCTTCCATTTTTCAATATCACTTTCTGTTTTACCGTCAAATAATTTACCGGATATATCTCTTATCACACAAAAATTTCCAAATGCATGCGGATTGTTCCTGTCTTTGTTTGAGTTGTGAATGAAAAAATTTATAAGGCTGTAAATTGATTCTTTAGCGTAGGTAAGTTCGACAAGTTTTGCGCGGTATTCCAGATCCGGTCCTGATAATTTAGGGAAAACTTTGTAATCTGAAAAATGCTGTCCCTCATGCTGAAGGTAACTGACTTTAAAATTTTCACTTGTTGTATCGTAGGCAGTGCCTACACAAAATAATTCTTTATCTGTTGCCCAGCCGCCGGGATAGTATCTGCCAAGCGTTGCATAATCTTCCCAGCCCATTGTAACAACGTCGTTCATGAAGACGACTTTAACGGTAACTTCAGTTTCAGGCAATGTAACATTGTAATCTGTATGGTCTTCTCTTGCCCAGAGAAGTAGGTCGTATATGCCTGCCGTTTTGCCGGTGGCAGATTTTATTCCGTGGTCAATAAGAAATTTTTGCAGGTAATCTGTGAAGTCGTCATGGACTTTCTGCTTATCTTCATTAAGATTAGCAAAATAATTTTTATAAAGATAATCGGAAACATTTTGCTGCAATTTTTTTTCAGCAGTGTCGGGTTCGGATTGTTTCAGCAAAACTTCATTCCAGTAACCTCTATAGATTTCTATTATGTCCAGAACAGATTGTTCTTTTGTATTGTATGTAAACTCGTCTGAAAAATTCTTGAAGCGGTTTATAAATTTCTGCTTTGTCTTAACCTGCTCATCGGATAGAGTTGTATCGTCAAACTCTTCAGCCATAGTTAGCGCTTTCGGCACATCTCCCTGAAGAGCAAAGTTATAGAACTGAAAGAATGCAGGATTGTTTTTCTTTGATTCCTGAGAGTAGGTGTTCATGCAAAGAGAAATTATAATTATAGTAAAAACTAATTTCATGATGTGAGAATTGTAAGTTAATTTTTCTGTTTGAAATTAAATACGAAAGAAGAGGGGATTTGTTTTTACAAAAATAAGATTGCTCGACATTCGATTATTGTGCTTAAAATATTCAAAATTTTTCTTTATCAAATGCCCTCAAACACTTAATTAATTGAAAATACTTTCACTTCCTGGAAAGTGCACAACTCGATAAACTGTAAATAAATCAATTACTTAAACCCGATGCCTTGACAATATCAAATACTTTTACAATATTTGTATACAAATTAAATGTATCTACATTAAATGTTGGTGCAACTTTATTGAAAGCTACACAGTTTAAACATTCAAAGGAAACAATAGAATGAAAATAGAAGATGAAATACAACAAAAGGAGTTCAGTTCACCAATGCAAAAGACAGTCATTAATATAATATTCACTGCAAATTGGTTAAACCTGAAATTTTCTCAGGCATTGAAGCATTATGATTTATCACTTCCTCAATATAATGTTCTTAGAATATTGAGAGGGCAGAAAGGATGTCCTGCAACAGTAAACAGTATAACGGAAAGAATGCTGGATAAAAGCTCTAACGCTTCAAGACTTGTGGATAAACTAAAAGCCAAAGGATTAGTGGACAGGCGTGAATGCCCGAACGACAGGCGCGCAGTTGATATATTAATTACCGATAAAGGGCTAATACTTCTTAAAGAACTTGATAAAGAAATTTTACACTTTGATGAGAAGCTGCAAAAACTTGAACCGGATGAAATGAGAGCAGTGAATGAAATACTGGATAAGCTAAGACAAAATGATACTGATATAGAGAAATCAGAAGATGTTATTAAAGTAAGCAATAAAGAAGTAACGGGAGTGGTTTGATTCACCATTAAACATCCGAAAATTTTACCTTAAATTTTTTAAATACTATTAATTATAAATTTTAAAAACTAAACATAAACAAAATGAAAAATCTCGCACTTTCAATCTTAGTACTACCATTAATTGCATTCATTATCGCAGGATGCGGAAAAACTGAAACAAATACAAAGACAGGTGAAAAAAATACAACAACAGAAACATCTAAACAAAATGCAGCAGGCTCTAAAGAACTAAAAGTTGATGCTGCAACAAGTGAAGTATTATGGCACGCTGAAAAAGTTGTCGGCAAACACGATGGAACTGTAAAAATAAAACAAGGTGTCATCAATGTAAAAGACGGAAAGATAGTCGGCGGAACAGTTGATATAGACTTAGCAACAATTGCAAATACTGACCTTACAGATGCAGAATCAAACGGAAAATTAGTTAATCACTTAAAATCAGAAGATTTTTTTGATGTAGCAAAATTCCCGACATCAAAATTAGAAATCACAGAAGTTACACCAGTACAAAACTCAGCTGCCGGTCAGCCGAACTATACGGTAAAAGGTAACTTAACTATAAGAGGTGTTACTAAAGGAATCACTTTCCCTGCAACACTTAACGTTTCAGACAATAAAGTAACAGGTACTGCAACATTTGATATAGACAGAACAGAGTTCGGTTTAAAATACGGTTCAGGAAAATTCTTTGAAGGCTTAGGCGATAAAATGATCAAGGATAACTTCACAATGAAATTTAATGTAAACGCAGGTATCTAAATTATAAAAAATAAAGAAAGCAAAAGATAAAATGAAAAACGTAATTGATATTTCGAAGATTAAGAACCGGTACAGTTATGAAGAGTATATGAACTTATCGGAAGAATTAGTCGAGCAAAAAAGAACTACAGGGCTCTCACAAAGCGAGAGCCTTATTGAATACACGAAGCTGAATTACTTCAGAATGACGAGAGTTGATAAAACGATGGTTGTGAAGAACGATGTAAAAGAATTAATTGAATCAATCGATGAAAAGAAATACTGGATACTTATAACAGAAGCCTGGTGCGGCGATGCTGCACAGATTGTCCCGATAATCGGAAGGCTTGCTGAGCTAAACAAGAACATTGAACTGATGATAATATTGAGAGATGAAAATACTGAACTGATGGATAAATATTTAACAAACGGAGCAAGATCAATCCCTATGTTAATTTCTTTAAATAAAAATTTTGAAGAAGAATGGCATTGGGGACCGCGACCACGTCCGGCACAAGCTATGGTTATTGAAAACAAAGAAACTCAGGCATTAAGTTTCGATGAAATAAAAAAGCAAGTTCAGCTTTGGTATGCAGAGGATAAGACGAATACGACGCAATTGGAAATATTAAAAAAAATAAATCAGGCGGCTTTTAATTCTCTTAGTGAATCTATAAAGGAGATAAAAAGCAAAACTGTAGAAGCTTAAAAGAAAATAAAAGAAAGGATAAATAATTATATGGCAAACATTATTGTAAGAGCAAATGAAAGAGGAGCTGCCGATCACGGATGGTTAAATGCAAAGCATACATTCAGCTTTGCCGGATATTATAATCCGGAACGCGTTCATTTCGGAATGCTTCGCGTATTCAACGATGATATCGTAGCGCCGGGAATGGGATTTGGAATGCACCCTCACGATAATATGGAAATAGTGACGATACCGATAAAAGGTGAGCTTGAACACAAAGACAGTGAAGGGCATCACGGAGTAATAACGCAAGGTGAAGTTCAGGTTATGTCAGCAGGTTCAGGATTGTATCACTCTGAGTTCAACCACTCAAAAGAGAAAGAAGTAAACTTAATGCAAATATGGGTATTACCGCGTGAAAGAGATATACAGCCAAGATACGGCCAGAAGGCATTCGATGCAGAGGGAAGGAAAAATAAATTCCAGATAGTAGCATCACCCGAAAAAGACAACGGCTCATTATGGCTGAACCAATATGTATATTTTAACTTAGGAGATTTTGATAAAGACACTACAGCAAAATATGAAAGAAAGTTAAAGAATAACGGCTTGTGGATTTTCGTTATCGAAGGTGAAGCAGAAGTTAACGGTGAAAAACTCGAAAGAAGAGACTCGATGGGAATAACAGAGACCGATACAGCTGAATTTAAATTCACAAAAGATTCAAAGATATTAGTTATAGATGTGCCAATGAACTAAGATACAAATTTTCGTAAGAGGAAGATTACGCCGGGCTTTTTGTTAAAAGTTTTCATCGATTGGTTAAATAGCAAAAACAGTCCGGCAGTGATCTGAGCTTACACTGTGTTCGGGGGTAATATGGAAGTCCGACCAATACGGATTTCCCTTCTCATCCTTCTCAATTTAGCCTAAGGTCGCACTTTGGTTTGATAAACCTTTAAGCATTTGGGAAGGATTTTTTAAAATTATGAATTATGATTATAACTATGGAAAAGGATTTAGAAAATAAATCAGAAAAACTTACTGAAAAAAAATATGTAGTTCCTGCACAAACAAGAATAGGACACGTGCACTTAAAGGTTTCAGACCTTGAGCGTTCATTAAAGTTCTATCGCGATTTGCTTGGGTTTGAATTAACAACGATGTATGGCAGCCAGGCAGCCTTTATTTCAGCAGGCGGCTATCATCATCACATAGGATTAAACACATGGTATAGCAAAGGCATGGGCCCTGCACCTGTAAATACTGCAGGCTTATATCACACTGCAATATTGTACCCGACAAGAAAAGATCTGGCAGTTATTTTAGACCGATTGATCAAAGCAGATTATCCATTAAGAGGAGCAAGCGACCATGGAGTATCTGAAGCAATATATTTAAACGACCCCGATGAAAACGGAGTGGAGTTATACCGGGATAAGCCTAAGGAAGAATGGAAGTATAATTCTGACGGCTCAATAGTTATGGTTACAGAACCATTGGATATTGACGACCTATTAAATGAATTAAATAAAAATTAACCGGCAGTAAAATTTATCTCGCACATAAATGTTAAATATAGCAATAGTAGTAGGTTCAGTAAGAACCGGAAGACATTCACATAAAGCCGCTTATTTTCTTGAAAAGAAATTAAATGAAAGAAAAGATGTAAGCGTAAAAGTAATAGACCTTATTAAATATGAAATACCAATACTTGAAGAGAGATTAGGCAGAACTGATAATCCTCCTGCAGCAGTAAAAGAAGCAGGTGCAATTTTAGATTCTGCAGATGCAATTATTCTGGTTTCGCCGGAATATCATGGAGGAATGTCAGGTGTATTGAAAAATTTCCTTGACTACTATACTCAGGAAATCACACGTAAACCAATAGGAGTTGTAACGGCTTCAGGCGGTAAGTTCGGTGGAATAAATGCTTCGCACGAAATGCAGAAGCTTATTCTTGCAATAGGCTCTTATCCTATGCCGAAAAAATTTCTTGTGCCTTTTGTGCATGAAGCATTTGATGACGAATTCAATGTAATGAATGATGAAGTAGCTAAAGCATCTGAAATATTTCTAAATGAGTATCTATGGTTTGCGCAAACAATTTCGCACGGAAAAACTTTAGACTGCAAAGCAGCTTAATTATATAATAAAGAACAAAACATTTTAACAAAATTAATCAAATTTTTATGTCTAAAAAAATATTAATAACCGGAGCAACAGGCAGCGTTGCAGGTTTAACAATCCAAAGCATACTTGCTAAAAATATAGATGTAAGTTTAAGAGCGTATGTAAGAAACCCGGAGAAGGCATCTAAGCTAAAGGAATTAGGAATTGAATTAGTTCAGGGAGATTTTGAAAATCAGGATGCGCTTAATAAAGCAGCCGAAGGAATGGATGCAGTTTTCTCTCTTACTATTGCAAACCCGGATGCAGATAAGCAAGGAATTGCAATTACAGCTGCAGCAAAGAATGCAGGAGTAAAACACATTGTGAGAAATTCCGCAATAGGCGCAGCAGCAGACGCTCCGACAGAAAACGGTAAATTACACTCTGCTACTGATGAAGATATAAAAGCATCAGGATTAACTTATACAATTTTCCGCCCGCACTTCTTTATGCAGAATTTGTTCTTTGCATTACAAACTATAAAAGAACAGGGAAACATGTACTGGGGAATGGGTGACGGAAAAATGGGACTCGTTGACGTTCGTGATTTAGCTGATAGCTATGCTGAAGTTCTTGTTAATGGCGGACATGAAAATAAAATTTATACACCGACTGGTCCTGAATCAATTACATTCTACGATATGGCGAAAATTATTTCAGACGGTTTAGGAAAACCGGTGAACTATGTACCTGTTACTCCTGACGCAGTATTTGATGCATTAAAAGGAATGGGAGCCGATGATTTTACCGCGAGACTTATGAAACAATATTCAATTGCATACGCTGATAACTGGGGCAATTTTGTAAATGATGATATAGAAACAGTTACAGGCCATAAAGCAAGAAGCTTTAAACAGTTCTTTGATGAAGTAATGATACATGCTTTAAAATAAAAACATATGTAACTTTTTATTACAGTTTTTCGTTTATAATAATAACAGGTATGTGATAAATTTAACCTCCTCATTTTTTCTCGCACGAAAAATGCAGAAAGAGTCGGGGAGGTTTTTTAATTTAGTTTGATTATTATGTATCAAGATAAATATTAGTAAATCGATTTACTGATAGCTTTAAGATATTTTCCACATTAATATAATATGACACCAAAAAAAGAAAAGCTGTTATTGTACACTCTGGCAACTATCCAATTTACAGCAATAATGGATTTTATGATAGTGATGCCTTTAGGCCCGCAGTTGATGCGTTTGTTTGATATAAACCCTTCGCAGTTCGGAATTATCGTATCTTCTTACACTTTTGCAGCAGGGTTCACCGGACTCGTCGGCGCATTTTTCATTGACAGATTCGATAGAAAGACAGCATTATTATTTAACTACATCGGATTTTCAATAGGTACAATTCTTTGCGCATTAGCACCAACTTACGAATGGCTTGTTGCAGCGCGTATTGTAACCGGTTTATTCGGCGGTGTAATGGGCGCGCTTGTTATGTCAATTGTCGGCGATGTTGTTCCAGAATTCAGAAGAGCAACCGCTATGGGAATTGTGATGACTTCATTTTCTGTAGCATCAATATTCGGAGTTCCATTCGGATTATTTCTAGCTGACCTCGCAGGATGGCACATGCCTTTTTATTTCCTTGGCTTCATGGGTTTAATTGTAAGCGGAATAATTTACAAAGTTGTTCCGAGTGTAAACACTCATATGACCAAAGAAAGACCTTCACCTGTTCAGGTTATAAAAAATGTATTTGGAAGTAAGATGCAAGTACGTGCCCTTATCTTTATGTTCGTGCTTATTCTGGGACATTTTTCAATTATTCCTTATATCAGTCCGTATCTCGTTGCAAATGTTGGATTTCCTGAATCGTATCTCAAGTATATGTATTTGCTTGGAGGGGCAGCAACGATTTTTACATCTCCTTATATAGGAAGATTAGCAGATAAATACGGTAAGCCAAAAATTTTAACTATAATTGCTTTGATATCATTAATACCGGTTCTTGCAATTACAAATATGCCTCATGTTTCCGTATGGATTGTGCTTACAAGCAGTACAATGTTTTTTATTTTTATCAGCGGAAGAATGGTCCCTTCAATGGCTTTAGTTACTTCATCTGTAACCACGCAGCATAGAGGAAGTTTTATGAGCATTAACTCTTCAGCGATGCAGCTGGCATCCGGCACTGCTTCTTTTTTATCAGGATTGGTAATTGCAAAATCAGCCGGTGGAGAAATTTTAAACTATTCGTATGTTGGTTATGGAGCAGTTGTATTTACTTTAGCTGCAATATTGATTGCAAGAAAAATAGAACCTGTTTCACAGGAAGTAAAAGTAAATCCTGACGTAGAAAAAATTGAAACTGAAGAAGTACATGTAATGGCTGAGATGTAAAATTAGATTTTGATGTACATTATAATCCGTCCCGATTTAACTACCGGAACGGATTTTTTTATTTCCATTTGAAATTTAAAAGTCTTAAACCATTCAGGCACACAAGCACTGTGCTTCCCTCATGGCCTACAACTCCCAATGGAAGTGGAAGCTGAATTCCCAGTACAGAAACAATAAGCACAATAATAACTGCAAGTGAAAAGATAAGATTCTGATACACAACTTTTTTTGCTTTACGGCTCAATGCAATTGCATATGGAATTTTTGTTAAGTCATCTGACATCAATACTACATCAGCAGTTTCAAGAGCAACGTCTGTTCCGCCGCCGCCCATAGCAATACCGATATCAGCAGTGGAGAGAGCAGGCGCATCGTTAACACCGTCGCCGACCATAGCTATCACTCCGAATTTTTTATTCTCTTTTACAATTCTAACTTTATCTTCGGGAAGAAGCTCGGCATAAAAATCATCAAGTCCAAGATTGGTAGCAATCGCTTTTGCAACTCTTTTATTGTCGCCTGTCAGCATAATTATTCTTTGCACACCGACTTTTCTTAATTCCTTTATTACATCAGCGGCATCAGGACGTATAACGTCTGCGATTGCAATTATACCTATGATAAATGCTTTTCTTCCGTTGATTACGGCAACAAGAACTGAAGTCTTTCCTTCGTTCTGATGCTGCTCAACAACTTTGTAAGCGGTATCTAAGTGATGCGTATCGTAATCGTCAAAGAAATTTAAGCTCCCTACACAAACTGAATTATCTTTCAAATCAGCAATGACACCTTTACCTGTAACTGACTGAAAGTTTCTTACTTCAGGAATTTCAATCTTTTTCGCTATGGCAGATTTTACAATTGCCTGCGCAAGAGGATGCTCTGATTTTGATTCAACAGCTGCTGCAATCGAAAGCAGCTCGTTCTCTTCTCCGCTCCAAATAACATATTCGGATACAGGGAGAGGAATAACTTTTACATCGGTAACTTCCGGTTTGCCGAATGTAAGCGTGCCCGTTTTATCGAAAGCAACAACTTTTATATCGGCTGTCTGCTCTAAGTATGCGCCGCCTTTATATAGAATACCCTTCTTTGCTCCGTTACCTATAGCAGAAAGAATTGATGCGGGAGTGCTGATAATCAAAGCGCAGGGAGAAGCAACAACCATCAATGTCATTGCTTTATAAAATACCGTATCGAAGTTTCCGTGAAAAACAAAGTATGGAATTAAAATCATTAGGAGAGTAAAAAGTATTACTCCCATAGCATAATACTGCTCGGCTTTATCTAGGAAGCGCTGAGTCTTTGCTTTCTGGTTCTGCGCCTCTTCAACCATCTTGATAATTTTTGCTATGGTGGAATCTTCAGCAAGGCGCGTGACTTTTATTTCAAGTCCGCCTGATTGATTTATCGTTCCTGCAAAAACTTTGTCCCCGAATTTTTTTGACACAGGGAATGACTCTCCTGTTAAAGAAGATTCATCCAGTGATGAATGACCTTCTATAATAACTCCGTCAAGCGGGACTCTTTCACCCGGGCGCATTATTACAATATCATTTATTATTATGTTTTCAATAGGGAGTATCTTAGTCTCATTTTTTATTCTTACCAATGCCTCTTTAGGTCGGAGCTTCATTAGCGAATCGATTGCTTTTCGTGTTCTTCCTATAGCGTAAGCCTGAAGCATATTGGAAAGTGAGAATAGAAATAACAGCATCGCACCTTCAAACGGAGCGCCGATGTATGCAGCGCCAAGCGCAGCGAGTATCATTAAGATATCTACATTAATGGTAAGCTCTTTTATAGAACGAATGCCTGCGCGAACTCCATACGTTCCTCCTGCTATGTAAGCAAGTAAGTAGAACGAATTATAAATAGTTTTATCTGCTTCAAATTTATCCAGTATAAACGCCGTCATCATTGCAATGAATGTAACAATGGTAAAGACTAGCTCAACTTTAGTTGAATCCAAAAACCTTGTAATAAAAGATCGGTCATCTTTTGCTTCATCATTTTTAGACGCAGCAATATGAAGTCCTTCCCGTTTAAAGTTTGCAATTAATTCTTCAGGAGAAATTATCTGATTATCAAAAGTTACAATAAAAGATTTGGTAAGGAAGCTTGCATTAGCTTCTTTTACTCCATCAATTGCAAGAGCCTTTTTTTCGAGAGCAATTCCGCAGGCTTCGCATGCACGACCGTTGAGATGAAGATTACAGGTCTGATAATGAGAAACTAATTTATCGGATAGGTCCTGAGCGATTTTCTTTACATCGTCATTGTGCAGTTTTTCGGGGTCGTAATCTAAAGTGAGTTTATCACTAACGTAATCAAATTTGGAGCGCAGTATACCGGGCTCTTTTGAGGTCACGTTGTCAATTATTTCTGCGCAGGTATGAACTTTATTTTCTTCGTTATTTTTCATTATATGTTAATTTCAACATAAATTAAAGCAATATTAAGCCCATTATTTCGGATTTATGCGGACTGAATATAAATAGAGTCACATTTTTGTAACATTTTCCATTCAAAGCTGAGAGTCACATTATTGTAACATTTTTAAATTCGTCAATTCTTTTACAATACATGATTAAATTTTTTATAAATCTTGACGGGTTTTTGACGGATTTCTGCAAAATAATTTTTGAAAACTATCCTCTAAAATATTATATTTTATACATTGATGAATTTTTGACGGGTTTTATTTTCGTCAATGTTGTTTTTACAACACCGAAGTTTTTTATATTCGTAATTAATCTGAAAAAGTCGGATTTCTGAGCGCAGCTCAGTCCCGTCTTTAGCGGGATTCTTCAGTTACGAATTTCAAATTTCAGATGTTAGATTTCAAATTTTTTCTGAATAATTAAAAACACCGCATTAAAAATACAAAAAATATTTTTTAATCGGAAAACAATTCACTCTATTCCTACTAATAGGGAAATATTTTTTAAAAAAATTTATCCCTATCAAAATTTACCCAATAAAGGTATTTTTAAAGCTGAAATGACTCAAATTATATCAGATATAAATTTAGCAGCCTCGGAAATCCTGAAAGGAAATATCGTAGGCATACCGACTGAAACCGTTTACGGACTCGGCGCAAATGCGCTTGATGCTGATGCTGTAATAAAAATATTTGAGGCGAAGGATAGGCCTAGATTCAATCCTTTGATAGTTCACTTGTTGAATAAAGATAATCTGGAAGAATTCGTCAAAGAAATTCCGGATAATTTTTTAAAACTGTACGAAAAATTTTCTCCGGGACCGATAACTTACGTCTTAAAAAAGAAAAAAATAATTTCCGATATTGTAACCGCCGGAAATGAAACTGTTGCAGTGAGATTTCCGTCACATAAAGTATTCAGAGAGTTGCTGGAAATTGTTAAGGTACCGGTTGCGGCTCCTTCTGCAAATCGCTTCGGTAGAATTTCTCCAACTAATGCAGAAGATGTTGTAAAAGAAATGGATGGAAAGTTAAAATATGTTTTAGAGGGCGGAAGCTCAAACGTTGGAATAGAATCTACAGTTGTTGATTTATCAGGTGAATTACCCGTTGTACTAAGACATGGGTATATAAGCGAAGAAGAAATTACTTTGGTAATAGGAAGGACAGGAGACAGGAAATCAGATAAGATAAATTCACCCGGAATGCTTTTGAATCACTACGCGCCTCATACTCCATTGGTAATAGTAGAACACTTGAGTGATTTGGATAGATTTGAAGGAAAGAATTACGGAATTCTTGATTTGAATAAATATTCAGATTTAAAAGAAGCCGCGAAGCATTTGTTCTCTGATTTGAGAAGACTGGATGAAAAAGGATTTGAAATGATACTTGCTGCAAAAGTGAAAGATGAAGGAATCGGTATTGCAATAAACGACAGATTAGAAAAAGCACGATTTAAAAATTAAAGAATGCCTGAAAGAATTATAATAGAGTTCCCCGAGGATAGTAAAAACAACGAGAAAAGCGACAGACTAGAAATAGATATTTATAATGATATTACCGATGAAATATCTGTTGCGCCGGTTGAACCTAAAGTTAACCACGAAGAGAATAACAGAAAAAATATTCTAGATTCAAAGGTAAACTCTTTCTATAAAGGCAGCGCAAACCTTAACGGATTTTTTAAAAGCGATCTGAAATTCCCTGAGGGAATAGATAAAAGTTTCCGAAGAAAACATCACCTAGAGATTAAAGACAATTTTTTAAACTCAGTTTTAGAAAACAATAAATACTTCATTTTATCCTCAACATCAGGTAATGTATATTTTGTAGACAGGTTTGATTTCTCGGTAAAAAATAAAATTTTTATAGAGGAAAATGTTTTTGAGAAGACGGGTTTAGTAATTGAAAATAAAATTTTTGTTAACTCAGTTAAAAATATTTTTGAGTTTAAGGAAGAAAATACCAATGAAAACGAGATATATTATGATGCAATCTACTCCAGTGAGCGTGATTATTTTATATGGAGCAATCTGAACCGCTATAAAAATTTAATTTTATTTCTTGAGTATAATCCGGAATCAAAAAAAGCTTTACTGAAAATAATAGATACGGCAAATCATTTTTCGATAACTGAATTTGAATTCATATCGAATGAATTTCTCTCTGACAGTATCTGTATCGGCGAAGGAATGGCTTATGTTCTGAACGACGATAAAATTCTGATATGCGATTTAATGACAATGGACTTCAGAGAGATAAAAGTCGATACTCCGGGATTTTCAACATCACACTTTCTTTTTCAGAATTACAAATTGTACTTTGCTAAAGATTTGCAGGAGCTTTTTTATGTAAGCTCTTCCTCTAAAGAAAGCGCATATAAGTACAGCGGAATAAAGCTGAATTATATAAACTCGCTCTGCGGCTATGGTGAAAATCTTTTCGTAGGAACAATTGACGGCTGGAAATGCTATAAGAATAACGGGCTACTTGTGTATTCGTTCGATGATGAGTATGAAAATAAAGTCGAGTGCTGCAATGAAAATCTTGTTGTGATTGTTAAGAAGAATAAATTTGTGATACATAATCTTAACAGATTTCAGGAAGCGGAGAGCAGAACGGTTTCCTCCACCGGCAGAGCTGAAAGCGATGATATAGTTTCGGTGATAATAAGTTTTAATAATTTAATTGTGCTTACGAAGGACGGAATCATTGAGCTGTACGCCGATGATAATCTTAATATTCATATATAAAAAATGAAGAAAGTTTTTGTTTTAATATTTCTTTTAAGTTCGCTTGTTGTCTCTGCAAAAGACGGGAACAATTTTGTGTTCATGTTCGATAACTCGGGCAGTATGTCGGGATATTACAGGGAGTCTAACAGCGCATTTAAGCTCTTTGCAAAGGCGCTGATGAAGAATTCATTGAAACCCGGTGATAATGCAAGTGTAATGCTTTTTACAAAGTCCGATGCATCGAGAAAAATTGAATCACCAAAAGTTTTGTTCAGCGGTCCTTCGGCAAATTTTAATGCAGACGGAGTAATAAAAGATTTTAATTTAATGCGCGGCAAGGACGGTGACTTTGGAACGACTGATTTAATTGAAGCGCTTGATAAAGGAATCGCAAGTCTTGACGGTAACACGGGAATTATCTGGCTTATTACGGATAACATAAATGATAACAGCGGCAGCGGCGATTCATCTTATTTCAATACGCTCGCATTTTATCAAAGATTAAGAAGCGACGCCAACATTAAAAAAATTATGCTGTTTCCTATTCCTGAAAAGGTTACTGAAGCAGGATATTCTTCAAATGGATATGTTGCGTATGCAATTGTTTACTCAAAAGAGAATTTCACTCAGCTGCACTACGAAGTTTTTGATAAGCAGATAAGAGATGTTGGCATTAAACAGAAAGCAATTACATTAAAACCGCAGGATATAGGAACAATTGTACTTCAACCAAAGATAGCTGTCGGCAGAATTACAGAGGGAAAATTATTTTTTGACGGGAAGACGTTAAGAGGATTCGGATTTGAAGAAGGTGAAAAAGTAAGAGAGACGTTTAACGATCTTTCATTGAAATCAAATTTATATCCTTATGTTATAAAAAGCGCAAACCTGAATGTTCATCTTGATGATTTTAAATCATCTGATTACTCGGTGAAATCATTAGGTACTCAGCAGATAACTCCTTCCACTGTAAGCAACGTTTCTCCCGAGGGCGAAGTGACGGGATTCAATTTAATTTTCAATCTGCCTGAAATAACTCCGACATTTTCGTTCAATACGATTTTCAAAGAGGATTTTTCCATAGGGGGAAATCTTGTTTTGGAAGTATCGCAGACCGATATAGCTCTTGACCAGAATTATATAAACAGCTTTAAAGATTTATTCGCGCTGCAATCCATTCCTGAAATTTTCCAGCCGTCGTTAAAGGATAAAAAAATTGTTACGACTATTCCGCTTGAAATAAAAATGAAATACGGACCGTGGAGATTGTTCGTGCTCATTGGATTAATAACTCTTGTAGTTCTTATTCTTGTATTCTTTGTGATAATGATAATGAAGAAGAAGTGCTTCACGCTTGTTATCGATAATAAAGACGAGCAGGATATCTGCCTCAGCGCATTTTCATCTTATAATGTTTCATATAATTATTCATTAAATCTTGGAGTCCTGAAAAAAAGTTTATTCGGAAGAATAAAATTTGTGTATTCTAAGTTCACAACAGAGCCGGGAAGAACGATAATGATGTCAGATAATCTTACTGTACCTATAGAATATGAAGATGAAAATTTTAAGAAGACTTCGGTTCAGATAATGATAAAAGAGACAGCCGGGAAGTCAGAAAGCACGTCTTATTCTGATGACGGTCAAGGCGGTATATACTAAGTTTAACCACAGAGGCCACAGAGATTATCACAAAGAACACAGAGTAAATATAATTAAATCTTTGTTTGAATTTCTAATATTATTCTGTGTTCTCTGTGTATTACTTTGTGCTCTCTGTGGTAAAAATCTTCCAAAGTTTTATCTGCAAAATAATAAATCAAATTCTCTTAAGTGCTGAAATTGCAGTATTTAAGTCGAATTTATACCATTCTTTATGAATTGATTTCCCTTGATTATAAGGTTATTTTTCATATTTTCCAAAACTAACCATTCTATTTATAAATGCCCGCAATTTTAGATATTCACTCAAGACAAATTTTAGATTCACGTGGTAACCCCACTTTAGAAGTTGATGTAATACTTGAAGACGGAACCTTAGGGAGGGCCGCAGTCCCGTCAGGAGCATCAACAGGAGAAAGAGAAGCAGTTGAATTACGCGACGGAGATAAGAAAAAATATTTAGGCAAAGGCGTACTCAAGGCTGTAAAAAATGTTAACACAACTATTGCAAATAATTTATTAGGGTATGATTCATTAGACCAGACAGGCTTAGATGAGATATTAATTAAATTAGACGGAACAGAAAATAAATCAAAGCTCGGCGCTAACGCACTGCTAGGTGTTTCAATGGCAGCAGCTCACGCAAGCGCAAATCATTTAAACATTCCACTTTATAAATACATCGGGGGTGTGAATGCAAAAACGCTTCCTGTTCCTATGTGTAACATTATCAACGGCGGTAAGCATGCTGATAACACAGTTGATTTTCAGGAGTTCATGATTATTCCTACCGGCGCAAAAACTTTTTCAGATGCTTTAATGAGTTGTGTAGAAGTTTTTCATAGTTTGAAAAATGTGTTGCACAAACAAAATGCAAGCACATCAGTCGGTGATGAAGGCGGATTCGCTCCGAATTTAAAATCAAATGAAGAAGCTATTGAAGTAATTCTTGATGCAATTTCAAAAGCAGGTTACAAAGCAGGAAAAGATTTTTATTTAGGATTAGATGTTGCCTCATCTGAAATGTGGAAAGGAAAAGGAAAGTATGAATTTTATAAATCACACATTCCGACAAAAACATCTTCACAGATGGTTGACCTTTATGCAAAACTTGTAAAAGATTATCCTATCATTTCAATTGAAGACGGTATGGCTGAAAATGACTGGGACGGATGGAAAGAACTAACAGATGCATTAAAAGGAAAAGTACAATTAGTCGGTGACGATTTATTTGTAACTAACACTTCAATTTTCTCAAAAGGAATTGAGAAGGGAATTGCAAACTCAATCCTTATCAAAGTAAACCAGATCGGAACGCTTACTGAAACCCTTGACGCAATTGAAATGGCAAAGATAAATAATTACACTGCCGTTATCTCTCACAGAAGCGGTGAGACTGAAGATACTACAATTGCCGACCTTGCAGTTGCAACAAATGCGGGACAGATAAAAACAGGTTCGCTTTCAAGAACTGACAGAGTTGCGAAGTACAACCAGCTTATCAGAATAGAAGAAGAGCTTGGAAGCAGCGCTCAGTATCCCGGAATTAAAGCTTTTTACAATTTATAATTACCAATAAGAAATTAACGAAAACGACTATCATTAAATTTTGCATAAAACTATGAGAGACGTTTATATTTTAAAATATATTATACAAAATGAAACTTTCACAATTTAAGTACCCTATTCCAAAGAATCTGATTGCAAAAGCCCCTAAAGCTCCACGCGATATGGCTAAGATGATGGTATTGAACAGAGATGATGAATCTATTCTTACTTCAAAATTCAAAAGCATTGTTGATTACGTTAACGAAGGTGACGTGATTGTAATGAACGATTCAAAGGTTTTCCCTGCGAGAATGTTCGGAACAAAGGAAAAAACAAGAGCGAAGATTGAAGTATTTTTATTAAGACAATTGAATGCAGAAGAAAATATCTGGGACGTAGTTGTTGACCCTGCAAGAAAAGTTAGAATCGGGAACAGAATATTTTTTAATAAAAATCTTTATTGTGAAGTTATCGATAATACAACTTCCAGAGGAAGAATTGTAAGATTTAATGTTACTGAAGATTTTTCTAAAGTAATTGATAAGCTGGGTAAGACTCCACTGCCTCCGTACATAAAAAGAGAGCCGACTGAAAAAGATAAAGCTGATTATCAGACAGTGTTTGCAAAGAACGTTGGTTCAGTTGCAGCGCCTGCATCGGGTCTGCATTTTACACCCGAGCTTTTAAAGAAATTAAAAGATAAAGGTGTTAAGCTTGCATACATTACTTTGCATGTGGGACTAGGAACTTTCAGATTAGTAGAGGTAGAAGATTTATCGAAGCACAGAATGGATTCGGAATATTTTGAAATCACAAAAGAGAACGCCGATATAATTAATAATGCAGTTACCAAAAAAGGAAAACTTGTTGCAGTGGGAACATCTGTTGCAAGAGTACTTGAGGCAAACATCGTAACTACAAAAACAATCCGACATGGAAAAGGCTGGACAGATAAATTTATCCATCCGCCTCATACATTAAGAGTTGTTGATAAGCTTATTACAAATTTTCAGTTACCGCAAAGCACATTGCTGATGCTTGTATGTTCATTCGCAGGAAGAGATTTTATTATGAAGGCTTACAAGAGAGCGATAAAAGAGAAATACAGATTTTACGCATACGGCGATGCAATGTTAATCGTTTAATATTTTTTATTCAAAGGCGGAGTTGTATTATAACAAATAATATAGCTCCGCTTTTTTTATTTTAGAAAATGAAACACATCTTAATCATTCCGGCATCCGGCTCGGGCATCCGCTTCGGCTCAAAAATCCCAAAACAATTTTTAAAAATTGACGGCAAGGAAATTATTGCTCATACCATTGAGCGGTTTCATTCATTAAAAATTATTGATGAGATTTATATAGCTGCACAGGCAGATAATTTTGAGAAGCTAAAAAAAATTATTTCTAAAAATAATTTTAAGAAAGTAAAAAGTATTGTTGAAGGCGGGGAGACAAGGCAGGCATCGGTGTTCAATGCGCTTAACGTTATCGAATGTGAAAAGAATGATATTGTAATGGTTCATGATGCAGTGCGACCGTTTTTATCAAAGAAATTAATCACGAATTTAATAGAAGAGTGTCGTAAGTCAGGCGGAGTTATTCCGGGGATAAAAATAAGTGACACAGTTAAGCGTACAGATGAAAAGCAGTTTGTACAAAAAACTCTTTCGAGGGAAAACTTGTGGACGGTACAGACTCCGCAGGTGTTCAGATGTGATATAATAAAAAATTCTTTCGCTAAGGCAGTATCAAAAAATTTTGTCGGGACGGACGAAGCGGCGGTGGTTGAATTTGCAGGCTATCCTGTAAAAATTATACCGGGCGAAAAGACTAATATTAAAATCACGCATAAAGAGGATTTGAAAAAATTTTAATCACTGATTTCACTGATTAGGTATGATTAAAATGATTTATTCTCCAAACTTTACCATCATTAAAATCATTTGAAATCTGTGTAATCAGTGATTCAAATGATGATTGAATTCTCAATTATTTTTAACAATTTTTATCATTACTTTTGCTTTAATGAAAAACAGTAAAGGTCAGTTATACATATACTCTCACGTAAGTAAAGTTTTAAAAGGAAATCCTCTTGGTGACCCTTATGAAAGAGAGTTCCCTATATATTTCCCCCCTTCCTATGAAAATTTAGATAAAAAATACCCGGTAGTTTTTTTCATTGTAGGATTTACGGGTACAGGTTTCAGTCATCTCAACCGCAGCTTTTTAGTAGAAAATATTCAGGACCGTTTTGACAGATTGATAAAAGAAGGCAAGATGAAGGAAATGATTGTTGTGATGCCTGACTGCATTACAAAGTACGGAGGAAGCCAGTATATAAACTCGACAGCAACCGGAAGATATGAAGATTATATAATAAAAGAACTTGTTCCGTTCATAGATAATAATTTCAGAACAATTCCTCATGCGCACTCGAGAGCTATATGCGGAAAATCATCCGGCGGATATGGAGCAATGATTTTATCAATGAGAAATCCCGATGTGTTTGGACTGATGTGCACAACTGCCGGCGATGCATACTTTGAATACTGCTATAAAAATGAATTTGGATTTTTTATAAACGATATTGAACGCTACGGCAAAGGTGACAAAGGTGTTGCGAATTTTATTAAGAATGAAATTAATTTCAAACAGCCTAAGCCAAAATCATTCCATAATATAATTAATACAATTGGGATGGCAAGCTGTTACTCGCCTAATCCTGCTAACATGAAAACCAAAGGATATAACTTTGATTTACCTATGGACTTGACTACGGGAGAAGTGAGGCAGGATATTTTTAAGAAATGGCTGAAGCATGACCCTGTGAATTTAGTCGGTAAGTATAAAACTAATTTGAAAAAATTAAAGTTAATATTTATTGATGCGGGAAAAACAGATGAGTTTGCATTAAATGTAGGCGCAAGGATTTTTTCGCAAAGACTGACAAAGAACGGAATCAAGCACTATCACGAAGAATTTACGGGAGGACATTTTAATATTCAGTTCAGATACGACAGAACATTTGAAATGATTTCCAAACATATTAAAAGTTAAAATAAAGTTTATAAATTGAAGCCACTTGTAATATCAACATGGAAGCACGGATTAGCAGCGAATGATGCCGCTTATCAGGTTTTAAAGAACGGAGGAAATTCTCTCGATGCAGTAGAAAGAGGAGTAAGAGTTTCGGAAGATGATCCGACTGTTTTAAGTGTTGGCTATGGCGGATTGCCTGATGCCGCGGGAAGAGTAACTCTTGATGCAGCTATAATGGACTGGAAGGCACGCATAGGCGCGGTGATTTGTGTAGAGAATATTAAGAATCCGATTTCACTGGCACGAAAAGTTTTAGAAGATACTGAGCATACAATTTTAGCAGGTGACGGCGCTTTTGAGTTTGCCTTAAAAAATGGTTATGAGGCTGAGAATCTTCTGACGGAAAATTCGTTAAGAAGATTTAACGAATGGAAAGCATCGGGGGGTGAAAACGCAGAAGAAATTCATACTGATGATTTTTCTATTCTGAAAAGAAAAGCTGATTCTATAAATGAAGACGGTAATCACGATACAATCGGAATGGTTGCAATTGATAAAGACGGGCATATATCGGCATCATGCACAACATCGGGAATGGCATGGAAGCTACATGGAAGAGTCGGTGACAGTCCCATTCCGGGCAGCGGACTTTATGTTGACGGTGAAGTCGGCGGCGCTGCATCAACAGGCAGAGGTGAAGAATGTATAAGAGCATGCGGTTCATTTTTGATTGTTGAGTATATGAGATTAGGAATTTCTCCTATGGAAGCATGCAAGATTGCATGCGAAAGAGTTGTTAAGCTGAATTTGCTTTCAAGCAAAAATCGCGACCATATTTTTCAGGTTGGATTTGTTGCCCTGAATGTAAAAGGCGAGTACGGTGCATACAGCGTAAGAAAAGGATTTGAGTATGCAGTATATAATCAGAAGGGTAACCAGCTAATCGAAGCTCAGCATTACCTTGATGAAGATTTTACAATTGAAGATTTATAATTTTACAGTATGGATAGCTTTATAATAATTAAGAACGGAATAGTACTGACTCTTGACAGACAGGGAAGAGCGGGTATACATACGATTGTTATAAAAAATAATAAGATTGTTGAAATTGATTTTGATAATAGATTTGAAATAGGAAAATTTATTGACAGGTATCCTCAGACAAAGTTAATTGATGCGCAGAATAAAATAATTGTGCCCGGATTTATAAACTCCAACTGCTACTCAACATTTTCACTTAATAAATTATTTTTTAAGAAGTGCACGTTTGAGAGTCTGAAGGAAAATCCTGCTTTACAGACGATAGATAAGTATTTATATCTGGTTGAAAACGTTATGAAGAGGAAAAATATTTTTAAGGTTAATTATTTAAAATCTATTTGTGCAGGAGAAGTAAACTTAATTGAATCATCGGGAGATATAAATCACGAGCAGATGGATGATGTTTTGAGCGGCTCGAATATGACGGTGAATTTAGTCGATTATGAAAATAATAAATCAGCTAACGCTCCTATAGATGCAAAGAGTTTTTCAGGTGTAAGAGGTGACGAGCAGATTAATATGTATCTGGTGAATAACCTGAAGAACCTGACTAACTCAGCCGATGTAAAATTATTTTTAGAGGTTTACCAGAGTGAAAAAGATTTAACTGAGATAAAGGATTTATTCAGAAAATCTTTAATATATGTGCTGAAAGATTATAATCTTTTAACTCAGTCAACGATACTTTCCAATCCGATTTACCTTAGTAAAAATGAGTTTGATGTTTTAAATTCTACTTCAACAAATGTTGTTTTGTCTCCATCGGACATTGTGAATTTTTATCCGAGAACATTTGATTTTAGAAATTTTATATATTCCGATTTAAACGTAAGTATTGGTACCGGTTTCACAGGGAAAAACGTTTTCTCCGAGATAAAATTAATATCCTCTCTTTGCTCGAAGAACATAAGAAACTACGAACCTCTTCTTAAAATGATTTCCTTGAACGGAGCTTATGCGCAGGGAATTTCTAATCTTACAGGTTCAATTGAAAAAAATAAGCTTGCAAATTTTGTATTCTTCGATTTGAATAAATTTAATTCATTCGCATCTTTCCCTGAAATAGATTCGGAAAAGATTTCTGAGTATATAATTGAGAACTTAAATTCTGAAAATATATCCGATGTAATTATTAACGGTAACTTTGAAGTTAAAGATTATAACATAGAGTTAAAATTAGATTTCAATCCGTTAAAGACTGCTTCTGAGATCAGCAATGAGATTTATAAAGCCGGGAATTACCATGAGTATGCCGAAAAGCAAAAGCACTTCAAGAGACATGACAATATTAACGAAGAAATATTTGATAATCCCTACGTTAGCGGCGGACTTGAAGAGACACAGAAAGAATTGTTGGTTGAATTCGGTGAAGAGTTCAGAGTAGTAAAAAAAGAAAGCGATGATCTGCTTCAGCCGATAGACAATTCATTTTTGCCCGGCTCAGTAAATTCTTTATCCTATATAGACTCTTATGATTCTGATTTTAATTTCTTAACAATCGAAGAAGAGCAAATTACTCCGCATCCATTAACAAAAGAAGGTGTGAAATTTTCATCGAAGAAAATTTCATTTGATGAAGAAGAAACTTCTCTTACAGATAATAAAGGAAGACGTGAAGAGAAGCAAAGTGAACCTGTCAGAGAAAAAGCTGTAATAAGAAACACTGACTCTCATGAAGAAACACAAAAGCCCAAGGAGCCGCAGTTTAAAAAAGTAAAACTTCGTTTCGGATTCAGTGACGATAAATAGAAAACACTAAATGAAACTTGCAACACTGCTGTACATAAAAAATGATAACGGTGATTACCTTTTGCTTGAACGTGTTAAAAATCCTAATAAGGGTTTATTCTCCCCTCCCGGCGGAAAATTAGATGTTCATTTTGCAGAATCTCCCATAGAATGCGCTGTGCGTGAAGCGCACGAAGAGTGCGGCATCGAATCAAATAATGAGGACTGGAAACTGATTGGAATAATGACGGAAAGAGAATTTCCGCACATTGGAAACATAATGGTTTTTCTTTTCGAGTTTAAAAAAAGAGTTAACACTATTCCCCCTGAATTTCACGAAGGAAAGTTTCACTTCGTTCCGGAAAAAGACATAATGTCATCTAATATTCCCGAAACAGATAAAAAATATATCTGGAGCAGTATTCTGCAAAATAAGGAACAAAAAAAGTGGAATAACGAAGTTTTCTTCCTGAATATGGACTGCACTAACTACCCTGAAATTATCTTAAAATAGAAATTTTATATATAATATAATTGTTGTATTAAGTAACTCCAAAAATTAAAAAGGATTAAAGTTGTCAGAGATATCTACCCCAGGTAAATCGGTATTACCGGACACACAAAATTTACAGGACCCCCGTAATCTTGCCATCGATAAAGTAGGTGTAAAGAACGTTAAGTATCCCATAATAGTAAAAGATAAAGAAAATTCTATTCAGCATACTGTTGCAACAATTTCAATGACAGTTGACCTGCCGAAGGAATTTAAAGGTACGCACATGAGCAGATTTGTTGAAATTCTGCAGTGCAAAGAAAGAGAAATGCATGTCGACTCCGTTGATAAAGTTTTAGAAGAGATGCAGAAAAAATTGCACGCAACTGCTTCACATATTGAAATGGAATTTCCTTTTTTCAAGATGAAGAAAGCACCTGTAACACAAAAGGAATCTTTGCTGGATTACAGAGCAAAATTTCATGCAGCAAGAAATAACGAACAGAAAGATTTTGTTCTAACCGTTATTGTGCCCGTAACAACTTTATGTCCGTGCTCAAAAAGTATTTCAATACATGGGGCGCATAACCAGAGAGGAGAAGTTACTGTATCGGTAAGGTTCAATGATACAGTATGGATAGAAGATATAATCGGTCTTGTTGAATCAAGCGCAAGCTCTGAATTATATTCATTGTTAAAAAGAGAAGACGAAAAATTTGTAACGGAGAGAGCTTATGAAAACCCTGTGTTTGTAGAGGACCTTGTAAGAAATGTTGTGTTAAAATTAAAAGAAATGCCTCACATTACCTGGTATAGTGTGGAAGCTGAAAATTTCGAAAGCATACACAATCATAATGCATACGCATTGATTGAATCCCATAAATCCCTTAACGGATATATAATTTCCAGATATTAAAATTGTGAGCAAGGCTCAGGTCTTGCTCAACTTTTTATTTCTGTATCTCTCTTTCTCTCACAGGCTAAACGGAACAAAAAAGGTTTTAATTCGTTGAAAAATTAGCATATTTTATTTGTCTTTGTATAAATTTTAAAATTGTATATTTTTATAATCCACCAAAAATTTATTAAAAAATGACCAAAATTAAATCATTATTAGCGCTTTTTGTATTTTCATCATTCTGTTTAATGGGCTTTTCAACTGCAAAAGCAGTCGAAGCACCAACCGTATCTGCATCTGCAAATAAAAAAACATTTTCTGCGGGTGAGAGCGGAGTATTAACAATTAAATTTAAAACAGGCGCTCATGTAAAAATCCCGAAAGATCCTGAAATTGAAATTACAATTACAGAAGGACTTGAAGGCGGAGCAATGCAGGATTATTCAGGCGGTTCAGATGACTATTTACCAAGTCCTTCGCAGGTAAAATATAATTTTTCTGTTCCATCAGGCGCAGCAAGCGGTTCAACTATTACAATAAAAGGAAAAGTAAAATTCGGATATTGTAACTCAGACGATGGTGTTTGTAAAATTACCACAAAGAATTTTACAGCTAAAATAAAAGTTAAATAGTCACAATTAAGTAATCAAAGTTTAATAACAAAGTATTAAGAAAGATAGCGGAACATCGTATATAGAATGAAAAATGCTTACTATTTTATTTCAGATGTTCATCTGGGCTACGGAACAAAAGAGGACAACGTATTAAAAGAAAAAGTTCTTCTGCACTTCATGAATTTTATAAAAGAAGATGCAAAGGAATTATTCATAGTAGGTGATTTATTTGATTACTGGATGGAGTATAAGCACGTTGTTCCAAAAGGTTATTATAAATTATTTGCAAAAATTGCAGAGTTAACAGAAGAAGGAATTAAGATAAACTACCTTGCAGGAAATCATGATTTCTGGCGGGGTACGTATTTTAAAGATGAGTTTGATATCGATATTGTTTTTGATGAGATTATCCGTGAGATAGACGGAAAGAAATTTTTCGTTCATCACGGTGACGGAATGGCATACAAAGATACAGGATATAAAATACTGAAGAAAATAATGCGAAACAAAGTTTCTCAGTTTTTATATTCAAAGCTTCACCCTGATTGGGGACTGGGTCTTGCGAAAAAAAGCTCACACTCCAGCAGAATGCATACAGGGCAAAGAGATTACAGCAAGCACGACGGTTTAAGAGATTTTGGAGAACTGAAAATAAAAGAAGGATTCGATGTAGTAATAATGGGGCACAGGCACAGACCATTAAGAGTAGATTTTCCCACGGGTACTTACATAAATCTGGGTGACTGGATTGATAATTTTACATACGCAGTTTTTAAAGATAATAAAATAGAACTGATAAGTTACTATAACAAAAAAGAAAATAAGTATAAACAGGAGAAAGTAAAAGCGGTTGGCTAAAAAAGATAAATATAAAGAAGAAGAACTCGATAAATATCTCAACGATAAGGAATACAGGAAGAAGGTTTCCAGGAAAAACCGGAAAGCAAATAACGTACTCGGTACGGCAGTTGTTTTTATTTTAATAGGAATTATCTGCTTTGCCGGATATCTGGTTTATCTTGCGCAGGGGCTTCCATCTCTCGCCGAATTAGAAAATCCCAAACTCGAAGAGGCTACCAAGGTTTACTCTGCCGATGGCGAATTAATTGATAAGTTCTTTCTGAAGAACAGAACTAAAGTCACCATTGAAAATATCCCTAAGGAAATGATAAACGCTTTAGTGGCAACTGAAGACAGAAAATTCTTTGACCACTGGGGATTCGACTTAGACAGAACTATCAAAGCTATGGTAAAAAACATCATGGCTTTCAGAGTAAAAGAAGGCGCCAGCACAATCACTCAGCAGCTTGCAAGAAATATGTATCCGGATGTCGGTAAGGAAGTTTCCATTAACAGAAAGCTTCGTGAGGCGATGACTTCCATTCAAATCGAAAGAACTTATACTAAGCAGGAAATATTAGCATACTATCTCAATACAGTTTACTTTGGTAAAGGTGCGTATGGAGTAGAAGCAGCTGCGCAGACTTATTTTAATAAAAGCGCTAAGGATTTAATTCTTGATGAGTGTGCTATACTTGTCGGTATCTTAAAAAATCCTTCAAGATATGACCCTGTTGATAATCCTGACGAGTCATTGAAAAGAAGAAACATTGTTTTAAACTCGATGGTAGAAGCAGGATATATTACTGAAGAAACATATAAAACTGTTTCCGATGATCCTATAAGAGTTACGCTGCAAAAGAATTTTGCAACGTTCAATTCACCAGCTCCGCAGTTTACAGAAATGGTTAGGCAGCAGCTTGAACAGAAAGCAGAAAAATACGGCTATGATTTATACAGGGATGGTTTACAGATTTATACAACATTAGATACACGCTTTCAAAAGCATGCAATGACTGCTGCTACTGAGCAGCTGAAATCTTTTCAGAAAGAATTTAACGGCTATTGGAACTGGAAGAATAATAAAGATATACTTAATGATGCAATCGAGCGGCAAATAAAAGTTTCCGATGAATACAAAAAAGGAAAGAGTGATGCTGAAAGAAGCAAGATTGCCGATAAGCTTAGACGCAGCCAGGGATTCATTGACTCAGTAAAAGCAATCGAAACAACTATACAGTTAGGATTTGTATGTATGAATCCGAAGACGGGCGAGATAAAAGCAATGGTAGGTGCAAATCCAAACAATACTTTTAAGTACGGATTGAATCACGTAACGCAAATCAAGCGTCAGCCCGGTTCAACATTTAAAGTTTTTGTTTATACTGAGGCAATTGCAAACGGCTACAGTCCCGGATACATGATTTCCAACGACCCTGTTGCAGTAAATGTTGGGGGAAAGATCTGGTCGCCGAAGGGCGGAGGTACAGGAGGCAGTATTTCATTGAGAGATGCTATTGCCAAATCTGTAAACGTAATAGCAGTGAGAACAACTATGGAAATTGCTCCGCTCGATAAAGTTATTCAGCTTGCCCACGATATGGGTGTGAAGTCTGAGCTTCCAAATGTTTTATCTTTAGTATTAGGCGCAGGTGAAGTTACTCCTCTTGAAATGACAAATGCATTCGGAACAATTGCCAATGAAGGTATCTGGGTTGAGCCAATTGCTATCACAAAAATTACAGATAGAAACGGAAATATAATAGAAGAACTTAAGCCTGATTCAAGAGAAGTTTTAAGCGAAGAAGTTGCTTATATAATGCAGGATATGATGGAAGGCGTTGTTGATGAAGGAACTGCAACAAGTATCAGGTCATATTTCTCACGACCTGCTGCAGGTAAAACAGGAACTACAAACGATTATACCGATGCATGGTTTATCGGATTTACTCCGCAGTTCTTAGCCGGTGTATGGCTTGGCTTTGATGACCCGCGTGTGAAATTCGGCGGTGGTTACGGGCAGGGCGGTAAAGCTGCTGCTCCTATATGGGGACGTTTTATGAAGTACCTTTATGCCGATGACAGTTTTGATTTTCCTGTTGCGTACTTCCAGATGCCTGATGGTGTTGAAGAAGCAAGTATATGTTCGATAAGCGGAATGCTGGATAACGGTTCATGTCCATCCCATAAAGAGCTTGTAATGAAGAAGTTTTTGCCAAAGAAATGTAATGTGTCCCACTCGCTTCCCTCGGAGGGAACGCAGGAATCGAACCTGCCGCCTGAAGGCAGTGTAGGATTTTAGAGAGAGAATAAATTTTAAGAAAATAAAAAAAGCCTGGTGAGTTTTTAATTCATCGGGCTTTTTGTTTTATAAATCAATAAATTTTATCTTCACTTTGCTTAGCAAATTCAATTAATCTTTTCCCTTCCCGTTCAATTTCAGTTCCAGGATACAAAATTACATACTCCTCTATTTTCGCTATTCCGTCAAATTTATTTTTTGTCCCCCTGTAAGTGTAATCATAAATTCTAAATAAAGCTGAAAAAACCTGTGAACCATTGGGTTTATTCATCAGATAAAATTCCGAGAGTTTCACATAATCATTTCTAAGTGAATAAATATTTATCGCGATGAGCCTTAATATTGAGTAAGCAATATCAGCAGAGTATGTGCTTATATTCTTCCTTATAAACTCATCGAGCTTTTGTGCAACCGGTAACATGTAAACTGAATCACGTTTCTCTTCAAGTGTATAGCCTACGATGTTTTGCAATTCCTTGTATATTTTTTTGTTATTTTCATCAGGTGGATTTACATAAAAATTAATTTTGTTTGATTTAATTCTTTTGCTATACTCTTTATTTGTTCCCCTATTAATTACTTTAGCACAATAAGTTTCTATTGTATATGAACCTGTATTTAATAGATTAACTATTGCATATTCACCCGGCGAAATATTACCACAAATACCACTGGCAGGCAACTGAGTTGAGTATGATTCTCCTGATTGAAAAATTTTATATTTAATTGAGTCCATCGTAGCCATTACGCATACACAAAAAGATGTCTTATCTGAATTATGAACAAGAGTTACATTACAGCCAAAGATATTATAAAATTCATCCCACGTTAAAGAATCTCTCTTTTCACTGATATTTTTTATAGTAATAATAACATCAACATCTTCTCCAAAGGCAAAATTCGTTTTATCAAGTTTCAGTTCAATAGAGAACGCTTCTTTATTTGATTGAGCATTTATTATGGAAGGCAAAATCAGGAGGGCTAAAAGAATAAATGTTTTAACAGCCATACGAACAATTATTTTCTAAAGTTAGATGTAATTTTAACAAAAGTAAATAAAAAACCCGAGAGCGTTTCCACCATCGGGTTAAAATTTTATACGTTACGAAGCTGGAGCTTCGTAACGAGAACGAAACGGCTTTACTTCACCAGCATCATCTTTTTCACTTCACTGAAGTTGTCTGTCATCAATTTATAAAAATAAACTCCGCTGGTTTGGTTTGATGCATTCCAGTTCACTTCGTATTTTCCTGCTGATAAGTTATTGCTTACAAGCTGCTCAACTTCTCTTCCGAGTGAATTATAAATAATCAGCTTTGTAAATCCTGCCTTGCTTACATTGAATTTAATTGTTGTATTAGGATTAAAAGGATTCGGGAAATTCTGTTCTAAGCTGTATGCTGATGGTATTTCTGTACCTATTTGATTAATGCCTATAGGTGTGTAAGTCATATAAATTTTAAATATCCTGTCACTTGCCGTTCCTGAAGTGAAATTAGGCAGTGGCACTCTTATGCCGCCAAACATATATCCGACTAAAGTTCTTGTCGGATAAGAAGCCAGCTTAATCACACCGTTATCATAATGCTGTATATTTTCGTTAAGAATAAATTTTGCATTAGTACCGAGATACTCAGAAAATTTAATAGGAAGAATTGTTTCTGATGTAGTTCCGTTTTGTTTTTTAGTTAGTGCTGTAATATCTTTTATGAACGGAACAAGAGAATCTTTTTTAGGAGTTCCTGTTGCATCACAGTAATATAAGCTCATACCGGCAAGAAAGACAGTGTGCATATCTTTTTTCACTGAATCAAACATATTTATATTGGCAGTTGTATATTGGGTAAAGCGCTGCTGAAAAGAAAAATCTACCGTATAACCTGTTGAGTTTATATAGATGGGTTCAAGAAAAGGATTATCTGCATTTGATTTAAAAACACCTCCATAAAGAATTAATGACTGGCTTCCGTCAGGATTTATTGCCGGTACAAGATTCATATCTCTTCTATGCAGATTTGCTGTGTCTATTGTTTCCGAATAATTAGAAACAGAAATTGTTCCGCCGCCTGATGTCAGATTAAATTTTTTATACATAGATGCATATTTCTGAAACCATTCACCATTATTCGTCGGTCTGTATTCTCCGGAAAAATTATGTCCGCCAACAAGATAATAATCATTTCCTATCATACCAAGTTCTCCTCCGCAAATTTGCATTCTTGAATCGGATGTTTGAGTAATATAAGAATTAATATTTTGATTATTGATGATAGCGTTTATAATACCCGGAACATCAATAGCGGAAATCGTACTGAATGTAACCATGGAATCTCTTAACGAATCCAATCCCATTCCGCCAATAAGGAAAAGTGTTTGACCATTTTGCAGGTACTGCGGGTTAAAGGTTCTTAACGGGTCAGCCTTAGCTATGGTCATATCATTAAATACATTCTTTGACCATACCTGATTTGTGTTTGGATCAACTACGAAAATATTTTTATTGGCATATGCCCTGGGGAATGAAGGTAATGTATTGCTGAATCCATGATTGCCGTTTGTTCTGCCGCCGATGAATAACCACTTGCCATTGTACTGAGCGAAAGCAAATGAGTGAAGACTGGGAGAGCCGGCAATGCTTATTTGTTCAAGTTCTACATTAAAAGGAACAGCTGAATAAACTTTCGTGCATAACAATAGCACGAAAACTAAAAGGGACGATACTTTTTTCATGTGTTTTAATTACGGGGTTTACTTGTATTCGAATTATAACAATAAAGGAGGAATAAAATTCAATTAAAGTAGCAATATAATTAAATTTTATACAGCTTAAAACTCAGAATGGATTCCTTTATAAACTTCTGATTTTAGGTACTCTTAAGAAGATGTACAAAGAGCATATAAGAAGAATTATGGCGAAGAGTATAATTGCAAATGTTTCCCCAAGCCAGTCGGCAGTGTTTCCGATTAGCAATGAACCAAGAGGCATTAACCCGAAGAAAGTAAAAGTATAGAATGCGAGAACTCTGCCTCGCAGCTCATCAGTAACTAACATCTGTAAAAATGCATTAGTAAGATTATAAACTAAAACAGTGCTTGCGCCTACAATAAAAATTAAAACAAGTGCAGCAAACTCAAAATGGAAAAATGCAAAGAGTATAATGAATATGGGCATAGAGATTGCGCCGAGAGTATATAGCTTTCCTCTGAAATTGAATGTGCCAAGCGAAGCAACCACAAGGGCGCTGACAAGAGCGCCGACTCCGCGCGCGGATTGCAGCAGACCGTTAGTTGTAGAATCGCCTCCTAATATTTTTACAGCCCATGCCGGTATCAGAGTAGTGAATGAAACTCCGAGCAGACTTACTGCTGCTGAAAACAATACGAATGTTCTTATAAGTTTATGAGACTTTATATATAAAATACCTTCTTTTAAATCTGAAAATACAGAGGTGGTTTTTCTCGCGACTGCTTTTACATCAAGCTTTATCATAAAGAGTCCTATGATAACTGCAATGAAAGAAACTGCATTGATTGTAAAACACCATGCCGGTCCAATTAAAGCATACAACACTCCCGATATTGCCGGACCGACTGCCGAAGCTGTGTTAAACATTGTGGCATTGAGTGCAATTGCATTTGTAAGGTGCTCGCGGTGCACAAGTTCATTTATAAATGTCTGCCGCGCCGGAGCATCGAATGCGATTGCGATACCGGTAAGAAATGAAAGCAAAAGAATATGCCAAGGCTGTATATTTCCCGAGAAAGTAAGATAAGCAAGAATGATTGATAAAATCATTAGAGCTACTTGTGTAATGATAAGAACAGTCCTGCGTGAAACTCTATCGACAACAACGCCGCCGTAAAACATAAATATCCACGATGGAATACCGGAAGCAAAACCGACATAGCCCAGATATGAAGATGAGTTAGTAAGCTCATAGACCAGAAAAGCCTGAGCAGTTATCTGCATCCACGTGCCGATGAGTGATATCATCTGGCCGTAAAACCAGAGCTTAAAATTTCTGTGCTTGAGTGCGGAAAAGGTATTTTTAAAACTGAGCTGCTTAAGAAATGTCTTGCTGAACTTGATTATTTTATAGGGAAACGAGACTGAAGTAAGATTATCCGGCATTAAAAAAATTCACTAAAAATTATAATTTCACCAACGTACAAAGATTTGCAGGTATTACATTATCCTTATTCTCAAAAATATTTGTTGAGGCATACTCTTTTTCAATATCCTGAATTGTTTTCATTTCGCTTATCACAAAATCTTTTTTCGATTCAATATAATCCTTATCGAATAAATAATAATCTTTAAGAGTATATCCGAAATTTCCTTCAAGGAATGTTTTTAATTTCTGAAGAACGGGGTAAGTCATAGCATCGGGTTTCCAGAAATCAAAAATTATTTCAGAGCCCTTCTTTTGTATAGAGCCGAGCGTTTTAAATAAATAATCCAAAGTGTTTTCATCGAGGAAAAAAGTTAATCCTTCCATTATAATTAGTGAACGGTTCGATGAAGCTATTGCTCCGTTAAGCTTTGAGCGAAGATATTCTCTATCAATAACATTTCTTAAATCAATGGGATAATAATAAACATCACGGTAGGGAATTATAGCTTCCTGTATAAATTTTTCAATTCGTTCTTTTTTGTAGTAGATAATATTTTCAAGGTCAACTTCGACGTATTCAAATTTTCCTTCAAGCAGGAACGGGTAGTTCGTAAATCCCGAGCCGATATTAATTATTGCAGGATTGTTATGAGTCTTTATAAATTCTTTCTGCTTCTCGTAAAAAAATCTGTGGCGAAGGCTGATAAATAAATCATCGTAGGGATAAACTTCACTGCCAACGCGTTTATATAAATCACGCGCTTCATCCGTTATCCAGAGGTGCGCATAAATATCTTTGCTTAGCATTACTTTTTCAGAGCGGGATACATTTACAACAAAGGCAGTTCCCGATAAGTCAGGTGAAATTTTATTTGTCGGCATTGAGATAAGATTGAGAAGTTTTATTTCAAGTTATAAGAAGTTAACAGAAGGGATTTTAATTTTCTATATCAATATTCTACTTTAATTTTCCACTTCTTTCCAGTCGCCGTTCTCTTTTATTAAGCCGATAAGCTGGTCAACCGCTATATCCGTATCAATACTTCGCTTCACAACTTCTTTCCCTTTGTATAAAGTTATTTTTCCTACTCCGCTGCCTACGTAGCCGTAATCAGCATCAGCCATTTCACCGGGACCATTAACAATGCATCCCATGATGGCAATCTTGACACCTTTAAGATGATTTGTTCTGCTTCTGATTTTTGCAGTTGTTTCCTGAAGGTCAAATAATGTTCTTCCGCAGGAAGGGCAGGAAATATATTCAGTCTTTGAAATTCTTGTGCGCGTTGCCTGAAGAATTCCGAATGAAGTCTGGTTTTGTGTTTCAATGCGTGTGCTGCCTTCAAGCCATACACCGTCACCGAAGCCGTCGATAAGTAAACCGCCGAAATCTGTTGCAGAGTAAAGCATCAGATTGTCTTCTGAGATATTCTGATAATTTCTCTTTATGATAACAGGAATATCAATTCCTCTGTTCATTAATTCGATAAAG
Source organism: uncultured Ignavibacteria bacterium (assembly GCA_937974175.1). GTDB lineage: Bacteria > Bacteroidota > Ignavibacteria > Tepidaquicellales > Tepidaquicellaceae > JAFDZO01. Next base: position 163,020 of record CALJIG010000120.1, read on the forward strand.
GAACGTCTTATATCGGCAAAATAATTTTCGTTGCTGCTTGTCAGAATGATAACGCATTTAGTTTCGTTCTTCAGAAATTCCAAATCAGCGTAATAAATATCGTCAGATGTTAATGATAAGAAATTTAATCTTTGAGATTTACTTTCCGCAGTTAAGTACTCATGTAAATTTAGTAAAGGGAATGTATTATCTTTATCTTTCTGAATTTCCCAGAATGTATAATCAAAAATTTTGTGAAGCGTTCCCGGCAGCTCGTATTCAATATCATGTTCACCTAAATAAATATAATCGGGAGCTATATCTGCAATATTCCATTTATCAAGCTTAGCGCTGTAATCATATCCTGCTTCTTTAAGATAAGCAGGGTTCTGAATCATATCTGCATTGGGCGTAAGTATTACAACAGGTACATTATGATTCCCGATTTTCTCAACTGCAAATGTTTTTCTTCTTTTATAATCTAATGGATTATATGGAAGAACTGATTCATCTTCAATCGGTTTTATTTCTTTTGAATTACCTCTGTTCGTATATCTTTCAACAAGCTCTTTGCATACGGGAATTTCAAATTCAGGCTCTTCAGTTAAAGAAACTCTGACCGTATCGCCGATACCGTCTTCAAGCAGTGTTCCTATACCGACAGAAGATTTTATTCTGCCGTCAAGTCCGTCGCCGGCTTCCGTTACTCCCAGATGAAGAGGGTAGTTCATTTCTTCCTCATGCATTTTTATGATGAGTAATCTATATGCCTGAATCATTACCTGCGGATTGCTTGCCTTCATTGAAAGAACTATCTGATGGTAATTTTCATCTTCGCAAATGCGTAAAAATTCGAGAGCTGACTCAACCATTCCCAGAGGAGTATCGCCGTAGCGGCTCATTATTCTATCTGAAAGTGAACCGTGATTCGTTCCGATACGCATCGCAGTTCCGTACTCTTTACAGATTTTTACAAGCGGAGTAAATTTTTCTCTTATGCGTTCAAGTTCCTGTTCATAAAATTCATCGGTGTAATTATAGACAGCAAATTTTTTCTTATCGGCATAGTTGCCCGGATTTACTCTTACCTTCTCAACAATTCTTGCAGCCATCTCTGCTGCATTGGGAGTAAAGTGAATATCTGCAATAAGCGGCGCTTTATATCCGCGCTCTCTTAATTCTTTTTTTATGTTTTCAAGGTTCTTAGCTTCATTCATACTCGGCGCAGTGATGCGAACGTAATCTCCCCCCGCCTCAATTATTCTTATGGACTGCTCAACAGTTGCAATGGTATCCATAGTATCGGTTGTAGTCATCGATTGAATCCTTATCGGATTATCTCCGCCAAGCGGAACGTCTCCGATAAAAACTTCACGTGTCTTCAATCTTGAATACTTTGTTAAGCTGTTATTATATTTTATATTTTGCGCAACTGCTTCCATTAAAAGAATAAGTCTATCTTAATTTTTTGCTTTCAGTAAATAAAATTCTTTTTTCTTCTTCAGTAAGGCTTTGATAACCGCCCTGACTGAGCTTATCTAATACTGCATCTACTCTTTCCTGCGCATGTTTAAATCTCTCATCGGTTTCAGATTTATAATCTGTAAGGGGCAGATCTTCATATTCTGCTGTTTTTATTTTATCTGAGCCATTCGGGTATAATGGAGTAATCCTTGTCGGCTCTTTATATCCCGAACCGGGAACATTGCCAAACGGATTTTTTGGTTTTCCCCCAAGGCTAATGTTTCCAATTTTTTTGTACGTGATGAGCAGATAGATAAATCCTATAATTCCTCCGCCTAAGTGAGCAATATGAGCAACGCCTGAATTGACACTATTACTTGCAGAAATAAATTCTATCACCATATAAAGCACAACCAGATATTTTGCTTTGATAGGAACAAAGAAGTATAAATAAATAGGTCTATCGGGAAAAAGAAATCCGAATGCTACAAGAATACCATATATGGCACCCGATGCTCCGATAGTAGGAGCAGCCTGCCCGAATAACGGAGCAATAAATAAATTTGCTACACCTGCGCCTACTCCGCATAGAAAATAGTATATGAGAAATTTTTTAGTTCCCCACATATTTTCAATATCCATTCCGAACATCCAAAGCGCAAACATATTAAAAAATAAATGCATGAAGCCGCCGTGCAGAAACATATAAGTAACCAGCTGCCACGGTAAAAAATATCCGGAATTTATCGGCCAGAGGTAAAAGTATTTTGCTAAAATATTACTGAATACAACATTGTTACCCAGTAAAAATTGTACTATAAAAATTGCTACGTTTGAAATAAGCAGAAATTTTATCACGGGCGGAAAAAATCCAAACCCACCAAAGAAACTCGGCCTTCTGTAATAGTTACTCAATTTATCTTTTGTATGTTAATATTATAAAATGTGATAGTATCTTAAATGTTCATGTTTTTTGCGCGTTCGTAGTCTTCAACAGTATCTATTTCCATGCACTTATAATGTGAAACATCAATTGCATATATACTGTTCCTTTCAATTTTAGCATTATTTTTTGACTGAATCACTTCTTCAAATGACTTTTCATAAAACTCGTTTACGTTTCTTTCGTTGATTATTTTTCTATCAAGAACTTTATACAGCTCATCCATAAAATCTAACGAAAATTTCTCTATACCGATAGACTCTCCCGCAGATTTTTTTAAATCAGTTACTTTGCTTATCTCCAGAATTTTTTTGTTTTCATCCAATACAACTTTTATCTGCTCTTCGTCAAGCTCCGTTTCAAAGTTTACGGCAAGGCAGTTTTCGTGATGCGAGTCCAGCAGCTCTTTTATTATTCCTTTATCAAATAAAATATCGCTATCCAGTAAAATAACATCTTTAGTAATAAAATTCTTCGTCATCCAGAGGGAGTAAGAGTTATTGTTATTTGCAAAATCAGGATTTGAAAGAAACTGTATCTTGTAATCTGAAAAATTTTCTTTCAGATAACTTTTTATCATATTTTCCCTGTAACCCGTAACAAAAACGAAATTTGTAATTCCATTTGCAATTACATTCTCCATTGTTCTATGCAAAAGGTTTTTACCGTTCACTTCGAGAAGGCATTTAGGAGTTGTATCTGTTAAAGGTCTTAATCTTTTTGCCAGACCTGCGGCAAGTATAATAGCCTGCATTATTTTACCACCTCGTATTTTTTCAGAACGTTTTTTTGCATAATTAAAAATATTATGAATAGTATGTTGCAGATAGTAATGTTAAAAATGAGATACAAATCAATTCGATTTATAACTGAGAAAAATGCAAGCATTACCATGTGTGTTGTTGAACCTAACCAGCTCCAGAGCCTCAGCAGTAATCTGTTATCTTTGTAATACTGCTCGGGTGTAACGGTAAATGTTGTCTTACTTCTTACCATCTTTGACTGGCGTCGCGAGTAGAATAAGTATGCATTGATAAGCAGCTTTTCTATTACTCTGCCTTTTATGTTTTTTAGCTTTTCTTTTTCTTCTTCAAACTCTCTTATCTCATCATTTACATCGGAAGACATTCCGTGTACATATTGTAAAAAAGAATTTCTATAGAAATCAAAATAGAATGCCTGTACAGCTGCAGAGATTCCTCCGCCAAGGCAGAGTAACAACCCTGTCATCCCGCTGCCTGTAACTTTTGCAACAGCAACACCAAGACAGATATAAATTGTTGTAGAGACTACGTAATCTATAAATCCGTCTATGGCTCGCCCTAGCAGCGTTCCGTTTTTTTTCAGACGGGCAAGCTGGCCGTCGGCGCAGTCTAATGTGTTAGACGTAAAATATAATATTGATGCAATTATAAAATATGTATGCGTGCCTAATGAATAAGTAAGTCCGGCAATAACTCCGATAATCATAGCAACAATTGAGATATGATTAGGAGTTATATTGGTATTATAGATCAGTTTTACGAATACAAATGATACCGGTCGGAAAATAATTAAATCAAATATTTCCTCTGCTTCGACTGTCTTTAACGAGGCTTTAAATTCCTCAAATAAAGTCAGACGGACATTGCCATCACTTTTACTAAACGACATTTTTACCTATGGATGTTTTAAAAATTAAATTTCGACTTGTGAGCCGACTTCATAAACCCTGCTTACAGGGAGCTTAAAGAATTCCGTTGCTCTCTGAGCATTGTTAGACATCAGTACGAACAGCTTATTTTTCAATCTTCTCAGTCCCGGCTTATCATTTACAATTAATGTTTCTCTTCCGAGGAAGAACGTGGTTTTTTCTACGTTAAGGCTGATGCCTTTCGGTTTTAAGAACTCTATTATTTTATTGATATCCGGCGCTTCCATAAATCCGTAGTTAGCAATCACTTTGTAAAATCCCTCTGCATGCTGTTCAACAACGATTCTTTCCTCGTCTTTAATGCGCGGTACTTTAGAAATTTTTATTGTTAATATTATTATAAGCTGATGTAATAATTTATTGTGTTTGATATTTAATATCAATGGCGGAGGTGTGCCGTTGATATTGCTTGACATATAAACTGCCGAGCCCGGAATAAAAGTCATGCGTGTACTCATAAATTCCTCTATGAAATTCTGTAAAGATTCCGTTTCCTTTTGAATTTTTTCCATCAATGCTCTCCTTCCGCTGTTCCATGTTTTCATCATTATATAAATCACAGCGCCCATTACAATCGGTACCCAGCCGCCATGGAAAAATTTCAATAAGTTTGCTCCAAAGAATGAAACATCAATTGCGAAGAAGAACAGTGTTACTAAAATAGCTGTGGTCTGAGACCACTTCCATGACTGTGTCATTACAAAGTATGCAAGGATGGTTGTAATTACCATTGTAGTAGTAACTGCAATACCGTATGCAGCAGCTAAATTGCTAGATGTTTTAAAGCTGAACACAAGAGCTATTGTTGCAAGGAATAATGCCCAATTCAATTGAGGAATATATATCTGCCCTCTCTCCATTTCTGAAGTGTGAATTGTCTTAAGCCTTGGCAAATATCCTAAAAGTATTGCCTGAAATGTTAATGAGAATGCGCCTGATATTAAAGCCTGTGATGCAATTACTGTTGCAAAAGTAGCAAGTATTACAAGCGGGTATAATGCCCACTGCGGAGCAAGTAAATAAAAAGGATTTGATGCCGCGGCAGGATTGCCTAATACTAATGCTCCCTGCCCCAAATAATTTATAAATAAACATGGAAGTACAATTGTAAACCATGCAATGCGGATGGGCTTTCTTCCGAAGTGACCCATATCTGCATACAGTGCTTCACCCCCCGTAATAACAAGGAAAACTGAGCCGAGAACAACGAAGCCGTGAAACTGATTTTGTACAAAAAAGTTAATCGCATAATAAGGATTAACGGATTTTAAAACTTCAAAATTTGTAACTACACCTTTTATTCCAAGAATGGCTAATGTTATAAACCATATGAGCGTTACAGGTCCGAACATTTTACCTACGCTGCCCGTACCTTTTTTCTGCACTGCAAACAGGCAGAATAAAATTATAACTGTAAGGGGAATTATATAAGGTTCAAAAAAAGGTGTGGCTATATTCAACCCTTCGACTGCCGATAAAACGGAAATAGCCGGAGTTATAACTCCGTCACCATATAACAAGGCAGCACCGAATAAACCCAGCGAAACAATTACCATACCTGCCCGTGATTTTCCCGAAGGTTTTACCAATGCCATTAAAGCAAGTATACCGCCTTCGCCGTCATTATCTGCGCGCAGAATAAAGACGAGATATTTTATCGTTACAACTATGATAAGCGACCAGAAAATTAACGAGAGCACGCCAAGCACGTTATCGTGATTAGGCGCAAGACCGTAATGGCCGCTGAAGCACTCGCGCAATGCATACAACGGGCTTGTGCCTATATCTCCATAGACAACACCCAATGCGCCGAGGCTTAACGTGAGTATGTACTTTAAGTTTGTTTTACCGTGGGGAGAATTACTACTGTGATAGTCCGAATCGGTGTTTCCGCTTGGCTCTTTTTCTAGCTTCGCGGCGTCAGTACCTGATGTATCCAATTAAATTCTTTAATTTCTGTTAAATTTGCTTAACAAACATATAATAATTAAACAAAACATTAAAGATAATAGTTATTAAAGGATTTACAAATATCGAAAAATAGCTTATATTTATGTTAAATTTATAGTGATTTTATAAATTTGTGAACTTCTTCTTTAATCTCATCTCTTATTACCGCAATTTTTGGAAGCTTTTCCTCTTTGCTTCCTGTCAATTTTGAAGGGTCACTAAAACTCCATTGAATTTTTTTACCTGCTCCCGGAAATACCGGGCATTTATCTGCCGCTTCTTTCTCGCAAACTGTTATCACATAATCATAAAAATTATTATTCTCAGCTAAATCAAAAACACTTTTTGTTTTATTTTTGGAAATATCTATTCCTGTTTCTGCCATGGATTCAACTACAAGCGGATTCAAAACTCCCGGCTCTATTCCCGCACTTTCAGCTATAAATTTCTCATTGCCAAATTTATTCAGAAATGCCTCTGCCATCTGGCTTCTTGCGCTGTTGTGAATGCAGACAAATAATACTTTTATTTTATTCATTTACTTTGACAGGTTGAAATTTATTTCTCCATTTAAGAGCTACGTTAACAAGTAAAATTAAAACAGGGACTTCAATCAACGGACCTATAACTGCTGCAAAGGCTACTCCTGAATTTATTCCGAACACTGCAATTGCTACAGCAATCCCGAGCTCGAAATTATTTCCCGCCGCAGTGAAAGCAAGCGATGTGCTTTTAGCATAATCAGCGCCGGCTTTCTTAGCAATAAAAAATGCGCTGAAGAACATTATTACAAAATAAAATATTAAAGGAATGGCGATGCGGACAACATCAAAAGGAATCTGCACTATCAAATTTCCTTTATAGGAGAACATTACTAAAATTGTGAAGAGCAAAGCTGTAAGGGTAATAGGACTTATTTTCGGGATGAAAACTTTTTCATACCACTCTTTTCCTTTTGTTTTTATAAGTGTGTAACGTGAAATCATTCCCGCGATAAACGGAATACCAAGATATATAAAAACGCTTTCACCGATCTGGGAAATGCTTATATCAACAATGGCATTCTGTAATCCGAAAAGCGGAGGAAGCACTGTAACAAATATATAAGCATAAATGCTATAGAACAAAACCTGAAAGATACTGTTGAAGGCAACAAGCCCCGCAGCGTATTCGTTATCTCCCTTTGCTAAGTCATTCCAAACAATCACCATTGCAATGCATCGCGCTATTCCTATCATTATAAGACCAATCATATATTCAGGCTTATCCGGAAGAAAAATTATTGCAAGAACGAACATCAATGCAGGACCAATAATCCAGTTCTGCAATAAAGATATTGCAAGAATTTTTTTTTTGCAAAAACTTCGTGAAGCTTTTCGTACTTCACTTTTGCAAGCGGTGGATACATCATTAAAATAAGTCCGATAGCAATAGGAATATTGGTTGTACCTGACTGAAACTTATTTATAAAGTCAGCAGTGCCGGGAATGAAATAACCTATTCCTACACCTATAATCATTGCAAGGAAAATCCAAAGCGTGAGAAATCTGTCTAAGAAAGAAAGCCTTTTAGCTTTTTCAACGGTTTCCATAGTGTGCTCCGCATTGATTTTAAATTTATTGAATGAGAGGAACTCTTCTCCACACTCATCTTCTCACTCCGGCAGATTTTTCCGCTGCCGGAGTTGTATGGCGAAGAATTTACAAGAACTGTTACTATAACTGTGCAATCGCTGCAGCAATCCATTTCTTAATTAATTAAATAATTAAAATAATTAAATTATTTGTCTTAACAGCAGCCTGAGCCCGGCTCGCAGCATGGTTTCTCTGCATAAACGTTTACGCTAATTATTGCTGAGCTTGACTCTTTAAATTTATTCAGCTCATCCTGATTAATATATTTCAGTAAAATTTCATCAGGCACTGTGATAGCTCTTTCTTTCTGAACTTCAACCTTTGTAAAGCCTGCCTTTTTTATTATATCAAGATATTCACTTTTCTGAATCGCGCCTGATACACAGCCTGCATACATCTCGGCAGCTTTTTTTATTCCTTCGGGAAGCTCGCCGTTAATTACAATATCCGATACGGAAAAGTGTCCGCCGTTCTTCATTACTCTGTACATTTCCGCAAAAGCTTTTACTTTATCGGGGACAAGATTTAATACGCAGTTGCTTACGATTACATCAACTGTTTTATTAGGAAGAGGCATATCTTCAATTTCTCCCTGTATAAATTCAACATTGTTGAAGCCGAGCTTTGCATTATTCTCTCTTGCCTTCTTTATCATCTCATCGGTGAAATCCAGACCGATAACTTTTCCTTTTTCCCCTGCAATTGCGCGTGCGATGAAAACATCGTTGCCTGCCCCCGAGCCTAAGTCAAGCACTGTATCGCCTTCTTTTATCTCAGCAAATTCTGTAGGCAACCCGCACCCAAGTCCGAGGTCTGCATCGGGATTGTAGCCTTTTAATTTTGAGTAGCTCTCTGCGAAGACTGCATAGTCAACTGTATCGCAGCATCCCGTTGCACCGCAGCAGGATGATTCATTTTGAGATTTTGATTGCTTTGCAATCGCTCCGTATTGTTGTTTTACAACTTCTTTAAGTTCTTCAGCTGTTTGCATTTTTATTTTCCTTTGTGTTTTAAATTAATAAAATGTGTCCGGACATTTTACATAACTGTTAACAGCAATTCTGATTAATATTTTTATTGAGGGTCTTTAGTTTATCTGTGAATGAATTTAGCAGCTCGAGTTTTTCACTGAGCGTTTTCCAGTTAATACAGTAGCATGATTTTTGTCCGTCTATCGTACCTTGCACTAATCCTATTTTCTTCAGTTCGTTTAAGTGCTGTGAGACTGTGGACTGTGAGAGGGGAAGGACTTCCACAATTTCTCCGCAGATGCACATATTGCTTTCTGCAAGCTTGCTTAGGATTGCAACGCGAGCAGGATGTGAAATCGCTTTTGCAAAGTCCGCGATTTCCTGTTCGTGTTCTGTAAAACTTTCTTTTTTAGGTGCTGCCATTTTTATTGAATTATTACTTCTATTATCGTATATCGTAAAAATACGATAGAAGTTTCAATTAATCAAGATAAAATTTTAAAAACATCAATTTCGGATGAAATTAAAGGTTTTGATAGGAGATTTAAGGCAGGAAAATTATTTTTTCTTTGAAAGGTTCAATCCTTTTTTTACGATTGTATTAATTTCATCGTATTTTTTTTCATCATTATATTTGCTCAGGTCATACGATTTATATTCATTAGAGTGTCCGCCTATTATATAACCAAGAATTGCTCCTGTTAACGTCCATCCAATAACTTGTCCGGTAATTGATTTGGTGCTGCCCGGATTAAAACCTTGCGAAGTATTATCCGCGCTTTTTCCAAGGAGAGAGACAATAGTTCCGCCTACTGCGCCTATTCCCAAACCCAGAACTCCGCCGAATGTTTCCTCTGTTCCTGTTGCATAACCAAGCGCTTCAATATCCTTCAATGAAACCTGAACATATCGTGATATTGCCTTAGGATTTTTTACATCGTCAAACTTTTTCCTGATTATAAGATAATCTTTTGTCAATACATCAAGATACACTTCTTTATAAGAGGTCTGGTTGCGATCAAAAATGAGAGCCTTATGATTCTCCTTAAAAGTAATGGAAAAAACTGCAGGTGTATTTAATGCAATGGTATCGCTCTGTGAGAAACAATTGTTAGAAAGTATCAGGATAAAAATAGCAAACAGGGATTTCATTAATTCAAAAATTAAATTTAAAATTAGTTGTTTTTATTAAGTCGTATGCCTCGTTGTATTATGGAAAGAATTTTCGAATATTTTTTACTCAGGTCGTTATCATAACGTGAAAGTTCAGAAGTTTCATAATCATTATATATACCTCCCAGTAAATACCCTAGACCTGTTCCGCATACAAAACCTATTGCTGTACTTGTAGCAATAGATTTACTGCTTCGTGAATCATAGAGCTTATCTTGTTTTTCTGCCAGCACTCCGAGTATAATCCCGGCTGCAGTTCCTACACCCATACCAAGCAATGCACCGAAAGTTGATTTATCTCCTTTGATATATCCAAGTTCTTTAATGTCTCTTAGGGGCACACGAACTAATTTCCTATTCATCAGAGGATAAGTATCCGATTTATGTTCAATTATAAGAAAATCTTTTGTTAAGGTATCTAAATATACTTCGTTATAAGTTGAGTAATCGGTAAAGGAAATCTTTTCTTTTTTTTCAGGATTAAGATAGGTTATCTTAAAAATTTTAGGAGTGTTAAGTGCAATCGTATCAATTTGTGAGTAACACTTGTTCACTAAAAGAGAAAAAAGCAGCAGTACAAAAATCTTCATTTAAAATTTTTTATTCTTGAGAATTTATTGCTTTCATTTATTTCCATAGGATTCTTATCAAACCAAACTATAAATTTGTCCCACAGTTCTTCGTTTTTACTTTGCCATACCTGTTCATTCTGCTTATCACCGTCAAGCAAAATCCAGTAATTATAAGCTTCCAGAAAACCTGCATCCTGAACTTTCTTCTGATAGTCAAAAACTACACCTGCAAAATCTTTGTTTTCAGGCTTTGCAAAGTAATTATAAAGAAAGTTTGTTCGGATTCTGTTAAGTGAATTAATATCTATTTTTTTTTCCCCGACAGCAGCTAATCTCATACCAATTTCAAAAACAGCTATTGTTGAAATTGATGATAACATTTGTTTTGATTGTTCTTTTTCACTAACACTTTGATTAATGTATATGTTGTTATCAACAAAACTTGTTTTGATTACAGTGTCCTCTATAGCATAACCTTTTTTATAAACTTCGAACATCATTTTACTTATCTGTTCTGTACGGTTCGAATTTTTTTCCAGATTCAAAAAAATCTCTCCGTATATAAGACTCCAGACGGAATTCTTTGAAGTTGCCCAGAGCATAGACGCCCAATAATAATTAGAAGGATGCATCGGCGCTACTTCAATTCCTTTTTCAAAATATTTTAATGCTTTATCATATTCTTTCTCCATAGCATTTGTAACTCCCATTTCCAGATATAGCCTGCCTGATTTTGGAAATTTTTTTAATCCTGCCTCATATATTTCAAATGCCTTATCTCTGTCATCATTAAGATCATAACAGCTTCCCAATAGAGACCAATAGCTGTCTTCAGCATCAGGCTTGTTCTTTATCTTTTCAAGTATTTCAATTGCATCCTCGTATTTTTTCATTACTGAGTATGTAAGCGCAATTTCATATTGTGGAGCGCTGCTTTGCGGATCAAGTTTTTGCGCTTCCTTGAACATTTTAATTGCATCTTCATATTTGCCTGCATCAAATAAATCAACACCGTCCTTGAATTTCTTTTGAGCTTCAGTATTATCTGTCTGTGAATAAGAAACACTATAAAATGCAATAAATACAAATAATAATGCTGTTTTCATGGAATTTCTTTTATTACTAATTTAAAATATTACTTGAAAATACTGTAAATAAAAGGATTTATCTATGTAGAATTCTATATCTGAATATTTTTGCTCAATAAAAAAACCTGTTCAAATTTCTTCAAACAGGTTCTGATATATTAATGTTAGTAATGTTTTTTGATTCTACATTCTGAATTCTAAATTCATAATTTTTAAAACCCTATCTTCACATTCGCATAAAAATTTCTTGTAGCTGCGGGAATCCAGTACGGCGTTCCGTAGCCGTCAACGCTTCCGGTAGTTTCGTAAAGCTTATCAAAAATATTATTTACTTTGAATTCTATATCAAAATTTCTGATTGATTTTCTAAGCGACCTATCTGAAATAAGATTCATAAAGTTATATGAAATTCCTCCGTTGAAAACTATATATGGCTCAATGAATTTATTTACGTACCCTGCAACCTGAGTTGCGGCTGAATTTTTTCTTTCGTTCTCTGAGTTATCCAGATACTGCTTGCCGACATGCTGCATTGTTACATAAACATTGAAAGCGCCTTTATCATAATAATTCAAAGTAAGATTTCCCAGCAGAGACGGATTAAGTAAAATCTGATTACCGGAGTAATCATTGCCGTATAGAATATTTCCTACTGAATCTCTTCCGAGAATTTCTGTGTACTCTTTAAAATAATTATCGGAGAGTGTTATATTATACTCCAGTGAAAATTTGTTCAATACTTTAGAGTTATAAAAAGGAATAAGTGCCGTTTCAAACTCAACGCCTCTGTGAACTGATTTTCCTGCATTGCCGTTTATAGGCTGACCGACGTTATCAAGCTGTCCGTTGCTGACAATTTCATTGGTAAAATTCATCAGATAAAAATTCAGACTGGTATTTATTACCGGTGTTTTATAGTTAATGCCGAACTCATAATCAATTAACTCTTCCGGCTTAACAAGCGGGTCAGAGTAAACATTGTTAACTGTATCAACCACTCTGAAATTCGGAGTAGAGTACGGACTTTCTGCATCGTAAATATCTTTCAGTCTTGGTTCGCGTTTCACATAGGATACGTTTCCGAAAAATCTAAGATTATTCGGAAGTATAACATTCAATCCAACACGGGGAGTGAAAAAATCATAATTCACATCGAATGTATACGGCTTGAATTTATCGTAATCAAGCGAGTATCGGTGGTTTGCATACTGCAAGCCGACCATCGCAGTAATGTTGTCGTTTACATTGTAGATCTCATTTGCATAGATGGCAAGGCTGCGTTTTTTTCCGTTGTAATAATAGTATTCATAGTTCGGCGGAGTGTTTTGCGGAATAGCATTTGCAAATGCGATTTCGCCGTAGTGGTCAGATTTATGCATTCGCACTTCACCGCCGATAACCAATGTGCCTTTATCATTATTGTGCGTTATCTGAACTTTCGGATACCAACCGAAATCATTATTGTTTACATACAACTTTGTAATCATGTCGCTTTTATCTACTACATAACCATTTCCCGGTTCAAAGTAAAAGCTGCCATCAGGATTTCTTTTGTAATACAAAGGATTGAATGTTGTTGTATCCGAAGTAAAGAAAGGATTTAATCTGAAGTAAGAAAAATCCAGTCCCCATATAGCAGGGAACGAAGTTACAAAAAAACCTTCACCGCGGGTGTAGCTTACGGTATTAGAAATGTAAATATTTTTAGAAGGCTGCCAGTTGTAAATTAATTCATAATGAGGCTGATGATAATTATCCGTTTCATCATAATATGTTAACGGATTATATCTTCTATCCACTAACTTATCGCCCGTAACAGTGCCGTCAAGATAATCTTTTGTAACTCCTAAGTACGCAAGGTGATTTTTTATCGGACTTCCATAGACATTCATCTTTAAAGATGAGTTCTTGAAAAGCTTCGTTGCTCCTATGAAATATGACCAGTGGTCAGACCATGACTGGTCTCTGTATCCGTCAGTTGTTGTTTTGGAGAACTTAGCATAAAATCCCATATTGTTCTTCGCAAGACCTGAAGAGTATTCAAATGAATATCTGTTTGAATTGTAATCTCCTCTGCCTACTCCAACATTAAGAAAGTTTTTCTTAGTGTAATCGATTGTCTGAATATTTATTACTCCGCCGATGGATGAAGTACCGTAAAGTCCTGTACCTACACCGCGCTGGATCTGAATGCTTTCAACCGATGAAGTTATATCAGATAAATCTACCCAGTAAACCTGCTGGTCTTCGGCATCATTTTGCGGAGTGCCGTTAATGAGAATAGAAACTCTGCGCTGGTCAAATCCACGAAGGGATAAATATGAATATCCGATAGATGCTCCTGACTCTGAATAAGATTTAAGGCTTGTCTTTCCGTTAAGGAACATAGGTAAGTCCTGCATCCAGTATTTCTGCTCGACTTCCTCGCGCTTGATATCCTGAAATGCTACGGGAGTTTTTCGTTCAATACCTTTAAGCGCATCGACTTCGATTGTTTGTGTTTGATAATCTGTTGAATCCTCCAACCTTGGCATAGGCGGTGGAGGCTGTATTTCCTGTGATAAGGAAATGTTTGTACAAATAAAAATTAAAGAACAAAGAATTAAAAAGTGTTTCATTTTAAATAAAATAAAAAACGCTTATGCCTCTCATGAACCTGAAAAAATATGAGTGATATAAGCGTTGAATAGAATGTTATTCCTACGCCGGTACTAACCGGATCAGGTTCGTGGGTGTAATCTCAGCTAATAACTTAGGAATAAGTTACCGGCACCCCAAAACAAAAATTGTTTGTGTATTTACTATAATAAAGAACTATAGACCGTAATCTGCGGGATTTACAACTAACAATAAAGTCACTCCCGTGCGTGTATAAAGTTTGCCATGGTCAGTATCAGGCTCAGCGTGATGAAAATCACCGGGACCTAAAACTCTGCCCTCTGCCTGAAAATCTCCTTCGAGAATTAAACACTCTTCAGGAGCTGAGTGGTGATGCTCGGGATATTCATTGCCTGCAGGGACTTTCATCATAAGCATTGCATAATTATTTTCTCTGTTGATAGAAAGTACTTTCACCTTCACAGCATTTAATACGGGATGCGGAAACCATTCATCTGCCGAATCTGCAAATTTGAAATCAAAATCTTTATGTTCCTCTTTTCGGGGAGCAGTTTTTATTCTTGCCATAATTTTATCTTTTAATCCTGCAGAAGGTGATTTCAATCTGGAAGAATTATTTAATATGGCGTTATTTATTTTTTCAACAATGTTGTTTACGTCGGAAGTGAGAAAAACATCTTCAAACCCCGCTTCTTTCAGGGATGAAATTAGTTTTTCCTTTTCAGGTTCACTAAGCGCGCCAATCGAATTTAAATATATGTCATCTTGCATTACTATCTTACCTTAGTTTAGATGTTTTAAACGTTCTCTTAGAAACATCATTGCAGATCTTATTTTTGTTTTAACCGTTCCTAAAGGGATTTTGAAATGCTCGGATAGTTCGGAATGAGAGAAGCCCTGATAATAGGCATACTCTATTAACTTTCTCTGCACATCGTCTAATTCTTTTATAGCCTCAAGCACTTCCTTTTGTTCCTGTCCTGCCACAGCGATGAACTCAGGATTACTTTTTTTGTAATCTTCGTTGAGATCAACTATTAACGTTTCATTAGTCTCATCAATATCGGAGCTTTGCTTTTTAGCGCGAAGTTTATCTATAGCCCTGTTCCTTGAAATACGAGTCATCCACGAGATTGGATTTCCTAAGCGTTCATCATAAGTATCTATTTTATCCCAGATTAAAAAGAAAACTTCCTGAAGCACATCTTCCGCCTCTGCCTCATTCTTTAAAATGAAATAAATTGTAGTGAATAAATACTTATTGTATAAATCATAAATCTCACCGATTGCCGATTCATCTCCGGCAGATACGCGTCTTAATAAATTTATATCTCTTTTTGTATTTTCGTGAGGAGTGTTAGCCACAAGCTTATCTATATATAAAAATACAACATTTCAAAAAAAAATTCACGCGATAAATCACTGCAATCTCGCATACGCAATCTAAACGCAAAGTTCGCTAAGCTCTGCGCAAAGTCCGCAAAGAAAAAAATTGTAAAAAACAAATAATTATTAATAAAAAAATTATCTTAGCATTCTAACCGTCAGCCTCTGTGCTCTCTGCGTTTAAATTATCTTAAAAAAAAATCAGCAATAAATGTTGCAGCCTTTAATACTTTATTTTAACGCAAAGCACGCAAAATTTCTATGCAAAGTGCGCAAAGAAAGAACTGTACAAATATTTTTCAAAAGTTTCTTATCGTTCTTAGCGTAAATCTTCGCGCTCTTTGCTTTTAAATTTGCAACTTTATTAAAGAAGGTTAATTATTTACTACAACAGGTTCCATAGTCAAATTAATTCCAAACAAATGCTTTACCTTATTTTTAATTTCAGCTGCTAACTCAAGAAGCTGTTCTGTTGTGCAGGCTCTGTTTACTAGTGCAAGCGAATGATTTTCTGAAATAGCCGCGCCGTTTTTATTCATTCCTTTATGAAATCCCGAGTTTTCTATCAGCCAGGCTGCAGGAATTTTATATCCTTCAGCCGACTGAAAAACTTTAGGTTTAATGGGGAAATGAAATAAATTCTCTTCAAATTTTTTATATTCTTCTTCGTTCAGTACAGGATTCATAAAAAACGAACCGCACGATACTGAATTTTTATCATTTGCATCAATTACCATAGATTTTCTTTTTCTGATACTAATTACTATATCCCTTACAAATTTTAACTTATCCTGATTGGAGTAATTTATGTAATCAGAATTTTTTTCAACTTCATTTTTAAGCTCAGTGTATTTTAGCTCCGGCTCTTTATTCAGTTTCAGCATAAAAGTAACTTCGGTAATAATATACTTATCTTTTTGTTCGCGTTTAAAAATACTTGTTCTGTAACCAAAGCCGCATTCATCTCTGTTGAAATTAACAATTGCCAAATCTTCTAATCTCAAAGCCTGAACATGTACAATTGTATCGGAAACTTCCTGTCCGTAAGCTCCGACATTTTGTATTGGTGTTGCCCCAACGCTGCCGGGGATTCCCGAAAGGCATTCAATTCCCTGCACACCTTCATTAACGCAGAATGAAACAAGCTCATCCCAGTTGTTTCCGCCTCCTGCTTTTAAAAAAACATCGTGATCATTTACCGCGTAATTTAATTCTTTAATATGGTTTTTTAAAACAAGTCCTTTAAAACCTTCATCCGGAAATATTATATTACTTCCACCGCCTACTATCTGAATTTTTAAATTTTCTTTCTTTGCAAATTGCAAAAGCTGTCTTAGCTCATATACATTATTAAACTGCGCAAAATATTTTGCCGTGCCGCCCAATTTTATAGTAGTAATATTAGCGAGTTCTACATCTGATTTAAGTATACTTATCAAAAATTTATAAGGTTAATAATTTAGAAATGTCGTCTTTAATCTGAGGGTAATCCTCTTTTATCAGTGCCCACAGAACATCTGTATTTACCGGAGATAATATTTTATGTGATAATCTTCTGCGTGTTTTTATGAGATAGTTCCAGTTAACGTCTTCATTAGAGAGCCGGAATTCTCCAGTTATATTTTTACAATTATTTCCAATGGATTCAATTTCAAGTAATGCAGATTGAATTTTTCCTGAATCATTTTTAAAATCTTCGTATGAAATATTTTCAGTCAGCTGAAAAATTTTGTTGTATGAATCCAGAATTTCCTTAACTATTAATTTGTCTTCACGTTCAAACATATTTTACATTATTTTTTATTCCGTCACGCAGCGGTGCGTCTTTTATATTTTCAAGTCCTTCATCAGTAATTATTTCCGCATCAATATTTAAAAGGCTTTCAATATATTCGGCAAAATCTATGAACAGCATACCGATTGGTTTTTTAAAAGAGACTACAAAATCGATAGCAACTGCGCCCGAATCTTTTTCAGGAAAATTATAGATGCCGATTTTTTCCAGCCCGTATTTACTTTCCAGAAAAGGTTTTTGCTTGCTGATTATCTCCGTAATTTCTTTGTATGTGTAACTCATTTTGATTTATATAGTAATGCAGTGCAATATGCGGAGCAGCCTTTCTTCGCTCCGACAAATCCTAATCCCTCAGAAGTAGTAGCTTTTATCGAGATGTTTTTGGTCTTAAGGATTTTAGAAATTTTTTCTTTCATCTCTTCAGTGTATTTATAAATCTTCGGTTCTTCCAGTATAATAGCGCAATCAATATTTTCAATTTTATATTTCTTTTTCTTTATTAGCTTGTAAGATTGTTCGAGTAAGATCAGGCTGGAAATATCTTTGAACTTGCTATCCGTATTGGGAAATTGGTGGCCGATATCTTTATATCCGCAAGCGCCGAGAATTGCATCGCAAATTGCGTGAAGGAGAACGTCTGCATCTGAGTGGCCGTCGAGCCCTTTTGTGTGTGGGATTTCAACTCCACCTAAAATAAGTTTTCGTCCTTTTACAAGTCTGTGAACATCGTAGCCGAATCCTACGCGAAAATTTGCCATTAATTTTGAGATTTAACAAAGATAAAAACATTTTTTCTAATTATTAATGAAGAAACAATTCCTGTGCCTTAAAAAAATATTTTGCCATACTAATAGGGAAGAATTTCTTTGAAATGAAAATTGAAGTTTATATATTTATAGTGGTAAATTATATTTTGACCTGACAATGCGATATGACGTACTGTCGGGTCTGATTAGGAATAAAATGTGATTCGCCAAGGCGAATTACTATGCTTACTTTGGTCGCCGGATTTATGCCAGAATAAAATGTGACAATAATGTGACAATAGACCTGACAGGTTTTTAATCCTGTCAGGTCAGAACCGGAAATAAAATGTGATTCGCCAAGGCGAATTAATATACTTACTTTGGTCGCCGGATTTATGCCAGAATAAAATGTGACAATAATGTGACAATAGACCTGACAGGTTTTTAATCCTGTCAGGTCAGAACCAGAAATAAAATGTGATTCGCCATGGCGAATTACTATACTTACTTTTATCGCCGGATTTATACAATAAAAAAATGTGACAATAATGTGACAATGTAAACAACATGGGCGCCCTCGTCCCGCTTTCAGCGGGACTTGCCGTAAATAAAAAAGATTTTCAATCTTTTTTATTTACGGCAACCGAACCTCCGGTTCGGGAGGGCGCCCACCGTGAGTTCCCGATTCCAAAATGTAACAATAATGCGACTTTAAACCTGAAGGTTTTCAATCCTGTCAGGTCAGAGTCAGAAATACAATTTGATTCGCCAAGGCGAATTACATTGCAACACAAGCTTCCCCCTCCTCGATAAGGAGGGGGATTGAGGGGGCGGTCTAAAAGAAATGTTACTATAATGCGACTACTGAATTATAACTCAAACCTTATTTTGCCGTCCCGCCAAGTCGGGATGAAAACGAAATCCGTCAAAAACCCGTCAAGATTTGAAAAAGAAAATTGACGGTATTGTAAAAACAACATCACGGAAAATAAAACCCGTCAAAAATTCATCAAAAAATAAAAATTGAAATGAAACGTTTGATACCGGTCACGACATTTGTGAGCCCCCTCCTTCTTCTAAAGGAGGGGGAAGGGGGTGGTTAAAATAAGAACCCGACTTTTTTCCGACTTTTTAACAAAATAAATCCAACTTAACTTTGCTTTCAAAATCACATTAAAATGAACTATTCAACAGATAAAAACTTTGCGATTCAGCAAGACACAAACGACCAGTTAAAAAATTACCACGAGAAATTTTTTATACCGGTAAATAAGGATAAAAAAGAACAGATTTATTTCTGCGGTAACTCGCTTGGCCTTCAGCCAAAGACTGTGCGTTCATACGTTGAGCAAGAGCTAAAGGACTGGGAGCTTATGGGCATCGAAGGCGTGACACAAGCAAGAAACCCGTGGCTGCCGTATCATGAATTCCTGACTAAGCAGACTGCCCATTTAGTCGGTGCGAAGGAAAGCGAAGTCGTGAATATGAATACACTCTCTGTCAACCTGCACTTAATGATGGTTTCGTTTTACAGACCAACAAAGGAACGCAGCAAAATTTTTATAGAAGGAACAGCTTTTCCCTCTGACCAGTATGCAGTGAAGTCGCAACTACGATTTCATGGTTATGATGAAAATTCACTCATAGAAATTTTTCCTAAGCAAGGTGAGACGTATATAAAAACTGAAGATATTCTAGAAGTGATTGAACGCGAAGGAGATAAAATTGCTTTAGTTATGTTTGCAGGAGTTAATTATTACACGGGACAGTTTTTCGATATGAAAAAAATTACTGAGGCAGGACATAAGAAAGGATGCCTTGTCGGATTTGACTTAGCGCACGCCGCAGGAAACATAGACGTGCAGCTTCATGACTGGGATGTTGACTTCGCTGTATGGTGCAATTACAAATATGTTAACGGCGGTCCCGGAGCAATTGCCGGCTGCTTCGTTCATGAAAGACATCACTCCGATAAAAATATTCCACGCTTCGAAGGATGGTGGGGAAATGATAAGCAGACAAGATTTTTAATGAAGCCGGACTTTGTTCCGATTCCCACAGTGGAAAGCTGGCAGCTTAGCAATCCTCCTATACTACAGCTTGCATCTTTAAAAGCATCACTCGATATTTTTGAAGAAGCAGGAATAAAAAATTTACGAGCGAAGAGTAAAAAGCTTACAAGTTATCTTGAATATTTGTTGAAGGAAAATAAACTGACAGATAAATTAGAAATCTTAACACCTTCGGCTGCTGAACAAAGAGGTTGTCAGCTCTCATTAAGATTTTTTGGTAATGGCAAAGAGGTGTTCAATAAATTAATTGCAAGCGATGTAATTTGCGACTGGCGCGAGCCCGATGTGATAAGAATAGCTCCGACTCCTCTATATAATAAGTTCGAAGAAGTATGGGAGTTTGTTGAGATTATAAAAGGAGTGATTGAGTAAGTATAAATAACAAAGAGATTTCTGTTTGATTTAGCTGTGGAAAGAATGGAGTATTTACCGGCTATAAAATATAAGATATACAATGAGTTCTAGTTCTCAACCCTTTAGGGTTGAGTATAAAGATTGAGAGAAACAGTACCCCCCTTTTTTAGGGTTGAGTATAAAAATTGAGAGCAACAGTAACCCCACCCTTCAGGGTGGGGTGTTGAGAGTAGAATGAACTGCCCTTTAGGGCAAAACAAAAAATCTAATATGTCATTTGTAAAAATATGGGTTCATTGTGTTTGGGGAACAAAGGATAGAGAAAACTTAATTGATGATAATTTAAAGGAAATTCTTTACAAACATGTTAAAGAATATTCTAAGGTTAATGACATTTATCTCGATTGTATTAATGGTGCTTCCGAGCATGTTCATTTGCTTATATCTCTAAACAACGACCAATCAATTGCAAAGGTTGTTAATCTGATCAAAGGAGAAAGCTCCCATTGGATCAATAAAAATAATCTGACCAACGGAAAATTCGAATGGGCTAAAGAATACTTTGCTGTATCCGTTAGTGAATCAAGTGTGGTTAAAGTTCGAGAGTATATTAAAAATCAGGAAGAACATCATAGAAAGAAAAGTTTTAAAGAAGAGTACGATGAATTTATGAAGAAGTATGGATTTGAAAAGTTTAGCCCTAAAGGGCTATCATAGGATTTATCAAACCCCACCCTAAAGGGTGGGGTTAATGTTACATGAGTATATGAGAAAACTTTGGTTAAAAAGATGATGAAAATCCTACTACATCTTCTTCACTTCATAACCGTCTTTTGTATCTTTTACCTCGTAGCCGAGTTCTTTTATTTTATTTCTAAGTTCATCAGATAGCGTAAAGTTCTTATCTTTCTTTGCCTGAAGTCTTTGCTCAGCAAGTGATTTAACTTCATCGGGGATATCGCTGCTTTCAGCTTTAGCAATTTTATCTAACTGCAGCCCGAACACTCTGTCAAAATCGAATGCAAGCTCAAGTCTTTGATTTGCTGATAAAGAATCATCTTTAAGCATATTCCAAAGCACTGCAAGCGCTTCAGTGATTCCTAAATCGTTATTTATTTTTTCAATAAACTTTTCTTTGTAATCATTCGGCTTATCATCTGCACTTTCATTTGCAGCTTTTTCTTTAAGAGATAAAATTCTTTCTCTTAATTTTTCATAGGCATTCTTTGCTCCCTGCAAACCTTCTTCGCTGAAGTTCAGTTTTTTTCTATAGTGAGCGTTTAGTAAAAAATATCTGTAATGCATCGGTTCGAAACCTTCTTCTTTTAAACGTGAGAGAGTAAGCGTGCCGCCTTTTGATTTTGACATCTTCTCATCGCCCATTAGAAGAAATTCACCGTGTATCCAGTAGTTAACATATTTTTCACCGTTAGCAACTTCTGACTGCGCTATTTCATTTGTATGATGAACCGGTATATGGTCAACTCCGCCGCAATGAATATCAAAATGATTACCGAGTAATTTCTTTGCCATTGCAGAGCACTCAAGATGCCATCCGGGAAAACCAATTCCCCAGGGAGAATCCCATTCCATCTGGCGTTTCTCGTTCTTATTGGAAAATTTCCATACAGAAAAATCAGTGGGATTTCTTTTCTCCTCTGAGAACTCAACACGTTCTCCGGCTCTTAGGCCTTCTATATCAAGGCGCGCCATTTTGCCGTAATCTGGAAATTTAGATGTATCATAATAGACTCCGTCAGATGTAACGTATGTAAATCCTTTTGCTTCAAGTTCTTTCACCATATCGATTTGCTCCTGTATATAATCAGTTGCTCTTGGAAAAGTACTTGCCGGAATAATATTAAGCAGCTTCATATCGCTCATAAAAATATCCGTGAAAAACTTAGCGACTTCCCAGACTGTCTTGCCTTCTTCAGCAGCTTTCTTTTCCATTTTATCATCGCCGGAATCTTCATCGGAAGTCAGGTGGCCAACGTCAGTGATATTCATAATATGCTTTACATCAAAACCATTGTATTGCAAAACTCTCTTTAAAATATCTTCAAAGAAAAATGAACGGAAGTTGCCTATATGCTGATATCCGTAAACAGTAGGACCGCAGCAGTACATACGTACTTTGCCTTGTTCGATAGGATTAAAATCCTCAATAGTTCTTGAAGCTGTATTATAAAATCTTAACACGTTATCTTTTTAATTATTTACAAATTTAAGAATAGGGCTGCATAAAAGTAAGTCGTTTCATTATCGATGAAACAATCGGTAAAATGTTTCCACAAAGAAAAATTAAAACACTTTATTCTGAATTTATTCACAAAATAGTTTAAAAATGAAGTTTTTGAAGAAATTACATGTCTTAAAGTCAAACAAAATAAAATAACTCTCATTGAATTAATATTAAAATCATAGTTATTTTTAAAATGAATTTAAACATTCAATTAATGAACTTACACAGAATTTTACTCCATTTTGTGCTAAGAAAAATTTTCATCATATCGGTAGTATTCCTCTTTCTTGCAATTTTTTTCAGCACTTCTTACTCACAAAGCGCAGGCGAATTCAGAACCATAGCCGGGGGCAATTGGACTGACGCTATCTGGCAAAAATATAATGGCGTTGCATGGGGAAATTCGCCGTCCCCAACTTCTGCCGAAGGGATAATAAATGTATTGCACCCGGTCTCCCTTAATTTAAATATTACTTTGGATCAGTTAGTAATTTCCTCCACGCTGACTATTAGCGCGGGTGATTCATTAACTATTGTGAATGGAATAAGTACTGATCTTGTTCTTAACGGAACAATAACAGGACCCGGGAATATATATATATCACCGGGTACTGATAATAATCTTTCAGGAACTATTTCGGGTTCAGGTACCATGATTTTAGCAGCGGGTTCAACATGTTCAAGTAATTCAGTCACATTAGATAGAATATTAACTAACAACGGAATCCTTAACTTCACTATTTCTCATATAAATGGTACGGGCACTATTTTTAATAATTCAACTATAAATATCGGAGGTTCAGGTATAAATATATACCCTTCGATAATGAATGGTGGTACTATCAATAAACAATTAGTTGGTACTACTCAACTTTTGGGGAATTTGACTAATCTCAGCTCAGGAGTTATAAATATAAGCGCAGGAAATTTTTATTTTTCTGCATACTCATTTATCTTTGATATTGGAGGAATTATAAACGTATCCTCAGGATCAATCCTTCAGCTTAGCTCAAGTTATTCTGTATATAATATTTCAGGAATAATTCAAGGTGCAGGAAATTTTGTATCTGACTCTAAGGTGAATTTTTTATCGGGCAGCACTTATAATATATCAGGGAATACAACAGCCGGCGGAACTTTGACTTTTAATGCAGGGATGAACTTTATAAATATAGGAACGGTAATCTCCAGCGGAGGAGGGACCCTTAACCTTCAGCCCGGTCTGGTAGTTTCTTCATACAACCCTG
Organism: uncultured Ignavibacteria bacterium; assembly: GCA_937974175.1. Lineage (GTDB taxonomy): Bacteria > Bacteroidota > Ignavibacteria > Tepidaquicellales > Tepidaquicellaceae > JAFDZO01. The sequence goes on from CALJIG010000120.1 coordinate 186,951, forward strand.
CATTTGTATTTCAGGGGGGAACTGTAAATTTTAATACGGGGAAAAAGTTTGTTTTAACTCTTGGGACGATTTCAGGGACAATAGCAGGGAGTGATACATTGGATGTATCGGGCACAATAAATTTCTCAGGTGCATTCGAAGGCACAGGGATTATTAATTTTCTTGAAGGCTCAACTTTTTCTTTCAACTTTGGCGGCATTAATAATTCTAAAACTATAAATAACCTCGGAACATTTAACTGGAATTCTTATCAGATATCTATGAAAGGAACTATAAACAACTATAATGTTTTGAATATCGGAAGTCCCTCAGGACAGATCTGTTCGAATCTGATTAATAATTTCGGAGTTATAAACAAATCAAATACAACAACATATTCTTTAACGGGTGGATGTAATAATTCAGGAACGATAAATATTACCGGAGGAGGTTTATCAATTTTACCTAATACGGGTTCATATACATCTTCAGGTAGCTTTAATGTTGCTTCGTTGTGCGCATTAACAATCGGGCAGACAGCAGGTACTGCTTCACATACAATTACCGGTTCTATCAGCGGAGCGGGAAATGTTACCTTAAGCGCACAGTCAGTTACGTTTGGTCCGGGCTCGGTTTATAATATTACAGGTAATACAACTGCAACAACAGGAGCAATGGATTTTAATTCTGCTATGACTCTGACTAACCTTGGAAACTTAATAGTATCCGGGGCAACGGTTAACTTTCCTCCGGGACTTATAATCGGAAGTATCGGAAGTAATTTGTCATTCTCAAGCGGCACTATAAATTTTAACACAGGAAGAAGTTACACATTCAATCAGATAGATTTAGGCGGAACTATTGCGGGTACAGATACAACTTTTATTACTACTACACTGAACTGGACTGCTAATGGATTTTCCAATGTAGGCGTCCTGAAGCCCGGGGGTACTGCAATCAACAATCAAAATTATGTAACAATAAACGGCAAATACATAAACAAAGGAACCCATACATGGGGAGCTCATCAATTTATCGGAACAGGAACTTTTGAAAACGAAGGTGTATTTAATATCAGCACTTCAGCCGCATATATTTTTTCAATTCCTATAATAAATAACGGCACAATAAATAAAACTACGGGTTACACAACAACGTTTTCCGGAAATATGACAAATAATCTTGTTATCAATATCAACGCCGGGACGATAAATTCAGCTAACGGAATTAATACCGGAATGATTAATATTTTCGGAGGCGCATATTTTAATATTACGGGTACATTTACTTCTGATGGTTCTATCGTACTTAACCCAAACGCAAATATTACAGGGAACGGGACTTTGAATTATAATGGACTCATTTTTACCAATAACGGAAATGTCTCTCTTAATTTTTTAAGGTTTGGCTCCGCAACTAATATTTCCGGCTCAGGAGTAATAAATCCTTTTTCATGCACAATTTTAAATACCGGAAATTTGTCACTCGCTTCGAATCATCAGTTTCAAACTATTGTAATCAATTCCGGCGGACTTTTTAATCTGAATGGTTATAAAGCTTCCTTTAATGGTACGGGAACAGTGATTACCAATAACGGAACTATTAATACTGCAAACAGCACAGTTGAATACAATTCAGCTTCCGGGCAAACAATCTCTACGGCAAATATTAATTATGGAAATCTTATTGTAAATAATCCGGCAGGCACATCCATCTCAGGTACACTTAATATTAATGATACTTTAAATATACTTTCGGGTTTTCTTAATCTGAATCAGAATAATATCGTGCTGGGTAATGCCGGATATCTTAGAGAAACTTCCGCGTGCACTGTGAGGGGTACGGGCGGAACTATATCTACAACCAGAAATTTAAATGCGCCGGAAGGTGAGAACATTGCAGGACTCGGAGCAGCAATTACTTCGGCAGCAAATCTGGGCTCTACTACAATAAGCCGTGGTCATACTGTTTACACATTAGGCGGAGCGCCCGGCATAAAAAGATATTACAATATATCCCCTGCAAATAACACAGGACTTAATGCAACACTGACTTATCATTACGATAACTATGAACTGAACGGACTGAACAAAAATTTTCTGGCGCTTTATAAATCTACAAATTCAGGAACAAACTGGAGTATGCAGGGCGGCACAAAAGATACATCCAACAACAATATTACTTACAGTGGAATAAATTCTTTTTCCTACTGGGCTGCATCTTATAACTCTCTTGCAGCTTCGGTAAATATTACAGCAATTGTTGACGGTTTATTTAACACTCAAACTAATACACTTAATAAAAAAGATAGCCTTATTGTTTATCTTAGAAATACTTCTGCTCCATTTGCGATTATTGATTCGGCAAAAATTATGTTAGACTCAGTTACGTTTTCTGCGAATGCTTATTTTAATTACGCTCCATCCGGCACATATTATATTACCGTAAAATACAGGAATGCGTTGGAACTTTGGAGCAAATCAGGCGGGGAAATTTATACCACAGGTACTTCTATGTCCTATAATTTTACTTCTTCACAATCACAATCTTATGGGAACTGTTCTGTACTGAAAAACGGAATGTACTGTATTGTAAGCGGAGACTTGAATCAGGACGGCTTTGTGAACGGTAACGACTTCACAATTTTCTCACAGCAATTCGGTCAATCTGGATATTTACGTGCTGATTTAAACGGAGATAACAATGTGAACGGAAACGACTTTACATCGTTCTCTGCAAGTTTTGGCAAGCAAAGTATTCATCCATAACTATGGTCTAAAAAAGTAAACCATACAAAACAATCAGAAAAATCTTTCCGAGAGCAAAATGTAAAACAATTTTTATTTGAAAATCACTCAAAATCAGTTTGTAAAAAGCATTTCAGGGTATTTTAGTCGTTAAAATTATAAACATTAAAGAAAAACCTTCTTTGATTGAAGTGACCTATGTTTATATTTTCGATGAAACAATTATATAATACTCGATATGTTACAACAACTCATTTTTAAATTTATTCTGAAAAAATTGCTAATCTTCTCCCTGATAGCAATTTTTGTGATTTTATTTTTACAAACTTCATTCGCTCAGCAGCAGGATGATTTTAGAAGCATAAATAACGGTAACTGGAGCGATACTCTTATTTGGCAGCGGTACAATGGAGATACTACAGGCGGTGCAGTAGTCGGTTGGAGATCTACAAGTGGTTATCCGCATGCCGGTTCTAATGTCATTACTATTCCATTTAATAATACTGTTACTCTGGATGTAAGTGCGTCAATAGATCAGTTTATCCTTGGAGGAACGCTTAATCTAAATGCAGGAAATTCTTTGAATATCGGTAACGGCGCTTTAACCGATTTGACCCTTACAGGCACGATAACAGGAAACGGAGATGTAAATTTATCGGGCGGCGCTACTATGATTATGACGCAGGGAACTCTTACAGGACCGGGCGCTCTCAATATAAGTTCAGGCAGTATTTTTTATAATTCAGGAACTGTAGCGATTAACAGAACGGTAAATAACAGCGGCACGTTTGACTGGACTACAGGAAGTATCACAGGAACAGGCACATTGATTAATAACAATATTTTTTTAAATGAATGTGCTTTCGGTGCAACTTATGCCATAGGAATTACAAATAATGGAACATATACTAAAACCACTAACAATACGAATTTTTTATCAGGCGCATTTCAGAATGCAGGCACTGTAAATATTCAATCAGGCGGTCTTCTTTTAAATCCTCCTTCTTTGTCAGCAATTAATGGAATATTCAATATCAGTTCAGGAGGCAATCTGCAGTTCGGCAATAATTCATTTAATACTTATACAGTGAATGCAAATATTTCAGGAGCCGGAACAGTTACAGGTTTTTCTTCAAATGTAAATTTTTCTACTTCGTGCATTTATAATATTTCCGGCACTACAACGGCTTTAATCGGTGCAATGAATTTTACACCCGGCATGACATTAACCAATATCGGCAATATTACTCCGGCAGGAGGAACTATAAATCTCCCTGCCGGACTGACAATAGGTGCTTATGGTCCGATTTTCAGAGCGACATTAGGAGGCGTATTAAATAGTAATACAGGAACGACTTTTCAATTCCAGAAATTTTTTACTACAGGCACTATAACGGGGTCTGACAGTATTTTTGTGAGTGACTCGATCTGGTTTTCATCGGGTGCATTATCAGGAAGCGGTCCAATTACATTGAAGCAAGGTGGAGTAGCAGCAATTTTCAATAACGGTATTACATTAGATAAAACCTTTATAAATAATGGAACAACTAACTGGTCTAATCAAAGTATTGTAGGAAATGGAAATGTTATAAATAATTCTATTTTTAACATGACCGGTAATGCAAACAGCTGCTCACCGGCATTTACTAATAATGGAACATTAAACAAAGGATCAGTTTTCGTAAGTGGATTTAATGGCGCATTTACGAATGCAAATTCAGCTATTCTGAATATCACAAATTCTACATTGATGCCTTTTTCAAACAATGGCTCACAAACCATAGCGGGAACGGTTAACATTTCTTCCGGCGCATCTCTACAGTTAGGAAATACTTCTTCCGGAACATACAATATAACAGCTAATATTTCCGGTGCAGGAAACTTCTATGGGCATACTACAAATGTAAATTTTTTACCGGGCTGTGTTTACAATCTCACAGGAAATTTAGGAACATACAGCGGTACTATAAATTTCAATACAGGGATGACTCTGACTAATATTGGAACAATCAATAGCAGCACCGGAACAATCAATATTCAATCAGGATTGACTTCGTATACAATCGGAACATCTCTTACACTTAATGTTGGCGGTGTAGTAAATTTTAACTCAGGCAGAACACTTACTTTTTCTTCAATTAATGTAAATGGAACAATCGGCGGGATTGATACAATTATAGTTTCCGGAAGCGCAACTTTTACCGGAGGAGGAATTTCCGGAAGCGGACCGTTTAATTTACTTCCCGGTTCTGTAATGGATATCAATGGAAGCGGATTTACAGCAAATAAAGTTGTAAATAACAGCGGGACATTAACATGGATGCAAGGAAGCGTATTCGGAAGCGGTCCGGTAAATAATAACAATGTAACAAATTTCTCAACTACTTTTACTCCGACATGGAATCCTGTATTTAATAATAACGGAACTATAAATAAAACTACAATAAGCTCACCATTTTACTCAGGGGGATTAAACAGTACCGGAACAATTAATATAAACTTAGGTACCTTGCTTTTAATTCCTAACTCGGGAACATTCTCAATCTCAGGCGTTGTTAACATCTCTTCCGGCGCTGCAATCAGTTTCGGCGCAGGAAGCGGAGGCAGTGCAACACAAAATGTTTCTGCAAATATAAGCGGTGCAGGGAATGTAACAGCGGGGCTGCCGACAGTGAATTTTACTTCTAATTGTGTTTATAATATTACCGGCAATACGAATGTAATTTTCGGAAGCGCAAATTTTAATTCAGGCATAACATTAACAAATATCGGAAATTTCAGCTGCTCAGGGGGGACAACTAATTTTTCTTCCGGACTTACAATTGGAAGCATAGGGAGTAATCTTACAATCGGTGCAGCAGGTGTTGTGAATTTTAATACAGGTAAAAGTTACTCGTTTAATAATTTGGACCTTGCAGGGACAATTGCCGGAACGGATTCGATATTTGTAAGTAATTCACTGACATGGACTAACGGAGGAATTTCTTCATCTGTATTTGTTTTAAAATCATCCGCTTCATGTACATTAAATACTACTAACGGTGTTTTTATCATAGGGAAATTTATTAACAACGGAACATTTAACTGGACTGCAAGCAGTATATCAAGTTCAGGTACTTTTCTTAACAATAATATATTTAATATTAGTACACCTAGTGCACCTTCTTTTTCCCCCTTAATTATTAATAACGGAACGATAAATAAAACTACAGCGAATATTACTTCTATTATAAATTTCTTTACCAATAATTCCATAGTAAATATAAATGCAGGGGGAATATCTTCGACTACTGGTGTGAATAACGGAACGATTAATTTAACGAACAATACAACTCTCAGTATAAACGGTTTATTTACTTCTTATGGAAATATAGTTGTGCCCGCTAACAGTTTTGTTACAGGCAATAGTTTGTTAACTTATAACGGAGCTTCATGGGTAAATGACGGTACAGTTTCTGTAAATGTTCAGTTCGATTCAATTACCAATTTATCAGGTAGCGGTGCATTTAATAATAGTTGTACTTTTCTAAGCGGATGCAATGTATCACTTGCATCTAATGTTCAGTTTAAAAATGTCTTTGTAAACTCGGGAGCTGTTTTTAATCTTAACGGATATAAGGCTTCCCTGAACGGTACTAACTTCAGTAGTTCGGGTACACTGAATATGAATAACAGCTATATAGAATATAACGGAGCGGCAGCGCAGAATATTATAACAGGTTTAACATATAAGGGACTTATCATAAATAATTCTGCCGGAGTTTCAATTACTTCGGGTAGTTTAACAGTTGATGATACTTTGAAAATTCTTTCCGGATTTCTTAACGCAGGCAGCTCGAATGTTTTATTGGGTACAACAGGTTATTTGTTAGAAAACAACGGCGCTGTTGTAAAAGGAACTTCAGGTACAATATCAGCAGTGCGCACTTTAACAAGTCCGGTAAGCGTAAATGTTGCCGGTCTGGGAGCAACTATAACTTCTGAAGCAAATTTAGGAGCTACAAATATATCCCGCGGCTTTACAACATACACAATAAACGGAAGCGGAAGCATAAAGAGATATTATAATATTTCACCTGCGAATAACAGTAATCTAAATGCAACGCTTACTTATCATTATGATGACTCCGAACTGAACGGATTGAACGAAAGCCTGTTGTCTTTATTCCGTTCTACTAATGCCGGAACTAACTGGACTACAATAGGAGGAGCAAAAAATTTAGAAGCAAATCAGATTACATACTCAGGCATTGATGCGTTTTCATACTGGACAGCGGGAATAAATCCTCTTGCATCATCTATAAACATTACTGCTATAGTCGAGGGATTATATAATACATCTTCTAACACTCTGAATAAAAGAGATACAGTTACTGTTTACCTGAGAAATTCATTTGCGCCTTATGCAATATTAGATTCATCTAAAATTTTATTAGATACAATTACTTTTTCAGGCACAGCATTTTTTAATTCTACACCATCCGGAACTCATTATTTTTCTGTGAAATACAGGAACGCTTTTGAAACATGGTCAAAGTCCGGGGGAGAAATTTATGCAGCAGGAACTTCAATGGCATACAATTTCACTACGGCACAGTCGCAGGCATTTGGCAATAGTATGATTCTTAAAAACGGGAAGTACTGTCTTATCAGCGGAGACCTTAACGAGGATGGATTTGTGAACGGAAATGATTTCACAATATTTTCCCAGCAGTACGGGCAGACAGGTTACTTGCGCGCAGACCTTAACGGCGATAATAATGTTAACGGGAATGACTTCACAGCCATCTCTTCAAGTTTCGGCAAGCAGAACGCGCATCCTTAGTAAGCTATTTTTTGTTTTGTTCGATAAGCTGCGATGCTTTGCTTAGCAGCCATTCCTTATTGTAGTAATTGCCCGAGAGAATGTTATCGTGGAAAAGCTCAAGCTCTTCCTGCTCCGGTTTTTTTCTTAGTTTTACAAGTTTGGCTAAGTTTTTATTGAAAATCGAAAACTGTTCTTTGCGATTAGGGGGTACTAGTTTATCGTTTTTTAAAAAGTGACGGAATGTATCCATGGAAGATTCCAGAGTTGAATCAAGGTTAAGCTCAAAGTACAAAGCATTCAGCAGGCATTTAATATCGAGCTTTTGATAAATCTCATCGAACTTTACTTTTGAAATAAGTTCAAGTGATTTCTCAAAATTATCAACAGCGAATTCATATACACCCAGGCAGTGCAGGTATGTGTTTTCTCTGTACTGTTCGGGGAGTTCGTGTTTGTAATGTGAAATAAATTTTTTAACGTAGTCATATTTTTTAAGTCGAAGACCTATATCAACAACGCTTTTATAAAATAAGTCAGGCATCATATCCCTGAATTTGTAAGCCTTCTTTTCGATTTGAGATTGAAAAATTTCAAATAGCTCTTCCTGATAGTGCAGCATCCCGATTTTCGCTTTTCGCTTGCAGTAGTTTTCAAGGTTGATATAAAACTCAACATAATCTTCATCTAAAAATGTTTCTTCTTTTTCAAATAATAGTTTTTTTGCCTTATAAAAATTCTCTTCATCTTCAGGTCTTAAAGTCATCATAAGGCAATAGTAATACATATTAACAAGAGGAACACTTTCATATTCTTCGGGATTATGCCTGTATATAAGCTCTTCAAAAACTTTGAATTTCTGAGTAACATTAAATTTCATTCTTATATTCAGAAAGTACAGATAGTATTTAAAAGTTCGTATAAGATATGAGTGCGTAAGGCTGTTAAATACATCAGTTACGTTGCTTTTCTGAATATACTTTTCGTCTCTATCAAAATGCACTTTCGCCATGTGAGAAAGATTTTCGTATTCTATTGTAAATCGTTTATAATAGTAATCTGCGTATTGTTTTTTGCTGCTATTCAGTTTTTTGAGAATTGGTTTATAGCTTTTTTCAAATACCTTTGAAAGATTATGTTCATTCAGCCCCCATAATAGATGTTCTTCATAGGAGAAAGATCTGCTTTCAAAGTTTCTGACAGAAATAAATTTCTCAGCAACTTCCTGAAGATAGAACATAAGCAGCCTTATCGTTCCGTCATTATACTTTGCGCTATGATATATTTTTTTATAAATTTTTTCTTTGGTGAGATTTCCCTTTGAAAAATCGGGATACTCTGATTTGACGAGCTTGAATAAAGCTGCAACGTTTTTATTCTTATTGTAATAAGGAGATGCAGCGAAATCTTCGAAGTCCTTTATTTCTTTGGGTGTAAAATTTTTAAATATTTCTATGAGGGTGCTTGTATACATAATTTTATTTGAACTGTTTTATAAAGTTATCCAGCTTTTCTTCCAGCCTTTTTACTTGTTCTTTTAAATTAGTAATTTCTTCTTCTACTGCCTGAGTCTTATCCGGCTCATCTTTTTTCTCCGTTTTTATATAACTGTTTTCAACTTCATCATCGCCAAGTAAATGCACTACTCTGTTTTCTTTTTGTCCGGGCATTCTTTCCAGTGTTTTTACCAATGCACCGGTTTCCCTTGTGTTAAGCTGAGCTAAAACACTTTCGACTTCTTCAAGCGATTGAAAGTCATACATACGGTCTGTTCTTGTTCGTAACTCCCCGGATGTCTGCGCGCCTCTCAGAAGTAAAACACATATTAAAGGAAGCTCTTTTTCATTCAGCATAAATGGATAGGGAAGTACATATCTGTATTTTATAGCGCGCGCTCCTTCTGAAATTACCTTGCCGGCAAATCCTCTCTGCGTTAATGAGCTTAAGGCGTCCTTTACTTCTTCTTCGGAATATTCTACTACAGGGTTTCTGTTGCTTTTCTGATTGCATGCATTTGTTAAAGCATTCAGGGTTAGAGGATAGTATTCGGGAGTCGTTAAAGATTTTTCTATTAGGCAGCCAAGTACTCTTACTTCCGGTGCGGAAAGTTTTTCTTTCATTTTAACTCCTTTATTAATTCTTCGGTTTTAAGCTGAAGCCATTCTTTTTCATAGGTATTCGGTGTAATTTTTATTTCGTGCTCAATATCATAGGCTGCTTTCAGCGACCTGTTTTCCTTCGATTTTATTAAGTCGTTCACAATTCTTATAAAGTTATAATTTCTTTCTTTTCTTAACTCCGGAATTAAGGTGTCATTTGATAAAAAATGCCTGTAGCTATCTATTACCGCCATTGCATCATTACTCATAGACAGTTCATAATAAATCATTAAAGTTAATATTTTTATTTCAGTTTTATAATGAATATGATTTACATTTTTTATTATGCTTAAATGCTCCAGGGCTTCTGTAAAATTCTTTTTATAAAATTTTAAACGGGCAAGATTTAAATTCAGAGCATTATCCTTATCATCAGGATTTATTTTATCGATATATTCTCTTAAAAACTCTTCTGTCCATTCTACTTTATTGAGCTGCAGCCCTGTTGAAACTATATTCTTGAAGAGCATGTCATCAAAATAACTTGTTTCAAATTTTTTATATAATCCTTTCTCAAGTATCAGTTGGTATATCTCAAATCGTTCATTCAAAAATTTATCATTGCCTTCATAGTATAGTGTTATTGCTGTATTTGCCAGTAAACCAATTGCGTTAAATTTAATTCCAAATCTGAAATTATCAATTTCTTTTTTTGCAAACTCTTTAAGTTCATAAAAATATTTTTCATCATTTTCTTTTATAAGCTGAATTTCATTGTAAAATAAATTGAGTTCCGGATTTTTTTTATAAAAGCCGCTTCTTTTTAAAAAATTTAGTATTTCATCCAGAAAGTTGAATTCAATGTTTATGTTAATAACACGAGTTTGATTATGAAAGAACCTGTATTCAGGCAGGGCAGCCAGCAGGTAAAAAGTAAGAAGTGAATCTAATGTGTTTATCTCATCATCTGCATGAAAATCTTTTATATTCAGAAATGCTCGGTTTTTCGAGTTATACGACATCAGCAAAGCCTGCAAACGGTAAAGGCAGTAATAATGGAACTGGTCTTTGTTATTCTCGTTGCCAAATGATTCATAAACCTGTTTGAACTTTTTTTCAAACAACTTATCGGCTCCCGGCCGTCTGAATAACAAATCGAGATAGGTAATATCTTTTTCAATTTGCGGAAAACTTTTTGCAGATAAATATTCTTCGGTAAGTTTACTTAAATTAAAAATTACGGACCGCATAAATCCGTCGCTGTAATTATCTTCACCTGTCATCACTTCATAAACTTTTCTCTTTTTCAGATTAACATTTTCCAAATCAGGGAAATACTTTTTAATGTAATTATAGAGTTTTATTACATTTTCATTTTTATTGAAAAATGGAGAATTCACAAACTCTCCCAACTCTTTAAATTCTTTTGGTGTAAAAACCTTCAGTAGCTCTATAAGGTTACTTTTATGCATTATTATAAACCTATCCTTCTTTAAGTTCAGCTATTTTTTCAAAAAACCATTTTTTCTTATAAACATTCTCTGTGTTTTCAATTTCCTTTTTTAAAATGTATAATTCAGAAACATCATTTTTACTTTTTATTTTTAATAGAAGGTTTACAAATTTTATAAATTTTAACATTCTTTCTTTTTCAGTATCAGTTATCAGTCTGTCGTTTGAAATGAAATGTTTGAAATTATCGATATATCCAAATGCTTCGACAATAAGATTTTGCTCGTAAAAAATTTCAAGTGTGATACATTTTTTACTTATTTTGTAATTTACATTATCAATTTCTTTTATTTCATTAATATATGAAAGTGCTTTGTCAAAATTTTTCTTGTGAAGATTTAATCTTGCATAACAAAGATTTAACACATTACTTTTATCTTTTTCATCAAGGTATTCCTTGTACTCGTTAATAAAATCTTCTGCCCACTCGATTTTGCCAAGATTCATTCCCATACCTGCAATATTCTGAAAATCAGTGTCAGTCATTTTCCCGCCTTCAACTTTAGAAAACAATTTCCTTTCCAGAATGAACTTATGCAGAGAGTGTTTCTCTTCATAATACTGTTCTTTTTCTCTATATATCATTGCCAGACAGAAGTTTTCCAAAATACAAATAGTGCTAAACCTTTCAAGCCAGCTGAAAGAATAAAAATTATCAATCAGGTGTTTCTTTAACTCATTATAGTATTTTTCATCGTCTTTAAGAAGTAAACACAGTTCCAGATAATGAAGCTTTAAAATAGGAATTTTCATATAATCAGGATGTTTGTTCAGATACTCCAGCACAACTTCACGGAAGTCATCTTCATAGTTTACATTATAGAGCGATTGTGCATTCAGTAAATATCGATACTGATTTAAAATGGTAATAAAAAAATTATTTTTAAGATATTCGGTTTTTCTGAAATACTCATGTTTTGGCAGATCGGTAACGTTTAAAATATTATCGTCGATCAAAAATTTATATTTCCCTGCTAAAATTTCTACTTCATATTCGTTGAGATAAAAATCGGCATCTTTGATTTCTATTTTTGAATTTTTTTCTTTTATGGAGTTATATTTTCTTTCAAATAGCTTCGGTGCCTTTTTATCGAGCACATAGTACTCCAGTAAAAATCTGTCTTTCAAATAAAAACTTGCCTGAAATTTACTTATCGAGATAAAATCTTCGCAAAGTATATTTAAAGAATGTATCATCAGCCTCATTATACCGTCGTTATATTCCTTCCCCGGATACAACTTTTTATAAACAATTTCCTTATCACTTTTCGGTGTATTGAAGTCAGGATACAGGTCTTTCAGAAGGGAAAAAAGTTCAATTACTTTTTTATTCTTGTTAAAATAGGGGGACGTGAGAAAATCACCCATCTCTTTCATTTCATTAGGAGTAAAGTTTGAGAGAATATTTATAAGATTTGTCTTTCTCATCTAAATTTCTAAAAACAATTGAAGTTTTTTTTCCACAATTGAATATTAAAACAATTCAAACTTAAAAATGAGTCAAAAAACTTTATATTTAGCCTATTTTTCAATTTTTTCCCTCATTTTAAAGTAAAAATTTTAAACAAAATAAAAAAAGTCTCTTTGTTAAGCAGGACTGTTCATCATATTTTCGTAACAGTTGCAAATGAAAATTGAATATGAACGTGAAAAAATTCTTTGATTCAAAAACCGGGAAAAATCTTAAACCGGGCAGGCAAAACAAAATAATGACATAAGATTTTGGGGATAACTATGGCAGGCTGCCCGGCCTTTTCTTTATTTTTATCGGGGATTGAGACAAAGAACCGGACAGCCTCCATTTAAACAATACTTTTTATAATTCAATACCCGATAATTTTTCCAAGCAGCTATCTATAATTTTCAAAATAAAAGTAATACCCGATATGAAACAATTTAAAACAAAAATATTATCAAATCTAATTTTTAGAAATTTTATGTCGGTGTATTGGGCAATGTATTATCTGGAAAAGCTTGGGGAGAAAAAAAGAAATGGTAAGAAAAGTATTACGGATAAAAAAGAGAAACCAATAAAATTAATAATTAAAGATAAACCCGCACCGGAGAAGAAAAAAATCAAATGATAAATAAATTTTCAAAATATATTCTTTTCTCCTTATGTTCCATTTTGTTCAGCAGCGGAATTTCATTTGCCCAGCTAAGCTGGAATCAAGCCGGGAAATTTAACGGCTCTGCGATTCAGCCATATACATATTTATCGACTCCCAATGCTTCGGAGTTTAATAACATTAGTGAAATAATGATAGAATGCTGGGTAAATTTAGCAAATCCAAACGGTTCATATATTTTCATGGATAAAGGCAATGCTGACTACAGAATTGCCTATAGCTCAAATCAATTATATTTTCGAACCAACAACGCTGTTGCCGGAGTAAGTGATTTAACATATAGTGTAAATTTATCTGCAAACAGATGGTATCATGTCGCAGCTATTGCCCGTGATACTACTCTAAATCAATCTCAATTTGCAAAAGTAAGAGAATTATATATTGACGGCGTTGCTATAAAAAGAGATTTGCAGTTGTTTGAATCAGCAACCTTAGGAAGCTCTGCTGATTCTTTGTTTATAGGTGGTTTTGGCTCTCCAAGTTTTAGTCATATAGTTAATGGAGGCCTTGACGATGTAAGAATATGGGTCGGAGAATTTTATCCTGCAGATGTAATGCAAAATTTCAGGTCTCCTTTATCTGCATGGGGAAATGCATCGAGCTACTACAATAAGTGTATTTTATCTGTTACATTTCAGGATGCAGATAATTCAGGTACTCCATTTTATGTGAGTGACCGCTCACGTTATAATCATATCATAAACAATAATAATGTAACAGCGTTCGATCTGAGCCAGCGGCCTTCCGTTACAACTTATCCAAATCAAAGCATTCACTTAGATGGTTCGGGTCAGTATTTATCGGCTGCAGACCATTCAAGCCTTAGCCCGACGACTGCTGTTACACTGGAAGCATGGGTTTATCCCGAGAAAAATTACTCCGGCGCATTCTCCGATGTAGGGACAATTTTATGCAAAGGTACATCCGGTGTAAACTACCGTCTAAGCCTTGGCTCTGATAATTCAATTTATGCAACCATAAACGGAAATATAAGTTTTCCTTCGGCTCTTGATGCAATAGCGCCTGTAAATCAATGGACTCATGTTGCATTTACCTATGATGCATCGAACGGAAACTTCAATTATTATATAAACGGAATTCCTGCCGGTTCAGGAACTAATGCCCAAGGTAATATTATCAACAGTACAGATTCTTTTTACGTCGGACAGTCATTCTCGAGTTATTTTTTTAAAGGATACATCGACGAACTTAGAATATCAGCTTACATAAAATCACAGCAGCAGATAAATAATTACTTGTACAGAGCAATGGATTTGGGCAACAGGTCTTCAGCCTTTGAATTGGTTTGTTATAATTTTGACGGGTATCTTGAAAACAATAACGGACTATCTCCACGACTGTATTTCAGAAACGGTGCCGAATTTTCTTCCCATTATGTTTCAACATCAAAAAATTTCCCGATTTCTCCTCTGTTGAAGGCAGATAATTTTAGTTTTCCGAATGCGTGGTATCTTTCAAATAAAAATTTCAGAATCCCTGCGGCAGGGACTTTAGGTTCTTCAAAGTATGACACTATTAATATTCCTTATTGCCGGGGAATATTGGATGTAAATGTCTTTCTGGCATTGAATCACTCCTACGAAGAGGATTTATCGGTATATCTTATTTCTCCTTCCGGAGATTCTGTTGAAATGATAAAAGGCAGTACAAGTATTCAGCGTGGACAATTTGTCACAGTTTTTAACGACCAGGCTGATTCATCTATAATTAGCGGGCGGTACACATCTTTTTTACCAAATATAAAACCTTCAACTAACTTAATCTCGGTTTTATCTCAGCAGAATATGCAGGGGAACTGGAAGCTGCGTGTAAATGACGGAATTAACGGCGATACAGGAATGGTATATGCCTGGGGGCTTCAGTTTAATAATATGGTTGCAAAGCCTAACTTAATGACTTTTAACGGCACTGCTAACCAGGGAGGATTCTGGACAGGTTCAAATCAGCCTACGGATACTATCAGGTATATTCTTAGAAATTCAACTGCTCCATATACTAAAGTGGATTCTGCGATAGGCTATGTAAATCAGTTCGGATTTTCTACAACATACTTTGCTAATGCGCTTAATAGTTCTTATTACATCGAAGTAAAGCACAGAAATTCTTTGTCGGTTTGGTCGAATATTCCAAGAGCATTTTCACAGGGAAGCACAACTAATTATAATTTCCTCGCCGGTCCGGGAAATGTATACGGAGGAGAATTGATTTCTATAAACGGCAGATGGTGTATGTACAGCGGAGATATAAATCAGGACGGCACAATAAACGGAAATGATTTCACGGTTTTCAATCAGAATTTCGGACAGAGCGGATATATAAACTCAGACCTTAACGGCGATGGAACTGTTAACGGAAACGATTTCACTGTATTCAATACAGGATTCGGTCATCAGACCAATCATCCTTAAACGATAAAAAATGTAAAAGCAGAATTTTTATATGTTAATTTCAAAATAAAATAAAGACCTTAATCCCGATAGAACCCCGATAAAGGATTAAGTTTAATAATTAATAATAAACTTAATATAACAACTATGAAAAAAATTCTTCTAACACTGAGCATTCTCTTCTTTTTTTGTAATGCTTACAGCCAATGGAACGTTCAGTATAGAACACAAATTTTAAAACAGGGTCCTGATACACTTAGAATCTCCCTTCAGGTGAGATGGACCGGGGCAGGCGGATCTGATTTTGCAATTAATCAGGGCACAATCAGAGTGCGCTGGTCAGCCTCAAGCTTTGCTAATATAAGAAGTCTTAATACAGCAAATCTCGGTATAGTATTCACCGGGACTACAATTGCGAAAGGATATAGTTCATCTATCCGCCAGAAAACTGCAGTCGGTTCAGATAGCGCATATCTGATTTCACCGTTAGCACTATCAGCCGCGATAAACTCAAGCGGATGGAGTACTCCGGATGAACTGATTGGTTCAGGCGACCCTGACAGCGGCTTTGTAGTTACAAATACATACAGAGAAGTTTGCCAGTTAAAATGGCTCGTACTCAATGCTAACGGAACAGCAAACATTACAATTGATAATGCAGCATCAGGATTTTTAACGGCGGGAAGATTTGATAATTTAAGAAATGCTCCTTCTGCCTTTGCAACAAATTTTGCAGCGGTTGATCTGTTAACTGATGATTCACAAACATCCAATACAACTCCGTTGCCTGTTGAGTTAGCTTCTTTTCTTTCATCCGTAAATAAAAATAATGTACAGCTGAACTGGAGCACTGTAAGTGAATCAAATAATAAAGGATTTTCAATTGAGCGGGCCAATTCAGGCAATACTGAACTGACATGGAGTGAAATAAAATTTGTGAACGGAGCAGGCACAACTACAAATCCCATGAGTTATTCATTTGAGGATAAAAATCTTGCAACGGCAAAATATAAATACAGACTGAAGCAAATTGATTACAACGGTAACTACAAATATTATGATTTGCAGAATGAAGTTGAAATAGGTGTTCCGGCTAAATTTGAGTTAAGTCAGAATTATCCTAATCCGTTCAACCCGACCACTAAAATAAACTTTTCTCTTCCTTTGGATACTAAAGTATTGCTGAAAGTATATGACCTTACAGGCAGGGAGTTATCAACACTGGTTAACGGCGAATTAAAACCGGCAGGATACTATAGTGTTGAATTTAACGGAAGCGGTTTTGCAAGCGGATTATATATTTACAGGATTCAGACTGATAAAGAATCTGTTTCTAAAAAAATGGTTTTGGTTAAATAATAATTTTTTTAGTTATACAGTGTTTCTTAAATAGAAATTTTTTAATTAATATCCCCGCATGATTAAAAATATAAATTTAAAATCAACGCAGCTTTGTTCTTTATTAATATTAGTATTATTTTTTTTGCTGCTTTGTAATGAATCCAAGCCCCAAAACGCAACAGCTGTTTTGGATTTGAATACAGTTGTTAATCCAAACACAAAATTATTATTAGGGATTACTTTTGATTCGAGAACGGGCATGCTTGGAAATTCCGGTCCCATCGGCTATTTTAATACGAACGGAACTATTGTTTCAGGGCTGGAAACTATTTTCGGTGATTTCCCGATTTACTCGCTTCGATATCCGGGAAATGGAATATCTTTTGGTTTTGACTGGAAAAGATCTATCGGCTTGCCGGCCGCTTCAAGACCTCCTCAAAATTTGCTGGGTCCACTTGGTCCTTCTCAGCCTGTTATTTTTGGATTTGATGAGTTTATGGCTATGTCCATTAACAGGGGAATGTCTCCCTTAAATACGCAAATAATGGTTCCAATCTATACTACTTCAACTATACTTGATTGTGCAAGGTGGAATGCGGATTGGGTTGAATATGCAAACTCAGTACACGATGGTTCCAATGTAAATGGAGGAATTGACTGGGCTGCAAAGCGCGATTCAAACGGAAGAACATTGCCTTACGGGATTAAAATATGGAATATTGGAAATGAACCGTGGACTACCCAAGAGTATGGCCAGACCGATACAGGATGCGCAAATTTTTTAAGAGCAGTAACTCCCATAATTGATTCAATGCGTGCAGCTGACCCGACTATAAGAATTACTTTGCCGACAGTTGGAAATGCAAACTCCGGATGGAATAAGACAATTAAAAATAGCTCATTAGTGGCGCAGGGTAAAATATACGGAATTTCCCCTCATTTTTTCCCGAATGAAACTGTCGGAGGGTCTCGAGTTTCAAATGTTGAGAGCGTTTTAAAAGTTTTATCAGATACTATGGCCAGACATGGTTTGAAAATTGTTTTGGGTGACTATGCGCATAATATTCCTGATAATCCAACTATACAACAAGAAAATTTAGCCATGCAGTGGCAGGGAGCAAATCTTTGTGTGGATTTCCTTCTTTTGATGAGTCAAATTAGTAATGTTGAACGCGTAAATTTTTGGATTTATGGACTATCCCCTGCAGTATATCATCCAATCAGAATAAATTCATTTGGTAATTATACTTTGATGCCTGCTGCACAGATCTATAAAAAATTATCCAATGTTATTTTGGAAAAATCCATTTCAGTAGCAAGTTCTTCCCCAACAGGAAGTGACGGAAACGCTTATGCTGTAAGAACAGGAGCATTTGCTACAGCATCACTTTCGAATGTAAATGTAATTTCAGTCAACCGCGATTTAATAAACACTGTTCCTCTTCAATTAAGCGGATTAACAGGTTACAACCTGACGGAATCAAAAATTCTGACTGCTTCAGGTCCAACAGCTGAAACAATAATAGAGAACAATATTACAGCGGATAGTACGGGAAAATTTTCTCTAACTCCAAGCAGTGTTTTAATTTTAAAGTACACTAAAAATTCAGTTAACATAGTTGAAGCAGGGATTCCATCTAAATTTGAGCTTGGACAAAATTATCCTAATCCGTTCAACCCGACTACTAAAATAAACTTTTCTCTGCCTTTAGATACTAAAGTATTGCTGAAAGTATATGATCTCACAGGAAGAGAGGTATCGACACTGATTAATGGCGAATTAAAAACGGCGGGTTACTATAGTATTCAATTTAATGGTACAGAATTTGCAAGTGGGTTATATATCTACCGAATTCAGACCGACAAAGAATCCGTTTCTAAGAAAATGGTTCTGGTTAAATAAATTAAATAAGATAGATAGCGGGTGCAGAATTTTTTCGTGCCCGCTATTTTTAAAAAGATAACCCCAAAATGAAAACAAATTTAGACGACTTTAATTACAGTAAACATGGCTTAAGGGAAACACCATTTTTAAAGGAAAAAATTCTGCTTGTTGTAGGTATATCACTTCTCGTAATCACTCTGATCTTTACTAACTAGAATATTACATTACATATTAAATAGACCTTCCGTACTTTTTAGAAACACATTTCACTTTGGCTTCTAAAATCTTCACAAGAACGGTATGGATACTCTGCTTTGTCAGTCTGTTCAACGATATTGCCAGTGAGATGCTGTACCCCATTCTTCCCGTCTATTTAAAAAATATCGGCTTCTCCATTTTTCTTATCGGATTGCTTGAAGGTCTTGCAGATGTAACCAGCGGACTAAGCAAAGGATATTTTGGTAAGCTTTCAGATGCCTCAGGAAAAAGATTAATATTTATACAAAGCGGATATTTTCTCAGCGCGCTTGCAAAGCCGATGATGGCAATTTTTATTTATCCTGCCTGGATATTTTTATCACGCACTCTGGATAGATTCGGTAAAGGCTTGCGCACCTCAGCGCGTGATGCAATGCTTTCTGGTGAGACGACAAAAGAGAATAAAGGAAAAGTTTTCGGAATGCACAGAGCAATGGATACGGCAGGCGCTTTTATAGGACCTATTTTTGCGCTCGTTTATCTTTACTACAGACCTGATGATTACACTACTATGTTCTTTATTGCATTTGTACCGGGAATGGTTGGTTTGCTCTTGACGTTTTTAATTAAAGAGAAAGGAATTATTCCAAGCGTTGAAAAAGTTAACTATAATTTTCTTTCGTTTTTAAAGTACTGGAAAACTTCTCCAGCCGAATACAAAAAAATAGTTATCGGATTTTTATTCTTTGCATTGATGAACAGCTCGGATATTTTTTTATTATTAAAAATAAAATCCTTAGGCTATGCCGATACTTATGTTATCGGCGCGTATATCTTTTATAATTTTATATATGCTATAGCTTCGTATCCCATAGGTATACTGGCAGATAAGTTGGGGATGAAAATAGTTTTTATTGCAAGCCTAATATTATTTTCTGTGGTGTACTTCATGATGTCGATGGAACTTAGTTTCGTATTTATTGTTATAGCTTTCATAATCTACGGAGTTTTTGCTGCATCTTCGGAAGGAATTTCGAAAGCCTGGATAACCAATCTTGTTCCACAAAATCAAACAGGTACTGCTTTAGGATTTTTTCTTTCTTTCAATAGTATCTTTGCGATGCTGGCAAGCGCTTTTGCAGGTTTATTATGGAGCAGCTTTACGCCGGGGATAACATTTGCAGTTTCATCAATAGGAGCATTGATAACCGCAGCTTATTTCGGTTTTCTGCGAATTAAGAAAATTGAAGGTTGAGTAATTTTATCCCTTGAAATTATTAAGGTTTTGTGATAGTTTTAGTCTAACATCAATTAACTCATCTATTACTTTCTTACTTATTAAATTTTAAGATTTGTTAATCGCCCAATAAAAAAATCTATTTTATAATTTTATAAATTATTACCCCATCATTTTAATCCCGCTAAAGGATATTCAAAACTAACCAATGGATACGAAAACAACAGATACAAGAACTAAACCCGCATCTTCTTCAAATGGATTTACGCCTGATGCAAAGTCAAAAAACGTTACTGATTTAAAATCAAAAAAAGTTGCTGAACTTATCGACATCGCCAAAGGACTTGGAGTCGCAGGTTACAGTGATTTAAAAAAACAGGAACTGATTTTCAAAATTATCGAAGCTCAGACTAAGAACGACGGATTTGCTTATGCAGTCGGTGTACTTGAAGTACTGCCCGACGGATACGGATTTTTACGCTCAGTAGATTATAACTATCTTCCCTCACCTGACGATATTTATGTTTCACCTTCACAGATAAAAAAATTCTTATTAAGAACCGGTGATACAGTCAGCGGCCAGGTTCGTCCTCCTAAAGAAGGCGAAAGATTTTTTGCTCTATTAAAAGTAGAAGCAGTAAACTTCGAGAGCCCTGATACAATAAGAGACAGAATATTATTTGATAACCTTACACCTTTATATCCTAACGAAAAATTAAATCTTGAAACTGCTCCCGGTGAATACGGAATGAGAATCATGGATTTATTTACTCCTATTGGAAAAGGACAAAGAGGTCTTATCGTTTCTCCGCCGAAAAGCGGTAAAACAATTTTACTTCAAACGATTGCAAACAGCATAACAAAAAACCATCCTGAAGTTCACTTAATAGTATTACTTATCGATGAAAGACCTGAAGAAGTAACGGATATGGAACGCCACGTTAATGCTGAAGTAATTAGCTCAACTTTCGATGAACCACCTGAAAGACACGTACAGGTTTCTGAAATTGTTCTGCAAAAAGCAAAAAGATTAATAGAAGCAAAAAAAGATGTTGTAATACTTCTTGATAGTATTACCCGTCTTGCAAGAGCTCATAATACAGTTATTCCGCACAGCGGAAAGATATTATCGGGTGGTGTTGATGCAAACGCATTACATAAGCCAAAAAGATTCTTCGGTGCTGCAAGAAATATTGATGAAGGCGGAAGCTTAACAATTATTGCAACTGCGCTTATTGAAACAGGCAGCAGAATGGATGAAGTTATCTTTGAAGAATTCAAAGGAACAGGTAATATGGAAATTGTATTGGATAGAAGATTATCCGATAGAAGAGTATTCCCTGCAATCGATTTGAATAAATCAGGAACAAGAAAAGAAGAACTTCTTATGACAAGCGAAACTCTTACAAGAGTATGGCTGCTGAGGAAGTTATTATCTGAATATAATCCGGTTGAAGCAATGGAATTCCTTCTCGAAAAAATGAGAGGAACAAAATCCAATAAAGAATTTCTCGCTTCAATGAATTCGTAACGTATTTAAATCTCTTACATAAAAAGAGATAAAAAAATCGTTCTCTAAAATAAAGAAGGTTTTTATAAAACCTCAACACTATGATTTTTAACAATTTTTACTTATCACAATCTGATTTGATGATTTGAACTAACGACACACGATGAAAAAAGAAATATTAATTAATGCAACATCTGATGAGACAAGGATAGCGATAACGGAAGACGGCAGAATAGCCGAACTTTTTTTAGAAACACCCGAAACAGAAAGAAACGTAGGTGATGTTTACCTAGGCAAAACAGGAAAAGTTATACCCGGCATCCGGGCTGCTTTTATTGATTTGGGTTTTCCGCAAGACGCATTCCTTCATTTTTCAGATATCAGTGATTCGCTGGATGAGTACTCTTCCATTATCGGAGATGATTCCGACTTCGACGACGAAGACGATGATGAAGAAGAGGAAGAAAAGCCGCAACAACCGCAGGCTAACGGCAATCGAACAAACGGTAACCGTCACCATAACAGGAACGGTAACAGAGCTCCCGCAAAAGAAATTAATCTCGAACGTGGTCAGGATATTGTCGTTCAGATTACCAAGGAACCCGTAGGTAAAAAGGGCTTCCGTGTTACTTCCAAAGTATCAATACCGGGAAGATATCTTGTGCTTATGCCTTTCGGCAGCCGCATAGGTATATCGAAAAAAATATTTAACTCTAAAGAGAAAAGAAGACTGAGAACACTCGTCAGATCTGCTTTGCCAAAGGGCTTCGGAATAATTATCCGAACAGTCGCTATGGGCAATGAAGATAAGCTTATCTTAGACGATTTAAATAATCTTATTAATACCTGGAATGAAATTTCCGCCAAGCTTAAAACAGAAAAACCACCGACGCTTTTATACAAAGATGCTTCGACGTTAAACTCTGTAATACGTGATTTATTCCGTGAAGATGTTAACAAAGTTATTGTTGACTCCAAAAAACTTCACAGGGAAATCGTCACTTATCTTGAAGAAACATCACCTGAATTTTTACCGAGAGTACAATTATACAATGGCAATCAGCCATTGTTTGATTCCTACAATGTAGAGAAGCAGATACAGGAAACAATGCGCAGGAAAGTCTGGCTGAAAAACGGCGGCTATATTATTATAGAGGGCACTGAAGCTATGACAGTTGTTGATGTGAACAGCGGCAAATATGCAAAATCAAAAGACCAAGAAGTAAACTCTCTTGCAACTAATATCGAAGCGGCAATTGAAATTGTCCGTCAGGTAAGATTGAGAGATATCGGCGGTATTATCGTTATAGATTTTATCGACCTTTATGATGACAGAAATAAAAAGAAGCTTTACGAAGAAGTAAGGAAAGAATTCAGAAAAGACAGAGCGAAAGTTACTGCTCTGCCTATAAGTGATTTCGGTCTTTGTCAGATAACAAGACAAAGAATCCGTCAGACAATCATTCACTCTGTATCGGACACCTGTATGATGTGCAAAGGCTCGGGAAGAATTTCTTCTCGTGCAGGATTCTTAACGCGTCTTGAAAGAATATTGCAGCGTTATAAAGGCGGCGATAACGGATTCTTTATAACACTAAAAGTAAATCCATATCTGAAAACGTACTTAGAGGCAGGATGGCTCAGCAAAGTAAGAAGAATGTCGCTCAAGTATTTTATAAAGATAAAACTTGAAGATGATGAATCTCTTGCATTCGATGATATCAAAATCATCTCTAAAAAACAGAATGGCAAAGACGTAACAGAAGAATACGATCAGTAGAATTTCAGTTCTCGTTACGAAGTGACACATTCCGCTTTAGCGGGGCTCCTGTTTCGTAACGTAATAATTATTAAGGCTTATCAATTTTATTTTTAAAATAGATTGATAAGCCTTTTTGTTTTATTTAAATTATTGTTTAAATTTTTAGATGAAGAGTAAAACAATTTTTTATATTCTTACATTTTGTTGTATTATACGACTTTACCATATTGCCTTTCCTGTTGCCGGATGGCATGCATGGCGTCAGGCAGATACGGCAGCTATCGCAAAAAATTTTTATGAAGAGGGAAGAAATATTTTGTATCCTCAGATTGACTGGCGCGGCACTACTCCCGGCTACGTAGAATCAGAGTTTCACATCTATCCTTTTTTAATATCTCTAGTATATAGTATTACGGGAGTAAATGACTCTGTTGGTAGATTTCTTTCAGTTATCTTTTCTCTTTTCCTGATATATGGAATTTATCTTCTTGTAAGAAAATTCATTTCGGAAAATGCAGGGCTGTGGGCAGCATTGATATACGGAATCATCCCCCTCAATATTTATTTTAACCGCGCAGTAATGCCGGAGACAACTTTTCTTATGTGCTCAGTTTACGGAATCTATTTTTTCTCAGAGTGGATTGATAAAGAAAAATGGAAATATTTTATTTACGCATATCTGTTCGTAGTTTTTGCAGTGCTTATAAAAATTCCGTGCCTGTATCTCGGTTTCCCGTTAATGTTTCTTGCCTACACAAAATATAAATGGAAATTATTAATAAACTGGAAAATTTTAATGCTTGTTGTAATGATTTTCATTCCTGTGATATTGTGGTACACACACGCAAATCAATTATTGAAAGAAACGGGATTAACATTTGGTGTATGGGATTCAAAAGATAAATGGTCTAACCTTAATATAATCTTAAGCTTTAAATTTTATAACGATGTATTCTTTAAAAGTATCGCTGAGCGTCATTTCACCTATGCTGCTTTTATACCGTTTGTGATAGGTCTTTTTATTAAAAGAAATAATTTACGCGAGAGATTGTTCGATGTATGGCTTCTTAGTATTGTACTTTACATTTTGCTGTTAGCAAAAGGAAATCAGGTGCACGAGTATTACCAGCTGCCCTTTATGCTTCCGGCAGTAGTATTCGCAGGAAAAGCATTTGCAAAATATTTTCCTATAAAAATATCTGATTTCTCTTTATCTAATTTTTCTTCAGAGGAAAATAAAAATTGGCTGTCGTATGTATTCATTTTGTTTTTTGTATTAACACTTGTATTGAGCTATTTGCGTATCAGCAATTTTTATAAAAATGAGGATTCCGATTCTCCGCTTTTTAAAATGTCGGACGAAATAAAAAAATCATCAGATAAAAAAGATTTAATAATTACGGTCTGCAATGGCGACCCGTTATTCTTATACAGGGCGGACAGAAAAGGCTGGGCTGTAAATCCTGATAAACTTAATAAAGAAAATGTTAAGGACAAAAAAGATAAAGGAGCCAAACTCATTGCGGGTGAAAAATCTAACATTGAAAATGATGAAGAAAAGGAGAATTTTGAAGAGTTAAAAAAACAATACAAAGTAATTGCAGATAACGATGATTATTTTATTCTAAAATTAAATTAGTTTAAATATGAATAAAGTAAAACCAATATTTAGAATTTTTGATTACAAGAAAGCAGTCGAGTTCTATGTAGATTTTCTCGGTTTCAAAATCGACTGGGAAAACAAGCCTGAAGGCTTACCTGTATATATGCAGGTATCAAGAGGTGATGTGACCTTGCATTTATCCGAGCATCACGGAGACGCTACGCCGGGCTCAAATATTTTTGTTGAATGCAAAGATGTGAAAGAATATAATAAAGAATTGCTTGGTAAGAATTATAAATATAACAGACCGGGAGTGGAAGAAACACCATGGAATACTTTGGAAATGAAAGTGCATGACCCGTTCGGAAACAGAATTTCTTTCAACCAATATCTTGATAGCAGAAACGAACAGTAAAATTTGTGCAATGATTAAGAAAGATGTGATTGTCTTATATGGTTAAAATTTTCCACAGGCAATTTTTTATCTATCAATTCTTTATATAAAGGAAAATCATCAGTTAAAATCATAACATTTTTTCTATGTGCAATTTGAATGATGCCCGCATCAGTCACCCCAAATTTTATAAAACTTTCTGATCTTAACAGATTATCCTTGTTTAAATTTTCTTCTTGAAATCCTAAAAGTTTATCGATAACTAATTTATAAAATTCAGAATTTCTTTTTGTAATACCTTTAGAGATAAGATTTGATGTTTCGGTGAGTATATGAGGAGTAATAAGAAATTTTGTATATTTTTTTAAGTAATTAAAAAGTAAAAAATAGTCTTTAAAGTCGTATTTATAAAATAATTTTGAATTTTTAATTAAAGAAATATCAAAAATTCCTGCTAAATACAAAAGTAGAATATTTGTATCAATAATAACTGTGTTAAGTTGTACTATGTTGTTCAAGCAAGCTCTCTTATTTTCATAGATTCTACAATTCCTGTCTTTCTATTCACTTTGAAAGTTTTAAAACTTCGGTTAGGGTTGTATTTAATATCTTCTAACTTTGTATTCCATTTCTGAATAATATCTATGAAAGCATGAAACTCAGGCTTTTTAGGCGAAAATGAATCATAACTTAAAGTGATATTCCAAAATTTTTTATCCCTAGAAAGTTCTATTTCTTCTAATAAAATATTTGTGGGATCTAATAATTCTCTTAAATAATTCATAGATAAGATAGCAGCATCTTTTGCACTGGTATCCTGAATTTTGTTTGTTTTGCTCATTGTTTTCATATAAAAAATTACAAAAATTATTGATTAAAATATATATATTTTTTAAA
>CALJIG010000121.1 GCA_937974175.1 uncultured Ignavibacteria bacterium
TTCCGGCTTATGAAAACAAAAATCATATTATAAAAAAAGCCCCGGGAGAACCAAACCCCCGGGGCTTATATATCAAATATGTAACTACTAATCTATTACAACAAAATATAATTTACTTCGTTACAACCATTCTTTTTACTTCTGAAAAGCTGCTTGTTTCGAGTTTGTAAAAATAAACACCGCTGGCAAATTTTGAAGCATTGAATGTAATATCATAAACTCCCGGAGCTTTTATTTCATTAACTAATAATGTTAGTTCTTTACCAAGAATATCAAATATTTTTAAACTTATGAAATCCTGTTTTGGTACGGAGAATGAAATTGTAGTTAAAGGATTAAAAGGATTAGGATAGTTTTGAGCTAAAGAAAACTTATCAGGTATGCCTATTATAACTTCATTGGATAATTCATAGTATTTGAAGTTTCCATTGAAATCAATTTGCTTCAATCTGTAATTATATTTTCCCGATTGAAGATTTTTATCTTCAAATGAATAGTTATGGATATTGTTTGATGTTCCGTTACCGGTTACGTTTCCGATTTTATTCCAGTCACTGATGATTGTTTTTCTTTCAATATCAAAACTGGAATTATTTTGCTCGGAGGCTGTTGACCAGTTAAGTTTTACTTTGTTTGAGTTTACAAGTGATGTAAAAGAAGAAAGCTCAACCGGTAATGCGTTTTGGTTTAATCCGAACTCCACAGCTATAGGAGAAGAAAACATTGGTCCGCCGATATTATTTAGCCTGTATTGTATTCCGGCATCACCTGCTGCGTTTTGAATTCCAATATCACAGTACGGAGAGAACTCAGTAAAATAATTTAGTGACTCTGTATCGTTGTATTGGAACTTGATATTCCCCGAAGAATAAAATATTACCTGCATGGTAATATAATTTGTTGAAACTCCGGGATTGATATATGGATAGGCATGATAATAAGTTACGACAAATTTATTGGCATCTCCACCGTAATAAACTTTTGAGGAAGGATAAGTTGCAGACGTAAAATCTAAATCTATCAATCCAGGTGATACCATATTCACAGGATTACTAACATTAGGAATACTGCTCAAAGTATAAATATATGGCGAAACTACACTACCGAAATTCAGGAAGCCATTGGTGTAAATGTTTACTGAACTATACGACGAACCCATGTAAGTAAAATTAAAACCCATATTGACAGTAACGCTGCCATCATCAGGGTCTGAAAATGAAGCCACAGTATGCCCTGCAGTCACAGGATTTATCCAGTTATATACAGGAGGATTAGAGGTACCGAATAGAACTGCTGAATTTGAAAAATAATATCCGCCATTACCCGTACCACCGCCGCCATAATTGTAATTTATAATTGAAAAGAATGATGTCAAAGTATCATTTACAGTTGACTGGTCACCTGCTAACAGCGTTGCAACTTTCATAGTGTAATTTCCAACAGCAGGAGTAAAAGTCGAATCGAATGTTATAGTATAAGACGAACCGGAAGCTAAGGATATACTTGATTTCGTACTGGAATAATTCGTAGGTCCGGTAATTACACATGAAACATTAAATGTCCCCTGTGTAACAAGTCCGTAATTTCTAACTATTGCTTTCGGAGCTAAAGTAGGTGTATTCGTTAAACTGGTTGTACCTGCAGGATAAGTATTTATATACGCACCCACATCATTATTTAAAGAAGCAGAACTTAAATCAAATTTAAAACATCCTCTGCCATGAGTTGCAGCTAATAGTAAGCTTAAAGAAGATTTATATTTTAAATCATATACCTGTACAGACGGCATACCGGTATTAAATGAAACCCATGATGTGCCTTCATTAGTTGATTGATATACTCCGACATCTGTACCAACAAAAATCATTCGTGCTCCATTAGTTTTTAAAGCTATTGTATTTATTGCAATACTTGGGAGATTACCGGATATATTGGTCCAGTTTAATCCCCCATCAGTTGTTTTGCTGATTCTATTGGATGAAACGCCGCCAAAAACAGCATAACAAACATTATCGTTAATGTTATCAACTATCAAATCGGAAACATAGTTGCCGGTTATATATGATGTCCAGTTTGCTCCATTATTAGTAGTTACAATTATTTTTCCTCCGGATGTGCCTGCATAAATTTTTGAGGTTGATAGCGGGCTAATAGCAATTGCAGAAAGTGCACTGCCGAGAGTTGTAGTTGTAGCTATTTGTGTCCAGCCGGAGCTTTGTGTAGCAGTTCTTGCATTTGAAGTTTTCCATAGATCAGTTTCACCGTATACCATTGTATTGTTATCACCCGGAGCAAGCTCATAAGGATTATAAAAAAGTCCTCCTTGTCCGGCTCCCGATGGAGAAATTTCAGAATATGAGAGACCGCTGTTTGTTGATCTTTGTACTGAGCCGTTAACATATTGCCCATATACATAATTTGCGTTTAACTTGTCTACAACTGTATAACCGCCATCACCCGTTGATCTCTGAATCCAGACTAAACCGGAGTTCGTAGATGTCTGCTTATTATTATCCTGACAGCCCCCATGAAGATTGAGCGCATTTGATGCATCGCAATCTACACTCTGATATTGCAGTGTTGAAATCTTTGCATTCAAATCTGTCCAGGATGTTCCGTGATTAGTAGATTTATAAATTCCGCCATCTGATAAGCAATATAAAGTAGAGCCGTTATAAGCGAAGTAATGAATATCGGCATGAGTAAAAATTGACGTATTGGATGTTGACCAGCCTGAAACTTTAGTCAGTGTAACTCCGCTGTTTGTAGATGTGTATACATCAAGTCCGCCGACAATAACATAGTTTGGATCACCTGGCTTTACAACTACTGCATTATCATACCAGCCCTGAGCACTGAGATAGTTTGTAGTTGTATTCTGAACAATCCAGTTTACTCCGCCGTTTGTAGTTTTGCAAAGCGCATTCAAACCGCCTGTTGAACTGTTTTCCATACTTGCATACAATACCTGAGGATTTACATCTGATATTGCCAGTTGAGTTCTTCCGGCATTTGCTCCGTTAAGCGCACCATAGAAAGACCAGTTTGTTCCGCTGTTAGTAGTTTTATAAACAGAACCGTTCATGGTAGAAGCATATAAATTTGCAGTAACAGTAAAATCCATCACTAATGAAGTAACATTTACTGTGGAATTTACTTTGGTCCAGGTTGAACCGGCATTTGTACTTTTAAAAATTCCGGAACTGCCTGCAGCATAAACAAAATTCGAGTTGGAAGGGTTAACTATAATAGTTGAATAATGACTGCAAGTTGAGTAGGGAACAATTTTATTCCAGGTAACGCCGGCATCAGTGGATTTGAACATACCATCTCCATATTGACAATCGCCCGAAAAATTTAATTCTCCCGTTCCGTAATATAAAACATTAGGATTATTTTTATCTATTGCTATTGCTCCGCTTGCAATTGAGCTAAGTCCGTCGGTAAGAACAGTCCAGTTCGCACCTGCATCAGTAGTTTTCCAAACACCTCCCTGCGCAGCAGCTATGTAAAAAATACCGGGATTGGACGGATGAAATGCGATTGAGTTTGTTCTGCCTGAAATGTAATTGCTGCCTGTAAGATTATAAAACATTCCAACCGGGTTAACGCTTACCCAGCTTGAACCGCTGGTTACACTACTTTGAATTTCTGAATCTTTAACTAGCTTACTCTTTTGAATAATTGCATTTGTATATGCATCTTTGGGAAGAGTTTTTTCAGGACCGCCTGCCCGTCTTACTGAAATATATCTCTCTCTTTCAAAAATTGTTTCAGATGTTTCACCTTCTTCTTCGATTAATTTCTGAGCGTTTAAACTTGATGTAATAATCAGGAAGAAATTTAAAACTAAGAATAGATTTAAAAGACCTTTTGATTTGTTATTCACTATTGTTTTAGGGGGGATTTACTTTCTTATCAACTAATTAAAAATAGCTAATTATAAAAATACTAACTATGAAAAAGTAAACCTACAGAGAAAGAAACAAAAAAAGCCCTGTGAGAAGAAAAACTCACAGGGCTTAGGGTACAACTCATATAAACTAAATCTTATTTATTTCGTTACAACCATTCTTCTTACTTCTGAGAAGCTGCTTGTTTCTAATTTATAGAAATAAACACCGCTTGAAAGATTTGAAGCATCGAATGTAATATCATAAATACCTGAAGCCTTAACATCGTTTACTAATATTGCAACTTCTTTACCAAGAACGTTGAAAACCTTAAGGCTTACAAAGTCTTGTTTTGGAATTGAGAAGCTGATAGTAGTAGCAGGGTTAAACGGATTCGGATAATTTTGTGATAATGCGTAATCTTTTACATTTCCTTCGTTACCTGTGATACCTACTGAGTTTGCAATGATACCGGTATTTCTGATTGAGTAATCAAAATTATTCATACCTGTATTGTATTGCTTGCTAAGCTGGAAGTTAACAAGTGTAACGCTGCTAAGATCAACTGATTGTCCGTTAATCTTGAACTGTGTTAACTCAATTTCTTTTGTTGTGAATGCGCCTGTCATCGGAACGTTTACAAACGGATATACATATTGGCCGTTTACTTTAGCTTCAAGTATAACACTTAAAGTACCTGAACCCATTACTTCGAATCTTAATTTTGAGAAGTTTCTTAAATCAACACCGTCATAAGCGCCGTCTAAGCTTCTTGAGATATAAACTTTATCACCAAGGTTTCCTCTCATCTTTACGCCGCCCGGGAATAAGAATGAGTTGTTTGGTAATGATGGTGAAGATGCCTGGAAGAAGCTGAATTCGGAAATTGAACTTAACGGTCCGTTGTAATTACCATAGATACCGCCGCCTACGAATACTGCATCTTTAAATCCGTTAGCTTCTGCTAATGTTACTGATGCACTTGAAATATATCCGATAGGAACTACAATCGAATTTTCACCGGGTACAAGATTTACATTTTGGTTCATTACCTGTTCAGGCATACCTTGCTGTGGTGTATATCTTATTGTAAGCTGTACTGTGCTGTTTATTCCGAAATTGTTCTTGATGTTTAATCTTATCTTTCCGTCATTTGTATACACAGAAGATTTGATTGTAATATCAGGTGATTTTAACTGAACTGCAGGATAAGTTACAGGCTTGAAGCTTGCAAACTTAGCTAATACAGATTTTGTTAATTCAACTGCTGCTTCCGGACTTGCTGCCCAGATCTGATAGTTGTAAACACCGATTGTACCTGCAGGAACGCTGTATTCCTGAATTGTCCATTTGTTATCAATTGTAAATCCGCTTGCTGATTCGTATGCGCTGAAAATAATTGTATAATCATTGTAGTTCTTTGTAGGATTGAATAACTGTCCTAAATAGAACTGATGTCCGTCTATGTATTTTACTTCTAAGTTGTTCAATGTCATCTTTGCTAATCTGTCGCATGCAGGCTTTGAGTGGCTGTATACTTCAGGAGCATTTGTTGTCGTAGAGAATATCGCACCAAGTCTTGTTGAACCGTATTTATAATCTGCTGCATAAGCAGATGTTGCATTGGAGATACCTAAAATATCAAAAGGAGTTGTTTCAACTCTTGTTGTATTGAAAGGTCCCTGTACCGGAGTTAATTGTGATAATGTATAAGTCGGCGGAAATACGAAATCCTGATTTGCAATCAAAGGAGTCATTTCGCCGTTCTGTATCAATGTATGTCTCTTCAATAAGGCTTCTGCCATATTGTAGTTTGTTTCAACACCGCCGTTATTACCGCTGCTTGTTGTATCGCAATGCAACGTAATCTTTTCTGTAACGCATCCTTGCACTAATTTACCATTACCCATTTGCTGAGTGGTAAGAGGTGCGCCTATGTTTATAAATCTTACTCCCGGAGGAAGCACTAAAGAACCAGTGATTGTTACAGTTGTATTTGCGCCGCCTTTTGTTACTATTATCGGCTGGGTGAATCCGCCCGCTCCTGTTGTTACTGTAGTAGGTGTTACTGTACCACCTGAAGAAACTGTTACAGTAAGTGTTTTACCAACAACTCCATTACCTAATTCGTCAACAACTTTTGCTTTAATCGTATCTTTAATACTGCAATTGTTCAATAAGCTGATAGGAACTATTGTTAAAGGTTTGTACGGCTGGAAAGTACCTGCATTTGCAATAGCCGCGTCAACTATATCTTTAGCTCTATCTCTTATCTCTACGTTTGTTATAGTATTATAATCTAAATTATCGGTAAAATACCAGATAGCTGCCTGGATAGCTGCTGCTTCTTTATTTGCCGTTGATAATGACCCTGCATAAGGATACGTTTTATACGGGAAATAATTGTGCAATATCCACGAAACTTCTGGACGGGCAAACCCGGAATCATTGAAATTTGATGACGGAACGCTCACACCATGGTGAAGGTCAATACAATATACTTTTGTTGTATTTCCATCTACAGTTGCATTTACTGCTCCAGCAAAACTTGAGTGCGGAAGTCCACTAAGCGGGTCTGTAAATGTAATATTTTGACCTTCCGCTAAAGATGTCAGCGCCATAACTGAACATCCATTATCTGAGTAACCTTTGTTGGCTAATGTGAATGTAAACATTAGTAACATTAGGCCGTAAATAAATTTTTTCATATCGGGATTATGGTTTTATAATATAAGATGCAAATACATTACCCGTGCCGTTTAAGAAAAAAATTTATCTTCTATATTTTACTATATGTTATGCAATTAATTTAAAGCTACTTTAAACTCCCCTGCTAACTGCTTACATATATGAAGATAACCCGATTTTATGCAAATTATAGTAGTAATGGTACTACTTATGAGATGTGTGATTTGGAATAGTGATGTTGCTCACTATGTTTTTTACTAGATTAGTTGCTGCGATTGGCTCTTATTTTATGCCGTTTTAAGACTTAATACAGATAAGCACTTTTACTGAGTAATTCGTAGTAGTACAACTACTATTTTTTGAGGGAATATAGTAATCATACTACTGAATTAGTTCGTTTTTTGTGCAAATTTGCCCTTTTGGCGAGATTTGCCCGAATTTGCTCTTTGGAACGGTTTCCTTAAACTCAATTTTCGGACCATTTTAGTTTTCCTCTTTTTAACACAAAAACCCTGACTCCATTTCCGGAATCAGGGCTTGTGTAAGCTTGTTCCCTCCCTCCCGCTAAAGCGGGACTTGATAAGCGGTAGCTTACTAAGGGGAAGGCTAGGGAGGGGTTAATGGCTAAAGTTTACCTTTGCCTTTTACCTCCCCCTATCCCCCTCCTTATAAAGGAGGGGGGAGAATATTGTATTATTTCATCAGCATTAACTTCTTTGTTGCTGTGAAGTCGTTTGCCTGTAATTTGTAGAAGTATACTCCACTGGCTAATTTCGATGCATCGAATTTAACTGTGTAGAATCCGGCTTCCTGTGTTCCGTTTACCAAGTTCGCTACTTCCTTACCCATCATATCATAAATCTTCAATGATACGAAGTTTGTGGCAGGGATTTCATAGCTGATTGATGTCGATGGATTGAACGGATTCGGGAAGTTCTGTGTCAGCACATATTTGCTTGGTGTACCGATTATAACTTCATTCGATAAATTGTAATATTTATAGTTTCCGTTGAAATCTATTTGTTTCAGTCTGTAGTTATATTTGCCTGAAGATAGATTTGCATCTGTGTATGTGTAGCTATTTGGTGTATTTACTGTTCCATGACCTGCAACAAAACCGATCTTTGACCAGCCGCCTGTTGTTGATTTTCTTTCGATATCAAATCCTGAGTTGTTTATTTCTGTTCCTGTTGACCAGCTCAATAAAAGGTCTCTTCCTGATATTGCTGATGTTAAGTTAGAAAGCTCTACAGGTAATAAGTTATCCTGATTACCGCCGATAGCGAAATCTGAGAACGATGTATATCCCTGACATTGCGGAACAGGATTTGAACCGTTACCGCCGGTGGTTACGTGGTTTGAATTGCTCCATGCCCATGTATTGCCGCCGCCTGTATTTCTTTTTACAACGGCTGTGTATTGATAATTATTTCCTGATGTATTTATACCCATGTTATTAGCTTCCAATGATAATCCGTAAGTAAAGCCTGCTAATCCGTCTGCATCTGAAATTGTCCAGAATTGCGGTGACAAGTTAATCAGATTCATACCCGAATGCTGAGCGCTAAAATCAATGTATCTGTCAATTCCGTTTGGTCCTAATGGGAATAAACCTGAGCCTGTTGATGTATATCTGGCTGTTAATGAACCGCCTGATGAAGGATTTACAGAGAAGTTAACTGTTGCACCAACATAATCTGTTGCATTATTATTCAATGGGAATAACAATGAAGAGGTTGCTGTGTTTGTCCATCTCTTTAAAATTCCTCTTACTGAACCGCTTCCGATTCTGCTTATTGCTCCGATGTTAGCTGTGCTTGTTCCTATTTCAAGTGTGTTTGCGCCCATATCAAATATGAAGCCGCTTGTGCCTAATGTAAATGTACCGCTTATTGTTAAATTTGCATCTGCTGTTACAAGCGATGAATTATTATATGTAAGATTGTTTAATGCTGTTACGCTGGATGGCACGTGTATACTTGCAGCTGTACCGTTTATTACCAATGAAGATGTAGCATCCATTGTAAGATTTGTAGGGTTAACTAATATCGGATTTGATATAGTTAATGTATTAGCGCCTACTGAAAGTGTTCCCTGCATTTCAAGGTCACCGTTAACTGTTAAGTCACCGGATAAAGTTGTTCCTGTTCCCTGTACTCTCACATCTTCGTATGTACCTGATGGTATAGTTTGTGAGTTTCCTGTAAACCAGTATCTTCCTGTTGTCTGGAATGTATTAGTATTATAAGTTCCGATTTGTGTTCCTAATGCACCTGAAACATAAATTGTACCTGTTCCTGCAAGTGTCGCAGCGCCGCCTGTTTGTGTCATATTAAAAGCACCGAGATCTAAAGAGCCTGTTACACTTGCTGTTCCTGAAACTGTTACACTAGCATCTAAAGTAACACCAGTTGTGTTGCTTACAGTGAAATTTGTCAATGATGCAGGAAATTGATTTCCTGTATTCTGAGCTGAAGAACCGTTGTAAACAAATGTATTCCCTGAACCTGTTGCATTGTAAGTACGCGTACCTAATACCTGAATACTACCGGTAGCGGCAGTGGAAGATAAACCCGCAGTATTTCCTGTTCTCAATGTAGAGTTTGTAGCTCCCATTGAAAAAGCTCCAGCGCCTGTTACTGCAAAAGTTGAACAATCTAATGTTCCATTGTTAGTTAAACTTCTTGACGAAGAAATTGGAAAATTATTTGCAAGAGTTAAAGAGGCTCCTGAATTAACTTGCCATGAGAAATTGGTACCTGTGAAAGTACCTCCTGATTGTGTAAATGTTTTGTTTGTCCCAGTAAAGCTAATTGTTGTTACAGTCGTATTAGTTTGTGTAAATGTTCCACTGGTCATATTAAAATTTCCGCCAATGGATATTGTTTTTGCTCCACCTGAAGCACCACTTCCAACATTTAATGAACCACCTGAAATTATTAAATCTCCACCAATTGTCATTGTTAGAGCTTGAGTTGTAGTCAAACGAATTTCTCTAACTGTTGGTGAACCCGTGGCCAATATTTCTAAGTTTCCTTGTATAGTAGTTAATTGACCTACCCATGACAATGCGCTTGCTACTGCCCCTGTAGCGTTATATCTCATATTTCCCCAAGTAATACCTGCTGCAGGAGGTGTTGAATTCCAATCTCTGAATTCAACAGTACTGTTTGCTGCAAAAGACTCAGTTCCTTGAAAAACTGTAGTTGCAAAAGCTACAGTGTTAGCATGAATATATGTGCCACCATTATCTATTTGAAAAGTTGCTGTAGAGCCAATAATAAGTTGGCAAGCTGCAGCAGCATTAATTGTTCCACCGCTCTCAATTTGTAATATTGTTGATGCTCCTGAAACTGTCCATGATGCATTAGTGGTCATAACGTGTCCATTTTGTACAACGAATACATTTCCAGCTGTAGTGAAGTTTGCCGGAGTTGAGCCGCCCCCAGCCCTTACCGTTGTCCAGTTACCTAAAGTATTAGCTGTTCCAGTACCTGAGGAATAATACGTAACCGCAAACGAAACCTGCGTGAAGAGTAAAAAAACAAATACTGAAGTAAATATTTTTTTCATAAGAGAAATAGTTAATTTGAATTAAT
>CALJIG010000122.1 GCA_937974175.1 uncultured Ignavibacteria bacterium
GCAGTTTTGTGGAATTTTGTGCGTTTTGTGGTTTTGTGGTAGAATAAAATCCGACTTTTTTCCGACTTTTGGAAATGATTGGATTCCCGCCTGCGCGGGAATGACATTTGAAAAACCCGACCAATTCAAGTAATTAATAATTAATAGAAAATAATGAATAATGCAGTTTTGTGGAATTTTGTGCGTTTTGTGGTTTTGTGGTAGAATAAAATCCGACCAAAATCCGACCAAAAAGCAAAAAATTTGGAACTCGTAATTTGTAATTTGGAACTGAAAGGAAAACCTGACCAAAACCCGACTAAATGCAAAAATAAAAAATCAAATTATGAGATAAAGAAAAATAAGTAGTAATCAAAATCGAATGTTACAAAGTAATATTCAGCTTTACTTTGGCAGTGAGAAATAAAACTGAGCGCCCTTACCAATTTCGCCTTCAGCCCAAATTTCACCGCCGTGCTTGGTTACTATTCTATGAACTATGGCGAGGCCTACACCGGTTCCTTCAAAATCATCCATTGAATGTAGCCGTTCGAATATTCCAAAAATTTTATGCACATACTTCATATCGAATCCTGCGCCGTTATCTTTTACAGAGTAAACTATATTGTCACCCGTATCCTCTGAA
This sequence comes from uncultured Ignavibacteria bacterium, assembly GCA_937974175.1. Lineage (GTDB taxonomy): Bacteria > Bacteroidota > Ignavibacteria > Tepidaquicellales > Tepidaquicellaceae > JAFDZO01. Next base: position 626 of record CALJIG010000122.1, read on the forward strand.
TTAATTTCAATGACGGGCTTATCATTTTTGGATGAGTACTTAATGGCATTTGAAAGCAGATTTATAAATACCTGACGCATTAGAGACCCGTCCGCTTTTACATCATGAAGTTTTGATGTTTTAACTGTTGTGTTATGCTTAACTACATTTTGAATATCATTCAATGCAGTTTCAACAATATTGTTCATATTGACGTTAGTTTTAGTAAGCTCTTTTCTTCCCAGACGGGAAAATGCCAGAAGGTCGTCAATCAGCATTCCCATATTCTTAGCATTGGATTGTATAACATCAATTCTCTTTTTACCGTCTGCGCCCAGCTTTTCTCCGAAGTCTTCTTCAAGAATTTTAGCGTATCCGCTTACAGCTCTCAGGGGTGCTCGCAAGTCATGCGATACAGTATACGAAAAAGCCTCAAGCTCTTTGTTTGCACTTTCAAGCTGTGCAGTTCGTTCCATCACTTTTTGTTCAAGGCCTTCATTAAGTCTTTGTATTTCTTCTTTTGCTTTATACTGTTCAGTAATATCCTGAAACACTCCATATACTCTTGTTGCCTTTCCATTTTCAAAATCTGCCTTTCCTATTGATCTTACCCAAAGGTGTTTTCCTTTAGCTGTTATAAATTCGAGTTCAAAATCATATCCCTCACCTGTAGCTATACAATCTTCAACTGCTTTCTGTATTACCGGTCTGGCTTCAGGAGCATAAAAATTAATAGCATCTTCCAGCGGGGGAATAAAACCAGGCTCTACTTCGTGTATTTTATAAACTTCATCAGTCCAGTTAACCGTCATATTCGATAAGTTGATTTCCCAACCTCCGACTTTTGCAATACTTCCTGTTTCTTTTAATAAGTCTTCCGTATCCTTCCTCGCAGTTATGTCGGTGTTTATTGAGACATATTGATATGGTTCGCCGTAATCATCAACGAATGGAACTATAGTGCAATCCACCCAGTAAGTACTGCCGTTCTTCGTTCGATTTTTTAACTCTCCTCTCCATATCTTCCCGCCGGCAATTGTAAACCATAAGTCCCTCATAAACTGAGGGCTGTGATAATGTGAATTCACTATGCCATAGTCTTTTCCAATAATCTCTTCTTTACTATATTGTGTTATTTTACAGAAATTATCATTCACATGTGTCAGTAGTCCGCGCTTATCGGTAATCGCAATGATAGAAGATTCATCTAATGCGTATTTATAATCAGAAATCTCCTTTATACTTTCATGAAGTTTCCTTTCTGCATTAATTCTCTCTGTAACATCATTTGAAAGAATAAACCGCGCTGCTTTTCCTCCTATCATTATTTCATGCGCCATTATTTCAACATGTATTATCGTTCCGTCTTTTTTTACATGCCGCCATACTCCCCTGTTATAATTTCCTGCAGTTATCTTTTCCGGCCTGTCAAGTTTTTCAAATAATTCTTTATCCTCCTGCGGTCTTATATCATAAGCTGTCATTGAAAGAAATTCTTCATAGCTGTATCCGTAGTGCATTATAGCAGCTTCATTCACATCCAGAAATTTAAAATCCTCAAGGTCAATAATCCACATAGGCATAGGATTATTTTTGAAAAGATACTTATATTTTTTTTCGCTTTTTGAAAGCTCTTCAGTTCGTTGCGCTACTTTATTTTCCAGCTCAGCATTTAAATTCTGTATCTCCTTAGCTCTTACAAAAATATCAGCTTCCATAATCTCAACTTTTGAGAGAAGATCTCGAGTCAGTTTATCCTTCTCCATCTGTTTTTTCTTCATCTCAATAAATTCCGTAACTTCTTCAGCTTTATGAATTATATATTCTATTTCGTTATCAGAGTTTAACACAGGTGTATTCATCGGACTCCAATACTTTAGTTCAAATGTTCCGTCAGAATTCCTTACATCATACTTTTGCACTGCCATAGTATGAGGAACCTTTTTTTGTAATACAAAGTTAAGTGATGCTCTCAAATTGGAAACTCCGTCTGCATCAGGATCATCGGGATTATCGGGGAAAACTTCAAAGAGGTTTTTTCCGATAATCTCTTCACGTTTAGTCAACGTTGCTTTACAATATGAATAACTCGCAGTCAGAATTGTAAAATCAGTTGAGAGAATAAGGTAAAGTCCGGGAACGGACTCAAAAAGAGACTTGTAATCTATTTTATTCATTGGAAGTTATTTTAAGCCACCTATACTGAAAATCAAAATTATTTCATAATAATTCAATAGATAAATTATATATATTTTATCTATTATAAATAATCTTGCAATGACAATAAAGCACTTCTTAATATTAAGTCTCGATACAAATATATGTAATTTTAGAACTTATGATTCAAATCATATTTTTAGAACTATGCAAATGTTAATTTTACATTATTAGAATAAAAAAAAAATCTCTTTTTATAAAACATGTTGTGCCATTTTT
>CALJIG010000123.1 GCA_937974175.1 uncultured Ignavibacteria bacterium
ACACTTCCCCTGAGTTCGTCTAAACGCGCCTCATCGTGGATTCTGGAAATCGCTTCCCAGTCGCTGGTTTTATATTTTCGGAGTTTTATCAAGTAAAAAGTAGTAAGTATAAAGAGAAAGTAGTTCGCCTTGGCGAATCACATTTTCAGCCCGATAAAAAAAATTCTGATCCTGATGAATTTTTGACGGGTTTTAATTTTTCTAGTATTGTAAAAACAATCTTTCTTATTTTCGGATGTCAGATTTCAAATTTCATATTTATTGCTAAATTACTCTAACTTTAAATTCCATCGTAACATTATTGTCACATTCTGTGCAAAGCACAGTCCCGTCTTTAGCGGGATTACTTTCATCAAATAAGAAATATTTTCTAATCTTGACGGATTTTTGACGGATTTTATTTTTTTAATGTTGTAAAAACAATTTTTCTAATTTCAGATGTCAGATTTCAGATTTTTACAGTTGAATGTAACATTATTGTCACATTTTGAAATTACGCTCCCGTTTTAACAACTCTACAAAATATAACAGTGTAACATTATTGTCACATTTTATCATAGCATTCTAAACCAGAAATAAAATTAACCTTCAATTCAAATATAACACTTCAAAATAATAAACCGGGCAATGCAAAAAAATGAACTTTTACCTATTAGTAGTAATAGGTTTTTTTTATTTTTATATGAATATAAATCTCTCAAAAAGCATGTTGAAAAGAACTTTGCTGTTTTTAATTATTTTTATTACATCCTTCTCTATATATTCTCAGGAAAAACCAAATACTAAATACTGGATTTACTTCAAAGATAAAGGCAAGTTTACAACAGGCGTAGTAACGCCGGGCAGCGCGGCATATGAATCGGGGAAATCACTTCTGACAGATAAAGCAATTAAAAGAAGATTGAAGGTGTTACCTGAAGAAAAATTAATTGATTTTGCCGACCTTCCACTGGAAGAAAAATATATAAACGGAATTACAAAACTGAATATTCCGATAATTGCAAAATCCCGCTGGCTCAATGGTGTTTCTGCATACCTCACTCCTGCTCAGCTAAAAAAAATTAAAGAGCTTAAATTCGTTTCTGAAGTTATCACCGTAAGAAAATTTAATAAGCAGGAATTTATCAGTTCAATTGATTTATCATTCGATGAAAAAAGTTATTCATTGCCGGCGGAAAATCACAGACTTGATTACGGTAAATCATTCAAACAAATGGAAGCGGTAAATGTTCCTAAAGTCCACGATTTAAATATCACCGGAAAAGGTGTTATGATGACAAACATAGACGACGGATTTGAATGGAGAAGCCATCAGGCGCTGAATACTTTATCCGTACTAAGCGAACACGATTTTCTTAATAACGATGATAAAGTTTCAAAAGAAGATTACAATAAATTTCCTGAATCGTTTTCACAGGGAGACCACGGCACTGCAACGCTTTCATGCATGAGCGGAAAAAAAGAAGGAAAACTTTTCGGTCCTTCGTTCGATGCCGATATACTTCTTGCAAAGACTGAATATGTATCAAGCGAAACACCTATGGAAGAAGATTTCTGGCTTGAAGCCTGCGAGTGGGCAGAAGCTCAGGGAACCGATATTATAACAAGTTCGCTTAACTATAAAATTTTTGATGCGCCGTATGATTCAAATACTTACTCATACAAAGATATGAACGGCAATAGGGCAATAACAACAATTGCCGCAGACAGAAGCGCATACCTGGGAGTAGTTGTTTGCAGCTCGATGGGAAATTATTATCAGACTGATATGCCTTCGCTCACAACTCCTGCTGATGCAGATTCAATTATTTCTATAGGTGCGGTAAACTTAAACGGAAAGATTGCGGGATTCAGCTCTAACGGTCCGACAAGCGATGGAAGAACTAAGCCCGATGTAGTTGCGCCGGGTGTTGGTATCTGGGTAGCGGTTTCAAAAAACAGTTCAGGCAATGACAGCACATATAAGTTCGGTGACGGCACTTCCTTCGCTGCGCCGATTACTGCAGGTGTATGCGGATTGATTTTATCTGCTCATCCGGAACTTACTCCGCTGCAGGTAAGAGAAGCATTAAGAAACACTGCGAATAATTTTTCAACTCCGAATAACGTTTACGGATGGGGTTTGATAAATGCTTACGATGCGATTTTGTATTGGGGACCGGTGTGGAGCGATGAACCTGAAATTTCTTATAAAGATGATGGAGTGTATATAAGCTTATATCTTGTAAGTAAGGAAATGATAGATAGTGCAGCCGTAAATTTTACCTATGAAAATAACGGCTCGAAAGTGCAAAGCAGCGCTAAGCTTGTAAAAAATTTAAATGACGGAAATTACTCGGGTAAGTATGAGGCATTCATTCCGAATTTAAACCAGCAGAATAAAATCCCGCACTTTGAATTTATTACAGTTGTAAACGAAAAGCCTGTAAGATGGAAATCCAGAAAAGCTGAGTAAACGACTGATTAATGAATTAGCGAAATAACTTTCTTTGCTATTCCCAGATTATTTTCAAATACAATACTGCATTTTTCTCCTATGGAATTGCGAAGATGTTTATTGGAAAGGATATTGCGGAAGTTTTTATAAAAATCTTTAGAGTCGTTTACTAAAATTCCTGCGCCGGATGAAATCATTATTTCGTCTTCATCTGAATTTTTTACTTTGTTGGAAAAGAAAACCGGCATATTAAATATTGCAGGCTCTAGAATATTGTGAAGCCCTGTCTTATGGCCCCCGCCGACATAACTTACGTATGCAATTGAATACAGCGAGTATAGTATTCCGATTGTATCAACTATAATAACATTCTGGTATGAATAATTCTGTAAATGAGAGTAGCGGATTGTTTTTAAGTTAGGGTAATTTTCCTCAATGTAATCTTCGATAGCTTTTATCTTTGTTGCTTTGGGCTCGTGCGGAACGAGAAATGTTAAAAGATTTTCTTCATAGTTAACAATTTTATCTAATACCGGCAAAATAACATCTTCATCATCTTTCCAACTACTGCCGATAACAAATATTTTTTTATCTTTAATTATTTTTTCTTCTATTATTTTCTTAGCCTGAATTTTTTTGGAAGATTCGTAAACGCGCTCGAATTTCGAATCCCCTACTTTTATTATTTCAGTTTTATATCCTCTTAATTTCTCTTTATAATTTTTCTCATCGTATTCATCTATCACAAAAATTTTATCAAGCAGTCCGTACAAATATTTTTTGAATGAGACTGCTATAGGCAGTTTCCATGTAATATCTTTTTCATCGTATCTTGCATTCACAAGATAAAGTAAAATATTTTTTTTCTTAGCTTCGTTAATAAGGTTTAACCAGAGGTCATATCTTATAAAAAATATTTTCACAGGATTTATTTCGTCAATGAATTTTATGACCGCTGACTTTGTATCGAAAGGTAGATAACACTTTATAATATTTCCCTGCGGAATTTTTGCATTCTTATAACCGGATGGAGAGAAAAAAGATAAGACTATATTGTATTTTTTTTTAACAAGTTCTTCAAGGAACGGCAGCGCCTGTTGATACTCGCCCAGTGATGAGCAGTGAATTAAAATTGTTTTATTATTTTTATCGAGCGCAGAAAGAGATTGTTTTAGTTCAGTAAATATTTCACTTCTTCCTTTAAATCCTTCGCGGACTTTATCATTGAAGAGAGAATAGATCTTAAAAAAAATCCATACCAACGGAAGAAATAAAATATTATATAGGAGGAGCCACAGCATAAGCAGTAATTTCAGATTTCAGATTTATAGTTTCAAGTGGGATATATTGCCAGTGGAGACAAGTGCGAGAGAAACAAGCCCCTGACTTTCATCAATAAAAATCAGAGGCTTATTTTTTATTAAACTTCCATTATTTCTTTTTCTTTGTGGACTAATAACTCATCAATTTCTTTTGTGTGCTTATCTGTCAGCTTTTGTATTTCCGTCTCTGCATGTTTTCTTTCATCTTCAGAAAAATGTTCTTCTTTTTCTTTTTTCTTCAGCTCTTCAATTCCGTCTCTTCTTATATTTCTTATTGCTACGCGGGATTCTTCAGCAAATTTTTTCACCATCTTCACAATTTCTTTTCTTCTTTCTTCATTCAGGGCAGGGATTGGTACGCGGATAACGTTTCCGTCATTCGATGGATTTAATCCAAGGTCAGAAGTTAAAATTGCTTTTTCAATAAGACCCATTATTGATTTATCCCATGGCTGAATAGTAATTGTATGGTAATCAGGAGTGCTGATATTTCCCACCTGTGCAATCGGAGTAGGTGTTCCGTAGTAATCAACTTTTACTCCGTCAAGAAGATTTGTTGTTGCCTTGCCGGTTCTGATTTTTGCAAACTCGTGTCTGGCATGGTCAACTGCCTTCGCCATTTTTTCCTGATGACTTTTTAATATTTCCTTTATCATTGTAATAAGTAGTAAAATTTAAAAATTAAAATTTATGAATTATGAAATTAATGTTCCAATGTTTTCGCCTGTTACAATTTTTTTCAGATTATCTTTTTTGTTCATGTTAAAAACAAGTATCGGCAGATCATTTTCCTGGCATAAAGTAATTGCTGTTAAGTCCATTACTTTCAGATTCTGGTCAAGTACATTTGCATAGGAAAGTTTTTTATACATTTTAGCTTTAGGATTTTTTTCAGGGTCACTGTCATAAACACCGTCTACTCTTGTTCCTTTCATAATAACATCTGCTTTCAATTCTATCGCACGTAATGCTGCGGCAGTATCAGTAGTAAAATACGGACTGCCTGTTCCACCGGAAAAAATAACAACTCTCTTTTTTTCAAGATGGCGAATTGCGCGACGTTGTATGAACGGCTCTGCAACTTCATCCATTTTAATTGCAGTCTGCACTCTTGTAAATATTCCTCTTTTTTCAAGAGCATTTTGTATTGCAAGCGAATTAATAATTGTTGCAAGCATTCCCATAGTATCGCCGGTAACGCGGTCGACTCCCTGCTGCGATGCAGATAGCCCACGGTAAATATTACCGCCGCCTATTACAATGCCGACTTCTATTTTTAACTTTACGATTTTTAAAACTTCTTCTGAGAAATGGTCTAGAACTGTGTTATCGATGCCGTAGCTTTTATCTCCCATGAGAGACTCTCCGCTAAGCTTGAGAAGAATACGTTTGAATTTAGCAGCCAAAGTATATTTTTATTTATTTAATATATTCAGATTGTTTTAAATATTCAGTGTAATTGTTCGTTCCTCGTTGTTAGTTGTCCGTTGTCCGTTCTGATTCAGCTTTTAGAGTCGTGTGAACAATCGATGAATATCAATTACTCATTACTCACTACTCACTACTCTCTACTTTATACTATCAAAAGGGCATAAAAAAACCTGATCCCGCTTTAGCAGGATCAGGTCTTAAATATAAGATTCTGTTATCAGCCTCCGAGCTGGAATCTGACCATTTCAATAACGTCAAATTCTTCACCGGAAGATTTTTTATAATCTTTAATCAGGTCCTGCACTGTTCTGCCGGATTCCTTAATAGATTCCTGCTCAAGCAATGTATTATCCTGATAGAATTTTTCTACTTTATTAAGTACAATTCTTTCTGCAATGTTTTCCGCTTTTCCTTCGTTCTTAGCAACAGTCATGTAGATATCTTTTTCTTTTTCAATCGTCTCTGCGCTGATTCCATTTCTATCTATAGAAAGTGGATTCATTGCAACAACCTGCATTGCAACGCTTTTTGCAAGAGCTTCAGCTGCATCAGAATATTTTCCTTTTACTGCAACCATAGAACCAAGTTTGCTGCCGAAGTGAACATAGTCAGCAACAAATCCGTCAGCCGACTCAACAATTTTAGCTCTTCTTAATTCAGTTTTTTCTGCTACTGCAGATACGATTGAATCAAGAGCCTCTTTTACTGTAAGTCCGCCGTTTGATTTTGAGTTAAGGATTGTTTCAACATCTTCTGATTTTGCATTCAATGCTGCTTCAGCTACATCTTCAGCAAATTTCTGGAAGTTATCGCCTTTTGCAACGAAGTCTGTTTCGCAGTTTATTTCAACAATAGCGCCGATTTTTTTATCGCCGCTTATTTTTGTTTTTACTGCGCCTTCATTAGCAACTTTATCTGCTCTTTTCATTGCAGTAGCTGCGCCTTTTTTTCTAAGGAGCTCAATTGCTTTTTGAATATCGCCGTCGGATTCAATTAACGCTTTTTTGCAGTCATTGATACCGGCACCGGTTTTACCTCTTAAGTCTTTTATTAAATCTAAAGTAATTTCCATTTTAGTTTTTAGTCCTTTTGTTAATTAATTTTTCGCTTCCATCTTTTCTTTTAACTCTTCTGACTCATCCATAGATTTTGTCTTAGCAAGTTCGTTTCCGTCAATGATAGCATCAGCAATAGCGCGTGTGATAATCTCGATAGATTTCACTGCGTCATCGTTTGCAGGGATTGGGAAGTCAACTAAGTCCGGATCGCAGTTTGTATCTACGATTGCGAAAATAGGAATATGTAATTTTCTTGCTTCCTGAATTGCAATGTGTTCTTTCTTAACATCAACTAAGAAAATTGCTCCCGGAAGTTTTGTCATGTTAGCAATACCGTTTAAAACTTTTTCAAGTTTTTCTCTTTCTCTTGAAAGAACAAGTCTTTCCTTCTTTACGAAGTTCTCGATTGTTCCGTCCTGCTCCATCTTCTGAATATTTGTAAGCTTTTTAATGCTCTTTCTTACAGTATTGAAGTTGGTTAACATACCGCCAAGCCATCTTTCAGAAACATAGAAAGAATCGCTTCTCTCTGCCTGAGCTTTGATGATAGCTTTTGCCTGCTTTTTTGTACCGACGAATAAGAATTTTTTTCCTTGTGATACAACGTTGGTGATTGCATTAGTTGCATCTTCAAGAAGTCCTAATGTTTTTTTGAGATCGATAATGTGAATCCCGTTTCTCTCCATGAAGATATAAGGGCGCATTTTCGGATCCCATCTTCTGGTTAAGTGACCAAAGTGTGAGCCTGCTAAAAGCAAATCTTCTACTTGAACTTTTGCCATAATAAGTTTTCTCCTATTAAATAGTTTAAAATTAATTAAACAAAGCGCAACATTATCCGTGAAATTATTGGTTGGTTCAACCAAGGAAGTTTCTATCAGAGTGTGAACTCCGAAGGATTAGGATTGGCTTTTGTTAATCTTCTATTACCGTCATCTTTTATTAAACATTCTGCCGAAGGCAGAACACGCGTCTAAGAAAATCAGGAAATATGCTTTTTGTTTGTAAAAAATCTTTATTGAAATAATTCCAATATTATCGCAAAAAATATTATCTTTTGGAGAATTGGAATTTCTTTCTTGCTTTCGGCTGTCCGTATTTCTTTCTTTCAACTGCGCGCGGGTCTCTTGTAAGCAAGCTGTCAACTTTTAACATCGCTCTGTATTCAGGGTTGATGTTAACAAGTGCTCTTGCAATACCGAGCTTTATAGCTCCGACCTGACCTGTGAAACCGCCGCCATCAACGTTTACGAAAATATCGTAAGTGCCGAATGTGTTGGTTTTTTTCAAAGGCAATAATATTTCCTGAAAGCAGTTATCAGTTGCGAAATATTTTTCACCTTCACGGGCGTTGATTGTGATTTTTCCGTTTCCGTTTCTTAAAATCACTCTTGCAGTTGAAGTTTTTCTTCTACCTACAGCAATATGTTCTTGTAAAGCCATTTAGTAAATGTGTTTAAAATTATAGACTCAATTCAACCGGGTTCTGCGCACCGTGCGGATGCTCTTCACCTGTGTAAACTTTTAATTTATGTATAAGTCTGTTGCCTAATCTTGTTTTCGGTAACATTCTTTTTACAGCGTACTCAATAATTCTTTCAGGATGCTTAGCCATCATTTCTTTATAAGAAGTGATTGTCTGGCCGCCCGGATATAATGAGTGTCTTTTGTAATTTTTTAATTCTTCTCTTTTAACGTTAATCTTAACTTTATCGGCGTTGATAACGATAACCCAGTCACCTGAATCGGAATTCGGTGTGAATTTCGGATTGTATTTGCCTCTGATTCTCTTAGCGATTTCAGATGCAGCTCTTCCGAGAATCTTGTCTTTTAGATCAACAACATACCAATTGCCTGCATTTTCTGCAGCAGTAGCAAATTTAGTCGTTCTGATAGAATTTTTAATAGCGTCTTTCATTGCAATAACTCTAAAAATTTCGTAATCCTAAAATTACTAATAAAGGCTTTGAAAGTCAATGAAGAAGGAAGTCAATTTTGTGGCTAATATCAATATATAATGCTTACAGCTGAATATTACCAATCTAAATTCTAAATAGATTGCTGAATACCTTATTATATTTACGTATATTACGCAATATAATTTGTTGTAAATGAAACTAAATAGAGTTATTTTTAGTATTTATTATAGAGTCTAAACCGATTAGATGATTTAGAACTATCTTACAATAATATTTTATAACCTCTCCTTACTGTTAAAATAGGATTTTATCACATAACAACCAGTTTGTTCCCAACTAAATAATTCCATATCAAATAGTATATGATTTACACACCCCATGCATAAATTATTACAAAGGCAAATAAAAAAAGTTTTTGGTTCTACCGATAACCTCACCGAGCAGCAGAACATTTTCATTGATCTGGTAAACGAATCTTACAATCATAGTGATGAGGACAGAAAAAGGCTGGAACGAGTCCTTGAACTGACATCTGAAGAAATGATAAAGCTGAATGCAGATATTAAAAAAGATGCAACTGAAGCCTTGAAACTGGCAGATGCCCGACTGAAATATGCGACAAGGGCAGTTAATGTTGGGATTTGGGAATTTGACCTGATTAATAAAAGTGTAATATGGGATGATACTACTTTCAAATTGTACGGACTTACTTCCGATATGAAAATCGACGCCATTACCGCATGGAGACAGCATGTACATCCTGAAGATCAATTAACTGCAGATTTTGAAATGGAATATGCTATAACCGGAAAAAAAGAATTTGATATTGAATACCGTGTAATATGGCCGGATGGCTCAATTCACTTTCTTAGAACAAAGGGAATATCTCAGAAAGATGAGTGGGGTAAACCTGTAAAAATGCTCGGCACAAAATGGGATATCACTGAAAAGAAAAAATCTCAGGAAAATATTTTGCGCGAAAAAGAACTTGCAGATTCAGTAATTAACAGTCTTCCGGTAATTTTCTTTTTATTTAATAAAGAAGGAAGGTTTTTAAGATGGAATAAAAATTTATTGCAGGTTTCAGGATACTCCGAAGACGACATGAGAACTCTTTCACCATTGGATTTTTTTGATGATGATGAAAAAGATAAAATGCAAAACGAAATAAGACTTGTTCTGACTTACGGTCAGAGTGATTCCGAAGCAAGTTTACTGACAAGATCAAAGAAAAAAATACCGTATTATTTCAACTCCATAACTATTAATTACGAAGGGCAGGAATGCGTCATCGGCACAGGCACAAATATCTCTGAAAGAAAACGAATGGAAGAAAATCTGAAAGCAAAAAATAAAGACCTGGAAGAGTTTGCCCACATTGTCTCTCATAATCTAAGAGCTCCGATAGCAAAAATACAAGGACTTACATCTCTAATAAATAATGACGAACCAGATTCGAACGATAATATAAACCTGCTGGAATACATAAAAGATGAAGTGATAAACCTGGATAAAATAATAAAAGAAATGAATTCGATAATACGTGAGAAAGAGTATATTAATTTTAAACGAATTCATCCCGAAGTTAAACCGGAGAACATAAAAATTAAAAATATTTTCCTTATAGATGACGACCCAATTGTTAATATAATTTCAAAAAAAATTATTGAGAAAACTGAGTTTGCAGAGAAAATTGAAATTTTTACTAACGCAGGAAATGCTTTAAAGGAACTGGAAGAGAAATTTAAGAATGATATAAATGATTTACCGCAGATAGTTTTTCTGGATATAAATATGCCCGGTAAAAACGGATGGGATTTTCTTGATGAATTTGAAAAAATGTGTGATGAGATAAAAAAGAACCGCAAGGTTTATATGCTTACATCATCTATTGACCCCAGCGATGTAAAAAAATCTCAAAGCTATGAAACGGTAAAAGATTTTATTGTTAAACCTTTAACAAAAGAAAAGCTCAGTAAACTGATTATTTAATTTTTTTAAAAGTCTTAGCAAACTCTTCTCTTCTGAAAGGACAGTCATCCCTTTCTAAATCAAAATTTAGAGCGATTTCATTTATTGTGTATTCATACTTCGCTTCACCTCCGCAGCTATCCGAAACACTCCCTAATGTAAACTGTACGAACATATCTGAACCATTTATTGAATAAGTACCGGAATACTCCGGAATTGAATCGTTATTTTTAGAAATCTGTATAACATCGGTTGAAGGAAAAATTAATTGAATGGAGCCGTTTGTCCATGTTCCGTGAAGCTTCTTGTAATCGGAAGAGGGCGAGCAGGAAGAGAGGAGGGAAAGCAAAACGAGAACCGAAATTTTATGACACTTCAACATAATCACTTATTGAATATGGCACAGGAACTTCTTCTCCGTCTTCTTTTAAACCGTCAATATGAAATTCAATGGCATCGTGAATTTTTGTTTTCACTTCCTCAATTGTATCACCCGTTGCAACACATCCGGGTAAATCAGGCACATAAGCACTGAAATTGTTTTCACCTTTTTCTATAATAATTGCGTATTTCATTGTTCTATTTGTGCTTGTTTAAAAATACTTTTTAAAGTTTTTGGATGTAAATCATCACCTGGTTTTCCCGCGACTGTAACTCTACCCTTCTTTGTATTATGTTTGTACTGCCTGTGACTTCCTCGTGTTTCCTTTAAATACCAGCCATTATCTTCAATGATTTTAATTGCCTCACGAACCTTCATATCACTTTCCGATACAAAAATTAGCGAAAATATTATTTAAAATCTCATCATTTGTAATCTCCCCGGTTATTTCTCCCAGGTACTTCATTGCATTTCTGAAATCGACTGAGATAAACTCACCACTCATTTTATCATCAATAGTATGAACTGCATTATTCAGCGATGCTAGAACATTTTCAAGGCAGACTTTGTGGCGGAAATTCGTAAGCACAATCTCTCCCGAGCCGGATGAAATCCCTTTGCCAACGACTTTATCCGTCATTTCTTTTTTCAACTCTTCAATCGATTCATCTTTTAATAATGAAATTCCTTTTACATCAGAATTATCCGCTCTGTCAATTTTAGTATAAACGAGTATTGATTTATTTTTATCAATATGGTGTCCATAGAACTTTAAGCTCTCATTAATTTTTTCCTGTGAGTCAGAAGCATCTATCAGATAAACAATCAAATCAGCTTCCGAAATTTTTTCATAGCTGCGTTTTATTCCTTCGCTTTCAATTTCATCTTCGGAGAATCTCAGTCCCGCCGTATCAATTAAATTAAAGAGCACGCCGTTGATAATTAAGCTTTCCTGTATATAATCACGCGTCGTCCCCTCAACATTACTTACAATGGCGCGGTTTGTTTTTAAAAGATAATTGAACAGAGAAGATTTCCCGCTGTTCGGCTGCCCGGCGATAACAAGATTCACGCCTTCACGGATAACTTTACCCGAAATATACGAAGCAATTATATCTTCAATTCTTTTTATTAACTTCTGAATATTATTTTTCAGCTCATCTTTTTTTACAAACTCTAAATCCTCTTCGGCAAAATCAAGCTCAAGCTCAACAAGCGAAGTTAAATTTATCAAATCCTGCCGTGTCTTCTTTACGAAATCAGATAATGAGCCTTCAAGCTGCTTTATAGATGACTCATGCGCGGAATCTGTTTTTGATTTTATTAAATCAGCAACTGCCTCTGCCTGAGACAAATCAATTTTGCCATTGAGAAAAGCGCGCTTTGTAAATTCTCCCGGCTCTGCGTGCCTTATTCCAAGTGAAAGAATTGTATTCAAAACTTTCTGCGTAACAAAAACTCCACCGTGAGAAGAAAGCTCAAGCACATCTTCACCTGTGTAAGAAGCAGGATTTTTAAAAATAGAAATTACTGCTTCGTCAATTATTACATTTTTGTTAAACACATACCCGAAATGTATAGTGTGAGAATTTAATGATGATATATCAAAATTGTTTTTGCCGGATTTATCTTTAAAAAATATTTCACTTATTTTTTCAAATGCCTTCTCTCCCGAAACGCGGATAACGGAAATTCCGCCTTCACCTATCGGAGTTGAGATTGCTGCTATAGTATCGTAATTATTTAAATGCATTTTCTTCTATAAAAATATTAAACTGTTTTATTTCTCATAATGAGCCATATAAAAACAGGAGCGCCGAGGAATGAAGTAATAATTCCCACGGGCAGCTCTGCCGGAGCGATAACAACTCTTGCTATCACATCTGATACCGATAAAAAAATTATTCCTAAAAAAACTGAAGCGGGAATTGAGTAACGGTAATCATTACCTATTAAAAGTTTTGCTATGTTCGGAATTATTAATCCTACAAAAGAAATTATTCCTGCTATTGAAACTGCGCAAGCAGCCAGCAATGCTGAAAGCAAAATAGAAACTATCTGAATTTTTTTGAGATTAAGCCCCAATGATATTGCAAGCTCATCACCGAGGTTCAAAACGTTCAGCTCTTTTGAATAAAAAAATGCCAGCACAATCCCAATAAATACAGGAACGGAAGTCATAGTAAATTCATTCCATCCTCTTCCTGCCAGTCCGCCATTAAGCCAGAATAAGATCTGATTCACGCTTTGCCCGGCCAAAATCAGCAGCAAACCGTTTATGGAAGCAAGCAAAGCGCTAATAGCTATTCCAATCAAGATGATTTTATTTGTAGAGATAAAATTGCTATATTTATTAGTGGAAATTCTGGCAGATAGATATATAATTAATGTCGAAATAATCGCAAAAACGAAAGAAACAGGCGTAATGTAATAAAACGGAACGGCGAAGGGCAGCAAAAACATTATTATTGCTCCCAATCCGGCGCCTGCGGAAATTCCAAGAAGTCCGGGCTCGGCAAGATTATTTCTCAGTAAGCTTTGCAAAATCATTCCGGAGCAGGAAAGTGCAGAGCCGACAATAATTGTGTTCAACAAACGCGGTATTCTGATATCGAAAAGAACTTTTCTTATAGCTTCATCGTTAATTGAATTAAAGTTAAATATTTCAGCTAACGGAATTTTCACTGCGCCTAATGTTAATGAGACAAGGCACACAACAATTGTAAGCAGAAATAAAAATAATATTAATAAAATCTTTCTGTTCAAAAATAAAAATTCGCTTTCACGGATTAGTTAAGGATTGTAATGTTCTGTAATACTCAATATATAAAAATCTAGTTAAGGTCTTAATGAATAAATTCGGCTCGTTAAACATAAAAATCTCGCTTATACTTAGCGGCGTATTGATTGCTGTATTTGTATTATATTTCACTCAGGTAATTGTAAACAGAATTCAGGAACGCGAAAGAGAAATTGCAAGACTTTACGGCCGCGCTTTGGAATACATAGCCAATGATGAAAACTCGGGAGAATATAATTTTATCTTCAATGAAATTATCCAGCAGATTGACTTCCCTATCATTGCAACAAACAGAGATAAGAACCGGATTGAATTTTTTAAGAACGTAGAGATTGATACCAGCAGAAAGTTTACTAAAAGTGATACATTGCATCTTCTGAAACTTGCCAATGAAATGGCAGATTTAAATCCTCCTATTAAAGTTACTTTCAAAAATACCGTTGTGCTGAACTATATTCATTACGGTCAGTCGAAACTTGTTAATGATTTAAAAAATCTTCCGTACTTTGAGTTTGCAATCGGGGGAATTTTTTTACTGCTGGGATATATAGGATTCTCATATATAAAGAAGCATGAGCAAAGTAATATCTGGGTAGGGCTTTCACGGGAAACTGCGCATCAGCTTGGAACTCCGCTTACTTCTCTGATGGGCTGGCATGAGATGATGAAGATGGAAGAGAATAAATCTCCCGAGATGGAGGAAGTAACGAAAGAAATAGGAAACGATTTAGAGAAGCTGAATAAGATAGCGGGAAGATTTTCAAAGATAGGCTCGAAGCCTGCATTGACGGAAGAAAATGTATATGAAGTAATAAAAAAAGTTGCAGATTATTTTGAAAAGAGAATACCTACATTGGTATCTGCCGACGGAATTGTTTCTAAAAAAGTTGTTGTTGAAATAAACGGCTCCAAGGATGCAAAAGGAAAAATCAATAAAGATCTGTTCGAATGGGTAATTGAAAATCTTCTAAAGAATTCCCTTGATGCAATGGATAAGCCAAGCGGCAAGATAGTTTTTAACATTTCGGAGAAGTATTCAGAGACCACAATTGATGTAACAGATAACGGTAAAGGAATAGATTCAAAATATAAAAAAGATGTTTTCAGACCGGGCTACTCTACTAAAATGAGAGGCTGGGGTCTGGGGTTAAGTCTTGCGAAAAGAATTATTGAGAATTATAACGACGGAAAATTAGCGCTTACTGACAGCTCTCCCGGCAAAGGAACTACATTCAGAATAAAATTACCCAGATAATTTCAGAAGGAATAAAAAAGTTTTTGCAAAATAACAGTTTAAATAGTTTTAAAGATTACTTCAATAAGTTTATTTCAAGCAGCACATTATTAATAGTGTTTCTGCTTTTTATAAAAGTATTGTTCCAGATAATAATTTTATCTTCGGGCTACCGTTGGCTCTCTGCCGATGATTATTGCCGGACGATAAAATCCTATGAGTGGCTGCAGAATCCTGAAATAAGCGCCGGCGTATGGCTCTCACCGCATTTCTGGCTGGAAGGCTTTTTTATGATATTTATAAAAGACCTCTTCTGGGCAGCGCTAACCGTTAATTTTATTTTTTCATTTTTCACACTGATATATTTTTATAAGGCGGTTGAGCTATCGTTTAATAAATTCATAGCTTTCTTTTCAACTCTTATTTTTTGCTTCTTCCCGTTCCAGGTATGGCTTAGTATTTCAGGACTTCCGGAATCTGTTTTCTTTTTCTTTATCACAGCAGGAATTTATTATTTTCTTAAGTGGAAAAAATCCGGCAGCACGGTAAACTCCTATCTTATTCTATGCGCTGCAAGTTTTGCTTTATCAAATTGTTTCAGATATGAAGGATGGCTTTTCTCTGCAACGCTTGTATTTTTAGTCGCACTTGATTTTTTCAAAGACAGAAAATTTTCCAAAGAGTTTATAAAAAATGTTTTACTAGCCTCCATTTCGGGAATAACAATCATCTGGTGGTTAATACAAAATTACATCGATCATAAAGATGTAATGTTCTTTGCAAAAGAGACCACAAAAATATTTGAGCAGTTTGATAAATCCAGTTTCTTTCAGAGATTAGTTCAGTATCCGACATTTATTTTATACATAGCGCCTTTCACAACTGTATTTGCATTCAAAAAAATCTACGATACTTTCCGTGGAAAGAACCATGAGCTTGCAAAATATTTTGCCCTGTTCAATCTCATCCAGCTTCTTCTATTGATATTCCATGGTATGGCAGGTACAGGCGGAACAAATATGGTTTCACGTTATATTGTAATGAATGCTTTGCTCTTCGTTCCGTTTGCAATTCAGCAGTGCTATGAAATAAAAAAATATTTTGCAATTCCCATACTTACAGGATTTGTTATCATTAATATTATATGGAGCTTTTATTACCCACAGCCTTTCAGAGAAGATACATTTGAAGTCGGTAATTTATTAAAGAGTCAGTTCGAGCGCGGCTATGTAAAGCCCGAAGGCAAAGTTTATTTTGAAGAAGTAGACGGCTACTTCGATATCTGGGCAATAAAAACATTATCAAATTCCCCTGATAAATTTTTGCTTGGAAATTTAGATACACTCATTGCTCAGAATAAAAGAAAACTTGCCGAGAAAAACTCAGAGCTAAAAGCAAAATCTAAACTTAAAAAATCCGATAATGAATTAAATATTTTAGATGTGAAGACTTATCTTGATGATTCTAAAATTCAGATAGCAATTGTAAGAAGTGAAAGCTTTATTGAGAAACTAAAGAAGCTCAGTCTTAAAAATGAAGAGATTGGAGATTATAAAATTTATTACATTACAGACAGGTCTAATTACCTTAACGATTCTACATTTTCTATTTTTAAGGAGAAAATAATTTCCTTAAAAGAAAATCCTGAGCAAGTTAATTACAATAAAACTCTGGCGCTCAAAAAATTTGAAATTGATAATTCTAACTTTGGGTTAAACCCGCAGACAATTACTCTTGAGTGGGGAGCTACAGACAGGAATATTATAGATAGTCTTGATTACGCTAATTTTGATTTTGAAAGATATAAATCCATCGTGAATATAAAACCTGTTGATAAAGATTCAGTAGTATTTACAATCGAAAACAGAATTTTCTCCGATAGAAATATTGAGGATTTAATTGATAATAATACTGTTCGGAATATTGTAGTGCTGAAACCTTTCGCTATGCTGCAGTACTCCAGTGTATTTGGTAAGCCGCCTTTTGAAAGCGGAGTATATAATCTCGAACTTAAGCTGCGGGACACAAAATCTAATAAAGATATGATTTTGTACAGAGGAGACTCACTTTATAAATACGAGATACAAAATATCACTGATACATCAAAAGTAAAAGTACCGGATTCTCTTAAGAACATTACAAAAAAAACCGCCGCTCCAAAGGATAGTATTCCTACGGGTTACAATATGGGAAGCGTGATTGCAATGTTTCCTAATACTGATTATAATAAGCTCGTAAAAAAATCTTCAACTGATATTTATCAGACATTGATGAAAAACGGTCTGCAGGTTTTCTTCTCGCAAAGATATCAGGGAGACCATTTCTTAAACTGGGTATTTAATTATTTTTGATTTTTATTTAATCACAACCATTTTTTTAGAATCCTCAAAGCCCCCGCCGGAAGTCATCTTTATAAAATAAACTCCGCTAGGTAAGTTTGTAGCATCGAATTTTATTTCATAGACTCCCTGCGGCTTCTCTTCATTTACTAATGTTTTTATAAGCTCACCCCTTGTATCATAAATCTGTATTTTAACTTTCCATAATTTTTTCATTTCATACCTTATTGTTGTAATAGGGTTGAAAGGGTTAGGATAGTTTTGCTTTAAAGAGTAATTTACAGGAATATATGGGGGTTCAACATAGGTAACCTCTGTATCATCTTCAATCAAATAATAGAATCTACGGGATAAACTCGCTAATTCCTTCAACTTTGTTACTGAATTTAAGTTATTACTTCCTCTTGCAATCATCTGAGACATTACAATTTTTTGAGTATCACCTGGGTTTACATTTAAAAAATCTGAACCGCAAGAAATTATAAAGCGTGAATTTCTGGGATTAGAAACTTCAACCGGACCTGTAACTTCTCCACCGCAATTTCTTATTGCTCCTGAAAATTCTGTCCATCCCTCACCTGTCTCCGGATTACCTGTCCATAAAAATTTAGTAATGGTGTAAGGTGATGTAAGAGGATTAAGCCATGGAGTCCCATCTCTTTTTAGTCCTCTCATGTAATTGTATGCTTGTAAATAAAAAGAACTTGGGTCCATTTCACAAACTACGGGAGCGCTGCCGGTATTATTAAAATATATTCCTGATGTTGCTTTCAAAGTATCAATCGAGTTTACATTTCTTAAAATTACGCTTCGTATTAATGTCTGACCGGCTGCAGGAGGATTCCACCCGTAAGAATTTCCATATCCGTCTCCATCAAGGTTATCGGCATTGTATGTATATCCTAACTGTAAAATTGTATCATGCCCAACATAATCATCATGCGCATCGCCCAAATCATTATCTGTCACAATACTGAAGTATGCCTTATTCCAGGCAGAATCATTTTTATTAATTACCGTCCACTTAACATATTGTATATCTCTCAATCCTGGGTAATCATAACCCCATGCAGTAAGCCGTACTTCTGCATTCAAAGGATTTGTTCCTCCACTGAACCCTTCAGATGAAGTGTGATTAGAAGCATCGGCATCAGTCAGGCAAACAAAAATTGTCTGTTCAGCATCTTCCACTCCCGGTTTATCTATGAACTCATCAAAATATCCGTTGTGGTTTATATCATTATAGGGAGCGCCGAACGGAACCATATTTTTCCATTCAGCGTAATCTATACTATTCAATCGTGTATCTCCGGCTTTCACTGAATAAATTCTGAATCTTGAATCCGTTCTAAATAACTTATGTCCGCTTGAATCAAATACATATCCCGGCGCATACTCACCGTTAAACGATGCATTGCCCAATCTCAAATCATCATTTACATAAGCTCCAATACATAATCCCGATGTAAATAAAGCAAACTTACCTGAACCCTTTGGCCACTCAAAACCGGGAGTATTCGTAGTCCTTATATCCTGATTAAAAGTACCTGTGTTTTGAAACCATGTAGAAATATTATTCGGCGAAAAATTGACCTGTGCTTTTATTACTGCACCATAGGAACAACTATACAGCACTAACGTTAAGAATAATCCGGGCAGAATTTTCTTTATTAATATTTTAAAAATCTTTAAGTATAAGTTATCTATCATATAAATTTATTTTATCACTACCATTTTTTTTGAGTCTTCAAAGCCTCCGCCGGAAACCATTTTTACAAAATAAACTCCGCTGGGTATATTTGATGCATCGAACTTTATTTCATAAACTCCCTGCGGCTTTTCTTCATTTACTAATGTTTTTATAAGCTCACCCCTTGTATCATAAACCTGTATTTTTACTTTCCAGAGCTTTTTCATCTCATATCTTATTGTTGTAATAGGATTAAAAGGATTCGGATAGTTTTGCTTTAAGGAGTAATTTACAGGAATATATGGCGATTCTACATAAGTAACCTCTGTATCATCTTCAATCAAATAATAGAATCTACGGGATAAACTTGCTAATTCCTTCAGCTTTGTTACTGAATTTAAGTTATTACTTCCTCTTGCAATAACCTGTCCTAAAACAATTTTCTGCGTATCTCCGTGCTGCACAGAAAGTTTATCTCCCCCGGTACTCATCAACATTCTTTTGTCCCCCGGATAACTTGGTTCTAAATTTCCAAATAATGAGCCACCACAATTTAATATATTTCCTTTCTTTTCTGTCCAGCCTGTCGAATCTTCAGGATTGCCGGTGAATGTAAATTTTGTTGTCTGCAAAGGATTTGTAAACGGATTTAGCCATGGTGTACCATCGAGTTTAAAACCTTTAAAATAATTATACGCTCCATAAGGGTAACTTGAAGGACTATGGTCGCAAATACCATGTTTATTTACTCTCGTTCCTGTTGTCATATGCATAGTATCAGGGGGAATTGCTCTTTTATTAATTGCACCACGCAATAAGGTTTGTCCTACAGCAGGCGGACGCGCTCCATATACTGCATCAGTATCCAGGGCATTATAACAATACATTAACTGTTGAGTTATATCACAACCTACATAATCCTCAGTGGCATTCCCTAAATCCGGGTCTGCGAAAAAACCAAAGTAGGTAGAATCCCATACAGCGTTACTTTTGTTTACAACATTAAATCTTAAAAATTGCATATCACTAAGAGGTGCTGCATCATATCCCCACGCAGTCATATGCACTTCTGCATATAACGGTTTTGTTCCGCCGCTAAATCCTTCTGAAGATGTATGATTGGAAGGGTCCGCATCTGTATAACATAAAAAAACTGTCTGCGATGCATCAACTACACCCGGCCTGTCAATTCCCACATCATATTTTTTATTATTGTTTATGTCGTCGTAAGGCGCACCGTACGGCACCATATGTTTCCATGCTTCAACATCCGGATTATTCATTGGAGTATCACCTATTCTGACAGAATATAACCTGAAACGCGAATCTGTTTTAAAGAGAGGAACTCCGCTTGAATCAAAAACATATCCCGGCGCATACTCTCCGTTATATGATGCATTAGCCATTCTTAACTGTCCGTCAACAATAGCTCCTATAGAAAGTCCGGAAGTAAATATCGCAAACTTACTCGAACCCTTTGGCCATTCAAAACCGGGAGTATTCGTAGTCCTTATATCCTGATTAAAAGTACCTGTATTTTGAAACCACGTAGAAATATTATTCGGAGCGAATTGCACCTGCTGCTTTATCACAGCCGGATACAAAACGCTTTGCGAAAATAATACTATAAAAAAAATTGATACTATCTTCTTAATCATTTTTTTAAATATACTCAGGTATATATTTTCTGCCATATCACTTTTTTAAAATTAAAAAATCTCCTGACAGATTGATTTCCCCTGGGAAAGGTCTTCGAATCTGTCAGAGAGAATTCGAGATAAATGATTCATGTCTGCCTTGGCTTATAAAGCCTGTGCAGGGGGACTGCCTCTTTTTTTGCGACTGAATCATCCTCATTGTAACAAAAATCCAACGGGGCAGAATATCTAAATACTATTGCAATAGGAGCAGCAATAAACGATAACAAAGGCGAATTTATTACCGATATAAAATTAAGATATTCTTTTCCCCGTCTGTCATTTATTTAACTAAAATCATTTTTCTTGTTTGTGTATAGCTTTCAGTTTCTAATCTGTAAAAGTAAATTCCGCTCGGTAAATTATTTGCATTCCATAAATATTCATACTCACCTCTGGAAAGATTTTCATTCACAATCGTATTTATTTCCTTTCCGGTTACATCATAAATTTTTAATGATGTAAAAGTATTTTCCGGAATAAAAAATTTAATTTTTGTTGCGGGATTAAATGGATTGGGGTAATTCTGACTCAATGAATAAACCGGAGATACTTCAGGGATGCTTTGAATAAACGAAATATCATCATCACTGTAATTGAAATTATTATCATAAAAAATCTTTGCAATATTAGAAAGATTTTTTATCTTCGTTACAGAGTTAAGATTACTGCTCCCTCTCTCTATCACAGTTGCAAAAACTATATTGAATTTTTTGTTCGGTTGAACCGTAAGCGAATCAGACCCTGTGACCATCATAGACCTTTTATTCCCGGGTACACTGGTTATTAAATTTCCGTTGCGGCATATTATTCCTTTATATTCCGTCCATCCTGATGAATCTTCAGGATTCCCTGAGAAACAGTATTTTGTTTTATATGGAGGAACAGTAGTTGGGTTTAACCATCCCGAGTTATCTGTTCTAAATCCTCTAAGTATATTGAGCGCCTTTAAAGGACTCCCTGACGGGTCGTTCAGACACTCATTCAAAAAATTGTATGACGGCATATAATTGAATGCAGTCATACCTAATTGCTCGTTCTTATATAGAGGAGTTTTCAAAAATCTGAAGCCAACTGCCGGAGGATTTGCGCCATAAGAGCTATCAATATTTCCTGCGTTATAGGTGTAACCTAAATTTAATGCAGAGTCGCAGCCTATATAATCGTCAGACGGATTTCCTAAATGGGAATCACTAAATAATCCGAAGTGAGTATTAGTCCAGGCTCTGCCTGATTTATTAATAATCTCATATCTGGTAAATAAAATGTTTTCCAGGTTTGGAAGATTGTAACCCCATAGAGTCAAGTGCACTTCTGCAAATACGGGGAGAGTTCCGCCGGAAAATCCTTCTGAGGAACTATGATTTGATGGGTCGGCATCTGTTATGCAAACAAAAATTGTCTGGTCTGCCCCGGGAACTCCGGGCTTATCTATATTTAACTCAAATGTTCCATTATTATTTACATCTTCATATGGAGCTCCATACGGCACCATTAGTCCCCAGTTAGCATAATCAGGATTTGAAGTTTGAGTATCGCCTGCTTTTACTTTATATAATTTGAAAGCAGAGTTCGTTTTAAATTTCGGATTCAATGGCTGAAGCACATCAACATACCCGGGAGCATACTCACCGTTGTAGGTTGCATTAGCCATTCTTAGATTTCCATTTATCATACAGGCAATCGATAGTCCGGAAGTGAATATAGCATTCTTTCCGGAAAACTTTGGCCATTCAAATCCGGGCGTATTATTAGCGCTTAAATCCTGAAATAAAACCCCGGTATTCCAAACATTCGTTCTTATATTATTTGCATCAAATATATACTGTGATTTAATGAATGTGGAATATGCCGGATTCAACGAAACACAAAAAAACAGAAATGTTGAAATAAGTATTTTGAACATGATTATTTTTTAGTTATTCTAAAATACTTATGTATTCCTATTCGAAACAAAGATTTTTTTTTCGAAAAAAATCATACTTTACAGGTAAAAAATTCTTCAAATTGAATTTCTTAATTAGAAATCATTTGAAAAGAGTGTTTTTTACGCATTTTGAGTTAAATTTATTACATTTTTAACTAAGACATATTTTCATAATTTTAACCTCGTCTTAACTACTGATAATATTATATTTAAAATGAAAGAAACCAGGTTTTTAGAGCTGGCAGGAAGTTTAAGTGAAAAAGACTTCAAAAAATTAGGGGAATTCCTGCGTTCTCCATATTTTAATAAAACTCAGGCGCTCACTACTTTCTATAACTATCTGCAGAAAATCTTTCCTTATTTTGACAAAATAGATATAGAGCATCTCAGCCGGCATCTTTATGGCAGCAGTAATAAGCAAAATAAAGTAAGAAGTCTTATATCGGAGTTTTGCAGGATGATTGAAAGATTTTATACACAGGTTATGATGGAAGAAAATGAACTCTATATGAGCAGCAGTCTTCTGAAGAATTTTACAGAAAAAAATCTTCCTAAAAATTTTGAGGCGTATTCAAAAAAGATAAAGCAGTCACTGCCAAAAGACTTTGACAGAGACCAGAATTTTTATTTAAACAATATGCAGATTGAACTTTCAAAGTTTCATTTTAAACTTGAAAGGAATGAAGAAAAACTTCCTGATGATATACAGAGTGTATCAGAAAATCTTGATTTGCATTTTATTATATCCAAGCTTAGCATGCTTCACTTCTTATATTACTATAGAAAGAGTAATCTTAAAAGCGAAGCGGACTTATATTTTTCACAGGAAATATTAAACTACATAGAGCTTAACTCAAAGTCTCTTAAAAAAGACCACCCGATAATATACCTCAACTATCTTGTATTGATGACTATCTGGAAACATGATGAAGAAGAATATTATTATGAATTAAAAAATTTTGTTTTCTCAAAGATGGATAATCTTTCACTGGATAATGCAGAGTATTTCATAAGCGCGTTGATGAATTATACGCTGGAAAAATGCAACGAAGGAAATACAAAGTTTCAGCAGGAAAGATTTGAAATTTACAGACTGACAGAGAAAAATTTTATATTCAAAAAACTGCCGTTTGTAAACCACATAGATTTTCAGAACGCAATATCAGCTTCTATAGGAGTAAACAACATAAAATTTGCCGAGAAATTTTTATTCGATTATAAAAGCAAATTAATTCCCGAATTCAAAAAAGATACTATAAGCCTTGCAAAGGCACAGATACTTTTTGCGCAGAAAAATTACGACGAGGCTTTGAATATCATCAATAAAATAGATTACCTGAACAGTATTTTTTATCTGAAATCAAAAATCCTACAGTCAAAGATTTACTATATGCAGAAGGAAATGAATGCACAGTTTTATCTGATCGATTCGGTTAAGCACTATTTAAAAAGGAATGAAAATAAAATCTCAAAGAAAAGCTATCAGTTATACTGGAAGTACTTTTTATACCTTCAGAAAATGGTGAACCCTAATAACTTAACGAAATCAAAACTGCTTGAATTGAGGTATGATTTGGAAAATGAACAGAATATTGCCAGCAAAGAATGGCTGCTTGAAAATCTTCCGAAATAAAATTGAATGTTACAAACTGAAATGAAAAAGCCCGCTGTTTTTAACAACGGGCTTTTTTTTATTTTACAACTATATTTACCATTTTATTTTTTACTACAATTATCTTCACCACTTCCTTGCCAAGAATATGCTTTATCACATTCGGGTCATCAAGCGCTTCCTGCTCCAGCGTTTTATCGCTCAGGTCAGGCTGCATTTCTTTTTTCCCCCGCACCTTTCCGTTCACAGAAAATACGACAGTTACCATATCTGCTTTTGCTAGCTCTTCTTCAAATTTCGGCCATGAATGATAACTGAGAGATTCTTTATTTCCTAATGCGCTCCAAAGCTCTTCTGCTATGTGAGGAGCAAACGGAGAGAGTAACAGAACGAATGTATTTAAAATCTCTTTGCTTATCTTTTCAGCTTTATATAATTCATTCGTGAAAATCATCATCTGCGCAATAGAAGTATTGAACTTCATATCCATGTCATTTATATCATGCGTAATTTTCTTTATAGTGAAATGCAGAAGTTTATTCAATCTTAATTCAGGTTCTTCATCTACAATGTTCGGTTTCAGATTTCCGGTTTCTTCATCAATTACTAATCTCCAGATTCTTTTCAAAAATCTGTTCATGCCTTCTATCCCTGTAGTGCTCCAGGGCTTTGCTGCTTCCAGCGGTCCCATGAACATTTCAAATAATCTCAATGAATCTGCACCAAACTGTTCAATCACATCGTCGGGATTTACAACGTTCCCCCTGGATTTGCTCATCTTCTGTCCGTCTTCGCCTAACACCATTCCCTGATTAAATAATTTTCGGAATGGCTCATCATGAGCTACATAACCTAAGTCATATAAAAATTTCTGCCATAGCCTTGCATAAAGCAAATGCCCTACAGCATGCTCCGAGCCGCCAATATATAAATCCACAGGCATCCAGTATTTTTCTTTTTCTTTATCAACAAAGACATCTGAGTTTATCGGGTCGATAAATCTTAAAAAATACCAGCTTGAACCTGCAAGCTGAGGCATAGTATTAGTTTCTCTCTTTGCTATCTTTTTCGTTTCTTTATCTGTAACATTTACCCAGTCAATAATATTGGCTAAAGGTGACTCACCTGTACCGGATGGTTTGTAAGATTCAACATCAGGCAATAGAAGGGGCAATTCATCTTCATTCAATGCCTTAGTTTCACTGTCATTCAGATGCACAATAGGAAACGGTTCGCCCCAGTATCTTTGGCGGGAGAAAAGCCAGTCGCGTAGTTTATAATTTACGCTTCGCTTTCCTAATTTATTTTCTTCTATCCAGTTAATTATTTTTTTCTTAGCTTCTTCTGTTGTAAGACCATTTAAAAACCCCGAGTTAAAAGCATACCCTTCGCCTGTAAAGCACAAATCACCTTTTCTCGTATCTTCTAAAAATTTATGGAACTCATTATCCATCTTACCATCAATCATACCTATTCCGGGACCGGACATAATAATTTCACTGCCGTCTTCAGATTTAATTTTTTTGAAAGCTGTATTCTTATATTCATCAGGAATTACTACAGGTATAATTTCAAGATCAAATTTTTTTGCAAATTCCATATCTCTTTCATCATGCCCCGGCACACTCATAATTGCTCCTGTTCCATAACTGACCAGTACATAATCAGAAATCAGCACGGGGATTTTTTTTCCGTTCGCAGGATTTATTGCATAGGCTCCGGTAAAAGCTCCGGTCTTATCTTTGGAAAGTTCTGTTCTTTCCATATCAGATTTTTTAGCAGCAGTTAAAATATATTCATCGACTGTCTTTAAGTTATCGGATGTAGTAATTTCAGAAACCAAAGGATGCTCCGGTGCAAGTACCATATACGTTGCTCCGAAAATCGTATCCGGTCTTGTAGTAAATACTTCTATATATCTTCCGTCATCAAGATTATCACTTTCAATTTTAAATTTTATCATAGCGCCTTCGCTTCTGCCAATCCAGTTACGCTGAATTTCTTTCAGGTTCGTTGGCCAGTCTAAATCATCTAAACTTTTTAACAATCTGTCTGCATACTTAGTGATTCGCAGTTTCCACTGACGCATGTTTCTTCTTACAACTGTATGACCTTTTTCAATTTGCTCTGCTACTTCATCATTGGCAAGTACAGTTCCAAGCTCAGGCGACCAGTTCACAGGTCCGTCAGATAAATATGCTAATCTATGCGCATCAAGAAATTCTCTTTTACCGTTTTCATCGAGACCTTTAGGAATTTTTAATTCGCTTAAAGGTTTTGCCTTGTCTTCTTTATCGTCGTAATAAGAATTATATAATTTTAAAAAAATCCATTGAGTCCATCTGAAAAATTTTTCATCTGATGTATTTATTTCTCTATCCCAGTCATAGGATAATCCGATTGAATCGAGCTGATTTCTGAATCTGATAATACACTCTGCAGTTCTTATTTTAGGATGAATGCCTGTCTTCAGTGCAAACTGTTCCGTCGGCAGCCCGAATGCATCCCATCCCATAGGGTGAAGCACGTTACAGCCCTGCATTCTTTTGTATCGGGCAACAATATCAGTTGCAGTGTATCCTTCGGGGTGACCTACATGAAGTCCGTCTCCGCTCGGATATGGGAACATATCAAGAACGTAAAACTTCGGCTTATCTTTATCAAGCTTATCAAATTCAGGCGTGCGGAAAGTTTTATTTTCTTTCCAGAACTTCTGCCACTTCTTCTCTATTTCAATGTGATTATACTTCAAATGTATTTTTGTTTATTTTATTTACTTACAAATAATTTTTGAACTTCTTTTAAATCTTCGTCAGATGCCTTTGGTCCCATAGCAGTTGAAAGCGAGCCCTGATAGTTTTCATAAAACTTTGGTTCGCCTGAATTAATTGCTTTGAAATCCTTATCAAGTCCGTGCAACGGATATAATTTTATGTGTGCGTGATTTACTCCCATCCCTTCCATTACTAAAGCTGTTCTCACAACTTCAAGTTTTTCATCAATTATTTTGCCGAGCTTCTTTGCTGTAAGAAAAAATTTAGAATAAATCTCTTCCGGCATTTCAAATGCGTATGAGTCGTAATGCTCTTTAGGAATTACTAAAGTCATGCCCTTTGTATTGGGGAAAACGTCTAGTATTCCGATGAAATCACCGTCTTCGTAAATTTTATACGAAGGGATTTCGCCGGAAACGATCTTGCAAAAAATACAATCGGGTTTTTTCATAATATTCTGAAAATAGCGATTTTATGGGTGGAATTCAGTGGATAAAAAGCGCCTAGTGTTCTGAAGTTAAACGCAAAGCCTGCGAAGAATTGCGCGAAGATCGCAAAGATTTTCACTTTTTTAATTATACATAATCCTTTGCGTTCTCTGCGAAAACTTCGCGTTCTTTGCGTTTAAGACTAAAATATCTGAGCCCAAGAATGCATTTAATTGTAACTTCAATATCGGTATATTTGCAGATGAAAAATTTAGATGCGATTTTTTTCTCAGCCCATCCGGATGACGTAGAACTCTCTGCCGGCGGAACTGTTATTGCCCTCGTAAAAGCAGGTTATAAAATAGGAATAGTTGACCTTACGCAAGGTGAACTCTCTACACGCGGAAATCTGAAATCGCGGGCTATTGAAACTAAGAACGCAACGAAAGTTATGGGAATACATGCACGGGAAAATCTGAAGATTCAGGACGGTAACATTGAGAACAACGAAAAGAACAGAAAAAAAATTATTGAAGTCGTAAGAAAGTACAGACCTAAAATTGTTTTTGCTCCTTACCCAAAAGACAGGCACCCCGACCATATTAACGCAAGTAATTTACTGAGAGAAAGTTTTTTTTACGCAGGACTATCGAAGATAAAAACAAAATCACCAAGCTACAGACCTTCAAAAGTTTTTTATTACGCGCAGCACTTTGATATCCCTACAAGCTTTATATTCGATATTTCCGAAACATACGAACAAAAGATAGAAGCAGTAAAATGTTATAAGACACAATTTTTTACCGATGATAAAAAAGGACCACAGACATATATAAGCGGAAAATCTTTCGGAGATAATCTTGAAGCGCGTTCGATTCAATGGGGATTTCAAATCGGGGCAAAGTACGGCGAGCCTTTCTTTACAGAAAGCGATTTAAAAATTACAGCGGATACTTTATTTAAAATATAATTGAATCAGATGATAGATTTAGAAAGAAGAAAAATATTAGTTTTTGATCTGGAGGTCGCTGCATACGATTTTGAAACTCATTACGATGAAGAAACAAAGGAGTATCTTACAAAATTTGCAACAACTGAGCAGGAGAAACTTAACTCAATAGATGCATTAACTTTCTCCCCTTTCACATCGCAGATAGTCTGCATCGGACTTTATGATTTAAGCCGTGATAAAAAATGCTGCCTCATTAACGTTGACGAAAATTATGAAAAGCAGCCGGAAGATGAAAAAGAAGAGTACGTCTTCGGCACTGAAAAAGAAATAGTTGAAATCTTCTGGAAGAGTATTGCAACATACAAGTATGATATCTTTGTAACTTTCAACGGGCGGGAATTTGATTGCCCGTTTATTATGTTAAGAAGTTTAGTGCTGGGCATTCGGCCGTCATATAATTTAATGAAGGGCTCTGATTTTACTTTCAAGGATTATCATGTAGATTTATTAAAAGAGCTGACGTTTCATAAACACTCACCGCAGGGCGCAAGAAGAAAATTCACACTGGATTTTTATTGCAAGCAGCTGGGAGTTGAAAGCTCGAAAGACGGCGGAGTTACAGGTGATATGGTCGGACCGCTTTTCAGAGATAAACAATACAGAACAATTGCAGATTATTGCATAAGAGATGTTGTAACGGAAGCAGAGCTTTTTAAAAAATGGAATGAGCTGTTGAACTTCAATCAGCTTTATTAATACAAAGAAAATTTTAAATAA
>CALJIG010000124.1 GCA_937974175.1 uncultured Ignavibacteria bacterium
TTTTATTATTTCCGTATATTTCGTGCCGATATGAACCTAAATAACCATAATTTAATAATCGTATTAAGAACTATTACTCCAGATGAATTAAAAAGTTTAAAAACATTTCTTTCATCACCATATTTCAACAGTCTTTCGAAAATAAATGAATTATTTGAGATCTTAAAAAAATTCTATCCTGAATTTAATTCCGATTCTTTAACTAGTGAATTTTTATTTAAAAAGCTGTATCCGGGAAAAATTTACAATTATTCTACGATTACAAATCTCATTTCTAAAATGCAGAAATTAATAGAAGAATTTCTTGTAATATCAAACATACAAAAAAATCCTTTAAAAAAGAATGAATTTTTAATAAAAGAATACTTTGGAAGAAATTTAAAATCATTATCCAGTAAGAATATTTTTAGTTTTTCAGAGGAAAAGTCTTCAAAAGAAGATATTGGCTCAGATTTTTTTCAACGAAGTTACAACTTTGATGCCTATAAAGTAAACTACATTCTGAACTACGGGCTGGATAACCATAAGAAATCCACTAAAATTTTGTCGGAGAGTTTATTGAATGTAAATGTAAACTTCATAAATTATTTTATAATGGAATTAATGTCTAACTATATCAACTCCATTATATCATTATCATCAAATGATACTTACAATATTAAACCTAAACTGGAAAAAGTAATTTATGATCTGGAAATCGAAAAATTAATTAAAAATATCGAACCTTTTAATAATTATACTTATATCATTAATCTTTATTTAAAGCTTGTCCAGGCGTTTTCAAACCTCGGAAATGTGGAAAATTATTACTCTTACAAAAAGGCTCTATTTAAAAATAAAGATAAACTTAATAAAAATGAACTTTACTTTCATTACTCTAAGCTAATTGCGTATTGCTCATTACAAAAAGATAAAACTGGTAATTCTGAATTTCAAAAAGAAATATTTGAAATATGCCAGATCGTTTTAGACAATGAGTACTATATATATTTTGCTTCCAAATTTCTCCCCATAAATCTTTATAAAATAATTATCAACAGTGCAATTACTTTGGAAAAATTTGACTGGCTGGAAAATTTTATAAAAATTTACAGTAAAAAAGTAAATCCACGGCTTCAAAAAGACGCAGAAAATTTCGGTCTGGCAACCTTGAATTTTGCTACCGGAAACTATAGAGATTGTCTGACAAATTTAAACAATATAAGGGAAAATAGTTTCTTTCTTGAAATCCGTGCTATGAAGCTAATCATTTTTTATAACCTGGCTTATTTTAATGAAGGTTTAAACGATTTGAAATCCTTTCAAAAATTCATCAGAATTAATAAATCCTTTACTCAGCAAAGAAGGCAAACATTAATCAATTTTTTAACATATATGGATAAGCTATTTTTGTATAAAATATCAAATAAAAAATCGGATATGGGTTATTATCGAAAAAAATTGACCGTTGAAGAAAATTGCCTATATAAAGATTGGCTCGTAAAAACTTATCAAAAATTAAAATAAATAAATTACATAATATATATGGATAAAGATAAATCGACACAAATGTTCTTTTCATTAATCTACAGCTTTCAGATGCAGACAATGATGCATCTTGGGAAAATTAAAAATCCTGTATCAGATAAAATCGAAACCGATTTACAAGCAGCGCAGGCAACAATAGATTTAATCGAAATGCTATCAGAAAAAACAAAGGGAAATCTTGCTGAAGAAGAAAAAAGATTTCTGGATAGCGCACTTTCAGATTTGAAATTAAATTACGTAGAAGAAAGCAGTAAACCTGCTCAACCGGTCGAAGATAAAAAAGGCGAATCCAAATGATTTTCGGAATAACCGGAAATATTGAGAAAGAAAATCTATATGAAGTAATAAAAGATATAGGAGTTTTTCTGTTAAAGAAAAAAACGGAATTTTTTATCGATTCAAAGCTATTTACAAAATCGACAGAAAATCCGTACAGAAAATTTTCATTGCCAATTACATCTATCCTAAAGAAAAAAGATATTATTCTTTTATCTTTAGGGGGGGACGGGACATTTTTGAATTCAGCAAGACAAGTAGGTAACAAAAATATTCCTATCCTTGGTGTCAATTTAGGAAATCTCGGTTTCCTTGCAGAGGTACGGGCAAATGAAATAACCGGATTCTTAAATGAAATGCTAAAGGGAAAATTCAGAGTTACAGAAAGAAATATCCTTGAAGCAAAAGTTAACGGGAAAATATTCTATGGACTCAATGATATAGTGATTGATAAAGCTAACTCTATACGTATGATAAACATCGATGCATTTTATAATGATGAAAGAATTTTCAAATTAGTTGCAGATGGGATTATTATCTCTACACCTACAGGCTCTACGGGATATTCCCTTTCTTCGGGAGGTCCGGTTATAAGCCCGCACAGTTCTGTTTTTTCAGCTACGCCTATTTGTCCGCACTCTTTAAATATCCGACCCATCATATTACCTGATGACGGAGAGATAACCATTAAAACTTTAGGCAGCTCAAATGCCCGAGTAACCGCTGACGGACAGACTTATGTTACAGGTAAATCACCTATGGAAGTTAAATTAAGGAAGGCAGAGTATACAATAAAGCTTGTCAAACGAATGGACAGCACTTACTTCGATACTCTGAAGAAAAAATTATTATGGAGTGAAGATAAAAGAAAGTAATATTACTTCAACTGCTCTTTATACATTCTTACTACGTTTTCTAATCCCATATATAATGAATCACATACCAAGGCATGCCCAATTGATACTTCAAGCAAGTTAGGAATGTTATCATGGAAATATTTAAGATTATCCAGATCTAAATCATGCCCTGCATTAATTCCAATATTTAACTCAACAGCCTTTAAAGCTGCCTCGCTGTATTTTGAAATAGATGCTTCTTTTCCTGAATGAAAATCCTTAGCATAAGCTTCTGTATATAACTCAATTCTATCTGTTCCTGTTTTCTTCGCACCTTCGACCATCTCAACTACAGGATCTACAAAAAGCGAGGTTCTTATCCCGGCATTTTTAAAGACCAAAATAATTTCTTTCAGATAGTTTTCATTTTCAATTGTATCCCAGCCATGGTCAGATGTTAATTGATTGTGAGCGTCCGGTACAAGAGTTACCTGAGTCGGCTTATTAGCTAAAACCAAATCAACAAACTTTTGTTCACGTGGATTTCCTTCAATATTAAATTCAGTGGTAATTATGCTTTTCAATTTTCCAACGTCATCATATTTTATATGTCTTTCATCGGGACGGGGATGAACAGTAATACCGTCGGCGCCAAATTTTTGCGCATCGATAGCAATCTTAACAACATCAGGATTATTATGTCCCCTGCTGTTTCTGAGAAGGGCAAACTTATTTACATTTATTGAAAGCTTAGTCATTATAAACAGGTAAATTAATTTTCAGGAAGCTTTATATCATATAACTGCTGTGAGCCTTCGTTGTTTCTTTCTTCAATAATTTTGGAAACAGTCTGCTCTACATCGATTGCAGGGAGATAATATGTTCCGCACTCGAATTGCGAAGTAACACCGGCCAGGTATCCTCTTATCTGTCCGAACAATATTGCAAATGCATTTATAATATATGCAACATCATCCGATTGTTTTGAATCCTTACTTCCAACGACTCCGTTTGCAATAAGACTTAGTTGAATTGCGCTTTTATCCAAAGGCATTCCTTCATCATCGCAATTTGTCTTTAAGTAAATAAACAGAGCAATATCTCCTTCTCCGTTTGTTTCAAAGTCCAGAGACAAATCAATAGGATATTTCTTTAAGGTGTAAACATTATCAAATAAATCCAAGTTCTCACTTTCAGCAATTTCATTTGTAAGAAACGTATCAGGAAGATACGTAATTGAAATTGAACTGACCTTAAACTTCTTTAGAAATATTTCTGATTCGATTGCCTGCATATTATTTAAAATCTATTTATAAAATTCTTTTACTTTATCACAAATATAATTCACCTGACTGACTTCAAGCTCGTGATACAAAGGTAGTCTTAATAATCTTTCACTTTCTTTAGTTGTAAAATTATCATCACCATAAAACCTTCCGTATTTTTTACCCCCGATAGAAGAATGAAGAGGTACGTAATGAAATACTGACTGCACTCCGTTCTCTTTTAAGTGTGATATCATTTGTTTTCTTTGCTCGTAGTCATTCAGCTTAAAATAAAAAATATGACCGTTAGGCTTGCAGTGCTCAGGATATGTTTGCAGTTCAAGATGCTCTTTATCTGCAAATTCAGTTAAATTTTCTCTGTAAGCATCGGCAAGTAAATTTCTTTTCTTTGTAATTTCATCTGCAATTTCAAACTGAGCATATAGAAAAGCTGCATTAAATTCACTCGGCGAATAGCTCGAACCTATATCTACCCAGCTGTATCTGTCAACAATACCGGCTTTAAATTTATTTATATTTGTTCCTTTATCTTTTACAACTTCTGAACGCTCTGAATATTTATCATCATTTACCAATATAGCGCCGCCTTCACCGCACTGAAAATTTTTTGTTTCATGAAAGCTCAATGTTCCGAAATGTCCGATACTTCCAAGCTGTTTGCCGTGGTAAGTTGCATTGATACAATGCGCTGCATCTTCTACTACAAATAAATTACGGTCTTTCGCAATCTGCATGATCTTATCCATGTTGCATCCAACGCCTGCATAGTGCACCAGAACAATTGCTTTCGTTTTATCGGTAATTGCTTCTTCAATTTTATTCTCATCAATATTCATTGTATCGGGGCGTATATCAACGAATACTATTTTAGCTCCCCGCAACACGTAAGCATTTGCAGCAGAAACGAAAGTAAATGAAGGCATTATTATTTCATCGCCTTCTTCGATATTCATTAATAAAGAAGTTAGTTCAAGCGCATGAGTACATGAAGTTGTAAGCAGAGCTTTATTGATGCTAAAATAATTTTCGAGCCATTGATTGCATTTTCGCGTGAAGTCACCGTCACCGCAGAACTTATTATTTTTTATAACCTGCTGTAAGTATTTCTCTTCGGATTGCGTTATGAATGGCTTATTGAATGGTATCAATTCTATATTAATTTTTCTTTATTAATTCTTCTTTAATGGAATTTTATTGTAAACATCTATAATATTATCAAACATAATATCTAAAGTAAATTTTTTATGTAATAGTTTCAATGCGTTACTACCAAACTCAGGGATAAGGTTTTTATTATTTAACAGATAAATAATTTTTTCGGCCATAGCTTCCGGATTTTTATCAGGCACAAAAAAACCGGTCTCCCCCTGTTCAATCATTTTAGCAACGTCACCTACATCAGTAACAACTGCAGGAATTCCCTGAGCAAGTGAGTATAAGACAGAGAAAGGAAACGTCTCGCCACCCCCTTCTACAGAAGAATGAAGATATACATCAAAGGCTGAATAAACAGCCTGCATATCATCCCTGAATCCGGGGAATAATATTTTTTCGTTTAATCCGAAATCATTTGTTAAATCTTTTAATTTTTGTTCAAGATGACCATTGCCTACAATCATTAACTTTACATTATCGAATTGCTTTGCGACCTGCGCAAACGATTTTACAAGATATTCCTGTCCTTTAAATTCAACCAATCTGCCTGTATTACCAAATAAAATTGTATCAGCAGGAATATTGAACTCATCTCTTACTTTTTTTCTTAATGCATCGTCTTTCTTCATGGAATCCGGTTCAATGCCAAGATGGATTACTTTTATTTTATCAGCATCAATCTTATCATCTTTTATCAAAAGTTCCTTAGTGCAGAAACCGTCAACAAGAAAATAATTTGTACAATATTGATTACGGATATAATGAGTAATGTTATGCGAGATTGAGTGATACGAATGATTCATCGTTATATGCCCTGCGCCTGCAAATTTTGCTGCGAAACCTGCTGCAGTCCTGTCATAATTATTATTAGTATGAACTATATCAATTTTATTCTTTTTAATATAATCATAAATAATTTTTGTGAACTTAAAAATCTCACCTTTAACGGGAAAATCGATAGGGAATAAATTTATACCGAACGCTTTAGCTTTTTCATAGAGTAAAATTCCGGGATGGCAGCAGATTGTAACATCGTATCCGCGTTCTTTCAGTTTCTTTCCGAACTCAAGCACAAAGTACTCGCCGCCGGAATAAATATCTGAACCGTTCGTTAATAAAATTTTCGGCTTAATTTTAGTCTCCGGGTTCAATTATATATATAAGACTTAAACGTTGGTGAAATATTAAATTTGTAGATATTGAAAGGTACTGACAAAATGAAGAACAGCACAGAAAAAACTTCTGCATCTCCATAGCTCCATTCAAAAATTCCTGAAATGTGAAAAGAAATTAAAACCAGAATAGCTCCCAAAATCATCAGCTTATACTCCTCAGGCAGTTTCATTCTGTAATACTTTATAAACTTTAAAAATATCATAAGAAAAAGACCTGTCCATACGGCAAAACCTGTTATTCCGTTTGTAGCCAGTATCATCATAATATTACTATGTAAGTGCGAATGTTCATTTTGTGTCATTTCAGGACGATAATATTGATAGACTTCCATAACTTTATTATCACCTACTCCTATAATCGGATTGTTAACGAACATCTTCCAGCCGTTCTGCCACATAGTAAGGCGGGGTGCGTTACTTGGATGGTCTAAATCTGTGATGCTTTTTATCCTCTCAGTGTACTTCGAGGGCAGGAATAATCCTCCAATTATTATTACTGCTAAAAATGTTAACAAGAATTTTTTATTGATTAGTATGCCAACTATTATCATACAAACAAAAAGCGCTATAAATACATTACGCGACTGTGTTAAAATCATGGAAATAAGAACGGGAACTAATAGTCCCACTAATACTCTTTTATCCATGAACATGCTTCTTCCTTTTAAGAAAATCAGCGGAAAAAATAAAAAGAAAATCATCATTTTTATTTCTCCGGAGGTAAGAGGATAAGCAAGATAGTCAATTCTAATTTCACCGAACGGTTTATTCATTCCTTCGCTGATGGAAATAATATACTGAGTCAGTTCTCCCAATGAAATAAGCGCCTGGATAACCAGAACGGCGATAAGCAGATTAAATAAAATTTTCTTATCGTATACTTTTATAATGCAAACAAAGAAAATAAGGAAGAGAAGATTTCGTTTTATTCCAATCAATGCATCTTCTGGATAGAATGCAAAAAGACGGGAAAGAAAATCAATAAATATGTATAACCCGATAAAAATATTAATCCATTTAAGCTCTTTAAAAGTATCTTTATCGTAAAGAAGTTTTCTATCTAAAAACAAAGTTTCAATAATCCACAATCCTCCCCAGATGCCGAATGCTATTGAAGATACTGCAATTGAAAAGCTTGCAGAAAAAATCTGTATAGTCAGACAGACTAATATAGTAATGTTTAACCTATGTCTCAGCTTTGCTAAATGTATCAACGGGGTTGGATTATTTTTTATTCTTTTTTTTAATTCTCTTTGTAACGGGCTCAAGAAAAACTCCAAGCTTTCTTATTACTTCGGGCTTTTGTTCTGAAAGTTTCGGATCAAAATTCCAATTAGAGTTTTTTATCACTTCTTCCATTACCAAAGGATGACTTCCTTTAAATTTTTTTAGATGACCAAGATCGTCATAGTTATTTATCTTTTCTACAATCTCATTTACTTTTTCATCATTATGATAGAGCTTTTCAAAGTTAATTCTTTTCTCAAGTAAATTCTGCGGAGGCCTTACCCAGCCGTAATGAAATATTTCAGCTTTAATATCGACAGCTTTTAAATTCTGATAATTTTTATGGGCAAAATTCATTGCATCACCCATGGAAACTATATCGGGATTATTTTTTATAACTCTTACTTCCTTCACATACCACTTTCTGTAATTATCCTGATAGTAATCATAGCTTCCGTAAAAATGTTTGTACTTAAACCGCAAACCTTCAACTTCATCGTCATTCAGATATTGCTTCATCTTCGTTTTCACTTCAGGAATGTATTTCTCGTGAAGAACTTCATCTGACTGAATATAAAATCTCCAGTCACCCGTACATCTTTCCAACGCCTTATTTGTTTCAATGGATAAAACTTTACCGCCTTCACGGATGCTCATATCCCATTCAGATTCAAAAATTTTAATTCTTTTATCTCCAATGCTCTTTACCATTTCAAGAGTGTTATCATCTGATTTTCCCACATTCACAATAAACTCATCGCATAACGGCAGCACGGATAATATTGCCTCTCTAAACGGATACGCATACAGCACTCCGTTCCTTATTATCGTGAATCCCGAAACTTTCATCCTTTGAATTCCTGATATCTGAACTGAATATTGTGAAGCTTACTGTATATACCGTTTTTCTCTAAAAGCTCAGAGTGTTTACCGACTTCAACAATTTCACCTTTTGCTATAACAACAATCTTGTCGGCATTTTTAATAGTAGATAATCTGTGAGCAATTACTACGGATGTTCTTCCTTCCATTAATCTTTCAATTGCCTGCTGAACTAAAATTTCTGACTCAGTATCCAGTGAAGAAGTTGCTTCATCTAAAATTAATATAGGAGGATTTTTCAACAGTGCTCTTGCGATAGATAACCGCTGTCGTTCTCCGCCGGAAAGTTTTACTCCCCTGTCACCGATTATAGTATCGTATCCGCCATCAATTTTTGAAATAAAATTATGCGCATTGGCAGCCTTTGCTGCATCAATAATTCTCTCCAGTGAAATTTCACTTTCACCGTAGGCAATATTATTTCTTATAGTATCATTGAATAACAAAGTTTCCTGTGTCACAATTCCCATCAACTTCCTTAAATCACCTGCCTTTACATTTTTTATATTAGTACCGTCAATTGAAATTTCACCTGACTGAACATCATAAAATCTCGGTATCAAATCTACTAAGGTAGATTTGCCTGCTCCGCTCGGACCCACTAGCGCTACTATCTCTCCTTTATTAATCTTAAGATTTACGTTCTTTAAAATCTCTTCCGACTTCTCGTATTTGAAATTTACATTCTTAAACTCTATTGTATCTTTAAACTCAGTCAAGGATTTTGCGTCGGGTAAATCCATAATATCAGGCTTTATATCAATTAGTCCGAAAACTCTTTCTGAAGCTGCCGAACCTTCCTTAATGCTGTTTGTAACCTGTCCGATTAATTTCAATGACGGCATCATCTGCAAAAACGTACCCAGATAAACAATAAATGTTCCCACAGTCATATTGCTTGTCTTAGTCAGAATCTGATACCCTACTATATAAAGAATTATTGCTATAGTTATAACGCCGATAGATTCTGATATAGGAGAGCCTAGTGCTTTTTTCCTTTCAAGCCTAGTCATATCGTATTGGTAGCGATTATTCTCATAATCGAATCTCTGCTGCTCATACTTTTCCATATTGAATGCCTTTACTATTCTAATAGCTCCTATGGATTCATCGAGTATCGAAGTGATGTTTGAAATTTTTTCCTGTGAGCGCTGGCTGCTTCTTTTTAAAGAGTCACCGACTTTACTTAATATTAAAGCAGTAACAGGCGCAAGTAAAAAAACAATCAGTGTCAGCTTCCAGTTTATAACAAATAAAATCACAGTATATAAAATAAGCATAGGAGGATCTCTGAACATACTGTTGATAACTGCAATTGAAGAGTCGCGCATTATCTGTACATCATTGATAATCCGCGATATAAGATTTCCTTTACGCTCTTCTGTGAAAAATCCTAATGGAAGACGGAGATATTGTGAATATAAATCGGAGCGCAAGTCTTTCAATACTCCCTGCTCTACGATAGTCATATAGTATGTCTGCATAAACGAAAAGACATTTTTCAGAACGAATGTAAGAACTATAGCAATGCAGAGAAAAAGCAGCACATCAAGCTTATCATATTTAGTCAAAAGAATACTGAATTCGTAAATTATTCTATCTTTAATATCTCCAAAAGAAGTGATATTTTGATTAACTACTTCAGTTGGTTTTTCCTTAAAAAGCAGGTCTACAAATGGAAAAATCGCCAGAAGAGATAACAGGCTGAACAGTACGACTAATAGCATAAATAAATTTGCCATTATCAAAGGTCTGATATATGGCTTTAAATATCGCGCAAGTCTCTTATAATAGTGCATCGCAAAAAATACTGATTTGTATATTCACTTGTAAGCTACATTTTTTGTAACTTTTTCGTGATGAATGTTGTTCAAAATTTCATATGACAAGTAAAATTTTTATCCTTCTTTTTATTTGCAGCCTGTTCGCTGCGAAAATTTCCTATTCCCGCGGAATTGATGACGATATCCGTTCCGGTCTTAATGATGTATACAATCTTAAATTTGAAGATGCAGAATCTAAATTTATAGATATTCAAAAAAGAAATCCCGACGATGTAAAAGGATATTTTTATCAGGCAGTGGTTTATTATTATAAAGCATTACCCACGCGCGACGATAAAATGTTTGAAAAATTCATAGAGCTTACAGATAAAGTTCTTGATATTTGTGATACTAAACTCGATAAAAACGAGAACGATATAGAAACGTTATACTTCAAAGGGTTAACTCACTCATACCGTTCATTGATAATGCTAAACCTTAATAAAAGTCTATTAAAAGCTGCCTCAAACGGAAACGACGGATACAGAATTTTATCTGAAGTTATAAAACTTAAACCCGATTATTATGATGCATACATGGGGCTTGGCTTATATAAAATTGCAATCGGCTTTGTGCCTGAAAAATTTCAATGGCTTCTTTCAATCATAGGCTTCGAAGGAAATATCAAAAACGGTCTTGACCTTTTAAAGACTGCTATGGAAAAAGGCAGATTCACAAAGGTCGATGCAAAAATGTATTATGCAGTATCAAGCATTACAGAAAAAGAAGATGAGAATACAGTCTCCATTAAATTAGCAAAAGAGTTATACGATGAATATCCTGAAAGTCCGATATTTAATTTAGTATATGCAACGATGCTTATGGAACGCATGAAAGTAGACGAATGTATTGAGTATTGCAAAAAAGCGCTTTCATTAAATACACATTCGTTGCAGAATGAAATCAAAAAAGGAACGTATGTATTACTAGGAAACGCATACTTCCGTAAAAATGATTTTGTAAATGCTGCAGCAAGCCTTGAAGAGCATTTAAAATATGTAAACAAAGAAGACAGATACAATGTAAGCTGTTACACACTGGGCATTTGTTATGAGATGACGGGTAACAGAACAAAGGCAATTGAAAATTATAATAAAGCCAGAAGCAATTTCATTGAAGAACGCGACGGCGAAGCTGAAAAGCTTTTCTACCGGCTAAGCAAAGAGCGGATTCAAAAGCCTTTGAGGGACGTTGATTCGCTATCCATCATTGCAATGAATTTACGTGAAACAGGAA
The DNA here is from genome assembly GCA_937974175.1 of uncultured Ignavibacteria bacterium. GTDB lineage: Bacteria > Bacteroidota > Ignavibacteria > Tepidaquicellales > Tepidaquicellaceae > JAFDZO01. Next base: position 11,424 of record CALJIG010000124.1, read on the forward strand.
GCTTCGATGCCTCAATTGAAGCATACAATATTCTTCTGGCAGCTCCATACATTTCAAAATTTGCGAATGATGATGACAAAGCTTTTTTATTTTCCAATATCGGACATTCCTATCTAATGAAAAAGGATTATACCAAAGCCAAAGATTTTTTTAATAAGACAGTAGCGCTAAAACCTCAGAATGAGCTATGGCATATTCCGCATTCGTATTTTGAGCTTGGTAAAATCTTCTGGAGAAAAGGAGATAAAGGCAAAGCCAATGAGTATTTCGAAAAAATTTATGATTACTCAGATTACGATTTCAAAAATTTTTTAGAAATGAGGCTTGCCAATTTTAAAGCTAAAAATTAATTTTGAAACTACTGCTTTCAATATTTTTTTTTCTATGTACTCAATTTGTTTATTCACAATTTGCTATTACTTCCGATAATATTTTAGTCGCCGGCGACAAACTTTCACAAATTAAAGCTGATACATCCGGAATTTTTCCAGGTGATAAAGGCGATAATATGAGCTGGTCTTTCAATTTAAATTTGTCAAAAGATACAGTTACAATTTTTTACGTAGGGATAAATACAACCCCTGTAGCTGAAGAATTTCCTTCCTCAAACCTTGCAAGCTTTGTAACCCTGAAAAATATGAATGTCTACACTTATTATCAGGTTTTGAGCAATGAAATCATTTATCTGGGAACTGCAAACTATTCCAAGAGCTACATTTTTAGTATGCCGTTTCAGAATCCTAAAACTGTCTTTGAATACCCTTTCATTTACAAAGATACATTGAACAGGAACTATAGTTTTTATCTGGAGTCAGGAGGAATAAAGAATTTCTTCTTCGGAAATTACTATATCGATTATGATTCATTCGGGAAAATCAAACTGAATGATAAAGAACTTGACTGTGTACGGCTTCACACTACAGATTACTATGGCACTGAAAAAAATTTCAAAGATTCAGACTTCTCGACTTTCATAGAATCGTACGACTGGTATATAAAAGATTATAAGTTTCCCGTTTTTACTATCAGGTACACCAATAAAAAATCCAGAGACAAAGTAACAAAGGCAAAAGAGGTATTGTTCTCGCTACTCCCATAAATAAGTTACTTCTCAAGCATCGGAATAGTTTCTTCAGGAAGATTAGCCAAATTCATTATTAAAAAACCATCAAGTGAATTATTGAATTTTGGATCCACATTAAAACCGATTATCTTGGCATTTTGACTCAGATATTTTTTCAATAGTATAGGTGTTTTATTATTAGACAATTCTATCTCCGATATCAGCTTATCAATTAACTTGAAATCTTTACCTTCAGCATCTAAAAGTATTTCAGCATTTTCTTCATTTACATCCGGTCTGAATTTTTTTCTCGGTCTTACAAGCTTTGCATATTCTTCATGGAAGTGATATCTTTTAATAAATCCAATTAAAATTTCTTTAGAAAAAGTAGAATAGTCATTACTTATGCTTACAGGTCCGATAAGAAACTTTACATCTTTATTGCTATCCATTTTTAAAAATGCCAGTACTCCTTTCCAAAGTAAAAATAACACACTATGTTTTTTCTGATAGTCCTTAGCAACAAATGACCTTCCAAGCTCAAGTGAACATTTCAATACATCTCTGAAATCTTTTTTCATTTTAAAAAGCTGGCTAAGATAAAATCCTTTACGTTTATATTTCTTATAAATTTCTTTGCCTATACCGATTCTATATGAGCCTGCAATTTTCTCTGAATCTCTATCCCAGACGAAAAGGTGGCGGTAGTATAAATCAAACTCATCTAAATCGACACTTTTATTTGTACCTTCTCCGTTTTCTCTGAATGTAATCTCTCTTAATCTTCCTATTTCTTTCAAAATATTAGGAATAGAATCCGGCTCGCTAATGTAAACATCATAGTTTGAGGTGCTGAAAAGTAAATCTTGAGCCTTAACTAACTTTAAATCAGATTTTATTGATGAATGTTCAACAGGTTCAATTATTTCCTCTTTAATTTCTTTATTCTTTATATAAAAATTATTTAATCCTATAGATGTATCAAGAGAAGAACCCAGGGAGTAAGTTTTAGCTCTCAGGTATCTCATCATCTGATTTGCATCATCGAATTCTTTTAGTTTTTCCGGATGTATGATTTTACCAATCCTTACTTTTACAATACAATCTTTCTTATTCAAAAGCTCAGATGGAAGACGAAGAGTTCTTAATGATGGATGTATCATTCCGAGAAAGTTAAACAGAATACCGTTATTACCGTAGAAATAAATTGGAATAACAGGAGTATTGGATTTGTAAATAATTTTACCGGCAGATTTACTCCACTTACAATCTTCAATTTTCATTGAATCAGTTTTAAAGGCAGAAACTTCTCCCGCAGGAAATAATCCAACGACTCCTTTACTATCCAGATGATTTATTATTTTTTTTATCCCTGAAAGGTTTACTTCAGTGTTTGCGTTTTTACGGAATGGGTCGACAGAAATAAAATTATCGCATAGCTCAGGAATTTTGTTTAAGAATTGATTTGCAACGATTTTAAAATCTGCTCTTCTTTTTTGCAAAATAGAAAGTAAAATAAGCCCATCCAATCCGCCGTAAGGATGATTTGATATTGTAATTAAAGAGCCGGTTTCAGGAATATTTTCTATATCTTTTTCATTTACTTCATATTTTATATTTAACTTATTGAGAAGCGCATCTACAAAATTCGCCTTAGCCGCGTCACTGTTATTTTTATAAAGAGTGTTTATCTTATCAAGCTTTATTGCCTTCATTAAATAAAGGATTGCAAACCTGAAGTTTTTCTTATTTAATTTTAATAAGTCAGATATTTCTTCCGGCGTGATAAGATCTTTAACAGTATTTTCCATAAATGATTTTTTATCCTATAAAATATTACCATTGTATTATCTAAACATAAAGTCTTCAAAGTATTATTTTAAAATCTATAGGCGATTTGTATTTTTTCAATTTCTAATATTCATATCGTTTATTATCTTTATCCTTTTATAAAACCCCAAAAATATGTTACCGGAAAGCCTTAAAGAAAAATTACAGGACGGAGTTTCAGCCGTCACAGAAAAAATCGATGATTTAAAAGAAATAGCATGGGGCGATGAACGTGAAGAAATCATAGGTGAATTTAAAGATTCAGGCACCAATAAAATAAAAGAAATCTTTACACAGATAGCTGATTCAAACGCGTTAATTCAACGCTCAGGTTTTATGCTGATAGATCTGGAAGTTGCCCTTGGACTTCCCCCGGAAATAGGCGCTGTATTCCATCAGACTAAAAAGATAACTGCCGGAGAAAAAGATGAAATAATGAAAGAAGCCGCCGATAAAAAAATTGTTAAGCTCATTCTCAATTGTCTTTTTAAGGCAAGCGATTACTACGATAAAATAAGCATTGCCAGTTATAAACTAGATAAGATACAACTTACACTTGGCTTAACGCCCGGTATCAATATCATTTTTTCCAAAAGCTAACTAATAATATGATATCTGCAGAAATTCCTGTAAATGAAAAAGAAAGATTAACCAAACTAAAAGAATACAATATACTTGATACTCCTGAAGAAGAAAGCTTCGATGAAATAGTAAAGCTTGCATCAATAATCTGTAAAGTCCCGATGTCTACAATAACTCTGATAGATGAAAAAAGACAATGGTTCAAAGCAAAAGTTGGTCTTAAATATCAGGAAACATCCCGTGAAATAGCATTTTGCGCACATGTCATAAACGGAGATGACTTAATGATAGTTAATGATGCAGCTGAGGATGAACGTTTCGCCGATAACCCGCTTGTCACTACCGATCCGGACATAAGATTTTACGCAGGCATGCCGCTAATAACTCCCGATGGAAATAAATTAGGTACTATATGCGTTATCGATAACGTGCCCCGCACATTGACAGAAGAGCAGAAGTTTGCCCTACAGATACTTGCTAAAAATGTTATCACACTGCTTGAGCTGCGATTAAAGAACAATAACCTTTCAGATACATTAACTACTCTTTACTCTCAAAGCAATGAGATTGAAAGAATAAACAATATTAACACACGGCTTCTATCAATCCTGGCCCATGATTTAAAAAATCCTTTAGGAGTTATTCAACAGGTAACTGACATGTATTTAGCCGGTCAGATAAGTTCAGATGATATGAATGAAATATTTACTGAACTTAAAAAGAACGTTAAAAATGCTCTTGATATGCTTAATGAAGTCCTTCAATGGGGTACGGCTCAGGTTGAAGGCAGAGCAACGGATTTTCAGGAATTCAACATATACGATTTAATTGAGCAGAAACAGGAATCATATTACCTTCTGCTTAAATCCAAAGGCAACAAGCTTGTAAATCTTTGCGAGAAAGAGCTTAACTTCAAAGCCGATCTGAACATGATGCGCTTCATCCTCCGCAACCTAATAATGAATGCTAACAAGTTTACCAAGGACGGAACGATTTCCGTACAGAGTTTTGACAGCGATGATTTCGTCGAAATCGTCGTTTCGGATACAGGTGTCGGCATGAAGCCGTCACAAATTAACCGCCTCTTTCAATGGGAAACCCGCCAGAGCTTAGACGGCACATCCGGTGAAAAAGGGACAGGTCTTGGACTCCTTATCTGCAATGAGTTCATTCATAAGCAGCGCGGTAAAATCTGGGTTGAAAGCTCTCTTGGCAATGGCAGCAAATTCCACTTCACAATTTCAAAGCATCTTAAATAATAAGTACTGTAAATACAGTATTTACATCCCAGAGTAGAATAATTTTTCGATATTGATAAATTTTTGACGGGTTTCACTGCAAAAAAAGGAATAAAAAATTCCTCGAAAGCTACATTATTGTCACATTTTTATCTACCACTAAAACCCCAAAAGCACAAAATCTCACTAAATATTAAAGTCGCATTATTGTCACATTTTAGAACACAGATTTATAAGATTTACATGATGTCACAGATTTTAAGTGAGTGTAACATTTTTGTCACATTTTAGAACACAGATTTATATGATGTATATGATGACACTGATTTAGCTACAGAGTAACATTATTGTCACATTTTTATCTACCACTAAAACCCAAAAAAGCACAAAATCTCACAAAATATTAAAGTCGCATTATTGTCACATTTTAGAACACAGATTTATATGATGTATATGATGACACTGATTTAGCTACAGAGTAACATTATTGTCACATTTTTATCTACCACTAAAACCCAAAAAAGCACAAAATCTCACAAAATATTAAAGTCGCATTATTGTCACATTTTAGAACACAGATTTTTAAGATTTACATGATGTCACAGATTTTAAGTGAGTGTAACATTTTTGTCACATTTTTATCTACCACTAAAACCCAAAAAGCACAAAATCTCACTAAATGAAAAAGTAGCATTATTGTCACATTTTAGAACACAGATTTATATGATGCATATGATGACACAGATTTTAAGTGAGTGTAACATTATTGTCACATTTTAATCTGTTAATTGCTAATTGTTAACTGTTAACTGCTAATTGCTAATTGCTAATTGCTAATTGCTAATTGCTAATTGCTAATTGCTAATTGCTAATTGCTAATTG
>CALJIG010000125.1 GCA_937974175.1 uncultured Ignavibacteria bacterium
GTTAATTTTAAAATAAAAATATTCTTTTTAAAGATTAATACTTAGATTAAGACTTGAGCTATAAGGAAAACATTATATCTTAATTCTTAAATCCAAAAATCATATTTTTAAATAATCTATCTAACAATTACAAACTTTATGAAAAACCTCAGTTACCTTTTTTTACTTTTATTCATTACAGCAATTGCCAATTTATCTTACGGGCAAAAGATCGATGAAAAGCTCCTTTTCTCGGGCACGGGGCAGAACACCGTTGATGCTTACAGCTTCTATACAGACGGAAATGGAAATTATGCTTATGTAGAGTTCGACCCAAATTCAAACCAGTCAAGATTAGTAAGCAATAAAGGAAATTCCGATTTTTATGATGTAGTTAATGCCGATGCAAAATTCGATAAGAACGGAAACAACTACACTACTGCTTACAACTTCCGAAAAGATACAACTTACCTTGCAGAAAACAATGTACTATTACTGAACGGAGCAAGAGTCGGCGAGATGACTTCAATCGATTCTTACAATGCTTTCGTGAATAGTGATAACGAATATCAATGCGTTGTTACTGAAGGTGATAAACAGTTCATCTTAAAATATTCTATAGATAAAGGAATCAACAAAACCGGACCTTATGAAGCTGTGAAAAGTATCTATGCTGAAATGACCGATGTACCTTATATGAGCGAAGGTGACGGCGATGGAAAGATGTATCAGAATCTTTTCAAAAATAAAAATGGGGACTTCGGATATATTGTTATTCAAAACGGTAAGGCATCTATTATGTGGGGCAATAATGTTACAAATACAGACTACACCGATATTAGCGAAATTAGCTTTACCTACGATAAATCAGGCGCGCTTAGCTACATTGCAAAAGGAAACGGATTATTTTACAGCGCATTCGGAAGTGAGTTCGTTGTGCAGGGTGATAAAAAATGGAAAGAATTTAACGCTATCAATGCTCCTATAAAGTTTAACAAAGATAATGTTCCTGTATATGTAACAATGGATTCTATTAATGAAAGTACTTATTTATCAAAATTAGTAGTCGGCAACGATTATTATAAAGTGATGAACTCTTCAAAGAGCAGTGAAATTTCAGGTTACTCAGGGGGAATTTATGATATGAACTTATCTACTGACGGAAGTATATCTTTTACAGGTCAAAGCCAGATAATAACAAAGAATCCCGGCGGCTATGATGACTACACATACAGAACAGTGAATGTAAACAATGGTGTTGAAGGCAAATCATATTACAATCAGGGCGCTAAAAAATATAATAAATCAGGTTCAGTACTGGTAGCAGGTTCTGCAAATCAAACTGATAAAAAAGTTTCCCTCTTTATGATAAAAGGTAATGAAGGGAAAGTAGTATCTGAAAAAAAATATGACGGATTGAATGACTATAACTTCATCAACGACGGAAACAAATTTTATTATATTGGTGTAACTTACGGTGACTATGAAAAAGGAACTAAAGATAAAAGCGATGTATATGTTGACGGTGAATTGATCGGCACATACGAAAATCTTTTAGGACAAGGTTCCGAAGACGGAAATTATAACAGCATGATATTTAATAATTCAGGCGATTATGCTTTCGTTGTTCAAAACTCAAATGAAAAGAAAGTCAACGGTGAAATGGTTTATGACTATACATCTGAAATAGTTTCAAACAGAGATTTTGATATGCCGTCACTGCCATACAATAAGGAGAGATTTGCTTACATCGATAATCTGAGATTCTTAAAGAACGGAAAATTATTCTATATCGGATATCTTTATCCTAATGATATGACAACTGAAAGTTACTTAGTTGTAGACGGTAAATTAACCGGCAAGCCTTATACCTCATTGAATAATGTGAAGTATAACAAGGACGGTTCAATGACTTTCAGAGCATCACGCGGCGGCAGTATCTACGATGTAACAATAAGATTCTAAATTTTAAATCTTATTTTTAAATTTCAATATTTTATCCCTTCTCTTGAGTTTTCAGGGGAAGGGATTTTTTATTTCCACTCAGTTACATTCATTTTATTGCCGTCACTCTCCATTATCAAAGCTCCGTCCAGATCCGTTCTGTGAATTTCAGCGCCAAGTCTTTTAAGCCTTCTTAATACTATATCGGACGGATGATTATACATGTTATACAGTCCGCATGATATCAAAGCCAGTTTAGGATTTGTTTTCAATAAAAGAGGAATTGTTGTCGATGTAATGCTGCCATGATGCCCTGCCTTTAATATATCACTGTTCAAAAAATCCCCGTAGCTGTTTACAATAAATCTTTCTGCTTCCCTTTCAGCATCTCCGGTGAATAATATTTCAGTATCTTTATATTTAAATTTTAAAACAACTGAGCCGTTGTTTAAATTTGAGTTCGAATAATCGTACGAGTATCTTGCAAATTCTTCACTGGGAAAAAGACAGTACAATCTGAATTCATCTGACTTTATCACATCACCAAATCTCATTACGCTTCTGTTTATTTTCTTCGCAAGAATAATGCTGTCGATTGAATTCACATAAGGGCTGTTATATCTCTGCCCGCTTTCAAGAATATTATCTACCTGAAAATTTTCAAGAATGTATTTTAATCCGCCGATATGGTCCATATGCAGATGAGTGTAAACAAGCAGATCTATTTTATCGATGTCGTTTCGTTTCAGATATGGTGCAAGAGTGTTTTCCCCGGCATTGTAATTAAAATTCTGCCCGCCGGCATCAATAACAATTGTTTTTCCTTCGGGAGTTTTAATTACGGCGCAGTCTCCCTGCCCGACATCCAGAAAAGCGATTTTTAAATTTGTGTTGAAATCTAAATTTGAGAGGTAAAACGCTATTATGATTAGAACTGCCAGTGCTCCTCTGAATTTTAAATTATACTTTTTAAGTGTAAATAAATTTACAACAAAAAGAAGATATAGAATAAGATTTACAAAAGTAAACTTATAAATATTTACAAAGCTAAACGGCAGCTGCGCAGAATATTTTATAAGCCAAAGCTGACCTTTTAAGAACCAGGAATTAAATTCTCCTATAATAGAAGAAAGAAAATCAGAGAACGTTCCAAGCAGTATCTGTAAAAATCCTAACGCTAAAGAAATATTGGAAGACCATACAGCAAAGATGTTTACGAACAACGCTACTATAGAAAGTTTATTGAAATATAAAGCTGTCAGCGGCAAAGTTCCTATCTGCGCTGCAAGAGTTATAAAGAATGTAACTAAAGTCCAAAGCCATAATTTCTTCAGCCAATTATTTGCTTTCATTCTTACAACAATATAGTCTTCAAATCTTTTATAAAGAAAAATAATTGAAAGCACTGCGCCGAAAGATAAAATAAAGCTCGGGTCAAAAAGCTGCTTGGAATCATACACAAGCATAATCAATCCTGCAAATCCAAGCAGATTATAAATCACAATTTTTCTCTGTATCTGAAATCCTACTAAAACAAAAATCCCCATGAAAGTTGCCCTTACAATAGAAGGCGAGCTTCCTGTGAATACACAATAAAACAGCAGCAGAATAATTATAAGAATTAATCTGTACGGCTGAGGAATTCTTAAAACCGAAAATAATATTGTAAGAAAAATAATTACGTAGGCAATGTTAAGTCCGGAGACTGCGATCAAATGCATCACGCCTGCATTTACAAAATCAACTTTCATTTCGCGCGTAATATCAGTCCGCTCGCCTGTAACAATTGCTTTTAAAAACGCGCCTTCATCTCCCGGCACAAATCTGTTTATATTATTCAGTGAAAATTTCTTTGCAGGATAAACGATATATCTCTCAAAAAAATTTAAATTCTCTTTTGAAAGTACTTCGTAAAAATTGTATCCGTTAACTGTAAAAATTTTATCAATTCCCTGCAGCTGTAAATATCTTTTGTAGTCAAACTCATCGGGATTTCTCATAGGCTGAGGAGTGCTTATTCTTCCTATCAGACTTACTCTATCCCCTTCTTCCAGCTCCTTTGCATTATCTTCAACTTTCTGCCCGCTTTTAAAAATTCTGACTATTACATCTCCTGCCACGTTAAAGCTGTCCTTCATCGTTACAATATTTTCGGATTGCAGAACAAACCTCACTCTGCCCGAATCATAATCGGGAATATTTTTAATTATACCCGTGAGCTGCGCATAATTATCTTTGCCTGAGTCTGGAAATTTTTTAATTGAGTTTGCCTCTATCAAATTAAAATCAACATTCGATTTAAAAAGTCCTGCAATAAAAATTAATAGAATAACCAATAGCCTGCTGAAATTATTTTCAGGTGATTTATATAAAAGAATGAGATTGAAAACAAACAGTATGATGAGAAATAAGAAAAGATATTGAGCAGAGAAAAATAAAAAATTACCTGCAATTACTCCGAGAGCAAATATAATAAAAAATTTTACGGCGGGTATATTTTTAAAAAAATTCATGAACTATAAATTAATTATAATATTGAAATAATAAAATGTCTTGTTGTGTTTTTAGCAGGACAAAATTATTTCAACTATAATTCAACCTTTATTAAACCGTTAATATTCGATATTTTTACGGTATATGAACCCAGTCGAAATAATCAAACTCAAAAGAAACAAACACGCACTCACAAGACAACACATTGATTTCTTCATAACGGGCTACCTCGAAGGAAAAATTCCCGAATACCAGATGTCGGCGCTGCTGATGGCAATATATTTTAACGGAATGAACGATGAAGAAACTTTCTATTTAACTGAAGCAATTCTTTATAGCGGAAAAGTAATCGATTTAGATTTTATAAACGGAGCGAAGGTTGATAAACACTCCACAGGCGGAGTGGGAGATAAAATTTCTCTCGTGCTCGCTCCTGTAGTTGCTGCCTGCGGAATTTACGTACCTATGATTTCAGGCCGGGGCCTTGGCCATACAGGCGGCACGCTTGATAAGCTTGAATCCATTCCCGGATTTCGTATCGATTACCCTATAGAAGACTTCAAAAAAATTCTTTCACAAATCGGAGTTGTAATGAGCGGGCAGACAAAAGATCTTGCCCCTGCCGATAAAAGAATTTATGCGCTGCGCGATGTAACGGCTACAGTTGAAAACGTTTCGCTTATCACTGCAAGCATCATGAGTAAAAAAATTGCAGAGGGCGCTGACGGATTAGTCTTCGATGTGAAAATAGGCAACGGCTCGAACCTTCCTGACTATGATTTATCATTAAAGCTTTCAAAAAATCTTTTAGAAGTTTCAAAAAAATTCGGAAAGAAAGCTATTGCTGTTCTTACAGCAATGGATGAACCGCTCGGAAATAAAATCGGCAACTGGCTTGAAGTTGAAGAGTCGCTTGAAATGCTTACGGGTGTTGATATCCCGGATTCAAATAAAGTGAATAACGTTCTCTGCGGAGCTATGATTTATCTCGGAGGAAAGGCAAACTCACTAGAAGAAGGTGAAAAAATATCTCAGGAAAAATTATCGGACGGAACGGCATTGGAAAAGTTTTATGAAATGGTTTCGATTCAAAATGGAGACCTCGATTATATAAAGGACTGGAAAAATTTAAAACGCCCTGCGCACTCGAAAATAATCCGCGCGCAATCGAACGGATTTATTTCTGAAATGAAGGCAGTTGATTTCGGATTTGCTGCAATAGATTTGGGCTGCGGTAGAAAAAAGACAGATGATAAAATAGATTATCTGGCAGGAATTATTTTAAAGAAGAAAGTCGGCAGCGAGGTAAAAACCGGCGAGCCTATCTGCGAAATTTTTGCAGAGGAGGAATCAAAATTATTCCATGCTGAAGAGAGAATTCATAAAGCAATAAAATTCACAGATAAAAAACCTGAAGAGAAAAAATTAATTATAGATATACTCGATTAAACTCGATTAAATTCGATTAACATTAGCTAATACATGTTTAAATTTTTTGTAAAGCTCGTATCAACAGTCATCACCCTCGCAATCATCGGCTATGTAGCGTACAAGTACGTTACGCCGAAACTGGAATCTATCAAGCAGGATGAGCAATCTGATTATATAGTAGTAGAAAGAGTAGTTGACGGAGATACTTTTAAAATGGCAGGCGGTGAAAGGATAAGACTTCTGGGCATTGATACCCCTGAAAAATTTCAATCAAGCAAGCTTGATAAAGATTCAAAAAAATCAGGACAGGATAAGAAAACATTACAAACACTGGGACAGGCAGCATCCGACTACGTGAAAAATTTAGCTGAGGGTAAAAAGGTACGGCTGGAAAAAGAACCGGGAACAGATAAAGATAAATACGGTAGAAGTTTAAGATATGTATATCTTGAAGACGGAACACTGGTTAATGCTAAAATAATAAAAGACGGATATGCTAACGTATATCCGACTCCTATTTCGAAACTTGAAGAATTCCGAAAATACGAACGTGAAGCAAGAGAAAATAAACGCGGTCTATGGGGAGAGATGAACGGACTAAAACAAATGAAATAGATTTTTTTCCAAAACTTAAAAAAAATACCCTCATGAGAAATTACAAATTTCATCTGGCAGTAGTTGTTTTAATCTCTCTGGCTTTAGGTTGTTCGATGTTCGGAAGCAAAGAAAATAAGCTTTACTTCTGTGAAAAATATGATGCCGTAAAAGGTGAAATCGGTGAATCTTCCAAGTTCACAACCGGTACTCTTACCGTCATGGTTGACCTTAGACCTTCAAAAACAAAAATCGGAGTTGATGATGTTAATATCAACATTACTGATAAAGCTACAGGCGAAGCAATAGAAACTCTGCCGTTTACAGTTCAGCCAAATATGGACTACATTTATTTTAATGATGTTGCATTCAATAAAGCCGGAAAATATAAAGTAAGCTGTCTTAAAAAAGACGGAACTGTTGTAGTTTCAGGTGAAGTTGAAATAGTAAATAAATAATGAAAATAAAATTAATCTTTCTCAATTTATTTTTTTTGTTTTCCTTTATTGCTGTCAATTGTTTTTCGCAGCCGAATATACGCGTACAACTGACTGATTCAACACACGATGCTGCATATAATTTTCTTTTAGATGCAAACAGACCATATCCGGACTTAGGTTCGGATATGGTTTCTAAAGGGAAATTTTCTGCTGATGTTTCCGCATCGTTAAATGAGGATTACAAGGAATTTTCTGTCTCCGGAACTTATGGATTAAACGACCGATTTAATTTGACAGGTACAATGGTTTTGCTTACTTCAAATTATAATCTCTCAAGCGCAAAAGTTAACGGCGTAGGTGATTTTCTCATCGCCTCACGTTTTCTTATCGGCAGCGGTGAGTATTTTTCTCATTTGGTACAGGGTGCGGTAAAAATTCCTATAGCAAAATCAGGCAACCAGCTAGGCACAGGCAAATTGGATTATCATTTAGGATTCGTTGAAAATTATTACAATGAAAATTTCTCATGTGATTTATCAGCCTCTTTTGACGTGCTTTCAACTCCAGATTTCCCCACTGCAAAAACTACTACTATTGAAAAAGAAATCGACAGCGTAAAAGGGAGATATACTTTCACTACTCAAAACAATTATTCTGTGGCAATATATCCTACATACTACTTCAACGATGAATTCAGTTTAACAACAGGCGCCGATTTCACACGCGATATGCAGTTGAATTATAACTCTTCAACATTTTACTTAGGACTTGGTTTAAATTTATCACCCTCGGCAGCATTAAGCCTTGGTTCAAGTTTTAATATTTTAAATTCGGCAAGTTATTATTTTTCAGCCGATCTGAGTTTAGATCTATAGTTATAAAAAAATACAAAGGGGGCTTTTCTGAAAAATCATATTCCACTTCTAAATCAAAAAAGAAAATTTTTCTTTACAATTACTTTACTTGTATTTTGTATCTTATCGGTTAATATATCTTCAGCGCAAACTACTACAAAGAAAAAGAAAGATGATAAGCCAAAGAAGAAAAATATTTATATATCCATTGAGAGTTTATCTCAAAAGATAAATGACATTGAAGAAGATGAAAGCGTTAAGCCGAAGATTGTGAACCCTGTCTCAAGATGGGGCTCAATAATGAGGTTGAACCGTGACGGAGTGCTTCAGAAAAAAGAGGCTATTGATTCTATGAACAGATGGACAAATCAGATGTGGGACTATCTTGAAGACCTTACAAAGAAAAAGAAGATAAAAAAGTATTCCGATAAAGATTGGGTTTTCCCTGTAAAAGGCTATACTGCATCAGCAATCGGCGGTTATAACGGAAGCGGATACATTACAAGCGGTTTTGATTTTTTTGAAATAAATTCAGGCGGACATCCTGCGCATGATATTTTTATCAGCGATGCAAATCAGGATGCGATTGATGATAATACAGGAAAGCCTGTTGAAATACTTTCTATGAGCGGAGGTATGGTGGTAGAAACCAGAAATAACTGGACTACCGATATGATGGATATTCGCGGCGGCAACATTGTTTACATATATGATAATTTTACAAACGGACTTTTTTATTATGCTCACTTAAAAGATGTTCATGTGAAAGTCGGCGACCTTGTAAAGCCCGGCACATCACTCGGCACCATGGGACGCACAGGGAAAAATGCATATCCCTCACGCTCTCCCACTCATTTACATTTAATGTATGTTCGTTCTTTCGATGGAGATTTAAGACCTGAAAATATTTACAACGATTTAATTAAAGACAAAACTATAAAATAAATTTTTATATTTATTATACTATATTATGAAATCGGATAAAATTCTTGAACTCGCAATTACGTTTGATGACGTCCTTCTCGTCCCTGCTAAATCCAAAGTACTTCCCCGTGATGTTGAGCTTAAAACAAAGCTTACAAAAAATATTGAGCTGAACATTCCTATTCTCTCCTCTGCAATGGATACTGTCACTGAAAGCAATATGGCAATTGCAATTGCGCGCGAAGGAGGCATTGGTATAATTCATAAAAATATGAGCATAGCAAGACAGGCTGATGAAGTGGATAAAGTGAAACGAAGTGAGAGCGGAATGATAATGGATCCGATTACATTAACCTCTGATAAAAAAATAAAAGATGCGCTGGAAATAATGTCGCGCTTCAGCATATCAGGAATTCCTATAGTCGATGCAAAAAATAAATTACAGGGAATACTCACAAACAGAGATTTACGATTTGAACCAAATGAAGAGACGCTTATTTCGGAAATTATGACTAAGGAAAATTTAATAACTGCCCCTGCCGGTACAAACCTTACTGAGGCGGAAATTATTCTTCAGAAGCATAAAATTGAAAAACTTTTAGTAGTAGATAAAGCCGGTAACTTAAAAGGGCTTATAACTTTCAAAGATATTCAGAAAAGAAAAAGATATCCGCTTTCATGCAAAGATAAATTCGGAAGACTAAGAGCAGGCGCTGCAGTGGGAATAGCCGGCGACACAATCGAAAGAGTTAAAGCTCTGGTAGCGAAAGGCGTTGATGTGATAGTTGTAGATACGGCTCACGGCCACTCGCGCGGAGTTATCGATATGGTAAAACTCATTAAAAAAACTTTTGATGTCGATTTAATTGCAGGCAACGTTGCAACGGGAGAAGCGACTTATGATTTAATACAGGCCGGAGCTGACGGCATTAAAGTCGGTATCGGCGCAGGCTCTATCTGCACAACAAGAATTATTGCGGGTGTTGGCGTTCCGCAAATATCTGCAGTTATTGATTGCGCAAAAATTGCCCAGCAGTATAAAATTCCGTTGATAGCTGACGGCGGCATAAAGCAGACGGGCGATATTCCGAAGGCAATTGCAGCAGGCGCGGATTCAATTATGGTCGGCGGAATGCTTGCTGGCACGGATGAAACTCCGGGCGAAAAAGTTTTATATGAAGGAAGAAGCTATAAAGTCTACAGAGGAATGGGGTCTATCGAAGCAATGAAGGAAGGCTCGAAGGACAGATATTTTCAGGATGCTGAAGATGATATTAAAAAATTAGTGCCTGAAGGCATTGAAGGCATTGTTCCTCATAAGGGACCGCTGGGTGATACAATTTATCAGTTGATTGGAGGCTTGCGTTCTGCCATGGGTTATTGCGGAGCGAAGAATATTCACGAGATGAAAACGAAAACAAAGTTTGTTCAAATTACAAATGCAGGACTGAAAGAATCTCATCCGCACGATGTGAAGATTACGAAGGAAGCACCGAACTACAGCATCAAATAAAGTTTTAAATAGTTAAAAAGTTAAAAGGGCAAGTGAGAAGTTTTAAAAAGAAAAAAGTTAAATTTTCATATCAAAGGTTCAATTGAAAATTTAACTTTTTTAAGATTTAATATTTAACTTTTTGACATTTTGCCTATTTAAAACTTATTTCATTCCGCTATACGTTACAATTTCCCATTTTAAATTCAGATGGTCGAAAGCAATTTCTGCGGAGATGTTCTGCCGCGGGCATTCGACAATATAATGCGTTATCCTTGATTCCCCTGCCGGCACCTGCCATTTATTCACCATCTTTGAAACATAATACACAGTATCCTTCCATTTAAATCTCAACACAATCATTTTCATGTGATGCATGTGGGCGATTACTTCGATGGGTTCCGATATAAATTTTGCTGCAGCCATATATACCTGTTTTATTTTACCTGTTTAATTTAAGGTATTTTCGTAGTATTGTCAATTAATGAATACTTGCCGATGCGTAAGGGCGGGAATTTTGCATAGCATTAAAAACTGTAAAATAAGTAAATTATATAAAATATCGCTCCCGATTATTTTTACTAACCTAAAATACAGCTATGAGAAAACTTACCATTTTGCTGTTAGTAATCATTTCATTATTGAGCACGGATAATTTTGCTCAATATTACTGGAGTAAACCTGTTCGCATTACAACGGGATATAAAGACATCAATCCGGATTTTACTTCACTGCAGACATCTTCGTTTGGTTTACTTTCATGGGAATTTCTAATTTTCCAGAGAGCAATAGATACTACATCACAAATATGTGTGATGAATTTTAATGCTCAGGGACCTATGGATACAGTACGTTATCTTACCGTAGATAATTTTATAAACAGAAATCCCTCTATTGCCTACAGAACATATAACTGGATAGATTCAATCAAAACTGCTTTTGCCGTATGGGAAACAAATAGAAATAATAAGTGGGATTTATACGGGGCTTATTTTACTACTCAAACCGGATGGACTGCACCATTCCCGGTTGATACTACTTCTTCAAATAAATTTAATCCTAAAGGGATAATGATAAATGCTTCCGTAGGAGCTATAACTTATTCTCGCGACGGCGATATTATTTACAGGAAACTAAATGTTGCTACAGGCAGCTTCATTAGCGAAACAAATCTTACTTCTTCGCTCACTCAAAATTGTGTAAGGCCTGCAATTGGCGGCCGTTGGACCAATTATATGATATCCTTCAGCGCGAAAAAATCTGACAGCACGTACAGTCTTTACAAAATATTATCAACAAATTCCGGAGACACATGGGGAAATCCTGATACTGTATCTACTATAGGAAATAATTTCACGACTACAGTTGGTCAGACTTTCAACGGTATACCGCGTATAGTTTATGAGTCCAGCAAGAACGGTAATTACGGAATTTTTCACACTGATGATCTTCCTACCACTCCTGTATTTTATTCTCCTAACTATAACTATTACGGGCTAAAATATTATCTCGTCCCTTTTATCACCGAACAATTTTATGCTAACTTAAGTGTCTGTATAAGGAAATCCGCAGATTCTACTAAGTTAATCTTCGACCAGCATTATCCAAGCGGTACATACAGAGATAGTGTAACTATAGGTGATACTGCTAAGAAAGTATCTGTAACAGTTAACCAGGGCATTCACTACGGCGATGCAATGATATTTGCAGTATACAATAAAGACAGCGCCGGATATACAAATCTGTATTATAAACGCCGCTTAGTACCCACGGGAGATGTGAATTTTCTAGGGAATTACATTGCAGCAGATTACAGACTTCATCAAAACTACCCAAACCCTTTCAACCCAACTACAAAAATTAAATTCGATATTCCGAAATTATCGGATGTGAAAATAATTATTTTTGATGCAGTCGGAAGAGAAGTAAAAAATATCACTCAAAATAATATGACAACAGGAAGCTATGAGTATGAATTCAACGGAGAAAATTTATCATCGGGGATTTATTATTTCAAGCTTAAGACAAATGAGTTTTCTAAGTCGGTAAAGATGGTGTTGGTGAAGTAAAATTAAAAATTTTTTGATTTATATCATGAGGCAAATTAGTATTTTCACTTTATTTTTATTGTTAATGGCTGGGGCAGCTATTTCACAGGTAAATGAAGAGTGGGTTAAAAAATATATTTCCCCTAATAACTATGATGTTTCACCATGCGCATTAACTACTGATAACATCGGAAACGTTTATGTGCTGGGAAGTAACGGTAACTTGACTACAACGTATAAAAATTTTGTAACACTAAAATATAATCCATCTGGAATTCTTTTATGGACTGCATTATACGATGGTGATGGCAGTCCGGGATACGGAGCAAATGCACTAGCTGTGGATAACGATGGAAACGTTTACGTAACCGGAAGTATAATCGGGACTAATTTTGATTACGCAACAGTAAAATATAATTCTTCCGGCGTCCGGCAATGGGTAGCAAAGTATAATGGATTAGCGAACAATGTAGATGTTTCAAGAGACATTAAACTGGATAACAATGGTAATATATATATTACAGGCTATAGCACAGGTATAAATGATAAAGTGGATTATGTTACAATAAAATATAATGCTGCCGGTATTCAGCAATGGCTTGCAAGATATAATAGCGAAAACAATCTGGAGGATTTCGGAGTATCTTTATTACTCGATAACTCTGGGAATGTTTTTGTAGGAGGATATAGCTCATTAGATGCTGCATATACCGATTATTCGATTGTAAAATATGACAGCCTAGGAATTCAGCAATGGGCTACAAGATATTCCTGTCCTGCGTGGAATTCAATTGATATCCCTAAGACAATGATTATGGATAACAACGGCAATATTTATATAACCGGAACCAGCAATGGTGCAGGAACGGATAATGATATAGTTACTATTAAGTATAATTCAGCCGGAATTGAAAAATGGATACAAAGATATAACGGACCGGGTAATCTTTACGATATCCCAGGTTCTATTGCATTAGATAGTCATGGAAATATTTATTTAGCAGGTGAAACCCATCAGATACCACAATACACTGACCTCACTATAATTAAGTATGATAGTTTAGGAAATCAGATCTGGCTGGCTAACTATAATGGAGATGCTCATGAATATGGTGCCGCTTATTCCATGATAGTTGATGACTCAGATAATGTTATTATAACGGGATATACTGATACCGGAAATAATTCTGATTGTATTACCATAAAATACAGCGCATTAGGTGAGCTGCTATGGATAAAAAAATATACTGGAATAGGTTTTAACAATGCAGGAATAAAAATAAAACAGGACCAGAGTAAGAATATCTACATTGCAGGCAGGATAAGAGATGCATCAAAATTGAATATGGTTACAATTAAATATTCGCAAGTTTCAGGTATAAACATACTAAGTAATAATTTACCTTCGGAATTCAATCTATACCAAAATTACCCTAACCCCTTCAACCCAACTACAAAAATAAAATTCGATATTCCGAAATTATCGGATGTGAAAATAATTGTCTTCGATGCCGTGGGTAGAGAAATAAAAAATATAACACAAAATAATTTGACACCAGGAAGCTATGAATATGAATTCAACGGAGAAAATTTATCTTCGGGAATTTATTATTTCAAGCTTCAGACAAATGATTTTTCTAAGTCAGTGAAGATGGTGCTTCTGAAGTAGTTACAATTAAATATCCTTATTAAATATTATTCGTAGAGACGCAAAGCTTGCCCCGTACTTGATACGGGGTTTTGCGTCTCTACATTTTAAATCCCTGTCACTTATATTTCTGCAATTCCTTGGGTACCCACCACTCAAAGTAATAAGCTGAGCCCGGATATCCGTAAAATTCTGTATTTCTGAATCTGTCGCTGTAAAAATATCTTGATTGTTCCGTCCATAAAAAAGTTACCGGCTGGTCGTCATAAATTATCTGCTGCCACTTATCAAGAATTTCTTTTCTTTTAACATCGTCAAATATAATTCTATTCTCTTCCAGTAATTTATCGCTTTCTGAATTATTATATGAGATAAAATTACTTCCTTCATCCTCTGCCTGTGATGAATGCCATATCATAAATGGATCATCGGCTGTTACGTTCAGCTGCCATGCTGTGTAGCATGCATCAAAATCATGTTTCCTGCACTTATCCAAAAATACTGACCAATCATATTCTTTAAGGTCTGCTGAAATACCTATTTGTTTTAACGACTCAATAACGGGAAGCATAATCTTTTTTCTCTTCGGATTATTATTGTTCATAAATGTAAACTTGAAATCCGTTTTCCTTCCGTCAATAATTTTATCCAGCACTCCGTCGCCGTCAGTGTCTTTCCACCCTGCTTCAGCTAAAAGCTGTTTTGCTTTTTCTAAATCATAGGGTATCTGAGGAAGATTGTCATTTATAAATTTACTTTTAAAATATATATGCGATTGTATCGGAACCGCTGCACCATACAAAATTTTATCAATGATAGTTTGCCGGTCAACTGCGTAACTCAATGCCCGTCGTACATTTTTATCTTTAAATAACGGATTTTTATTATTCCATGCTATATATGCATAAACGGGTTCAGGAACTAAAACTTTTTTTAAATTATATTGCTCAGGATTTTGCATGTCTTCAAAAAAATCATAGGGCTGTATTACAAACATAAAATCCAGTTTATTTTTTTTTATTTCCTGGATAGCCAAGTTATAATCTCCAACAGCTTTAATTATAATTTTATCAAGGTAATGAGGTGAATCTTTTTTCCAGTAATTATCATTTCGTTTCAGAATAATTGTTTCATTCTGCTCATCCCATTTTTCTAAAAAGTAAGGTCCGCTTCCTATTAAATATTCGGGCGAATTTGAAGCCACTCTTGAATTAAAAAAATTAGCAAACTTTTGCATCTCAGGATATTTTCTTCCATCCAATGATTCACTTGCTTTATCTATATCTTCCCATGAAAATTTGTCGGTTATATTTTTCGCATCAAAAATATGCTTTGGAATAATTCTCATATCACCTATAGAATATATTGCTCTGAAATACGGCTTTGACTGAGTGAATTTTATTTTAAATTTATCCCCGTCTACAAGCTCGGCTTTTTGTGTATAAGCAAAATAATTTCTTAATGCCTGGGCATCGACAAAAGGATTTTTAACAACTTTTAAAGTAAAGATAATATCCTCACCTGTTAAAGGTGTTCCATCCGAAAACTTTATATTTTTATTCAGCTCAAAAGTATATGTTAAATGGTCTTCACTTATCTGCGGAAAGTTTACTGCAAGCTGAGGCCTAAGCTCAAATGTTTTTTTATCTATAGAAAGAAGAGATTCGAAAATAATTTCGTCTATATCTGTTGCAGCAGCATCGTTTGTAGTAACAGGGTTAAGACCCTCCGGTGATGATATCTCATGCTTAACAAAATAATCCCCTTTATCCTGAGCGTAAATGATGTGAGTAATAAAAAGAATTATAAAAATAAAAATTGTTTTTTTCATTTCACAGTTTTGTTTTTATAAACATATGTATTCTTATTTAAATATATGGTTTAAAAATTAGTACGCTTTCAAACATCCTGTCAAGTCCATTCAAAAAATATTTCCCTATTAGTACTAATAAGTACAACCGCCTTAAAAACAAATTTCTTTATAAATAAGTTAACTGACATTCTCTTTGCGAGGGGGGTAGGTCTCGCGTTATGTTTGATACCTCCCCCTTCTTAGAAAAGGCGACTATATATTATACAGAAACATGAAAATTCTCCCCTTGAGGGGAGTCCCGACGAAGTCGGGGAGGGGTGTTTAAGCAAACACCCTCCGTCTCGCCTTTGGCTCGACACCTCCCTCAAGGGAGGAATTAGTTCCGGTGGTCTGTCAAATATATAATCACCCTTCTCTCATTCCCAATCCGCCAAGGCGGACTGTTTGGGACTCATAACTCATAATTCATAACTCATAACTTAACCAAAAAGGAAAACATCATGCGAAACATGAAAATCAAAATGAAATTTGTTCAGTTGAAAGCGGAAGGGCTTCCGATGTATATGATTGCAAAAGAGCTCGGCGTACACCGCACAACTCTTACTATGTGGAATAAACAGCTTGCCCCGTATATTCTCATAGCAAGACAGGATTATATGGACGAAATTTTACACGGCAATAATCTTTCAAAGCTTGCACGAGTTGAACAAATTTCTCATCATCTATCAGGTCTTTATGATGTACTTAACAATCCTAAAGAAGCAGAAAAGAAAAACTATGAATACGACTACATTGTAGACCTTATGTTTAAATTTACAAAGCTGCTTCATCTTGAAATGAGTGAAAAACATACGGAGAAAAATTTAAAATCGCTTAGCATCCCAAAACCGGACGGAGATATTACTGCGGAAGACGAAGCGCCGTTATGGATAACTGATAAGGAGTCTTTCGATAAATTTCAGCCTGAAGGAGATAAAGAAACCGATACAAAGGAGGCAATCATAACTGAAGATACAGAGGCAGAAGATTTATTTCTCGGAGAGCACTTACGTGATCTTTCAAATGAGCATCCTGAAATAAAAAAGGTCTTCGAAAAAGCTATACGCAGGCAGCCGAGAAAAAAAACTAAATCTGAAAAAGCCGTTAAAAATCCGGCAGTTGAAAAAGCCAATATTATTGCTGAGAAGATAGAATAAAAACCCGTCAAAAAATCATCATTATGTGAAAAGTAAAAAAAATATTGTTGAAGTTTATTGATAGCACCCTATAAAGGAAGGTTTTCGCCGTTGTTGGTCTCCTGATCAACAACCACAATGCTTGTCATTCCCGCGAAGGCGGGAATCCAATAATCAATATTGTCTATAGTGTAGTTAAGATGCTTAGTACAGAATGCACAACACGTTAAACCACCCCCTTCCCCCTCCTTGGTAAGGAGGGGGAAAAGCGGAGCTTGGTAAGAAGTGAGATAAATCATATTAATCATAATTAATCTGTGAAATCTGTGATTGAAGTTAAAATCCTATCTTGAAACCTCATTCTATTTTGCTTATTATTATGTACACACAATCCATTTTACAAATCTAAACTCCACGAAAATGTTCAGAACAATAGAAGATTTTTCCAATGAATGGACTTACGAATATGAAGCCACTCTCAAATTATTCGGAAATTTAACCAATGAATCTCTCAGTCAGGAAATTAAACCCGGCGGCAGAGATATCGGTTTCCTTGCATGGCACATGGTCGAAACAGTTTCCGAAATGCTGAAGGCTGCAGGCTTAACGGATATAGACGAATTGCACGATTTAGATAAAAGCGTTAGAAATGTGCATAAAATAAAATCGGATTACGAACGCTTATCAAAGCAGGCTCTTGCCGCAGTAAAAGACCAGTGGAGCGATGAAAAGTTATTGGAGAAAGTCCCAATGTACGGAGAAGAATGGGCAAAAGGTTTTGTGCTTCAATGCCTCATTCTGCATCAGGCACATCACAGGGGACAAATGGAAGTTCTTATGCGTCAGGCAGGGTTAAAAGTTACCGGAATTTACGGTCCAGCTGAAGAAGAATGGTCCGCTATGGGAATGGAACCTCAAAAGTAATTTTTTGTTTAATATATAAAATTTCAAACACAAAATATGAATCAATTTTATAATAGCCCCGGAAGCCAAGTCATGCCCGGAGCAGTAGTTCAAACAGATGTTAAAAGCTTTTTGCTGAGAGTTTATAACTGGATGGCAATGGGTCTGGCAATTACAGGCTTAACAGCTTTCGCAGTATCATCTTCGGAAAGCATGATTGAGTTATTTATAATGAACAGAATAATGTTCTTCGGCTTAATCATCGGGCAGTTTTTATTGGTAATGGCAATATCTGCCGGTATAAATAAAATGCCGTCCATCGTGGCTGTAGGAGCTTTTTTCTTATATGCCTTTCTTAACGGACTTACTCTATCCGTTTTATTTTTAGTTTACACAAGCGCATCAATTTATTCTACATTTCTTATTTGCTCAATGATGTTTGCATCTGTAAGTGTACTTGGATATATTACAAAAATGGATTTATCAAAGATGGGTTCGTTTTTATTTATGGCTTTGATTGGGTTAATAATCGCTTCAGTCGTAAATATGTTCCTGGCAAACTCAACTCTGTACTGGATTATCAGCTATGCAGGGGTTTTGATTTTTGTCGGCTTAACAGCTTATGACACTCAAAAAATAAAACAAATGGCTTACAATATGGAAGCCGGCAGCGAGCAAGGCAAAAAAGGCGCAATTTTAGGAGCTTTAACTTTATATTTAGACTTCATCAATATGTTCATATTTCTTTTGAGAATCCTTGGAAACAGAAAGTAAAAATCCGGGAACAACTTTCGGAAATAATATAGTTTTAGAGTATATTTAGTATTGATTTATCCGAATAATTTACACATTATTGAGTACGAAATGAGAACCAAAGCAGGTGCCGTTTCATTATAAATCATTTTAAAATTTTAGGAGGTCACTATAATTTAATTTACGTTTTTTTGTAAATTAACCGTGGGATTTATGAAGTCAATCAAAAAAATCTTTATAGTTTTTATATTTTGCCTATGCGCTAATTTCACATTTGCACAGGGCAGCGGTAATAAATACGCAGGTGAATTTCTGGCAATCGGTGTCGGCGGAAGACCTCTCGGTATGGGCGGCGCTTACGTTGCGCTCGTAAACGATGTAACAGCAGGCTACTGGAATCCTGCATCGCTATCCAGAATCAACTACCCTCAGTTCTCATTAATGCACGATGAAAGATTCGGTAACCTTATTAATTATGATTACGGCTCAGTCGGAGTTCCATTCGGCAAAAGCGCTTCATTGGGCTTCAGCATTATCAGAATGGGAATAGATGATATTGCAGATACACGAAACGCTTTGATAGACTTAAACGGAAACGGAATTCTTGATCCGGGTGAAAGATTAGACCCCGATAAAATTTCTTATTTCAACTCAACTGACTACGCTTTCTTTCTTACATATTCGAAAAAGCAGTCAGATAAATTTTCATACGGTGCTAACTTAAAAATCATCAGAAGAAATATTGCTGAAGAATCTGCATGGGGCTTAGGCTTCGATGTAGGTATGCAGTATAATCCTTTCGGAAGATTTTTCTTAGGCGCTAACTTACAGGATTTAACTACTACCTATCTTTCATGGTCAACAGGAAAGAAAGAAACAATTTCTCCTACAGCAAAAATCGGAACAGCTTATTCAATTGAAGCTCTCGGCGGAATGATTACTCCGGCTGTTGATTTCGATGTCCGCTTTGAAGGAAGAAAAGAATCTGCAAATGCTTACTTAGGACCTGTCAGTTTTGATATGCACTCAGGAATTGAATACTCATTCAAGAATCTTATCAGTGTAAGAACGGGCTATAACGATTTAGGAAATCTTACTTTGGGCGCAGGCGTAAAGCTTCCAAAGCTTGCAATTGATTATTCATTCGCAAAGTTTGACGGAACAGAGCAGTTAGGAAATACGCATAGAATTTCATTGGTATTTACTCTCGAAGAAGAGAAGTTCCAAAGAAAATAATTACTCTAACAAATAAATTTTATAAAAAAAGCTATCAGTTCGATAGCTTTTTTTAGTACTTTTTTGATGATTCAACTATATATTAAATCAATATTTACTTATTGCTTGCGTAAGTTTTTTTCCATTGGTCTTCCCTTCGCCAGTTCATCGATAAGTTTATCCAGGTAGCGTATTTCACGCATTAGCGGGTCTTCGATATTTTCAATCCGCACTCCACAAATTGTACCTGTGATCAATGTACGTGCGGGATTCAGTTTCGGAGCTTGTGCAAAAAATGTTTCCATGTCAGCTTTTTTCTCAAGCTGGCTTTCAAATTTTTTCTGAGTATAGCCCGTCAGCCATCGGATTATCTCATCCACTTCATCCTTGGTCCGGCCTTTTTTCTCAGCCTTTGTGATGTAGTGCGGATAAACTCCGGCAAAGCTCATTGTGTAAACTCGATTTTTTTTAGTTGTCTCTGTCATCTTTATATAGAATTGATTTATAAAACTAAAAAAGGTTACCCGCGATGAACGAATAACCTTTTTATTAATACTCAATACGTATTACTTAATACTTTCATTCTATCAAAGCTCCAGCTCTACAAAATCACCGAACTTTGTCTTTGTTAATTCTGTAAGAGCAATTTTACCCTGTTCGTCATTTGGCGGAACTCCATGCCAGGTGTATTTATCTTCCATAAATGAAACACCTCTACCCATGAAAGTCTGCGCAACTATACAAGTTGGTTTCCCTTTTATTGTTTTTGCTTTATCAATTCCGTCAAGAATAGACTGCATATCATTGCCGTTAACTTCAACTACTTCCCAGTTAAAAGCTTTGAATTTATCAGGAATGGAATCCATATTCAAAACGTTCTGCACTCTGTTATCAATCTGGCAATCGTTCTTATCAATAATTACTGTAAGGTTATCGCATTTATGATGTGCTGCCGTCATTACAGCTTCCCATATTTGTCCTTCCTGTAGTTCACCGTCACCAACAACACAATAAACGTGGTTCGACTTCCCTGAAAGCTTAAGTCCTAAAGCTGTACCAACTGCTATCGAAGGACCCTGACCAAGCGAGCCCGATGCAATTTCAACTCCGGGTACTCCGTGAGTTTTCATATGCGACGGATGCCCTTGCAGTCTTCCGTTAACTTTTCGTAAAGTCTTCAGTTCATCTATAGGGAAATATCCTCTTCTTGCAAGCGTTGAATACCAGACCGGAGCAATGTGTCCGATTGATAAAAAGAAATAATCTCTGTCCTCTGCATCCGGTTTTTGAGGATCTAATGACATCTTATTAAAATACAATGCTGTGAAAAAATCAGCCATTCCCAATGGACCGCCCGAGTGACCTGACTTGGAAATCAAAAGCATATTTATAATGTCGCGTCTTATCTGGCGCGCCATTTCATTCAAATCTTCAATTGAAGTTAACTGTGGATTCGTACTCATTTTTTATGATTGGTTATTAATTCGAAAATCGGTGTAATGTGTTTTAACAATATAACAATTACAATTGATGAACTTAATGCAAATAATAGGGTAAATGTAATTTCCTTTCCGAAGACTCCATACCCGTATGAGAAAGGTACAATTAAGTCCTGACCAAAAATCAAAGCCAGTGGTATAAGAACCAATGCAATTACGGTAGCTATGTGAACGTTATCTTTAATCTTTCTTATGATGAAATAAAATACAATCCAGAGTATCACTATCCAGAAGTTCATTACCAATAAAACTCCCGCGCCGGTTGCAAGTCCCCTGCCCCCTTTAAATTTTATGAAGACAGAAAAATTATGTCCAAGCACTAAAAGAACTAACGGGATAATTGTAAAATATAGATTGAGTTTTAAAACGTATAGAAGAATCAAAGCCGGGATTAACCCTTTGAATAAATCCACAAGCATAACAATTATTCCCGTTGATTTTGAACCTGTTACATCATACGAATTCATCGCGCCTACATTGCCCGTTCCCTCATTTCTTATATCAAGTTGATGGCGAAATTTCAGAACGAGATAAGCTGTAGGAATTGAACCTATCAAATAATAAACTAAACAAAGTGCCCAATACTCAAAAGATGTTAACGTAAAAGTCATTCAATTATTAATTTTCTAAAGTGGTCTGCAAACCATTACACCTGATTGTTTTTTATTTCCCATTATATAATCCTGAATCGTCCCAACGGAAATAATTACTTCTTTCTCTTTCAACGAAGCATTTAAAAAGTACGGTATGTTATTTTCTTTGTAGATAATTCCTGTGTGAGCAATATCAAGTCCTCCAACATCTGAAGTTATTCCTATGATATCTCCTGATTGAAGTGAATCATATACACTTGGCAAATCTTTTACAGGTATATAATAATTCTGTCTGCTGTTAATGTTGTTTTCAACAGCCTGCATCTGCGAAACGTTATCGGGATTATTTTTCAGTGCGGGATATGAATCAGTATGTGTTGTCATAAAATCAATTGTCTTATTATACTCTACTCCGCCGATTTCCTTAGTAATATCTTTTACAATTCCTTTCTTATCGTTATCATAAATCCAATCAGAGAAGTAATGAAGTCTTGATGGATAACCGTTTATCTGTCCATCTCTGTATCTTATTTTTTCTAATTCCTTTTTATAATTCTCAAAGCTTGTATCTCCCTGCTTTATTATACGGGACATGGTAAGAGCATTTTCGCAGAACGTGACACAATCCAAACCTGACACATAAACAATTAATCTTTCCTTATTCGGATTTGTATCGAGTGTCCCCGCTACATAAGGGACGGCAAGAAATGACTTACCGACTTCAATTATTACATCATTAATCGCCTTATCTTTTAAGGAAGAATCAAAAGATTTTAATATCTTCTTACACTTCATATCCTCATAATCGTCGCTTATATTATCTCTTCTGTCGTATGCTTTTAATATCGATGGCAGAGCAATACTTGTTACTCCAAGAGCTGCCGATGCTTTTAAAAATGTTCTTCTATCCATATTTTAACTTAAATATTTATTGTAATTTA
Source organism: uncultured Ignavibacteria bacterium (assembly GCA_937974175.1). Lineage (GTDB taxonomy): Bacteria > Bacteroidota > Ignavibacteria > Tepidaquicellales > Tepidaquicellaceae > JAFDZO01. The sequence goes on from CALJIG010000125.1 coordinate 22,740, forward strand.
TTTATTCTGAATATTAATATAAATTCATTAAATATTTTATTTAAACATAATTTCTCCGAATAAGTTCTGGAAAATCCCATGGAAATTAAAACAAAAGTTGAAATAATAAAGCCTGGTAAAAAACAATCGGATGACATTTTATATCTTGTTGATGAGCTTGCAAAATATGAAAAGCTGAAGCTGCCGACAAAATCCGCTAAGCAAAGATTACTCAATGATATTTTTTCAAAGAAACCTTTAATCAACGTTCTGCTTGCAAAAGCAGATAACAGATACATTGGATACGCTTTTTACTTTTTCTCCTACTCATCTTTTCTGGCAAAGCCGACTTTATATCTAGAAGATATTTTCATACTCGAAGAATATCGCCGAGTGGGAGCAGGTAAATTATTTTTTAAAGAGCTTGATAAAATTGCTAAGGCAAAAAAATGCGGAAGGATTGAGTTTATAGTTCTTGACTGGAATACAAGTGCCATCTCATTCTATAATAAACTTGGGATTAAAGAATTAGAGGGCTGGAAATTTTTTAGAAAATCATTCTGACTTTTACAAATTAAAACGGCTGATCAGAACCGCCGGCACCATTGAATGAAGTTTCAGGCATTCCTAATGCAGGATGATGCAGCTTATTCTCAAACGTTGCATACTCCCCTAAGAAAATTAAATCAAAGTCACCAATTGGTCCGTTTCTCTGCTTACCTATTACAATTTCAGCTTTACGTTTTATCTCATCAAAGTTAGGGTCAGTGTGTTCTATCTTCATTCCTATAATTGGTCTGTTCACAAAGATAATCATATCAGCATCCTGCTCAATAGCACCTGACTCTCTCAAATCAGATAACTGCGGTTTCTTTTCTTTACCTCTCTGCTCAACTCCGCGATTCAACTGCGCACATGCTATAACCGGAATTTCTAATTCCTTCGCAAGAGCTTTTAAACCTCGCGATACCTGAGCAACTTCCAAATCTCTTCTCTCTGCATTCTCCTGTCCACGCACTAACTGTAGATAGTCAACAACAATCATATCGATATTATATTCCTGCTTCATCCTTCTTGCTTTCGCGCGGATTTCAAGAATGGAAAGCTCACTTGAATCATCAATATACAAATCCGTTTTTAGTTTTCCGAAGTCCTGCGCTACTCTATCCCACTCATGCCCCTGCAATCTGCCGAGCTTCAATTTTTTCCCGTCAACTCGTAACACACTTGCAAGCAATCTGTATATCAATTCTTTGTATGACATTTCAAGAGAAAATATAGCCACTTTCTTCCCGTACTTTAGCGCAGCATTACTGGCAATATTCATAGCGAAAGCAGTTTTACCGTGAGAAGGTCTTCCTGCCACAACAATTAATTCCGATTTATGAAATCCGCCTGTAAGATTATCAAGTTCATCGTATCCTGTTGGAATGCCTTCGATATTCTTATTCATCTTTCTCTCATACAACTCTTCAAATATCTTATCCATTTCATCACGAACCGAAATGATTTTTTTCTTTGAAAGAGATTCTGAGATATCAAGTATCTTCTGCTCTGCATCATCTAAAATTGAGAAAGTATTGTTGGATGAATCCAGACATCTTTCAACGATGTTAGAAGATATATCTATTAAATTTCTTAGTATAAATTTTTCAAAAATGATACGGGCATAATATTCTGCATTAGCAGAAGTTGAAACGGAATCCATAAGCTCAAGCAAATAATCCACGTCACCGACCTGTTCAAGCTTCTTTACTTTTTTTAATTCTTCTTTTACCGTTACAACATCAATCGGTTCGCGCCTACCGTCAAGATTAATCATAGCCTGAAAAATAATTCCGTTGCGCGGCGAATAAAAATGGCGGTGGTCAATTATCATCAGTACTTCATTCATTGCAGCATTATCAAGCATCAAAGCGCCAAGTAACATCGATTCTAAATCCTTTGCATTGGGCGGAGTTTTAACATCTACCTCTGCACCAAATTTATGGTCTTCATTTAAAATTACTTCGTTTCTTATTTTCTCGTATTTCTTCTTAGCCATTTTTAGAATCTATAAAGTTATAATTACTTTTTTACAAGTTTGTCATACTCTTTTCTGAGCAGCTGAACATCTTCCCATGTTGGTCTTTTCCAGTTGGGATTTCTTAACAAAGCTGCAGGATGGAATGTAACCATCGTAGGTATCCCCTGATACTCATGAAATTTGCCTCTCATTTTTCCGAGCGGCTCTTTTGAGCGGAGTAATGTCTGCGCAGCAAATGTACCCACACATAAAATCAGTTTGGGTTTTATAAGCTCAAGCTGTTTGAACAAGTAAGGCTCGCATGCTTCTATTTCCTCCGGTAAAGGATTTCTGTTATTAGGAGGTCTTGATTTCAATATATTGCAAATAAAAACTTCCTCTCTTGTGAAATCTACAGCTTTTAATATTTCCGTAAGCAGCTTCCCTGCTCTTCCTACGAACGGTTTGCCCTGCTCATCTTCATCTGCCCCCGGTGCTTCACCTATTACAACAAGATTTGCTTTGGGATTTCCTTCTCCGAAAACAAAACTTGTACGTGTTTTCCACAGAGGGCATTTTTTGCAATCTTTAATAAGCTCTTTAAGCTCTAAAAGATTTTTTGCATTCTTCCAGTCTTCATTCTCAACAACTTTCTTTTTCGCCATAGGTATTTCTACAGTTTCAATTTTTGGAGATGTATAGTTTTCTGTAAATTCTTCTTTAACACTAATATTGAAATCGTTCTCAACATCAAGCTCGTAAACACTATCCGATTTTAACTCATCCTTCTGTATTAAATAATTATAATTCTTCTTATAAAATTTTAAGTAGCTTTCAAAGTCCTGTAATATTTCATTAATCGATTCAGACATTATACGAATAATTTATCTAATATAATATTTGCCAGTTCAAGCTTAGTCATCTTTTTATATTTATCTATACCTTTATTATCAATTATCGAAGCAACATTTGTATCAGTACCGAATCCTGCGCCTTTGACATTAGGATTATTTAAAACTATAAAATCCAGATTCTTTCTTTTCAGTTTGCTCTTTGCATTTGCAACTTCATTATTCGTTTCAACTGCAAAGCCTACAAGCTTATAATTCTTTTTTTGCTCTCCGAGATATTTTAATATATCGACTGATAGTCCGCATTCGATATTTATCTTATTCTTAAAATTCTCTTTCTTAATTTTTTGCTTGCTGATTTTCAGCGGCTTGAAATCCTCAATTGCTGCCGTCATTATAATAGCATCTTTACTTTTCATACTCTTCTTTACTGCATTAAACATTTGTTCCGATGTTTCTACATCAATTCTATTAACATTATCAATCGATAAATTTACCGGTCCACTAATTAGAGTAACATTTGCTCCTCTTTCACTAGCTGCCTGAGCTATAGCAAATCCCATTTTACCCGTAGAAGGATTTGTTATAAACCGGACTGCATCTATATATTCTCTTGTCGGTCCTGCTGTTATTAATATTTTCTTTCCTTGTAAATCCTGACTTTTTGCAAATTCATTTTTTAAAAACTCAAGCATCACTTCCGGCTCTGCCATTCTTCCCATACCAACTAATCCGCTTGCAAGTTCGCCGCTTGTCGGCTCAATTATCTTATAGCCATACGATTTTAAATTTGCAATATTATTCTGTGTGATTTTATTCTTATACATATCATCATCCATCGTAGGGGCAAGAGCTATAGGGCATCGTGTTGCAAGTATTGTTACCAGTAAGAAGTTATCACTCATTCCTGCGGCAATCTTTGCAAGTGTATTTGCAGTTGCGGGTGCAATGATGAAATACTCAGCCCATATGCCAAGGTTCACGTGCCATGTTTGTGTCTCAACTTTATTCAGAGTTTTCATTTCACCATCAGGAAAAATATTCATGATTACATCATTCTTTGATAAAGCAGAAAGGGTAACGGGCGAAACAAATTTAGCAGCATCAGGTGTCATTACAACGCGCACTTCAGCTCCTTCTTTAACAAGAAGCCGGACTAAGCGGCTTATCTTATAAGCTGCAATACCTGCGGATACACCTACTAATATTTTTTTGCCTTTGAGAGTCAATTAGAACGGATTGGAATGTGAATAAAAAAAGAAATACTTACCTGAAAGTAATCAAGTAAGTATTCAAAAAATACAAAAAAATTCAGATACGAATTCAGCCGATTTTAATCAGCGCTTCTTTCTTTGAATCTGAAATTAATTTCGTCATTCAACATTTCCTTTATTGCGCGGATAGTTGGTTTGTTCTTTTGTTCGAACTCCAATGAAATGTTCAGCTTGTCCTGATTCATTATTGTATCGTCTTCTTCTTCTTTTGCGATGATTGGCTCAAGTCTTTGATTGAGTTCCATTTTTTCTTCATCGTTGATTTGCTTTGCTCTGATAGAAGCGATTGAAACTGCTTCGTAAATATTCTGAGCCTTAGATTCAAATCTCTCGATATCTAATGTTTGAATTGACATGATTATTTCTCCTTTAAGTTATTTTTATATTTTAAAATTATATTGTTTGCTTCGCTTACTGCCGTTGGGAGCTCCTCATTTACCACAACGTAGTCGAACAAATCTTTTTGATTTAATTCCATATCAAACCTGTTAATTCTGGTTTGTATATCTTCATGGTTTTCAGTTGCTCTGTTTATCAGCCGTGTTTTCAAAGTCTCAACATCGGGCGGCATGATATATATTAGAACAGCTTTATCTTCATATAGTTTCTTTATTGAAAGCGCACCCTTTACATCGATATCAAATATTACATGCTTCCCTTTTTCAAGACTTTCATCTATGAAAGATTTTAACGTCCCGTAGTAGTCATCTTTATAAACATTTTCGTATTCAACAAGCTCGTTGTTTTTTATCTTACTGTTGAATTCTTCCTTGCTCAGAAAAAAATAATCGTGCCCGTCGACTTCATTCCCTCTTTTATTTCTTGTAGTAGCAGAGATAGAAAAAATTAAATCATTATGAATTTTTAAAAGCTCTCTTACTATTGTAGTCTTTCCTGCGCCCGAAGGAGCTGATATAACAAAAAGCATTATTCTATGTTTTGCAGCTGTTCCCTTATTTTTTCAAGCTCCTCTTTTAAAGCGGATACTCTCTGGGAAATTTCTGCGTTTAATGATTTTGAAGCCATCGTATTTATCTCGCGATTAATTTCCTGCGTAAGAAAATTCAATCTTCTTCCTGCCAGTTCTTTTGATGCTGCATACTCTTCGAAATATTTTGTATGGCTTCTTAAACGTACACACTCTTCACTTATATCAAGTTTCTCTGCAAGCAATACAACTTCTTGCTCAACTCTGCTTTCATCAACTAATTTTTTATCACCTAAAAGCAGTTCAACTTTTGCAAATAGTTTATCTCTTTCATCTTTAATATTCTCAAGTGATATTTTCTCTATTATCGCTGATTCACTTTCAATCAGTTTCACTCTGCCCATTATATCATCACGAAGACTTTCACCTTCTTTTATTTTCATGCTTATTAAATCGTCTATTCCTTTATTCAATAATTCAAGAATAAATTTAAACTCTTCATCTGTAAGTTCGTTGGTAACATCCTTCGCTATAAATTCTGAGAAAGTTAAAATATGCTCAAGCTTAATTTTTTCCTTCGAGCCGATTGTCTTTCTTATATCTTTCAGAACATTGAAATACGTCTTTACATTTTCCTTATCTACTTTAAAATCATTCTCATCATTTTTATCGGTGCCGACGCTTATGTATATGCTAAGCTTTCCGCGGGAGATTTTTTTTCTTACTGTATCTTTTAGTTCAAAATCTTTTGTATATAAAAATTTCGGATACTTAAAAGTTATCTCGCAAAATTTATTATTGACTGAACGGATTTCTATGGTGTAATTTCTATCCCCATACTGACCTTCGGCTTTTCCGTAGCCTGTCATGCTTACAATCATACTGTCTTGTTGTTTAGTTTATATTTTACTGTCAATTTAGATTTGAGATATTCAAATCCTTCCTGGGGTGTATCTACGTATTTCCAGAGCTTTACATCCTCTTTGGAAATCATTCCGTAATCTGTTAACGCTTCAAGATTAATAATCTTATCCCAGAACTCCTTTCCGTAAATCACAATGAACATTTTCTTATGGAGCTTTTGTGTCTGCACAAGTGTTAAAATTTCCATAAGCTCATCCAGCGTACCAAATCCGCCCGGCATAATTACCAGAGCCTTGGCAGGATAAGCAAACCAGAACTTCCTCATGAAGAAATAATGGAATTCAAAATTCAATTCAGGACTGATATACGGATTTGGGAACTGTTCAAAGGGCAATGAAATATTTAAACCCATCGAATATGCATCTGCCTTCGCAGCGCCTTTATTTGCAGCTTCCATAATTCCGGGACCGCCGCCTGAACAAACTACAAACTCTTTATCCTTAGGCAATGACTTAGACCACTTGCTAAGAAGATAAGCCATTTCAACTGTATCTTCATAGTACTTCGACATCATTAAATCCATCTCGGCGCGCTTTAGCAGCTCCGGAGTAGGACTATTCTTTTTTAATCTTCTTAAATTCTTTTCAGCCTGCTCTTTTGATTTTATTCTTGCAGAACCGAAAAAAACTATTGTATGATTTATTTTATATTTCTTGAAACGCTCGAGAGGTTCAAGATACTCTGTTAAAATTCTTGTACTTCTTCCTGCAGGAGAGTTTAAAAACTTGGCATTGTGATATGCCTTTGGTGCCTTTACAATTCGTGCCATTAAAAATTTAAATTAAGAAATTATCGACCTGCCGCCATCAACTGCGATAACCTGTCCTGTAATATAATTATTTTCGTTTACTAAATAATTCATAATTGATGTAATATCTTTTGCTTTGCCTATTTTTTTCATAGGGTATTTCTTCGTTTCAGCCGGATTCACATTCTCATTTTCATCGCCGTCTATCCATATTGTTCCGGGAGCAATTGCATTTACTAAAATTTTCGGCGCAAGTTTTTTTGCAAGCAGATAAGTCATTTTTATTACACCTGCCTTTGAAATCCCGTAAGGCATATATCCCGTCCAGTTCAGTATTCCGCCAAGCGATGCCATGTTGATAATTTTCCCCTGCTCAATGTCTGACTTCATCATTATCTTTGCCGCTTCCTGCGCGCAAAAAAATCCGCTCTTTAAATTCGTGTTTATAAACTTATCGAATATCTTTTCAGTTATATCAAAGAAATCATAGTTCTCAAAAATTGCAGCGTTGTTTATAAGAACATCAAGTTTCGGAAATTCTTTTCCGATAACTTTAAACATCGATTTTATTTCAGTTACATTCGAGATATCTGCTTTAACAGGAAATACTATCGAGCCGTTTTTTGCAAGCTCATGACTGACTTCTTCAATTTCAGTTTTCGTTGAACGGTTGTAATGAAGAATTATATCATGCCCGAATGTGGAAAGAGATAGTGCAATCTCTTTTCCTAATCTTTTTGCTCCGCCTGTTATTAATATTGTCTTATTCAATTTCAAATTTCAAATGATGAATTTCAAATTGGATTAAAAATTTCGACAATATCTGAAATCTGAAATCTGAAATCTGAAATTAGAGCTGTGCCCTTGGGATGACTCGAACATCCGACACTCAGTTTAGGAAACTGATGCTCTATCCACCTGAGCTACAAGGGCGAATAATTCGCCATTTACCAAATAAAAAATTTAATAAAGGTAACTTTGAAGATACAATTTACAGGGATTAAATTCAGTGGAAATAATGAAGTATATGGAAAAATCCTTCGATTTGCCTTTAAGCAAATGCCGTATTATCAGTTTATTACTACATTTTACTTCAGAAGCACCATTTTCTTCGTATCTGTAAAACTGCCTGCTTTCAATTTATAAAAATATACTCCGCTTGCAAGCTGTCCTGCATTGAATGTTATAAGGTAATTCCCGGCAGCAAAATCACTATTTGCCAGCTCGGCAACTTCTTTTCCGGATAAATCATAAACCTTTAAAGTAACCTTTACAGGTGCAGGAATACTGAAGGTTATATCAGTCGAAGGATTAAAAGGATTAGGGAAATTTTGCGCTAGCTTATACTCCTTTGCCTCTACACCTTTTCCGAAAGGATTTGAAACGGAAAAATGACCCATCCATATATTATCCGAACTTGGTCCATAAGGTCCGCCGTTTTTTAAATAATAATTAATGGCAAAATATACTTTTTGACCAACATAATTTTTTAAAGCATAACTTTTTTTGTGCCAGTTTCCCGCCGGACCATTTACTTTAAAATTATCCAGCAGCTGAAAACTTGAAATATTATTGTCCGTCGTTGAAACATAAATGCGAAGAGAGTCCTTATATTTTTTATCCACTGCTCCGCACCAGAATGAAAGTGTATCATATTTTTCTATATCTGTAATTTGCGGAAGTATTACCCACTCATCTATTACACCTTTTTCATTTGCATTAAGGGAATTAAATTTTATAAAATAATTTCCGGCATGAGGCGCGAGTGTGCCTAACTGATAGTAGTCGAAAGTTGTAAAAAAGGCAGGATACTCCTGCACTCCGTTATCATTGTTTATTAATTTCCATCCTCTTTCTTCTACATTAAGGGAATCAAATGCTTCATAAAATTTTAATCTTTGAGCATGAGAAACATTGGATAGAATAAAGAAACTGATTATTAATAATAAAATTATATAGAATGATTTTTTCATATTGTAATTTACAAGCAGAAGTTTAATCCTAAATTCTTTTTTGCGGTGTTCAGAATTTCAATTCCGTCAGCTATTGTAACAGGATTTGAACCGCCGACTTTTCCCAATGCTTTTGCCAATAGCATTAAATCTCTTTGGAATCCCGTTAAAGATTCATTGCTGTAATATTCTTTATCGGCATCTACAGGTAATTGCCGCGGATGGGTAACCGGCCAGTTATCTCTGCTTCTTGGTGTGCTGAGATTAAAAACGGAATTCAGCGTATTAGGATTTAGTAAATCTCTATCCGTAAGATGAGGCATTCCGTATTTTTCACACAGAGTTTTTATAACCGATGTATGCTCAAACGGAGTATGCACTATGGTTTTCTCTGCTATATATGATGATATAAGTATTGTAGGCACTCTTATTCCTGAGCGTTCAAACCTGAATCCGTTTTCATATTCATGGGGAAAAGGAGGAATTATATATGGCGGCGCAGCAGGTTTAGGCGGTACGTGGTCGAAGCATCCGCCGTGCTCATCATAGGTAATCATAAACAATGTATTCTGATAATTACTTCCTGTTTTGCTGTCCGAATTTCTTATCGCAGTATAAATATTATGGATCAACTGCTCTCCTGCTAAAACATTTGAGGGTGTAGGGAAATTTGTATTCTGATGTGGACCTTCATCAGGCGGATGCTCGTCATTATGAAACCAGTGCATTCTTGGTTCGATAAAACTATACTTGGGAAGATTTCCGTTCTTTACATCATTATAAAATCCTTCCATCGTACAAAAATTACCTATGTAATCTTTCAATTTCAAAAAGTGCAGAAGCAAAGTTGAAGGTATTACATCGAGAACGTCAAAATAAATTTTCCAAGGTTGATTCGCATCCTGCATTCTGTTATAAATAGTCGGCGCAAAATTCAAAGCCCATTTCTCAGCAGGTGAATTATCAACATATCCCCATGAAGTTGATGAATTAAAGAATGTCCTGTTGCAGAATGTCTGGCTGGGCACTGAGCAATGCCAGTTATCACAAACTGCAAAACTCTTTGCAAGTGTGCTCATTACAGGGATTGCAGATGGCGGAAAGCATGCCATTATTATTTTAAATTCGTCTACTGTCGGATATCTTCCCATGTACAATTTATAATAGTAGATATAATCATTGACAAATCCGTTCATCGGCGCAGGATTAGGGAGAGGAAACGGTTCATTAAACGGCGCTTGCATATTTGCAACATGTCTGAACTTATTAGAGTCCGGTAATATCGTATTAAAAAGCTGAGTATTAATATGCGGATATTCTTCACCGGGGTCCGGGCTTGGATCCGTCATTACAGTTCCGGGATAGACATGAACACTATCTACAGAGTAAGTTGTATCAGGGACGGTAACAGGATTTGAAAAATTCTTCCCGGCAACGCCGTTAAAATATTCTCCCGGAGGTAATTCGTTCTGCTGATACAGATAGCCGAGCATATTATCAAACGAACGGTTTTCCAGCATTAGAACAACTATATGGTCATACTTATCAGCGCCTTCAATAATTTGTTCACGGCTTAACAAGGATGGAAATGCAGTGCCGATTGCTCCGAAGGCAACTGAAGAACCTGCAAGTTTTACAAAATCTCTTCTTGAGATTTTTTTCATGGGGTTTCTTTTGAGGTTTCGGAAAATTAAGGAAATATATTTTAAAATGAAATTAACTTGGAAATTTGAATCTTAATTTAACTATAAACTTCAATTAATTGTATTTGCATAATAGTATTACTATTTTTAATTACCTCTTATAAATTTTAACGGAGTAACAAAAAAATGAAAGCAATTAAATACACTTTTGTATTTATTGTAGTAAGTTTTTTCCTCAACGTTAATTTATTCTCTCAATCCGTTCCGGAAATTCTTTATTACAAATTCAACACAGGCACTACAACAACTCCAAACTTAGCCGCTCCCGGTCAGGGAACTCCTGAGGCAACTTTGCTAACACAAACATTAGGACCCGGCGGTCAGTTCGGAAATGCTCTTATAGGAGCAGGAGGCACAGGTTCAAATTCTTATGTAAACACAGGCTGGAATATGAACCTAGGTACATCAAGCTGGACAATTTCTTTCTGGATGTCCGGCACATTTACAGGGACTACATACCTTTTTGGTAATGACGTTACCACAAGCTTCCGCTGTTTTACTAATGGAGCTGCCGGTGCAGGTAACATTACTTTAAGAGGAGCCAGTGTGGCTACATTTGCTAACGTAAATGTTACCGGTGTTATTCCCGGCTCAAACGTAATTCACTTTGTCTATGACAATACTGTACCCGAAATCAGAACTTATGTTAATGGTGTATTCCAAAGCGCTACCCCTCAGCCTGCATTAAACCTGAATGCAGCAGTTCCATTTAAGGTCGGCGGATACGGAACAGCGAATTCATTTCCGGCAGGAGATAAGCTGGATGAATTCAGATTTTACAGCAGAGCTTTAAGCCCTGCAGAAATTACAGCAACATGGAATGTAGAACTCAATACAGGCGGTTCAGTAGTTAATCCTACAAAGGTTTGCGACTACGGTTTAATTCCTCCTTACAGCGCCGGCGTTATAGGCGGACATGCATCAGCCTCTTTAGGCGATACTTTATATGTTGCCGGCGGAAGCGTTAACGCAGGAACGGTAACAAATCCTGCTGCAGGAACAACGGTAACAAGATACGCAATTAACTCAGGTAACTGGAGCGCCGGCAGAGATTTACCGGGACCTAAAGCTGCAGGTGACTTAGTCAAATGCGGCAATGCTTTATATTACATCGGAGGCGGTAGTTTAACTCTTACCGGTGCTGCAAATAATCTGGTTTACAAATATGAACCCACTGCAGGATGGACGACTGTAGCAAATATTCCAACTCCTGTCTCCGGAAACGTTGCTGAAAGCTGGGGCGACTCCGTCATCTTTTGTATGATGGGCGGATGGTCAACCTACTATAGAGGTATTCAAATTTACAGACCGGGACTAAATACATGGGATAGAGCAACGGATTCACTTCCTGCCACATTCGGAAGAAGAAGCTTTGCCGGAGGAATAAGCGGCAACAAGTTATTTGTAGCTTCGGGATATTCCGGCGCATTCAGAAAAGATTTCTGGGTCGGTACCATAGGAGCAAATGCAAACTCAATTACATGGTCACAAAAAGCTGATATGCCGATGCGAGGCACCAACTCACGCCCGGGCGGTCATGCAGTAAACGGTAAATTTTATGTTGTGCTCGGTGAAACAACTCCTGCTCCGATCGCACAGGATTCAATACAGGTTTATAACATTGCTGATTCAAGCTGGTCGTCTTCACCATTAATTGGCAGAGGAGCTAACTCAGCATCAAACTACTGGGGACTTATATCTTCAAGTATAGTAAACAACAAAGTAAAGATATGGATACCGGGAGGATTTTATCCTACAACGGTTACAACATCAAAGCTGTTCTGCTTAACAGATTCCATGGGTTGTGTTATCACAGGTAACGGTAATCAGAATACAATATTGCCGGACAAGTATAATCTGTCTCAGAATTATCCTAATCCGTTTAATCCGAGTACAAGGATTATGTATTCGATTCCTACAACAGGATTAGTAAAGCTGAAGATATTTGATATACTCGGTAAAGAAGTAATGACGTTAGTAAACGAGATTAAGACTGCAGGTGATTACGGTATCGATTTCGACGGCAGAAGCCTTTCAAGCGGAATTTATTTCTATAAGCTTGAAGCAGGTGAATTCACTGCAACTAAAAAAATGATGCTGGTGAAATAAATTTAAAAATTCAAAATAGCTTTAAAAATTAAAGCCGTTCAGATGAAAAATTTGAACGGCTTTTTTGTTACAGAAAAAATCTTTAAAACTATTCGACGCTTATAATCTGGTCAGCCTTTGTAAGTACAATTTCCGGCTTTCCTTTATAGTCTTTTATCTCGCCTGATACGGTCAAAATTTTGCCTTCAGAGATATTACTTATATCGACAGCAGAATCTTTGAACAAGACAACTGTAAATGTCTGGTTTGGAGATTTTTCATCGAAGTTAATATATGTATTTCCGTTTTTTGATGCGAAGATACTTACTACTTTACCTTTTACCTGAACTGTCTTGCCTATATTATCTTTAGCATCTTTTGAAGCAATTACTTCCTGTGCGAAGGCATGAGAGGAGACGAATAAAAGTAAAAGTCCAAATACAAAAATCAGTTTTTTCATTTATTTGTTTGTTTTATGAAATACTCTTAATATTACATATAAATCTCCAATAATGAAAGAAAATTCCTTATCCGCAGGAAATGAATGATAATATTCTAATATCACCCGTGTATCAGTAACCCCACCCTTTAGGGTGGGGCAAAAAATTATATGAACAGCCCTTTAGGGCAAAATTTAACCCTAAAGGGTTTCTTTTTCGTGTTAGTTAACCCCATCCTAAAGGATGGGGTTACTGTTACTCAATTTCATTTTAGAATCTGATACAATATCTGTTCTCTGTGGTTAATCAGAAGGAACAATTGTTATTTTTTTAAGTAAAAACTGAAACTTCAAAATTAACTTCATGAAAAAATTTCTTCTTCTTTTTATCCTTCTCGTTTGTTTTAAATCTGCGAATGCGCAGCTTGAATTTTTTGAATTTATCTTCAACGTTTATGATAACGGTGAGCGGATTACCGACTCACGAAAATTCGAAATAACAGTCAATATATTCGAGCGCGAAAATCCCGACACAATTTATCTAAGCAAACAAATTTTCCCCGGTGATACGGCTAAAAACTATGGCTATGATTACCGGTATATGGCAACCGGAGCTTTGCTGTTTGAGTTCATTGCCGAAATCAACATAGTAAAAACAACGGACACGATGAAAATTATAATAGATAATCCTAAATCTTCTGCATGGTCAATGCTGGGAATAGACAAACTTGAATTCAAAAAAGGCACTTTCAAAATCACAGAAAACGAATGGCCCCATAACCGCAGAGACAGACCAATGAATAACAGATATTTTTCTTTCTTAGATGAATATTTTGACTGGGAAAAAATAAGACAATAATTTTAATAAATTTCTTATGAAAAAAATCATTCTGCTTTTTATTTTATTTATATCAGTCAAAACCACAAAAGCTCAGCTTCCCTTTTATGAATTTGGCTTCAATATTTACGAGAACGAAACACGGATTGCAGATACAAATTTTTATAAGGTCACGCATAAAGCTTTCAGCAAGGATAAAGAAAAAACTGTAATATTCGAACAGATAAAACCCGCTAAAGATACATCGCAAACATTCGGCTATGACTACCTGTTTGTAAACGGAGGCGCTCGCTTAAAAGAATACAAGATACAGATAATAATAGAACGCATGGAAGACGATATTGCCCAGGATGTAATGTGGATTGAATTTGATTATCCCACCGCTCCTCTGCACTCAATGCTGGGACTTGATAAAATCGTTTTCAAGCCCGGTAAATTTATTTTTACCAGGGATAGCTGGCCTCAAAACCGTCGTGACAGACCAATGAACTACCGCTATTTTCCTTTTGTCGATAAAGATTTTGACTGGGAAAAAATAAAAGAAACAGAATAGCATAATAGAATACATAATAGAATATCATAAGACAGAATATGCAATAAAAACCTCTTTTAATTTTTTGTATATTGGTAATAACTTCAATATATAAACCCTAATTTCTTATGAAAAAAATTATTCCAATATTTGCAATTATTATTTCTTTTATACTGATAGGCTGCTCTAAAAAAGATGAGAAGCCTGAAACTACATCAGAAAAGAAAACAGAAACAACAACCCAATCACCTTCTACTATTACTGAAAAAGCTCCTACTGCAAACGGTTCAACAGAAGAAAAAGTACAGCAAAAAAATGACAGCAAAGAGCCTGAGAAAAAAGAAGAGCTAAGAGATAAATCAGGCGCTATAAGAGTCAAGTTCCCTGCCGGCGCAACGGAGGTTACGCTTAACGGAAGCATTAAAGGATTCGGTGACGAGCCTACATACGTTTTTGAAGTAAGCAAAGGACAGACTTTAAATGCGCAGGTAGCGGCTGCAAATAAAAAGAACGCAAATATAAGATTTGTACAGATAATAAGTCCTAAAGGTGAAGGCGACGGACCTTTTACAGATAAAATAAAATACAGCCTGAATGAATCGGGCGACTGGAAATTAATTATCAGTGAAAACCAACGCGCCGATGACGAATGGAAAGGCGAATATAAACTTACTATAAGCATCAAATAATTTTTAATTTATAATCTTTAACACATACTACTCTACAAGAACTTATGAAAAAAATCTCAATCTTTTTAGTTTTAGCCGGTCTTATTTATTTTACAGGCTGTACTAAAAAAGACGAAAAAACCGAAACTACTAATAAACCGCAGGAAACAACAACTCCTCCAAGCACTACTCCTGTTCCAACTCAAACTGAAAAAAAAGAGGAACCGACTAAAACTGTCGAAGAAAAAAAAGAAACAATAAAAAACGAGACTAATAATAAAGCCGCAATAAAACTTAATTCTTCCGGCGTAATAGATACAACTCTTACCGGAAGTATCGACGGCTTTGAAAAGACAGTTACCTATGAATTTGAAGCTAGAAAAGATCAGAATTTTTTCTTCCGCATAATAGTTGCTGAGCCGGAAAAAAATCCCGATGCAAATTTGTACGTGCCTCAATTAATAAGCCCGTCAGGAAAAATTGACGGTCCTTTCCCGGTAAAAACATTGAAGCCTCATCAGTTATCTGAGTCAGGTATATGGAAAGTTGTTATCGGACAAAACAAATCTGCCGGTAAACCATGGAAAGTCCAATATAATTTTATTCTGAAAATAAATTAATCTTTCAAGCTCTTCTGATAATATATAAGCCCTGTTAATTTATATTAGCGGGGCATTTCTATTTATCCTTTTTTCTTTTCTCGCATATTCTTTTTCGGCATTTTCTTTTTCGACATTTCCTTTCTTCGTCGGATTTTTGTCGGATTCTTCTAATTCAGCCTCTTTTTGCGCTCTCAGTTTTCTTCCTATTGTATTCTTAAATAAGTCCTGCACTGCCGGATCTTTCTCATTAATATCTTCTTCCATATAAATTTCTGATGTAATATCTAATGTGAATTCATCATCTGCAATTTCTTTTGCATTATCTAAGTTTGTTCCGTAGTACTGTTCATAGTCACGTTCCGGCTGATGCGTTTCAAACTTTTCGGCATCAGTAATCCATATCGGCGCTTCTTCAAAAAGCGGGTCGTTTTCTTCTTCAGGATTTTCACTAACAGGATGCATTGTTTTTATATTTACCTTTATACGGCTTCCCTGCATAAATCTTTCAATTTGTTTTTCATTTGCTTCAAGGTGGATAATCTTCGTGATTTTGTAAATCTGGTTAAGAGTCCTGTTAATACTGATTTCATTTTCATCGCTGTCTTCCAGTCTCTTATCAAGAATTGCATACAAGCCGTTCAGCTGATAACATAACATCTGCACTCTGTCGAGCTTGCTATGTCCATTCTCAAAAAGCATTTCATCCATAGCATCCTGCTTGGCAATTAAAATATACGGGGCAAGCTCCTGATGCCACATTGTTAAAGTCGAGCGGTGAACTCCAAGCTCTTCCGATATTTTATACATGGGCAGCCCCATGGCTTTCAGTTTTACAAATTTCATTTTTATCTTCATGTTGTACATGATGATGCTCCTTTTTTTAAGATTTAAAATTGATTAGGTAACTATATCCGGTAAGACCCACATTCTAATTCCTCCCTTGAGGGAGGTGTCGAGCGAAGCGAGACGGTGGGTGTTCATTCAA
>CALJIG010000126.1 GCA_937974175.1 uncultured Ignavibacteria bacterium
TCTCTGCCACTGGTTAGCTAAAACTCTCCCCTTGAGGGGAGTCCGACCGCAGGTCGGGAGGGGTGTCTGAGAGAACACCCACCGCCTCGTTTCACTCGGCACCTCCCTCAAGGGAGGAGTTTTGTTTTATTCTGATCCGACATGCGGTTAAATTGAATACCTTTAAATACTCATTCGGCGCATCTATTTTTATACAAAAACATAATATGAAATTAATTCTATTACTCATACTTCTCACTCCTCTGTTTTTATTTGCTCAGAAAGAGGTTGAGTTGACTGAAGGCAGCGAGGCAAAAGTCTGCGGGCGGATTTTATACATCGACGGAATATATGTTTATGACGGTAACATAAGAGCGGATATATCCATACTGATGCAAGAAAATTCAAAACCTATTACGGGCGGCTATAAATTGGGAGATACGATTGATATAAAAAGCGGCTGCCGGTATTATGTAACTATGATACAAAAATTCGGTCTGAACAGCTCATTAGGCTACGTTATTTTATCTAAAGAGCAAGACCTCACTGCATATCTTGATATGGGACTTTCTATACTTAAACTCGATGAAAAATTTATTATAGGAAGTCAGGAATGGCGGGCAACACGCATTTCAAAAGATGATGCTGACTTTGAAATCAAGAGAAGTAAGAAAAAAACGGAATCGGTTACATTAAAGAAAAATGATTTGATATGGAATGGTTTCACTTTGTATAAAATTTCCGATTTTCTTGCAAATGCTTCTGATAAGCTTAATGAACAGTGGACTATAGAATTGAAAGTTGTAAAAGATTATTCTTATCTTAATCCGAATACACCGAGCATTGACGGAGAATTAATAAATCCGCCGCCGATGGGTATCGATAGCCCTACCAGGCTTATCATCCGTAAGATGAAATATTATCCCAAGCAGGAATTTGATCAGAAAGAGTACGATGCGACTCCGGTAAAATACTGGGTATTGAAGGTATTTTTATATCACACCGGACGTGCCAGACCAATGATTGAAATGGACTTATTGGGTTACAAAACCATGGAAGAATATGAAGGCTTTAAATCATTTGATACTGAAGCTGAGGTAATGCAATATGCGAAGGAGAATGGGATAAGTGATATAGTTCCTGACGAATAATTATGAATTATGAATGCTGAATTATGAATTCATAGCACGTGTTATAACTTCAGCACCAATCACAAAATTTGTAATTCATAATTTATAATTCAGAATTCATAATTCCCTGCCGTCTATCCCCAGATGGCAAAGCACAAAATCGTATTTCACCGGGTCTTGAGGGTCGAATTCCTTCAGCTTTTCAGTAAGCTCAATTGCAAACTTAATATCGCACGATTTCCGCTTTACGAGCTTCAGTTTCTGAGCGATTTTGTACACGTGAGTATCGACGGGCATAATGAGCTTTGAAGCGCTGACTTTATCCGACCAGATGCCTAAATCGATGTCATCCTTTCGTACCATCCAGCGAAGGTACATATTCAATCGCTTAGCAGTTGAATTTTTTGAGATATCAGGTAATAAGTAGTATATTTTATTGTTAGTTATGCTCTGCGAAAAGAACTGCAACGGAGCAGTAATATTTACTTCATCTGCACTGTATAAATGCAGGAATAAATTTTTTAACGAGCCGTATTTTACCAGAGCTTTTTGAATTCCCAAAATCAGATTCGAGAGGTCTTTTTCATCATTGAAACGATAATACAAGCCTTTGAGATGCTTTTTGTCTTTAATCTGCGAATAATTAATGGTAAATTCGTAAGGATTCCATGAAATAGACTCGAAAAAACGATGTGTGAACTGATTTATCTGGTCAACTCTGCCGTAGGCATACGACGAGATAATCAGTCCGGCAATTTCAATATCCCTTTCATCGCTGAACTTATAGAGCGTCCAGATGGGGTCTTTTGAAGACTGCTTTTTATGATATTTATGATAAAGATTATCTAAAAACTCTTTTAATTCTGCTTTTTTCAATTAATTTTAAGCTTTTTCTATACAAATGAAGAAAATATTAATACTGGGCGAAAACGAAAAACTGAACTCTGAACTGAAGCATATGTTCTATGCAGATTCCATTCTGACGAAAACATCCAAGGAATTCCCCGATATCATTTTCGAAACTACTAATATAAACAGAGAGATTAAATTCAATAATCTTAAGTATATTGACGACAATTACGATGCCACGACACCTGTGATTTCCTCGTCCATTTGCATTCCTGTGCTTGAGCAAAGCGTGGAATCATGGCGGCCTGAGCGAATAATCGGCGCTGCTCTCTACCCTACTTTTTCCGAATTGAAGGGAATGGAAATCTCTAAAACACATATTACTGACGAGCATATTTTCCCAAAAGTAAAAACATGGCTTGAGTATTTTAAGGAAGTTCATGTTGCGACTGACAGAGCAGGATTGATACATCTCAGAATAATTTCTCTTATCATAAATGAAGCATATTTAGTATGGCAGGAAGGCACCTCAAACGAGGCTGATATTGATACTGCGATGAAGCTCGGCACTAACTATCCTTACGGTCCGATTGAATGGAGCAAACGTATCGGCTTAGATCTCATATACCACGTTCTATTAAAGATGAATGATGAGTTTAAGGATGACAGGTACAGAATTACTCCCCTGTTGAAAGAAAAATACTTAGAGCAATTAATTGTTTCCAATTAACAATTAGTAATTTACAATTAACAGCTAGTGCTGTTCTGAAAATTGTTAACTGATAATTGTTAATTCTTGTTAATTACTAATTGATAATTGTTAATTGAAAAAGACTACATACTACATCGTCCGGCATGGCGAAACCATAGGCAACACTCAAAAAATAATTCAGGGACATTCCGATACAGAGCTAACGGAAAAAGGCATAGCCCAGGCTCATGCTATTCGTGAGGAACTGTCTCACATCAATTTTGCTGCTGCATATTCTTCTGATTTAGGCAGAGCAATCACTACTGCAGAAATATTTTTAAAAGATAAGAAGATTCCTTACAAAACTTCACCTTTGATTCGTGAGAGATGTTTCGGCAAGTATGAAACGGGGCTTTACAATGATATGTTCGAAGCGAACATAGAGTTTCATGATATGCTGGAAAGTCTTGCGCATGAAGAACGGCGTGTATCGAAACTCTCCGATGATATTGAATGTGATGCAGAGCTATGGGAGCGTTTCAGTACATTCATAAAAGAAACTGCTCCAAATTATATCAGTGAAAATGTTTTAGTAATCAGCCACGGCGGATTTATGAAGGCGCTTCTTCTTGAGCTTCACTACGATACTTACGAAAATACTTTAAAAGGAAGATTCGGGAATACAGGATATATAAAATTATCTGTAGATGAGTCAAAGATTGAAATAGATGAAGTAAAAGGATTTACAATTCGGGAATAATACCTTCTAGTATTACACTCCTCAATCAAAAAGAATAGTGTTATTTTCTCTGCGATCTTTGCGTAAAACTTCGCGTGCTTTGCGTTTAATTGAATACAGTACGAAAAACAGTTGTCTTAAACAAAAAAGACCTGACAGGATTAAAAACCTGCCAGGTCTAATTTTTTGTGGAAATGCCGGGAGTCGAACCCGGGTCCGGAAAGCAGACCATTAAAACTTCTACATATTTAGTCTGGTTTTCTTTGTCTCGTGATAAACGGCTAAACCGACAAAATGCTTATCACCAACCCTGAAAATCTCACCTTAAGCTACAGAGTATTACTCAAGGCCAACCTCTCTGTTTATCACTTCATATCCGCCGAGAGGTGGAGAGAGTACGAAGTGTTAGCGGCTTTATTAAGCTGCTAAAGCGTAATTGTAATCGTTGCCGATTGTAGTTTTCTACCCTTTTTTAGGTGCCTGGCAGGACCACCATATGCAGTTTTAAACACCTAACAATCCGTCGAAACCGGTGCATTCCCAAGTGTTTAGTACATCTATATATAATATACTTATAATTAGTGTTAAAAGTTTCTTTTTGATTAACACCTATATTGTAGAGACACAATACTTTGTGTCTCCTATGGTAATTTATAAGACGCAAAGTATTGCGTCTCTACAATCTTCCATTCTTAGTTTAAACCTTACAAACTTTAAAACTTTAAAACTTTAAAAACTTTATAAACCTTATGAACTTTTAACTTTACAAACTATCTCTTCAATTTCGGGTCCAATGCATCCCTCAATCCATCTCCAACAAGATTCACAGCAAAAATTGTAAGCATAATGGCTATTGAAGGAAACACTGCAAGTCCCCAGTTATTTCCGGCGATAATATATTTGTAACCGTCAAAAATCATCTGTCCCCAGCTTGCCGTTGGCGGCTGAACTCCAAGTCCTAAAAAGCTTAAGCTTGCTTCAAATAAAATAGCAGTTGCAAGCCCGACAGTTCCTGTTACAATCACAGGTCCCATGCTGTTTGGCAGCATGTGCTTTAATATAACTCGCGGCGCTTTAAATCCAATTGCCTTAGTTGCCTCTATATATTCTGTTTCTCTTAATGAGAAGAACTGCCCTCTTACTATTCTTGCAATATCAACCCAGCCTGTCAATCCAATTGCAACAAACGCCTGCCAGAAACCTTTACCGAGCACTACAGAAAGTGCTATGATGAATAAAATCGATGGGAAAGCCCACACTACGTTTATTACCCACATTATAACAGCATCTGTTTTCCCTCTAAAATATCCTGCCATTGCACCGAGCAGCACACCGATAAAAATTGCAATGCTTTCTGAAATAATACCTACCGCTAAACTTACTCTGCTGCCGAAAATCAATCTGCTTAATACATCGCGTCCGAACCTGTCCGTTCCAAGATGAAACGTAAGCTCTTTATTCCATTCTTTCTGCGAATTCCCCTTCAGCTCGCTTTTATCTATATTTGCTTCACTTCCGGAGAAGTCAGTGTAATAAACTTTTGAGTTATCTTCTTTAATAATATTCTGGATGGGAATATACTGCAGTTCACTTCCATCCATTTTTTTAATGATAACATTTCCTTTAAAGCCGATTGGCTTTACGGAGTACTCAAGTATCTGCTGATTAGGATTGAATGGCGCAATTAATTCCGCCGTTGCAGCTATGATAAACAGCAGCGCAATTATCACAAGTCCTGCCATTGCAAGCTTGTTGCGCTTTAATCTTTTCCATGAATAATGCCAAAGGCTTTTAGGCGTGGGGTCAATTATCATCCCCTCTTCACGTATATAAACTTGTTCTGTTGTTTCCAAAAATTTTTATGAGATTATATTTGACCTGACAGGATTAACTCGCCGCGGCGAACTATCAGATCTATTCAGTTATCAAGACAATTTTACTTTTGGGTCGAGTACTGCATACAAAATATCGACAAAGAAATTTATTACTACGAATACTACTGCGCTGAACAATACTGTTCCCTGTATCATAGGGAAATCCAGTTTCAAAATCGAATCGAATGCAAGCAGACCAATACCCGGCCAGTTGAATATATACTCTATAAAATACGCTCCACCCAGTGTAGCAGCAAGCGATGTACTGATTGTTGTTACAATCGGATTCAAAGCATTTCGCAAAGTGTGTTTAAAAATTACTTTGCCTGCGCTGAGGCCTTTTGCCTTTGCCGTTCTTACATAATCCTGAGTCATAGCATCCATCATAGATGAACGAGTGATTCTTGCAATGATTGCAAGCGGCCTTAATGCTAATGTTACCATAGGTAAAACTAAATAGCTCGGACCTTCTGAAATATATCCTGAGAGCGGAAACCATTTCAGCCAGAAGCCGAAAACTAATGCCATTATCAAACCGAATGCAAACGTCGGGAACGATATCCCGAAGAGCGCAAATAGCATTGATGCATTATCTAATGCCGTGTATGATTTCACTGCTGAAATTATTCCAATCATTACCCCTAGAATTGCAGAGATTATCAATGCACTGAACGCAAGCAATGCAGTTGCAGGAAATTTATCAATGATAGTTTCCACTACATCTCTGTTTGTAGAGTATGAGCGGCCTAAATCTCCTTGCACTGCCTTACCTAAAAATCTGAAATATTGTACATAGAGAGGTTTGTTTAATCCAAGCTCTTCACGGACGGCTTCAACTGATTGAACATCTGCGCGCTGCCCCAGCATAATTCTCGCAGGGTCGCCGGGAACAACGTAGAGTAAACAAAAAGTAACGGTTACTACTCCGAGTAATATTAAAATTGTGTATAGAAGATTTCTTATAATATAAGCTGTCATTATACTGTGATAAGATGCTGAAGAATAGCTTTCAAATTATTTGCAAATAAAATATATGATGCAATATAACATACGTACTATAAAAAAAAAGTCTCGAATTCATATAGAATCCGAGACTTTTCGAAACTTGTTGTTTCTCTTTTACTGCTCAATAACTCTCTTAGCTTTTAAGAAAGCCTTTGCGTAGGTTTCTTTTTCAAGAGATGTTACAATCACACCTGTGCTAGAACCTGAGTGAACAAAATAACCGTCACTTAAATACATTCCTACGTGTGTAACTCTTCCTTTGTGCATTGTATCGAAGAATAGAAGGTCGCCGAATTTTAAATCTTTGACTTCAACTTCTTCGCCTACACCGGATTGTTCAAGTGAAGTTCTTGGTAATGCAACGCCGAGGGCTTGATACATTACTGCTTGAACGAATGCGGAGCAATCGATACCTCTTTTTGAAGTACCACCCCATAAGTAAGGAGTGTTTAGGTATTCGATAACTTTGTACATCACTTCATCACTGTTTACAGCTGATGTGCTTGTGACTGTTTCGATGTATCCTGCGAGTGAGCTTGAAAGAGATTCTAGATTACCTTTGTTAATTTCTGTCTTAGACTTAAAATTGGTACTAGCCACTTGTGTTTTATTCTTCTGGCTATTAGCAACTTTATTAGAAAGGTTGTCTTTAATCTCCTGGCTCATTGCTGTAGAACTAACAACGAAAAATGCCATTGCAATCATTACTATAAACTGAAGCGAAAAGGAAGTAGTTCTTGGTTGCCTGCCAATTAGCATTAACTAAATTCCTCCGTTTAGTTTATTATATTAAAAGAACAATGTAGTAAAAATACTCTCTTTAAAACTATTTTGCAAGCCCTTTTTTTCTGCAAAATTATGACAAATGTCTTATGACATAAATCCCTGACAAAAACGCAAATATGAGAAAATATTGAGGCTTACAAAACAACTTTAAACTCACGCTTAAGGATTTATCACAGAATTTTCAAATTAACTCGTTCAAAGCTTACTAAAATCCACTCAAAAATAGAGATAACAAAAATTTTACTAATATCACTCATAACTCATAACTCATAACTCATAACATATAATTCATAACTCATAACTCATAACTCTATTTATCCAGCCACAATCTTCTGAAGTTCACTCTGTGCATCGGGTCTAATGGATAGCCTTTTACGTAAGGCTGCAGCAGTCTGTAATCTTCATCATAAAATATAATTAATAGCGGTGCATCATTTATTGCAAGCTGCTCTGCTTTCAGATACAATTTATATCTTTCATCCCTATCCGATTTTGTGATAGCTTCTTCAAATAAATCATCATAAGCTTTGTTCTGATATCTTGTATTGTTTATCGGACTTATATCTTTCGGATTTGCCGGTACATTTTTTCCGTAAAATAAGTTTAAGAAATTTTCAGGGTCCGGATAATCTGCAATCCATCCCAGTCTGTAAAAATCTGCGCGACCTGCATCTATGTTATCGAGATGCTGCGCAAACGGAATCTGATTTAATTTCATTGTGATACCGACTTCCTTCAGCATACTTTGTATCGCTTCTGCTACCTGACTGTTTCTACCGCCGCCGTCATTTATTTGTAAAGTAATTTCACCAAGTCCTTTGCCGTCAGGATAACCGGCTTCCGTTAACATCTGCTTTGCTTTTTCTTTATCGTATGCGTAACCTTTAATAGCTTTGTAATCGTAGCCGGGCATTGAGGGCGGAACTACGCCGTAAATTCCGGGATAGCTCGATTGTCCGTTCAATACAAACTTAATAATTTTCTCTCTGTCAATCGCATAGTTAATTGCCTGGCGAAGCTTAACGTTTCCTAAAATTTTACTGCTGGTTAAGAATCCGTAGAATTGAACCGATAAGGCCGGCACTCTTTGCAACTGGAATTTCGCAAACTCCGGTGTGAGCTGTTTATTCTGAACAATTTCTTTAAATGACTCATTCGGAATTCTGTATGACTCATCTAAGTTGCCGTTTCTGAATTCAAGCAATTGCTGTGAAAGATCTTTTACGAATCTAAACTTTACATTATTAACGTAGGGCAATTGGTTTCCGTAAGAATCTTTTTCCCAGTAGTTAGGATTTCTTTTTAAGTTAAGGTCTTTATCCTGTGACCAGTTTTCGAAAACAAACGGTCCTGTGCCTACAGGATTTTGAAAGAAATCTTTTCCGTATTTATCAACAGCTTCTTTCGGAACAACATAAGCAAAACCGAGACACATATAATATATAAAAGGACCGAAAGGCTTTTTTAATTTTACCTGAAATGTTGAATCATCTTTGGCAATAAATCCCGTAACTTCTTTTAACTTCGGTTCTGCATTATTTTTGGTAGCGTTTGAAATATCCGTGTAATATTCAGAAGCACCGACAACTAAATTTTTATAAAAGTCATAACCGCGTGTTGATGTTCTAGGGTCACACACTCTTTCCATTGAGTACTTCACATCTTTTGATGTGAATGCTCTGCCCTTTCCGTTGGGAAAGCATGCATTATCGTGGAAGTTAACACCGCTTCTTAAATGGAATGTATATTCAAGTCCGTCAGGAGATATTTCCCAGCGAGTTGCAAGGGCAGGAACAAGGTTCAAATTTGAATCAAGGTCAACTAATAAATCATAAATCTGATGAGCAACGTGATGGGAGATATCGTCATTAATGCCTACAGGGTCTAAGCTTCTTACGTTATCGTTTTCATTCATTAAATATGTTCCGCCGCCTTTTATTCCACCTTGCAAAGTAGTCATGGTTGAGTCAGTGCTTTTCTTTCCGCATCCTGCGATTAAAAAAGTAAATGTGAGGGCGAATAAAAATACGAATGAACTGATTGAATATTTTTTATTCATAATAAAGATTTTATGATTTATGAATTAATTTGATTTAACTCTGATTAAAAAACTCTCATTCCGAAACTCTGTTTAGGAATGCAATATGGTGCGAAACCCCGTTTCGATTGTAAATTATTACAAGAAATTGCCACGCCTTTTAAGGCGTGGTTAAATAAAATTCAATAAACTGCCCTTCAGGGCAAAAACTTAGCTTGCCCTAAAGGGCAATTGATTGGTACAAATCTATTCCACGGCTTAAAAGCCGTGGCAATTAACTTCTCTATTCCTGAATTAATACTTTTGTTAATTGATAATTGTTAATTGTTAATTGTTAATTGTTAATTGTTAATTGAAGCGTTCAGCTCTACTGTTTTTTCTCTTACAATTTTTTCAAAATCTTTTCTTTCTACATCCATTGGAGCGGCATAAATAATACCTCTGCTGGAATTAATCACAAAATTTTTGTTGTGCAGATTTTTTAATAAAGTCCCTGCTTCACCATGTTGGCTTCCGACTCCCGGAATTAACAGAGGATAGTCAGGCAATTTTTTTGAATACTTCCCTATTTCTTTTGTATGATTTGAACCTATTACAAAGCCAATGTTTCCATTCTTATTCCACTCAACGCATTTCTTAATTACTTTTTCGTATAAAAACTTTTTCCCGACTTTCAACTTCTGAAAATCTTTTGAACCTTCGTTAGATGTTAAAGCTAAAACATAAGTAAGCTTATCTTTCCTGTTAATGAAAGGTTCAATCGAATCATAACCCATATACGGCTGGAAAGTAATTGCATCAAAATTCATATCATCGAAGAAAGTCTTCGCATACATTTCATCGGTGTTTCCTATATCGCCGCGCTTTGCATCACAGATCTTTATAAGGTCTTCAGGAATGTATTTTAAAGTTCTTTCCAGAGTTTTATATCCGGCTGCGCTCTCATAAAAAGCCATATTCATTTTATATCCTGCAACGATATCCTTCGTTGAGCACATTATATAATGATTGAACTCATATACAGGGTCAGAATATTTATGAAAGCATTCGGGAATTTTAGATATGTCAGAATCCAATCCAATTACAACATTTGAATTATTTTTCTTTACAACTGACTGAAGTTTTTCTAAGTATGTCATGCGTATTTAGTCTTGTAGAGACACAATACTTTGTGTCTGTTATTTATTCAGGAGACGCAAAGTATTGCGTCTCTACGGCT
>CALJIG010000127.1 GCA_937974175.1 uncultured Ignavibacteria bacterium
CAAAATGTTACAATTTTGTTACTTTATAAAATTCAGAAATACCGTAAATTAATTTTACATGATAAAAGTAAAGAACCTCACAAAAAAATATGACGGCGGCATAACTGCTCTTGATAATATTTCCTTCGAGCTTAATAAAGGCGAGATAACGGGACTTATAGGCACAAACGGCGCGGGAAAATCCACAACGGTTAAAATTCTTTCCGGACTGCTTGAGTATGATTCCGGCTCAGTATCAATTATGGATATAGATGTGCTAAAAAATCCGATTGAAGTAAAAAAGATAATCGGCTATGTGCCGGAATCACCGAACATTTTTAACTCACTATCCGTTCTTGAATATCTGGATTTCATAGGAGAAATTCGCGCAATTGATAAAACCCTTCTGAAAAAAAGAATAGATAACTTTGCAAACTTCTTTGCCTTTGACCAGTACTTAAATGAATCGATTGGAATTTTATCTAAGGGAAACAAGCAGAAAGTTCTGATTACTTCTGCGCTGCTTCACAATCCCGATATAGTTTATTTTGATGAGCCGCTTAACGGACTTGATGCAAACAGCATTTTTGCTTTTCAGGATTTAGTCGCATACTTAAAAGCAGAGAATAAAATAATTTTATACTGTTCCCATTTATTAAATACGATTGAAAAAATTTCCGACAGAATAATTTATCTTGATAAGGGCATTATAAAAATTGATAAGCCGACTGAAGAATTAAGAAACTCTGCTAACTATACTGACCTTGAAAATATGTTCCGTGAAATTAGTATTGCCGATGAAGTAAATAAATTTAAAGTAACTGACCTGTTCTGAATAAATGAATAAAACCATTTAAAGTATTGCTGCGAATAATAATCATATTTTGTTTAGTGTTTTTATCTGCTCAGTTATTCGCTCAGTCAACTACATTTATAGATTCATCTTACATTAATAATTTTATATATACTGAGTTTGAGAATAATGCAAACACAGCGAGATTAAACTCAAGAATAAATTACAGCCTTCTCCAGTCAAAATTCTATATTACATTCAAGAATTTTTACAACTCTGATGTATCAAAGCTAAGCCAGAATTTCTTCCGCGACTTCGATAATTTGAAAATGGAAGCGCTGTATTTAAAATCCGATAAGCTGAACTTCGGCGGCGGCGTGAGAAGCAGCATTCTTTCCGATGAAAGAATTACTCAGAGTAATGTAAACAATAATATATTTGTTTACTCAACTGCCAATTACAATGTAACACCGGATATAGGATTCAAATTAAATGCAGGAGTGAAAAGAGAAAATCAGATAGGTGAAACAGCATCGGGATTCAGCGGGGAATTTAAATCAGACATTCCTTATCTCAATATAGAAAATTATATCGCCCGCTCGAATGTATATTTATCCTATGATGCATTGGATAAAAAGAAAAATTACCAGAATGAACTGTTTGCCGAGCTGTACAAAAAATTTGCAGACGGAAGCAGCAATACCGGAGCGATAAAATATTACTCGCTCAGAAGAGATTTTTTTGTAACGGCTACACCCAGCATTTCACAGCAGAACGGTATAGCAAACAACGTTGAATCTCGAATAGAAAATGCAGTACAGCTAGAAGATAATTTTAATTACCGGCTATCGCAAAACGGAAGAGTAAAAATAGGTGGACTTTATCTTACTAAAACAATTAACAGGGAGTTTAAATACGATGCGAACCCGCAAAATGTACTGATAGAAAATGTATACGATACAAAAATCGCCGAGAATAAATTAGAGTTTTACTCAGGGCTGCATTTCAGAATTTTCAACTTCGGCTTGAATACGGAGCTGAGCTACGCAGAGCGTTCCGAAAATCATGAAGTAACTAATCCGTCATTATATACTCAAAGCCAGCTTACTGAGCTTGAAAAAGTCGAGAAAAACAAAAACAATAACAGTAAAAAAACTTATCTGAACTACGAATTTTTTTACGACGCTTCAAAAGTTCATTCATTAGAGTTCAAAGGGTACGCTTCTATACTGCATTATGATACTGACAGCAAGCTGAACTTCGATGACCGGGACGAGCAGATACAGATTTATTCTCTCGCGCATATATATAATAACAGAAACGATTTCAGCTTAAGGACTACTTTCGATCTGAACGTTTCTAAGCTTCAGTATATTTTTGCAGAGCGCAGCGCTAATAATTATACAAACAGGATTTATAAGCTTACGAGCGAAAGCGAATATAAAATCCTCCCGAATCTTATTACAAGAAATTCATTTCAGGTATTGGCAAATTACACTGTTTACGATTTTGAAGATATAATATCTCAGATAAAAAGTTTTTCTTATAGGCAGCTGAATCTGAAAGACTCGACTCTTTATGAAATGAATAAACATCTTTCCTTTGAAGTTTACGGAGAGGCAAAGATATATGAGCAGGGTGAGTTTAATAATAATGCGTTTTCTATCAATCCGATTTTTTACAACGTAGATAAGTCGGCATTCTTTCAGGTAAACTATCGTATCAATAATCTCGTAAAGATAAGCGGGAAGACTTCTTACTTCGAGCAGCAGATTTATAATTATACAGACGGCGTGCAGCAGCTGAAAAGTACGTTCAGAACATCAAGCCTTATGGGAAAAATATTTTTCTATCTTGGCAAAAATTCTTTGATTAACTTTACATATTCTGTTGACTACCTCAGATACGATGCAGAAGAACAAAATTATAATACTAATAATGTTTCCTTGAATGTATTCTATAATTTTTAAAAACTAAACCGATTGTGAAAACATACAGAATTGTTCTGCCCAGCGATAGAAAAGAGATAAGCAAATTTGAAAATCTGCTTGTTGAGATAAACAATGAATTTGGGATGGCGATGGAGAAGTTCATTAACTTTCAGATAGCTTCATCAGAGGCAATAGTTAATGCAATAGTTCATGGTAATAAACAGAACCCTCAGAAAAAAGTTTATGTGGAAATTACAATAGATGAACACAAACTGGAATTAAAAATTAAAGATGAAGGTGACGGATTTGATGTATCAAAACTTCCCGACCCTACTGATGAATCCAATTTGTATAAAGAAAGCGGCAGAGGAATTTTTATTATACGTTCACTGGTTGATGAATTTTATATAGAGTCAAACGGCAAGGGTACTGCAATGTCGCTTTTAATGAAAAAATAACCCTGCTCTTACCTAAGAATTACATTTATACTTTCTTATAAATCACCTATTTTCTGAACTAAAAAGTTACGAATAATTAGATAATTTTACATATTTTGCAATAATTTTTAAGCTTAGATGAGCAATAAATCCACAAAAGTAGAAGTACTAATCCCCCTTCTTACGATTTTTTCCGATTCAATTTCAATTTTCGGAGCATTCCTGCTCTCGTATTGGCTCAGATTTTTATCACCTTTCGTTAAATATCTAGGAGGAGAGGTTGAACCGCCTCCAATTATCGGATATCTGGGTTTTGCGTTAATAACTTTACCTGCAGCCATTTTCATTTTTCAGCAAAGAAAAATGTACCGCATAAAACGAAATGTATTTATCTTCGATGAATTCTTTACCGTTATAAAGTATGTATCTATATACATTGTGTTTTGTATGAGCCTTATCTTTTTCTATCGTGATTTTCCATACTCCCGTATGGTATTCGGATTGATATGGGTAAGTTCAATTGTATTTATGACTATAGGAAGATACTTATTAATTAAGTACGAAAAAAACCTATATAATAAAGGCACAGGGGTTGTAAACGTTGCAATTTTCGGGATGAATGATATGGCGATGAAAATATATGACCAGTTTGTTAAAGATAAATATGTGGGTTACAATGTGGTCGGTTATTTCACCTATGAAACCGCAGAGAATTTTATGGGAAGCCGCACTCACCTTGGCAATTATTCTGAAATTCCTTCGGTAATCAGAAATAACAATATTGAAAAAATATTAATAGTTTTACCTTCCGAAAAACATATACTGCTTGAGGAATTAATCAAGCTATGTGAAGGGATTAATATTGAATTTATGCTTGCGCCTGACTTCATTGAAATGATTACGAGCCACATAAAAATAGAAGAAGTAAACGGTATACCATTTATGAAGCTGAAATCTCTTCCGATGAATGTCTGGAGCAGATTTGTTAAAAGAACATTTGACTTATTTGCTTCCATTTTCTTTTTAATCATAATCTCCCCGGTAATGATTGCACTTTCATTAATTGTAAAGCTTACTTCTAAAGGACCATTGTTTTATAAACAGGAGCGTGTTAGTATTGACGGCAAAAAATTTGAAATGCTGAAATTCCGTTCAATGAGAATCGATGCTGAAAAAAGCGGACCTCAAATGACAACTATAAACGATGACAGATATACACCAATTGGAAAATTCCTCAGAAAATATTCATTGGATGAACTTCCTCAATTCCTTAATGTATTAAAAGGCGAAAT
Organism: uncultured Ignavibacteria bacterium; assembly: GCA_937974175.1. Taxonomy (GTDB): domain Bacteria; phylum Bacteroidota; class Ignavibacteria; order Tepidaquicellales; family Tepidaquicellaceae; genus JAFDZO01. The sequence goes on from CALJIG010000127.1 coordinate 4,433, forward strand.
GAGTATTGTCGGTCCTCGTCCTGAACGTGAGCATTTTATAAACACAATGAAAGATACAATTAATAAATACCTTGAAAGGCACAGAGTGAAATCAGGTATAACCGGATGGGCACAGGTGAACGGTTTAAGAGGCACAGATACTCCGCTTCAGACAAGAATTGAATACGATATTTATTACATTGAAAATTGGTCTTTAGTATTTGATATTAAGATAATTATCAAGACAATCAAAGAAATGTTTTTCTCAAAAACTGCTTTTTAAAAAATGATCCCTGTAATAATTTTTTATCTGCATACAATTTTTGCTGTCTATGCATTCTGCAAGTCATTTCAGGTAGAAGGCTTGCTGCAGGCATTTCTGAATACAGGCTTCATCATCATTTTATTTTCAGTTGGCTGGACAATTTCAGATTTATTTGTAGGCTTTGTTATTTCTCCTAACGGATATTTAATTGATATGCCCGTTAATAAAATAGCTGTTTCCCTTCTGAAGATTTCAGGATTTTTCACACCGGGCCAGGGCAAGGGAACTCTAAACCCAAAAGATTCGATTTCATTAATAGTACTTTCAGTAATGGAATATTACTTCTATAAATTTTATTTCCGCGAAACCAAAGCTGCTTCACAAGAGGCATAATGAAAAGAAGACTTCTTATAATATTGGTATTATGCATTTCCCTCTCCTATGCATTCATTTATAAAACTGAAAACTCAGGGCAGAACAGCATTGTGCTACAGTTTATCACTCATAACGGTTACGGAAACAATTTATATATAGATAATGTCACAGTAGGAACACAGTTTAATAAGGATGTAAAAGTTACATCATTTATTAATCTCCCATCAGATACTATATACACTTCTGATTCTTTAAATGCTATCCGGCCAACCAGTTTAGTGTTAGATTCTATTTTAGTTCTTGTTACAAATGTTGGAAAAGCATCTTTGGATTCCGTAACATTTAATTTAGATATTCCTGAAATTCCCGGTTATCGATGGTCAGTTACTATATTTAGCCTTCAGCCAAAGGAAATCAGAGAGGTAATGTTTCCGCAAGCTATATTTACTGCAAATAAGACATATAATCCGAAAATTTATGTAGCAGATTCCATAGATGGCAACAGAGAGAATGATACCTTAAAACAAAGTTTTGGTTATTACCAGGGCGTTCCTAAAAAAATATTGTTTGAAGGATTTACAAGCGCAACCAGCACAGCAGCTGCCGTTAATAATCCATCACTTAATAATTTTGTAAATTCAAAATTCGACAGCGTTGTCGCCATAAACTATCACTTAGGTTTTCCCGCACCGGGTAATGATTCACTTTACCTTGCCGATACAATTAAGAATAAAGAAAGAGCAGACTATTACAATATCTCAGCCGTTCCGAATTTAATTTTTAACGGTTCGTTTTTTTCAGGCTTTCCTTTCAGCACTTCAAATCTTCAGCATTCATTTGATACTTTGAAAAAATTTGGTTCACCTGTAATAATGAATGTAACGGATACAAGGCTTCAGGGTGATACTATCAGCACGAATATTTCTGTTAATATAATAGCTCCCATATCCGCAGGAAATTATTTCCTCAGAGTAAATGCAGTTGAAAGAAAAATTACATATGCTTCTCCTTTGGCAAGCAATGGTGAAACGATTTTTTATGATGTATTCAGAGATGCGGTTCCAAATACTCAGGGCACTCCTATACCAACAGCAATCGGGACATACAATTACAATTTTAAGTATTTAAGGAAATCCTCATGGGTAGATTCTATGGTTTATACTGCAGCCTTTATTCAGAATGATTATACTTTCGATGTATTAAATTCAGCTAAATCTCGTACAGGTGTTTCTGAAAAATTAAAGAATTTTACTATTCAGCAGGATTCACCCGATTTTATCTCTGAGAAATACAGACGCGATGCAGGCAAAATAAATTTAACTAAACTTTCCGCAAGATCTTTAGGAAGAAATATACACGATACTAATTCTACCGGATTTTACCTTGAACAGTTTGAAACTCCCGGCCTCCCGCAAAACTGGACTCTTGCACATCTCTCGAAATTAATTACATTTGAAAATGTATATAACAGCGGTGTAAACGGAATTTCATATCCCGGAAACGGATGTATGCGGATGAATTTTTATGCCAACACCGATATAGGTCAAATGGATACTCTGTATTCACCGATTATTTCCGGAGTAAGTTCCTTAGATACACTTCGTTTCGACTATGCCTATGCAGGATATTTATATAATGAAGGCGATAGCTTATATGTAAATATATCAACTGACGGCGGGCTTACATTTTCAAGAAATATTTTTTATAAAGGAGGGATAGGATTAGCAACTTCCTCAAGCTCAACTACTTCATTCGTCCCAACTTTAAATTCACAATGGAGAACATTTGCGATTCCGCTTCAGGGAATTGTACCTGATAATTATACTGCGCCAATTATAAAAGACTATAAGCTGAATCAGAATTATCCTAATCCTTTTAATCCTGTTACTAAAATTTCGTTCAACCTTCCGGTAGAATCTAAGACATTACTAATAATATACGATTTAACAGGAAGAGAAGTAAAAAGACTTGTTGATGAATCGCTTTCGGCAGGGATTCACGAAGTTAATTTTAATGGTGAATTTTTATCTTCCGGAGTGTATTTTTATAAACTGATTACCCCCGGATTTACTCAATCAAAAAAAATGGTGTTAATAAAATAATTTAAAATTCTTAATAAAATAAAAGCGGGAAAATGAAATTCAAATCTTTACTGAATTTATTACTGCTCGTCTCTGTAATTTGTAGTTTCAACGTCACAGTTGCAGGAGATAGAACGGTATTAGTTGAAAGATATACAAGCTCTACATGCGGTCCTTGCGCATCAAATAATCCTACAGTCGATGCCTTTATGAGCTCGCTAACAGAAGCTCAAATTATGGGGCTAAGTTATCACATGAACTGGCCTGCACCGGGAAATGACCCGATGTATGCATACAATATTACCGATAATAATACCAGAAGAAACTACTACAGCGTAAATGCAATCCCACAGCTTCAGATGGATGGTTCCACAACTTTGGAACCGAATTACACTAACGGACAGCTTATGGCGGCATTCAATACCAGAAGTGCCTTGTTAAGTCCGGTTACAATTATTGTAAGACAAAATGATATTGGTTCAGATAGCTTGCAGGTATTAGTAACAGTTTATTGTGAAACTGCAATTACTTCACCATCTGCAGTGCTTCACGTTGCAATTATGGAAAAGTTAATTACGTATGCTTCTGCACCCGGAACCAATGGCGAAAGAAATTTTCATACTGTAATGAGAAAAATGTTACCGAGCGGCACCGGAACTGCGCTTGAACTAACACCGGGAACAAGAAAAGACTATGAATTCAGAGTTAAAAAAGATGCTCTCTGGAATCCCGCACAGGTAACTGCAGTTGCTTTTATTCAGCAGCAAAATAAAGAAGTTTTGAATTCAGCCTGGAAGCTTTCCGATTTTTGTTTGCTTCCAAATACAGCTTTCAGAGTAGTTACCGCAGGAAGCTCACAAAATGCAAATTATAAAATAGCAGTACCATATATTGCCAACGGCTATAATTCAGCAATTACCTTTACTGCTTCAGTAGTTGGTAATCCTGCCGGTATTTCAGTAACTTTCCCTAGCGGAAATACATTAAGCAGCTTCCCTGATTCACTTGCAATGAATGTTGCTTCTACAGGAAGTGTTCCTGCAGGAATATATCAGGTTGTTGTGACTGCTACAAATAGTTTAGGCAAATCACATAAGATTGCAGTAAACTATAATGTGGGTAAAAGTTTTATTGCTGTCGGCACTAACAAGTCTAATTTATCATTCAGAGTAGATGGAAATTCTTACGGAGCCTCTCAATTATTTACCTGGGACCTGAGCTCAAATCATAGCTTAAGCGCAGCTACTCCGCAGGTATTTGCTACTACAAGATACGTATTTCAAAACTGGAGCAATGGCAGCACAGATACAGCTCAAACTGTAAACATAAATGCAAATGTTTCAAACTATACCGCTATTTTTAAAACACAATATAAGCTTACAACAAATACAAACCCCGGCGGATTAGCAGTAACTGTAGCTAACGGAAACCAATTCTGGGATGAAAATTCAAATGTAACGCTGAACATTTCACCTTTACAGGTTCAATACAACGGAAAAACATATTACTTCCAGAGATGGCTTGGCGGCGGAACAAATTCATATACAGGTACAAGTTCTTCTACAGTATTGAATATGACCAATGCAATAAATCAAATAGCAATATTTGATACGGTTGATGTTGGTATTTCCAGCTTAGGAACTGAAATTCCGGAAAAATATAATTTATACCAGAATTATCCGAATCCGTTCAACCCGACTACAAATATTAAATTTGATGTTCCTGCAGCATCTTTCACTTCGCTAAAAGTTTATGATATTAACGGAAGAGAAGTTGCGGAATTAGTCAATCAGAATTTACAGGCAGGAAGATATGAATATTCATTCAATGCTGCAGCACTTTCAAGCGGTATTTATTATTTTAAATTAGTATCAGGTGAGTTCAACCAGATCAAAAAAATGATCCTGTTAAAATAATACGAAGTTAATTTTATTTATAAAGAAAGCCTTGCTGAATTAATTTTCAGCAGGGCTTTTTTGTTTTAGAGTTAAAATTGTAATTTCAGGCCGGCAGTTTAATCTCAATGGCAGCCCGACTGTTCCGATGCCTCTTGTAATATACATATTTGAGTTTCCGTTCTTATATAGACCTTCCAGAAAATTACTTACAAATGATGCGATTGAAAGATTAAGACTTCCGAGCTTTGCAAATACTATCTGCCCGCCATGCGTATGACCGCTGACAGTTAAATCAATTTTCTCTTTGGAAAAATCATTAAAGAAATACGGCTTATGATACATTAAAATCTTAGGAACCGATTCAAATGCCAGATTATTTACTCTTAAGTTTTCTTTAGCATCTGCTACCGTTTTATCAAAATATTTATAAACAACAGGATCGAAATTCGCGCCGCTTGTTCTGGTATCATCCATTCCCATTAATAAAAGCTTTTGATTATTTATCTCCAGAATCTTGTTTTCGTTTCTCATCAGCTTTATAGGTGTTTCACCCAGAACAGCTTTAGCTACGTACTCTGCATCGTGAAAATAATCATGGTTACCAAGTGTTGCATATACACCATATTTAGCTTTAAGATTTCTGAAAGCTTTTGTGAAAGGATACACTTCGTCTCTTTGTGAATTTGTTAAGTCCCCGGGTATTAAAATTAAGTCAGCGTTATAGCTGTTCAAAACATCCACATATTCCTTCATCTGTTCTTCACCCATATAAGGACCTGAGTGTATATCGCTTATTAAAAGAATTTTAAGCCCCTGTAATTCAGCAGGCAGATTAGCAATAAAAATATCTTTTTCAGTGACAGCATATTCATCTTTCTTTATTACGCCGATTGTGGCACTGGTAAATGTATAACCTGTTAATAGTACTCCGCCGGCTCTTATAAATTTTCTACGGGATTCATCAAACTTTTTAAAATCTCTGTTCTCTTTTACTTTTGAATACTTCTGTTTGAAATACCGGAATTTATTTGTTACGTAGTAAAAAAGAAAAACAGGAAGCTTTATCAGTTTTAAAGCCAGCATAAGCAGACCTAAAAAAATAACTCCTGCCTGAAAAATAAAAAAAGGAATGATGTATAAATTATATATCCATCTCGGGGCGGTACTGAAGTCCATCCTGTTTGTCACTAAATATATATAAGGTATATTTAGTATAATGAAAGGAAGAATAGTTATAACCTTCCATAACTTTTCTCTTGTTTTGTTCTTGGGTATAAATGGAAAGTAAGGATTTGAATTGCCGAATTTCCTGAATGACCAAAAAGCAAAAAAATGAATTATTCCTATTACCGTAAAAAATATTACAAAAAACCAAATTCGTGATCCCATTAATTTATTAAACGTATTTGCAACTTAATTCGTTTCAGAATTAAATCCGGCTTAAAAAAAACCTCTTCCCGATTATCTCAAGAAGAGGCTGTTAGTATCTTAAAATATTAAAACAGTTCTAAATCTTTTTTGCCTGTTTTACTTTTATTATATTATCTGAAAGACTTACAATTCCTGATATAGCAATCTTATCTCCATTATTATATTCGCTGCTGAGATTTTTCAATATTAAATCAGGAGTATTACCCGTGATTAAATGATTATTCTCATAAGTACCTTCAGCTTTTATAAGAATATCCCGCACACTAAATCCGCCGTCTGTAACGCCGTCCTTAAGCATGTTAATATCTATCCTGGCATCTTTTTTAAAAACTATTGTAAAAGTAGCTTTTTTTAAATCTGCCTTTACTGATTTGACAAAATCCATAGCCATAAATTCTTCTTCAACGCCTTTAGCGCATAAAGAGCATGTAAATCCGTCCACACCTACAGTTGCCTGTATCACTTGTGAATGGACGAGGGATAACGGTGCAAGCAAAAACAATATAAAAATTGCTATTTTTTTCATTTATTTATTATCTGTCTTTGGTTCTTTCTTTAAATATTTGTTAGCATCTGCTTCAAAATCCTTTATACACATTTTGCAGCAGAAGTAATATTTAGTTCCTTCATATACGGTAGAAACACTATTTTTAACTGGTTCGTTCATTACCGGGCACATCAAACCGTCTTTTATATATTTTATAGGTTCATTCTTAAAAGAGGTTACGCAGTTATCACAGCAGAAGCTATAATCTTTTCCAAGATAATTCAATACAACTTCTTTTCCTTTTACAAGCGGTTCACCTGAGACAACGCAAACTGCGCTATCGCTTGATACTCCGCCTGATGTCTTCATATCTTTACAGCAGTTTCCACCGGCACAATTTCCTTTATCACAGCAGTTATTATCTTTACATCCTTTGCAGCCGCCGTCTTTGCAGCAGTTTTCAGCGCATGTACAATTTTCACATTTGCAGTCTGCGCAGCAGCATGCAGCAGCTATTAATGCACCGCCTGATGTCATTTTAGAATCGCAACTTGAGCTTGAACCACAGCCTTTTTTAGAATCACAGCTTGAGCTTGAACCGCAGCCTTTTTTAGAGTCACAGCTTGTCATTGCGCAGTTTCCTGCAGTACAACAACCGTTATCTCCGCAGCCTGAACAATTACCTTCAGCACATGTACAGCTTACACATACACAATTGGTACAGCAGCATGACTTTTGATCACCATATGAACTACCATACATAAATGCAACAGCTACCATTGCTAAAGCAAGGACACTTAAAAAGAGTTTCGTTTTCATGATTATAATTTTAAAATTTAGAAAATTCATTAAAATTTTTGACAAATTTTAATTTCTAAATTCTAAGAACGCATTTGAGTGTATTTATATCTTCGTTCGGAGGCGAGTGAAATGTATTTATTAGAGAGTTTGAATAAACTTTAACATTTTCATTTCCTGAAAGTGAAATTTCAGAAGGTGTGAAAATTTTCAAAGTCTTTGTTATATTATTTACAATTATGTTTTGCGGTAATTCAGCAGCGTCAGTCTTTGCTTCTTTTATTTCACAGACACAATGTTTGGTAAACTTAACTTCTTTTTTATTAGCACAGCAGCTTTTCTTTTCAGTCTTTACTTTGCAGCAGCAATCCGTCATATCTTTCATAGAACAAAAAACATTGCTTACAGCAGAAAGATTTACCAGAGTAAATACTATCATCACAAGCAGAGTAAGAGTTTTATTATATGAAGGATGCTTTATCATTTGGTTTAAAGTTATGCAGAAATAAAAACATAAAAAATCCAATTTTTAAGGTCTAATAATCAATGAACTATACTTACTGAATTAAGCACTACCTCTTCACCTACATCAAAATACCCTATGATATTTCCCATATAATAGAAGGCAATTTTTTTAAATTTTCTGGAGCGCTTGACCATACCTATTTTTGAAAAATAGTCTACCTGTATAAAATTTGTATCGCGGGCATTTCCCTGATAATTACTAAGCTGAACCGGTATACAATTATAAATTCCCGCCGCAGTCTGAATCTGAACATAATCCAAATATTTTTTCTTTTGAATCTGAAGTGCGCTTATTTTTCTAAAGTACCATTCGGTATTAGTTACAATCGGATACTTAATGCAGTTTATTGGCGCAGATGCTGAATCAATGTTAACCAATAATCCGCTAAATTCTTTACCTCTGAATTCATCAATTGAGTAATATTGTTTATCATTATAAATAAATTTATAATTCGGATTTGGGCGGAAAGGACCGAAGCTCGGGCTTTCAGTAAAACTAATATTTACAAGTCCGGTATCAGTCTGCACATAACACTCAGTAGTGTTATAAGCGTGATTGGAAGAAGTGTGATTTGTACGAAGAACTCTTGCATTTATTCCGTTTATCACTGTGTCATTTTTCCAAACAGCATAACCGACTTCAACGCTTGAATCTATTCCCGAGATATATCTTCTTATTGAATCGGGATAGAATGAATAATTTGGAGTAGTAGTAAAAAACCAGTTGCTGTTTATTGTATAAGGATATTTAAAATTAGTGGATGTATCTGCGGAGTTTCCCGGCGTTACAATTGCATCGTCACTTTTAGAACACGAATAAATAGTTACAGCTATCAGTCCTAAACAAATTATTTTCAGAGTAAATTTTATCAATATATAAATGGAATTAATTTTTTTGAATTAGCGATGTAATTTTTATATTCAGGGAATTTTTCCGATAGCTTCTTTTCTTCATAGTCCATCTTCACAATGAAAACAACTATTAAAGCTATCCAGACAATTAAATTTATGTAAGAAAATTTTCCGGTTATCCATATCAGAGCAAGCAGAATTACAACAGTATAAATCGGGTGCCGCACATATTTATACGGACCTGATTTTATTAGTACAGCGCTTTTAACGGGAACAGGTAATACGGAAAAATTTTTATTCAATAATAATGCCGACCACAGCCCTGCTAAACAGAGAAGGATTTCAGCTATGAATAAAAATATATTTTCGGGGAGTACTTGCCCGCTGATCATTAAAAAAATCACGCAGGCTAATTGCAAAATAACTATTGTATAAGACTTAATCAAAACAGTTTACGATTTCTCTTCCCATACCTGTACAAGGTGAACGATAGTATCAACTGCCTTCTGCATTTCCTGAATCGAAGTCCATTCCAGCTTCGAGTGGAATGCATGCTCGGCTGCAAAAATATTAGGAGAAGGTAAGCCCATAAACGATAAACGAGAGCCGTCAGTACCGCCTCTTATAATATTAACTCTCGGAGTCATACCTGCGCGGGTAACTGCTTCCTTAGCATACTCAACTATCTGCGGATGCTTATCGAGAATTTCCTTCATGTTTCTGTACTGCTCATTAACTTCAAACTCATAGGATGAACGCTTGTATTTTGCAAGAGTGTTTTCAGTAATGGTTTTTAGCATCGCTTCTTTTTCTTTTAAGCCATCGACTGTAAAATCACGGATTATAAATTTCAAAGTCATTGATTCCACTCCGCCTTCCATTACAATCGGATGAACAAAACCTTCCCTGCCTGAAGTTGTTTCAGGCGAGCATCTTCCTTTGGGTAGAGCGTCAATAATTTCCGAAGCTATCTTTGCAGCGTTCTCCATCATTCCCTTTGCAAATCCCGGGTGAGTATTAAATCCGTGTACCTTTATCACAACTGCATCTGCTGAGAAAGTTTCGTCTTCTATGTGCCCGTATGCTTCGCCGTCCATTGTATAACAAAAGTCTGCGCCGAGCTTTTGCAGGTCAACGTTATCAACTCCTCTGCCGATTTCTTCATCAGGTGTAAATAAAATTTTTATTGTGCCGTGCTTTATTTCCGGATGAGCAAGTAAATGATTTATTGCATCCATTATCTCAGCAAGCCCTGCTTTATTATCTGCGCCGAGAAGTGTAGTTCCGTCAGATGTAATAATATCACAGCCGATATTATTATTCAGCTCAGGATTTTCTTCCGGTCTTAATACCTGTGTATTATCGGCAGGCAGTACAATATCTCCCCCTGCGTAATTTTTATGAATGATGGGCTTCACATTCGCTCCGCTTGATTCCGGTGAAGTATCCATGTGCGAGCAGAAACAAATAACAGGAACTTTCTTATCTGTATTTGACGGCAGCGTTCCGTAAACATATCCATATTGATCTAAATGAGCATCTTTAACTCCCATTGCAAGAAGCTCTTCGACTAAAATTTTCCCAAGATTTTTTTGTTTTTCAGTGGAAGGAGAGGAAGTGGAGTTCATATCCGATTGCGTATCAATTGTAACGTATTTCAAAAACCTATCGAAGCAGGTGTAGTTTATAATTAGTTTTGACATATCAAATGTTTAGTATTTCATAAAATTAACCATAAAAAAACCTTTATTTCATATTCTTTTTTTTACCTAAAAAAACCTATCGGTAAAATATCACTATTAAAATATCAAAAAAAAAATTACATTTATTAAAAAATAGTATGAAAGAAATTAATTATGTAATCTGGAATGAGGGGAAACATTATATAGCCCAATGCCTTAATGTCGAAATTTCCTCCTTTGGAGATAGCATTGACGAAGCCAGAAAAAATATTAAAGAAGCTATTGAACTTTACTTTGAGGGTGAAACAGATTTAGAAATCCAAAATATTGATTCACTTTTTCTTGGTAAGGAAGTTGTAAATGCCTAAAGAATATTCTTCGAAAGAAATAGAAACCGTTTTAAAAAAAATAGGCTTTATTTTAGTTTCCCAAAAAGGTTCGCATGGTAAATTTAAGAATAACTCCGGAAAGACTGTGATCCTTCCTATGAATAAAAGGGAAATTCCCTACGGTACATTCAGAAGTATTTTAAAACAAGCAGGACTTGACCTTACACAATTCGTAGATAATTTATAATCTAAAAATTATCTTTTCAATCTCATTTGCTTTTTCATCAGCATCATCTGCCCCAAATGGTAAGCATTATGAATATTTATATTGTGCAGAGTTTCCCACCACAGCCAGGTTTTATCGGCATCATTAAAAGGTCTTTCATCGAATTTTTCTTCGGTAGCATCTTTCATAGCTTCGTATAAACCATCCATTACTTTATAAAATTTATTAAGCAACTCTTCTTTAGTTAAATCATTATCATCAAATGTAGGATCATTGTCTGATTCAATATGCACAGCGGGTAAAGGATTTCCTATAAAACGATAGTAATACTTTTCATTATAGAATAAAAGATGAATCACAAGCTGGCGGATTGAATGCTCGTCTTCGCTTTCTTTCCATTTAAATTCTTCATCGGATAAATCTGATATAACATCTTTAAGAGGCTTAAACCAGCTTTCTTCATTGTAGCAGGCAGCATACTGCTCTACTAAAAGTTGTTTTATTGTTGTTGGCATAATAAAGTTTTATTTTATTCAATCCCGTGTCTGCTAAATTGCATTTTTAGAATCACATTTAAGTTTTTTCTCTCTTTCACAGAAAGAATAAACTTCTCGTATCCTATATATGAAATATAAATATATCCGTAATTTTTTTCCCTACTTAATATAGTAGAAAATTTCCCTTCTTCATTACTTTCGCCAAGTGCAATTTTTTTGTCAAAATTATCTAAAGTTACTGCATAAATAAGTGCTCCATATAAAGGTTTATTATTTTCATCAACTATTTTTATTTTAATTGAAAAAGTAGAATCATCTTTACAAGTTAAATTAGAATCCAAGCTAAGATTAGCTACATCCTTAGAATACAGATTTGAAAACATGAACAGCAATATTAAGCAATATATATATTTCATAAATTACTCCACAATTCATTTTATTTCAAAAACACTAACTGTTCAAACTCGGCATACCCTGTAAACATTATACTCTTCTACATTTACTTCATCTTCGGTCGCGGTAAACTCAGCACGTATGCAGCTACATCATAAGAATCTTCAAGCGATAATGAGCCGGGTTTATTCTTCGGCATCTGTGTTTTCAGAAATTTTACCAGGAACTCCATACTTGCCATTCCGGCAGCATCGTTGAAAGAATCATCCCCTGCTATCGGCGGAATAATATATTTCACGCCTCCGTGTATCTCGGCATTTTTCAAAACTCCTAAACCAACATCTGCATGGCAGCTCATACAGTTATTTGCAAAGACTGACTTCCCTCTTACGGGGTCAGGCTTGCGGTCAATTTTACCCACATCTTTAATATTTATTCCCTGCAGGTCTTTCGGCACTCCGCTGCTTATCCAGTTAAGGTAAGCAATAATGCTTCTCATATGAAAACTTTCTTCAGGCATTGGCTTTCCGTTCATGCTTCTTATAAAGCAGCCGTTCACCCGCTGAACAAGTGAAGTTGACTGCCCTGTAGCTTTATCAACCGACGGATAGCGGTTTGCAACTCCCACCAGATTATATGTACTCTTTACCTGCCCCGCCTCAAAGTGACAGTTGCGGCACTCAAGATTATTCCCTGCAAATCTCATCGAGCTGTCCTTTACATCGGGTCCCACTATATTAGAAGTTTCCATCAATAAGTAATATCCGTATCTCACCATTTTACTTGTCGAGTCAACGGGAAGGGCGTTGACATCAAAGCTCGGCCAGACGTCTGGATTGGTAGAAATATTTTTTGGTTTATTACGGAACAGAATCACTATAACCAGAGTTATAATGACGGCGCCTGCAATGTAAAGCAGCAGGTTGAAAGCTTTTCTGCTATCAGGAGTCATAAAATTAAATTTTGGGGTTTTATAATTTATGTAAATATAGAAGGTTAATTTTAAAATAAAAATATT
>CALJIG010000128.1 GCA_937974175.1 uncultured Ignavibacteria bacterium
GTGGGTAATTGGTTTCTCTTATTTTGCAGAAATTCGTCAAAAATTCATCAAGATTTGAAAAATTTATAATGGGTGATATTTAAAAATTGTGTTTTGAGTTAAAAACAAAGAATGTTATTCGCCATGGAGAATTACAATAATAATTGCCACGGGTTTCAACCCGTGGTTTATAGAAGTATCCTAAGGTATGCCCTTTAGGGCAATTCTGAATTTGCCTGAAGGTATCAGTTTTTGTTCTATATTAGTCCACGGCTTAAAAGCCGTGGCAATTAAAATGTGACAATAATGTTACAATTCAATTTTAAATAGGAAAGAGGGTAACAAGCAAAATGTTACAATAATGTTACTTTGTGACTCAGGACTGAAATATTATTTTGCAGAAATTCAGCAAAAATCCATCATGAATTATGAATGACGAATTCCGGGTATTGTTTTTACAATAACGGTGTGTTGAAAATCCGACCAAAACCCGACCTTCTGCAATTAATAATTATCAATTAACAATTAGCAGACGAGGATTTTGGTGTTATTTTGAGCTTTTGAGCCTGCCCCGCTTTAAGCGGGGTTTTAGTGGCGGAGAAAACCCGACCAAAATCCGACCAAATTAAAAAGTGAAATTTTACTAGGATAGCTCGTAATTCGTAATTTGAAACTCGTAATTGAAATTAGAATCCGACTTTTTTCCGACTATCTGTGCAATCATAGCCATCATAATTATCTGTGTTCCAAAAACCAGGTAGCTGCACATAATTTCGGATTGAAAACGATTGATAAAATGGCTAACTTACATATTCCACCAAGCGGGAATGGCGAAATTGGTAGACGCACCATCTTGAGGGGGTGGCGGAGGTTCTCTGTGGGGGTTCAAATCCCCCTTCCCGCACATTTTTGTAACTTGATTTTCAAGCTGCACAAATATATATTTGTATTTTTGTAATTTTTACGAAAATTTAACCATTTAGAAAAAAGCACAGTTGAGCAAAAAACACTACGAAACCTACATCATTGTTGACGGAAATTTTGAAGATGCAGCAATCGAGGAAATCATCGCTAAATACGATGCCCTCCTTAAAAAAAATGAAGCGGAGATAAAACTGACCGATAAGATCGGCAGAAGAAAGCTTGCATACCAAATAAAAGGCAAATTGAACGGTTATTACATTTGCTTTGAATTTGCAGCAGATCCGACAGTAATTGCAAAGTTGGAAAGAGCTTATAAGCTGGATGACAACATAATGAGATATCTGACTGTAACGTTAGATAAGAAAACATTATCTGAAAAAGCTGACTACTTGAAAAAGAGAGCTATTCATCAGGCAGCGCTTGAAACTGCAAAAGAAGAAGAAGCTAAGAAATTAGCCGAAGCTGAAGCTCAGGGAACTGAAGCTGTAGCAGAAGAGCAAACCGCATAAAATTTTTTTTAAAAAATCATTTAATAATCAAAATTAAATTAGAGGTAAACTATGGCTGATTTCAAGATGCCCGAATTAAATTCCGTTGTAATTGCAGGAAACTTAACAAAGGACCCAATTTTTAGACAAACCACAACAGGAACTCCTGTCGTAAATTTTTCTATTGCAAGCAATAGAAGATTCAGAGACAAGAGCGATGAGTGGAAAGAAGATGTTTGCTACGTAGGTATCGTTGCTTGGAATAGATTAGCAGAGAGCTGCAGAGACAGACTCAAAAAAGGAAATGCTGTGTTGGTTGACGGTGAATTACAAAGCAGAACTTTCAAAACTGAAGACGGTTCAAACAGAACTATCGTTGAAATAAAAGCAAGAAGAATTCAGTTCCTTAACAAAAAAGGGAATGCTGCTGAAGGCGGAGAGGAAATCTCTACATTCACAGATGAATCATTCGACTCTTTACTTTCACCGGAAGATTCAGACTTACTAAAGCACTAAAATTTTATTCAAACAATATTAAAAAGGGTGAAATTTTTTCTTCACCCTTTTTCAATTTATAATAGTTAAGGTTTCGATATGAAAATCATACTTAAAAAAGATTACGATTTACTTGGCGATGCAGGTCAGGTGATGGAAGTGAAAGATGGTTATGCCAGAAACTTCCTTATTCCTAACGGAATAGCAACTTCTGCTACTTCATCAAACATTAAACACTTTGATGAAACAAAAAGACAGCAAGGCAGAAAAATGCTTAAGCTTATCAACGATGCAAAAACTCTTGCAGGCGAAATTGAAAAGCATGCTATCAAAATCACTGTAAGAACAGGCGAAGATAACAAAGTATTCGGTTCAGTAACATCACAGATGATTGCAGACGAACTTACAAAGTTAGGCTTTGCAGAGCTTGACAGAAGAAAAATTCATTTAGCTGAACCTATCAAAACATTGGGCGACCATGAAGTTGATATCAGATTAATGAAAGATGTAGTTGCTAAGATAAAAGTTCACGTTGGTAAAGAAGGCGCTGAAGATGAAGTTGAAGAAGTGAAAACTGAAGAAACAAACACTGAAGCTCCTGCTGAATCAACTGAAGAAGCAACAGCATAAGATTTAAAATAGATTTCTTTATATAAGAAAGTCCTGTTCATTAATTTGAGCAGGACTTTTTTCGTTTTGTGTCAAGAGATAAAAAACATTTTCCCTATTAGTAGGGTTATTGTTTTTTAGCTGTAGAAATTGGTTTGTTCTATTTTTAAATTAGAATTAAAAATCAAAAATGTGCAATAGATTTGAAAATGCAGAGGGGATAGCAATTTATCAGAAGATTACAGATGAAATCTGGGAAGAAATTCATAAGCATACAGATTATACGAATCTCAACGTCAGTCCTACAAATTTATTGCCCGTCCTGGATAACCTGAACGGATACAATGTCTCAGAACGCGAATGGGGTTACTGGTTTGAGAACGGAAAATTCCCTTATTTTAATATTCAAACAGAGACTCTCCTTAAAAATAAAGAACTGAGAAATAAGTTTGAGCAAAGTAAAGCCATAGTTGGCGCGACTGCTTTTTTCGAATGGCAGAATATTGACATAGGGAAAAAAAAGCCTTTGAAAGTACCGCTGAGATTTTTTTTACCGGACTATCCTGAATTCTTTTTTCCGTGTATTACAAATGAGTATAACGGCGTTAAATGTTTTACGATACTTACTATCGCCCCGAATAAATACATGAGTGAGTATCATTCAAGAATGCCTGTTATTTTTACTCCTGAAAAAGCTAAAGAATTTTTAAACGAACGGTCAGAGAATTTAATCGACTATTGTGTTGCCCTGACCGATGAAGTTATTATGAGTAATACACATGCAAAGCATATTTACAGCAAAGAAGCAAAAGCATACTTTCAAAAAACTGAAGCTAAGTAGAATCATAATCCCACTTTATTAAAAACCACGTCATATTTATTTTTTCAAACTTCAATTGTAATATTATATCCTGATCTGTTTTTACTGTATAATTCATTGAGGGATTATCGCCTTCCCTCGTCAAAAATTCCGATATAACTTCTGTTACTTTGTAAATTGTATTTTTCCATTTTATCCTTTTGATGTTAATCTTTCCGTTTGCCATATGATTGATTACTTCTACTTTTTCAAAAGGTGTATTGTATTGTTCAGTCAATCCCATTTCTTTAATATTGCTTATTTTATACTGCCATTATAATTTAAGGTAAATTTAAGAAATGGGATTAAGATTAGCAAGTTCACAATTTTGGATAGATAGAAAAAATGATAAGTTTCTTCAAACATTCCGTAGAGTCAGACTAATGCCTCTTTACTCAATGCCGCATATCAAAGATTTAGATTTAAACTTACGGGATAATACCAGAAATATTTTTTTCCATATGGATATAGACTGCTTCTTCGCGCAGGCGGAAGAAAGGGATAACCCTAAGTTTAAAGGCATGCCGATTTCAGTCGGCGGCTGGGGTACAGGCGCAGGAGGAATTGTAATGACCTGTAACTATGAAGCAAGAAAAAGAGGAGTAGATACAGGGATGTCAGTTGTCACAGCTAAAACAGTTTGCCCTGAGTTAATATCTTTACCATGTGACGGTGTAAAATATGAAAGTATCATTTATGATATTCAGGACATTGTTAAACAATATTTTCCTGAAGATTGTATGGAGCAATACTCAATTGATGAGTGCTTCTGGAACGGCTCACAGATTTTCAGAAACATTGATGACGCAGAAAAGTTTGCAAAGAAAATAAAAGAGGAAATTTACTATAAACAAAGACTGACTGTTTCAATAGGATTATCTTACAATAAATCCTATGCAAAGATGGCAACAAAGTTTAACAAACCGAATGGTTTATCTGTTGTAAGAGCTGAGAACAAAGAAAAAATAATTTACCCATTGCCGTGTGATAAGCTGTGGGGCATTGCGCACAGAATGTACAGGCGAATGTTGGGAATGAATATAATTACACTCGGGGACTTAGCGAAACATAACTCACACCGCATAAGAAAAGAGTTTGGTATCAATGGAATCGTTCTGCAAAAGTGCGCTCAGGGTTTAGATACTTCGGGAATTTTTGTTAAACCTGAAAGCAGTGAAAAAATGATAGGGCATCACAATACGCTACATGCTCCAATTTTTGAAAAGGAAGAAATTAATAAGGAAGTTAGATCAATGTGTGAATATGCAGCAAGAAAACTGAGGTTCAAAAATTTAGTTACGGGCAGGATTCATTTATATATACGGTTCGAAAATCTTACCTATACAGGAGGGGAGTACAAATTATCTTTTTATACAAATGATGACGAAGAAATCTATTCTGCTGCATTGGAAATTTTGAAAAATTTACGATATAAACCGACTGAGTTTCTCAAATTAAGAATGTCCGGCATTGACTGCACCGATTTACATAAGGATACAGGAGAAAGAAATCTTCACATATTTAAACAGGAAAAAAATTTACCATTTACTGCTTTAGATGCGCTCAAAATGAAGTACGGGGAAAAGATTATTAGGCTGGGTTTAAGCTAAGTTATTTTGCAGAAATCCGTCAAAAACCCGTCAAGATTTAAAAAATCAAAAACGCTCTATTGTAAAAACAAAACTTAAAATTTTTTACTGATGAAAATGTGACAATAATGTTACTTTGAAACAGACTGAAATCGGTTACCTGTTTAGAGTTCTTAATATTCAAATTACACCTCACTATTGCATTATAATTTTGAAATATTATCTTTACTTTTAAGATACACTAAAAATTATAAGTATACAGATGTCAGAAGAAATATTAGAGCAAACACACAGGGCTGCTAAGACAAGAAAAGAAGTTGATTCAGTAACGGTAAGATTTGCAGGCGATTCGGGCGATGGGATGCAAATCACAGGAAGTCAGTTCACAGATACAACTGCAATTTTTGGAAATGACTTAGGCACTCTGCCGGATTTCCCCGCAGAAATCCGCGCTCCTATCGGAACAACGTATGGCGTTAGCGGATTCCAGTTACAATTTTCCAATAAAGATATTTTCACACCGGGCGATGAAGCCGATGTGTTGATTGCAATGAATCCGGCCGCTTTGAAAGTAAATCTTAAGGATTTGAAAAAAGGCGGAATGATAATTGTAAATCTTGATTCATTTGAAAAAAAGAATCTTGAACTTGCAGGATATGCTGCAAATCCTTTGGATGATAATACACTCGATGGTTACTACGTATACAAAGTTAATATCACTAAATCCACTCTGGAGATTTTAAAAGATTTACCTTTAGGAACTAAGACAGCAAACAAATGTAAAAACTTTTATGCATTAGGATTAATGTACTGGCTGTATGACAGGCCGATGGATATAACACTGAACTGGATAAAAGAAAAATTTGCCAAGAGTTCTGACCTTATTGAAGCAAATACCCGCGCATTAAATGCAGGATATAACTTCGGAGAAACGGCAGAAATGTTCGGTGAAAGATACGTTGTAAAACCTGCTCATCACTTTACGCAGGGACTTTACAGGAACATTATGGGTAATGAAGCTCTTTCAATGGGACTTATATGCGCATCACATAATACCGGCCTGAAAATGTTTTTGGGAAGCTACCCTATAACACCGGCATCGGATATTTTGCATAACTTAGCAAAGCATAAAAAATACGGTATCATAACATTCCAGGCAGAAGATGAAATTGCAGCCATTACATCAGCAATCGGCGCATCATTCACCGGCTCCATTGGTGTTACGACTACCAGCGGTCCCGGAATGGCACTGAAAACTGAAGCAATGGGACTTGCTGTAATGACTGAACTTCCATTGGTAATAATTGATATTCAAAGAGGCGGTCCATCAACAGGGCTTCCGACAAAAACAGAGCAGGCAGATTTACTTCAGGCAGTTTACGGAAGAAACGGCGAGTGTCCTATTCCCGTTTTAGCTGCATGTACACCGTCAGATTGTTTTGATATTGCCTACGAAGCGGTCAGAATTGCTATTAAGTTTATGACTCCGATAATCGTTTTATCAGACGGATATCTTGCAAACGGTTCTGAGCCATGGCTTATTAAAAAATACGAAGACCTTCCGAATATTGATGTGAAGTTCACCACTGACCCCGAAGGATTTGCTCCGTATTCGAGAGATGAAAATCTTGCCCGTCCATGGGTAAAACCGGGAACTCCGGGACTTGAACACAGAATCGGCGGACTTGAAAAACAAAACATTACAGGTAACGTTAACTACGAACCTGATAACCATGAATTGATGGTTAAGTTAAGAGCGCAGAAAGTAAAAGGTATTGAAAACGATATTCCGCTGCTTGAAGTTGAAGGTGAAAAATCAGGAAAGCTTTTAGTATTAGGATGGGGAAGTACGTACGGTTCAATTACTGCCGCAATTGAGAATCAGAAAGCAAAAGGAAACAAAGTTTCCCATGCTCATTTAAGATATCTGAATCCAATGCCGAAGAATACAGAAGAAGTTTTGAAATCATTTGATAAAGTTCTTATCCCGGAAATGAATTTAGGGCAGCTATCAAAAATAATTAAGAGCGAATATTTAATTGATGTAATCGGCTTAAATAAAGTAAAAGGCTCTCCTTTCAAAGCAAAAGAAATTGAAGCCAAGATTGAAGAAATTTTAAAAGACTAAAAATGGAAACTACAAACGCAAATACAGATATTACCGATAAAATAATTTATACAGCGAAAGATTTTGCATCAGACCAGGATATTAGATGGTGCCCGGGCTGCGGCGATTATTCGATTCTTGCGCAGGTTCAGAGAACACTTCCTTCGCTTGGTATCACAAAAGAGAAGCTTGTATTCATTGCAGGTATAGGCTGCTCCAGCAGATTTCCATACTATATGGATACTTATGGTTTTCATACAATTCACGGAAGAGCAACGGCGATTGCATCGGGTGTAAAAATTTCAAACCCTGATTTATCAGTTTGGATTACTGCAGGTGACGGCGACCTTATGAGCATCGGCGGAAATCATTTCATGCATTTACTCAGAAGAAATATTGATGTGAACTTACTGATGTTCAATAACAGAATTTACGGATTAACAAAAGGCCAGTACTCTCCAACATCTGAAAGAAATAAGATTACAAAGTCGAGTCCTGTTGGTTCGCCTGAGTATCCATTCAATCCGACAAACTTAGCTCTCGGAGCAAACGGAACTTTCATAGCGCGCTCTATGGATAGAGACCCTAAACATTTGCAGGATATGATTGCCAGAGCTGCAAAGCATCACGGTACATCTTTCCTTGAAATTTTACAGAACTGTAATATTTACAATGACGGCGCTTTCTTCTTGTACACTGAAAAAGAAACAAGAGAAGACAACGTTGTTTATCTTCAGCATGATAAGCCGTTGATATACGGAAAGAATAAGGATAAAGGAATTAAGCTTGACGGCTTTAAACCTGTTGTAGTAGATTTAAATGACGGAGTTCACTCGGTAAATGATTTACTTATTCACGATGAGACTTCAAGAGAGCTTGCATTTATTTTAAGCAGTTTTGCAGAGCATCCTGAGCTTCCTATGCCGGTTGGAGTATTCCTTGAAATGTCCCGAAGCACTTATGAAGAAACTATTGCTGAACAATTTGAACACGTTTATGAAAAAAGCGGCAAAGGAGATATTGATGATTTATTAAGAGGACGATCTACATGGGAAATTAAATAGGAATTCAAAAGTAATAAATATATGACAGCGGGTATAATTTAAAATTGTACCCGTTTGTTTTTTACATAAAAAATACCAGCCTTGATAAACAATAAATAAGAAGTAATGTTTTTACTGTCCATCCTATTGTTCTCAACCAATTTACTTCAATCAATTTTTTAACTGTATCTTTATCTAATCCATCAGAAATTAATTTATCCTGCAATGGAGCAATATGTGAAAAAGTAATAAGCCACATACCTGTTGATAAGCAAAGGCAAATGAATGGTATCAAAGGAGTAATATTGTATGGTGAATCGAATGCAAGTAAAATTGAAAAAGCTCCTTCCAGCAGCATTGGGATAAAAATTGTAAATGCACTTTTTTTTTGCTGATAGATGTAGTATTCAATAAACGATTTTTTATCTATATAATTGAAAAGCGGATAGTGAACAATTTGTACGTACCAGAATAGGCCGGCAAGATATGAAGCGGCTGCGAGATTTATTATTAAAGTCATATAAGAAAAATCCGCCCTGAATTAACAAGGCGGATTGAAATATCGATTTTTAGAAATCTACTCCAAGTGATAGATAGTACTTTGGAGGCGAGAATTTTCTTAAGTCATAGCTCCATGCTACGTCAAACTTCAAAGGAATACCAAACATAATTGCACGAGCACCGACTCCTGTACCCATTAGTAGATCTTTCATTCTGGTAGAGCCGTCAACTTTTTCAAATAATTGAAGTGCATTGTTATCGCTCCATGCAGTACCTGCATCAACGAACATTGTTCCTTCAATGTTAGCAAATCCTATTGGAAGCGCTCCAAGAATGAAATATCTTAACAGCGGAAATCTGAGTTCAAGATTCATTAATGCATATTTTGAACCTGCCATTCTGTCATAATTAAAACCTCTTAAAGGAATACCGGGAGTTGAGAATGCATATTCTTCAATATTGTTAATCGGAATAGTATTGTTTTCAAACTCTCTGTTAAGCCAGTTATCGGTACCTCCTATGTAGAATCTCTGCGGATTCGGTCCCATACTATAACCTCCGGCAAACCTCATTACAAATGAATATTCGTCGGCAATTTTATAATATGTCCTAAAATCACCTAAGAAAGATGTAAATCCCAGCCCTCCTTCTCCAAGTTTTGGAGAAGCCATTGCTGTAAGATTATATCTTGTTCCTTTGATTGGAGCCGTATAACCGAACGTTGTATTATCGTGGACAAAACTTGCTGAAGGAATTATTAATGTTTTACTTTGTGAGAAAGCATTTTCGTTATCAAGGTTCTCTCTCGAAATTCCCATTACAGTAAGACTTCCCTGAATTCTTTTGAATTTATTAAACGGATATGATGCGCTTACATCACCACCGAAAGTTCTATATCTGAAAAGCGAATCTATAGCATATCCATTGCCTGTATTAAATGTATACAGAATAAATCTGGCAGTATGGAATAGCTCTACTCCGTAATCTATTCGTTTTGGCAAATAATAATAGGCAACTGCATAATCACTGTTTTTCAAATCAACAACCATTGAAGTCTGAATATAAATTCTATGGCTTCCCATCATATCACTTAGGGCAATTGTTGCAACACCCTGCACTCCATAGAAACTTGAGTAGTTTGCATTTCCGTATACTAAGTCAGGAGTAAAGTTAATTTTATAATTTTTTATCTTATAGCTGCCGTCTTCATTTACATTATCTGCTACGCTGAAATTCTTGTTGAATCTGTACATAGAATCCAATGCTGCCTGAGTATCGGAATAATTTGTATCTTTCTTTGAAACAAGATTTAAGCTGATATCATCACCGTATAATTTTAGCGTATCGGCATGGAGTTCAAGATCTCCTTTGTTTTCAATTGTTACAGTGTCTTTTGCCTCAGTCAATGAAGAATCTTTTGTCTTATTATAGTTTACATTATCATCTGTGTAATCCGTGCCGAACTTTGCTCTCCATTCTTTTCTTTTAATCATATAATCCGTCAAAGGAAGCTCTGCAACACTAAGCGTTTTTTCAAGAGGGTTATCGATTGAAAAAATATCATAACCGCCTTCATTTAGCGCAACGAATAAAAGTTTTTTCCCGTCGCGGGAAAGTGAAATCTGGTCTATAGGATTTAATGAGTTTGTTATTGGTCTTTCAATTTGATTTCCTGATGTATCTGCTTCCTGAATGTAAAGATTACTAATTCCGTTTTTATCGGATATAAATAATTTCCTTTTGCCGTCAGGGCTGAACATTACATAGCTTTCCGAATAATCCTTTGAATCAGATTGTCTTATAATTTCTTTTGTATTTATATTTACTTTATACAGATCGCTTCTGTCAAAATCATAATTAGACATTTTAAAGTTTGCAGGGATTGAAGAAGGATTCACATAACTTCCTCTGTCTGAATTAAAATATATTTCCTGCCCGTCGTGGCTCCATGTCGGAGTTAAATCACTGAATACATCATTTGTTAGCGCTGTCATCTGATTTGTTTTCAGATTGTAAATGTATATATCAGATTGTTTGCTGTTGTTTCCTACGAAAGCTATAACATCTTTATTAACAGGTGACCAGGTAACATAAAAAATTCCGTCAAGATGTATAGGCAGTTCATCTTTATCACCGCTTTCAATATCAATGATAAATATTGCATCTTTAGAACCGGCTTTTACGCTGACAGCAATTTTTCTGCCGTCAGGAGACCATGTTAATCCTGGTGTAAGAATATGAAGCTCTTCAAAATTTACAGATGTTTCACCTTTAACTACTTTTTCAATAATGCGGCCTGTATTTGCATCTGCAATAAAAATATCAAAGTTATCATCACGGTTTGAAATAAAAGCAAACTTATCTCCTTTAGGTGAAAGAACGGGTGATACATTATAGAATCCGCCGTCTTTTCTATGGTCGGTTATTCTTTTTGAAAAATCATCAGTCTCTTCTCTTGTATCTATATCCGGCCAGTACATTTTTTTTAGGTACTTAAGCCATTTATCTGATAACTCTCCAATGTTTAACTTATATGTTTCCTGAAATCCCATATCAACATCACCGAATGTTTTTATGTTATTCATCAGCTCGCCAATTTTTTCCTCACCGTAAACATCAGCTAAAAAAGCAAAGAAGCTTTGTCCGCCTCTGTAAGCAAAGTAACCGTTAATATAATCCAGCGGCGGTACGTAATTATTTATTACAGCATCACGCATGAACATATCGGTCTTTTTATCAAGACCGTACAAGCTCTGTACTTCAGCCATACCTTCATTAAACCATATAGGAAAGTTCAGCGTAATATTTTTTGATATGATATTCTGTATAGAACCGCCATAGAACATATCGTTCATAAATGCATGAAGAAGCTCGTGATGGATAACGTGTCTGAATTTTTCATAATCTCCTTCAAAAGGAATAAGCGCTCTGTTCTTGAACAGCTCAGTCACACCTCCGACACCTTCCGGTAAATATTCATCGAGTATATTATTCTGTTGAAATTCATTGTGCGAATTAAAAATCACAAGGGGAATTCGGTTAGAAATATGGTAATCAAGATTTCGGGTTAATGAGGATAAAGAAGATTCTGCTACAACTGCTGCAAATTCTCCTATGTATTGACCGCCCTGATTGAAATATACATCAAAATGTTTGGTTTGTATGTACTTCCATTTGAACTCTTTGTATTGAACTTTATTCTGGCCGAACTGAGGATATATGCTGGAAATGAAGGTTAAGAAAAAGAGGGAGGAAAATAGAAAAATTAAATTAGACTTTTTCATGAGTTAAATTTAGAAATTATAAACTGGTAGTTAGAAACGATGTCTGCTCCTTGTTTTGCTTAAATTAATTCAATAGGTGCAACAATTTCAAGTGTAATTTAGTTCTACAACTTACAGTAATCCCTCATCCTTAAAGCTGAAGAATTCATCCTGAGTAATAATGACATGATCAAGCACTTCAATGCCAAGCAGCTTTCCTGCCTCAACTAATCTTCTGGTGATTTTAAGGTCATCATCGGATGGGTCAATTTCCCCTGAAGGATGATTATGTGCTATCATTATTTTAGCTGCATGATTTCTTATTGCTATTTTAAAGGTTTCTCTGGGATGAACAAGAGAGGAGGTTAATGTTCCCACAGTTGAAACTTCTGCAGCAATTAACTTATTCCGGGAATTGAAAGAAAGAATCAGGAAGTTTTCAATATTAAAATCTTCAATCTGATTTCGGGCAATTTCAGCAGCTATTGAGGAATTTGTTACTGCTGTCTGATTTTTAGTATCAATTCTTTTTTTAGCTTCATCACGGGCAATTCTGCGTGAAATTTCAGCGCAGGCTACAAGCTGAGATGACTTTGCTTTCCCGAGGCCTTTTATCTGTTTAAAATCCTGAAGTGAAGCTTCTTTAAAATCTGCAAGGGAATTGAACTTTTTCTTAATTTCTTTGGCAGTATCCATAACTGAAGTTCCTTTAAAACCGCTGCCTAATATTAATGCAAACAGCTCGATATCAGCGAGTTTATCCTTGCCTTCTCTTTCAAGACGTTCGCGCGGTCTGTCATCTGGTGGTAGATCCTTAACTGTAAAGTTTGTATGAGACATAAAGGTAAATTTAATGCCAGAGGGAAGGGAAACTGTCGGGATGAGAGGACTCGAACCTCCGGCCTCATGCACCCCATGCATGCGATCTAGCCAACTGATCTACATCCCG
>CALJIG010000129.1 GCA_937974175.1 uncultured Ignavibacteria bacterium
TGTTAATTTCGTCTAAAATCTGACCAAGATTTCGCTTAAAATTGACCACTCATGTTAATGCAAATTAATTAATTTTATTAATATTTTTCAACCTAAAACTTTTCCCATTTATCAAGAACGGATAACTGTGATGCAACAGTCTGTCAAGAATGGCAGATGCTACAATATCATCATTAAATATCTCTCCCCATTCATCAAAAGGCTTATTGGAAGTAATGATAATTGAACCTTTTTCATAACGTTTTGATACCATCTGAAAAAACAGTCTTGAGGTTTGCTTACTCAGAGTCAGATATCCAAGTTCATCAATAATTAACAGATCAACCCTTGAGAGAATGTCAAGTTTCTTATTAAGCTGTCCTGATACTTCGGCAGAGGCAAGTTCTTCTGTCAGCTTTTCGGCTGTGTAGAACAATACTCTTTTCATGGCATTTACTGCTTTTATACCAATACTTATCGCAAGATGCGTTTTACCGACACCCGGAGCACCAACAAAGATTATATTCTTTGCAGACCTTAGAAATTCAAGACCTGCAAGCTCCCGTATTAATTTTTCATTTAGTTTTGGCTGATAAGAGAAGTCAAATTCTTCCAGACGTTTAATCTGTGGAAATGATGCTATTTGCATTTTCCTGTTTATTGACCCGTCTATTTTAGACAGAACTTGTTGTTCAATCAGTCTTAATAAATAATCCTGATACGACAGATTTGTCCTTGCAGCCGATTCTGCTTCCGAGCTGTATATCTCCCTAACTTTATGCAGGGAAAGAGTTTTTAAGTATCCATCGATTTTGTTTTCTTCCATTTTAATAATTTCTCCTTTCTAAATTATAAGATTTATGTTATTTTATTTTACAGGAAAAAAGGAAAAAGGCACGGTTTGGTAATAGAATAGTCATTTTCTATTCTAAAAAGTGCTTTTTTCATTTGTTTCTTTTTCATTATTCTTGTCCATATACATTTCCTCTTCGAACAACCTGTATTCTCTCATATCTCTTTTTACATTTGAAAAATCGGTTTGTTGTAAATTATTACTCCTAAGCAGTGATTCTTTTATTGGAAATGATTGCTTAAAGTTCTTTTCTAAATACCCTGATATAAAACTACTGTGGAAAACATTGTATTGAAGAGATTTATTGATAGCATCGAGAAAGTCTTCTTTCCTGTACATTTTCATTATTTCCAGTATTTGAAAAAGCTGATAGCTTGCATTAATTCTTTTTGCTGCTTTAAGTTTCTCAATAAAAAGTACTTCGTCCGGATATACTGAAAGAAAACTCATCTTAAGACGTTCAAAATTACCTCTGTCGGAGTTATTACCTTTGTAATGCTCTTGTTCTATGACAACGGCTTTTTTCTCAAGCGATAATTTATGGGATGCAACAAGTTTGTTAGCCTGTGAGTAAACTTCAAGGATATATCCTTTTGATACTCTAATCCACACTTGTTTACCGGCAAACATCCAAGGAACAGAATAACGGCAGCCTCCAAAAGAAATCAGACAGTCGAAGGTTACTTTTCTGACCTCTTCTTTTATTCCTATATATCTGCTTTCTGGCGAGGGAATCAAAAAAGGTTGTTCTTTGATAAACATCTCTTCAGGAACGGCTTTTGTTGTAGAATGGGTTCTTTGATTAAACTGTTTCTGGAAGATTTTAAGTTTACATTGAAGGTCCTCAAACGACTCGAATGAACTTCCTGCAATAAAATGATTTTCAATATAGGCAAAAGGTTTTTCCACCTTTCCCTTGCTCCAGGGGTGTGCCGGAAGCGAACGCGAAGGTGCAAATCCATAATGACCGCAAAAATGAAGATATCTTTCATTCCATTTGAAATTATTTCTTGAAGCATTGGCAATAAAAGCCTTTGCATTGTCAGTTTGTATTCTTTGTGTTACACCGCCGCATTCATTAATACTGTTTTCTAAAGCTTCAAACACTGCTGCTTGTGTTTGGGAAAGAGAAACTTCCAGTATCTGGTATCTGCTAAAACCATTTATATATGAAAATACATATATCTTAGTCAGAACGTTACCAATCATTACTGTATAAGGACTCCAATCAAACTGTGACTGTTCTGCGGGTGCTGTCTCGTAAGGAGTGAAAAACTTCTGTTTTTGCTCTGTTTTTATCTTTTTCAAATAAAAATAAAAGGATGTTTGTCCGCCTTTGTAGCCTTTTGATTTAATATCTGAATATATTCTCGACCCTTTAAACCTTTTAACATTTACCATCTCAAAAATAACTTCTTTAAATGGTTCTAAGTTATGATTTATCCTCCCAGGTCTTTTATACTCAGGAATATCTGTACTTTCAATCGCTTTCTTGACCGTATTATGGCTAACGTGAAGATATCCCGCTATCTCACGAAGGCTCATTGCCGGGTTTTTTGCTTTGAGATTTTTGATTGTTACCCAATCTTCCATAGTAATCACCTTTATATCCTCTTTTAAGTGATAGAATAATGAAATCTAACAAATTATTATCACTCTGATAAAGGATTATTTCTTTTGATTATTTAAAATTGGGTGGTCAGTTTTCAGGCGAAAAAGTGGTCAGTTTTCAGGCGAAAAAAACAAGGAAATATCCAATCAGGCCAGAAATCCCTCCCAAAAGCCAGTTTTAGGACTTCTGGAGGCAATGAATGAGAGACTTGATTATATCAAGATCAAGAAATCTAAGGCTTATTACAGAGAGAATAAACGCTACTATTCGGGCCTATATAACTCTTTCGGCAATAGGCAAATAGATCAGATATCAAAAATTGACATAACAAATTTTCTTTTACAGATGTCAAAAAGACTCCAGTTTCAAGGTAAAGGAAATTACTCGGTAAACGCTGCTTTACGGATTTACAAAGCTCTTTTTCAAATGATGATAAAAAATCATAATCTTGATATAAAAAATCCATGTGTCGGAATTGATTTTTATGCAATTGAAAAACGGATAAAATATATTCCGACTGATCAGGAAATAAAAGCTGTTAAGAAAATATGCGATAGGGAAGAAAAGTTATTGATTGATTTTATTACAGAGACTGGTGCCAGAATATCAGAAGCTTTAAGAGTTACAGGTAAAGATATTGGTCGCGGCTTTGTAATACTTTACACACGAAAAAGCAAAAACTCTAATTTGATTCCCCGTAAAGTTCCTTTAAACTTAAAATTACCCATACTAAAACCTGACGAAAGATTATTT
The DNA here is from genome assembly GCA_937974175.1 of uncultured Ignavibacteria bacterium. GTDB lineage: Bacteria > Bacteroidota > Ignavibacteria > Tepidaquicellales > Tepidaquicellaceae > JAFDZO01. Next base: position 3,198 of record CALJIG010000129.1, read on the forward strand.
TCCCGGTGGTCAGATATTCCACGCTTTATTGAGAAGAAAGTAAAAAAACTGGAACAACGTAATTGGTCACATCATAATCTTAGGCACAGGTTTGCATCGTTACTTTCTAAACAAGGAAAACCGCTCTTTGAAATAATGTCTCTACTAGGACACAGTAATTTAGAAACTACTCAACTATATTTACAACTAATTCAATAGTAATTCTCTTTTAACTGTAGCCAATCTGTAGCTAGAAAATTTAAAAGCCACTTAGAATACTATCTAAGTGGCTTATTTGTTTGGAGCTGGCAGAGGGACTTGAACCCCCGACCTGCTGATTACAAATCAGCTGCTCTA
>CALJIG010000130.1 GCA_937974175.1 uncultured Ignavibacteria bacterium
AGTAAAAATACTAATTAATAAAAACTTGACTTGAAAAAAAATATATAAACTCATTAATTGTGTAATACAAGATAATATAATTATAAAATGTCAGAACGAAAACCAAAAGAAAAAAATAACGGTAAAAAGGAAAAAGATTCTCTCAAAGAAGAATTAGGATTTACCGAAGATTCTATAATGGATGAAGATGAAGTCATTGATGATGATTTTATTGAATCGGTTGATGATGAGGATAATCCTGAGTTCATAAATGAAGTCAAGAAGTTTGAGGATGAACATAAAAACGCAAAAGTTATAAGCGTTTTTCAAAAAATTGGTTCGCCTAAATACAAGAAAGTTTCCGATATTAAAAAAGATAATCTTGCCGATGAATATAAAAAGCTGATGCTGCTTTTAGATGAGCATAACATTATAGTACACTTTCATAACGATTATCCTGTCAGTGAAAAATACAGATTTATCACTGAAGAGATTTTTAAAGAAGCTATAGAAGAAGATAAAAAGAACAAAAATGCTCACATCAGTTTTATCTATGAAGATTTTCATCCGGAGATGGATGACGATGATGAAGATGACGACTATTAATTAATTTCTTACAAGTAAAATTAATCCCGATAAACTTGCTTCTTCAAAGCGCAAAAGAAAATTTAAACACTCCTGTTATAAATTTTAATCTTAAAGGAACAGATGAACATTTCTATTCACTTGAAGATTTTAAAGATAAAGAAATCTTAATAGTAATTTTTATGTGCAATCATTGCCCGTATGTACTTGCAGTGATTGAGAGGTTAGTTAAGTTTCAGGAGAAGTATAAAGATAAAGGTGTTCAGTTAGTTGGTATCAATCCTAATGATGTATCAACTTATCCCAGGGATTCATTCGAAAATATGATTAAGTTCCATGCCGAACACAAAATGAATTTCCCTTATCTTGTAGATGAAACTCAGGAAACTGCAACGGCATACGGTGCTGTTTGTACTCCTGATATTTATTTATATGATGCCAATAGAGAATTGAAATACCGTGGAAGATTAGATAATAACTGGAAAGATGAAACCAGTGTAACACAAAAAGATTTAGAAATTGTAACCGCAATGCTTTTGAACGGCGAAAACATTTCAAAGCTTGAGCAGGTCCCTTCCATGGGATGCTCTATAAAATGGAAGAATTAATTACCCCAATATTATAATATAATGATATGCCAAATTTAGTTCTTGTCCGTCACGGACAATCGTTATGGAATCTTGAAAATAAATTCACGGGCTGGATTGATGTAGACCTCTCACCAAAGGGCGAAGAAGAGGCAAAAGATGCAGGGAATAAGTTAGCAAATTTTGAATTTGATATTGCTTTTACTTCTGCATTAACAAGGGCGCAAAGAACACTGTCTATTATTCTTGAACACAATAAAAAATTAGTAACACCGGTTGTAAAAGACAAAGCATTAAACGAACGGATGTATGGTGATTTGCAGGGAATGAACAAAGATGAATGCCGAACAAAATTCGGCGAAGAACAGGTAAAGATATGGCGTAGGAGTTATGATATCTGCCCCCCGAACGGAGAAGCTCTGAAGCAGACCGCAGAGAGAGTATTGCCGTATTACCACGAAAAAATTGAACCGCTGCTTAAAGAAGGTAAAGATGTTTTAGTTGTTGCTCATGGCAACAGTTTGCGTGCATTAATAATGTTTCTTGAAAAAATGACCCCTGCTCAAATCCTTGAATATGAAATTCCTACAGGTACTCCCAGACTATATACTTTAGATGCAAATCTTAATGTTTTGGAAGTAGTATATCTGTAATAAGGGAAATATTCCTGCTGAATTCTTCGGCAAAACTTAATGCTGCTCTTTGGAAAACCCAAAGATAAAAAATATTATTTTCGATCTCGGAAATACTTTGATATTTTTCGACCATGGATATTTCTATGATGGTCTGGCAAATATTGAAAAGGGATTGAATGCCAATAAACTTAAAAAATTTATTGCTGAAAAAAAGCTTGATGTGAAGCTTGGCAAAGGCAGAATATCCGGTAAGGATTTTTTTAAAGCGGTAAAGAAAAAATTTAATATAAAAACGGGATACGCAGATTTTATTTATTTATACAGCGATGTCTTCTGGGAAAATAAACCTATGATAAAGCTGCTTGAAAATCTGATAGAGGAAAGAAAATATAAAATATTTCTTTTATCAAATACTGATCCATGTCACTTCAGTTTCATTCTTAAAAATTTTCCATCTGTAAATCTTATAAAAACGAAAGTACTTTCTTACAGAGTAAATTCTATGAAGCCTGAGAAAAAAATATTTGTGGATATGGCAAAAAGATATAAAATAATTCCTGAGCAGAGTGTTTTCATAGATGACATAAAACCCTATATAACGGCAGCATCGAAATTAAAATTTAATACTATTCATTATACAACTCATAAAAGCTTTTTGAGACAGTTTAATAAGATTGTAAATAAATTATGAGAGAATTTTTAGAGGAGAATGATGTTTATTTTGCTGCGTAGAATGCAATGATGGCAGGAACGAGCAGCCACAGTAATCCTTTGACAAGGAAAAACAGAAATCCGGCTACTCCTAACTTTTTAACTAAATTAATAAATTTATCTTTACTCATTAACAGGTTGAGTGGAATTAGTTTGAGATAACTTCATAAGTTTTAAAATCAGAACTCATCGGCGGTTCTTTTCCTTCTTCTTTGTATTTTCTAATATCTTCAAAGCCTCTTTTGTGGCCTTCGATAAATTCAGGAGATTTTGTCCAGTTCTTAAATGCATCAGCGCTATCCCAGTGGCTTACAATTAAATAAACACTACCATCGCCCATTGGTTTTAGTACTTCCATTTCAAGAAAGCCCGGCATTCTGTCTATTGCCTTTGCTCTTGTTGAAAATAACTGTTCAAATCTCTCTTTGTATTCTTCTTTACAGGTTATGTAATTTATCGCTACAAATTTTTTTCCGTCATTATTGCTTTGCCCAAGCTTTTCTCCGCGGATTTTAACTTCTTCTACTAAATTTTCCATTTATGATATTTGAATTAATTGGTGAATTTCAAATTACAGATTATATAAAAATTTTGCAATGAATTTATTTAGACTTAATATTGATAACATCTTTAATTACTGTTATTTTTGTATTTAAAAAACAAAAAGCCGGTAAGTTTACACTAACCGGCTTTGAAAAAACATTTACAATAAAACAGTAGTAGATATTTTCTAGAATCAAATCAAAAATGCTATTCTATATAGTTTACTTCTAAATTAAGGCATTTAGGTTGTAACTGTATTATTTTGGCGGTTGATTAATTAGCAGCCAGTATAATCCTAAATCTGCGACAGCCTTTGCAAACTGATCGAAATCAACCGGCTTCACAACATAGCTGTTTACTCCATATTTGTAACTTGTAATAATATCGTGTTCTTCTTTAGAGGAAGTCATGATTATGACAGGAATGGATTTTGTTCTTTCATCTGATTTGATCTGTTTCAATACTTCTAGTCCGTCTACCTTAGGCATTTTTAAATCAAGCAAGATAATTTTTAAACCGTTTTTTATGGAACCGTTTGAATATTCTCCTTTAGCAAAAATAAAATCCAGAGCTTCCGCCCCGTCTTTTAAATGAATAAGATTATTACCTAAATTGTATTTATTTAGTGAGCGGATAGTCAGCTCGGCATCAGTAGGATTATCTTCAACAAGAAGTATTTCATAGTGATTTTTCTCCATAAATTTTTGTTTAATTTATCTAAAAATTTAATTATACCGTGCCAAGGTAACTTAATATTATAATTTATTACTTAAAAAAAAATACTTTAAAGTTTTCGACTTTAAGAAGGGGATATCAGAGAAGAGCTTTGTTTATCTAGAAACCAGCATAAATTACCGGATGTAAGGTTAACTTTTGAAGCGGGAAAGAACATACTTTCAGTATCATGGCTGATAATTTTTGCTACTACGCTGCTTTTTTCTTTTCCGGTGATAAAGAAAGCACCGTCCAAAGAATTATTTATTACACTTCCGGTTACTGTTATTCTTTGCTGTCCTGAAATGGGTTTTTTTACAGATTCACATATCTTATCCGAAGTAAACAGATCTAATCTATCCGGGAAAATTGACGCTGTATGTCCGTCTTCACCTAAGCCTAACATAATAAAATCAAAACAAGGCAAACTATTTTTGTTAATAAGTAAATCAGAAATTTCATTTGAATACCTAATTGCTTCTGCATAAGGCTCATCTTCTCCTCTTATTCTATGCATATTTTCATCAGGAATATTTATTTTATCAAACAGATTCTCCTTTGTCATTTTGAAATTACTTTCATCAGATGAAGGGGGAACGCAGCGTTCATCTCCCCAGAAAAAATGAACTTTTTTCCAATCAATTTTATCGGAATATTTTTCTGCAAGAGTTTTAAAAATAATTTTAGGAGTGCTTCCTCCTGAAAGTGCTATATTGTATTTATCCTTCTTCCTTACTTCATCTGCAAAATATTCTGAAAATGATTCAGCAAGTAATTCAGGTGTTTCAAATATTTTTATAACTTGAGTCATTCTTACAATTCGCAATATGTTCCGTCATCGGAAAGATTTTTACAAGGGTAACGCCAGGTAACGTTTTTATCTTCTATTAATTCATCGGCATTTTCCGGTCCCCACGTACCGGCAGGATATCCGTAAATTTTAATACCCGGATTATTTGCCCAAGCCTTTTGAATTGGAGCCAAAAATTTCCATGCCGCTTCTACAACATCTCCGCGTGAATAAAGTGTAGAATCACCCATCATGCAGTCATAAATCAATCTTTCGTAAGCATCAGGGATATGTACATTTCCTAAATCTTTATAATGAAAATCCAGATTAACCGTTCTCAAATCGAAACCGCCTCCGGGGACTTTCATACTGATTTTCAATAGTATACCTTCATCAGGCTGAATTCTTATTATTAACTGATTGCAGGTACTGCAATCATCAGTTTGCCCGAACAACGAATGCGGTGTGGGTTTAAAATGAATAACTACTTCTGTAACCCTTGTCGGCAGTCGTTTACCTGTTCTTATATAAAAAGGAATACCTCCCCAGCGCCAGTTATCTATGTAAAATTTCAGAGCAACGTATGTCTCAGTTTTAGAATCCGGATTAACATCTTCTTCTTCACGATATCCTTTTACATGTTCGCCTCTTATATTAGAAGAAGTATACTGTCCTCTTATCGCAAACTTTTCAACATCTTCTTCTTTTATGGGACGCAGTGATTGAAACACTTTTAAGGTTTCATTTCTTATCGCATCCGAAGCAAAGGAAGACGGAGGTTCCATTGCAACAAAACTTACAACCTGTAACAGATGATTCTGAACCATATCTCTTAAAGCCCCTGCATTGTCATAGTAACTGCCTCTGTTTTCCACTCCTATACTTTCAGCTGAGGTAACTTCAACATGATGAACATAACTTCTGTTCCAAAGGGGTTCAAAAATTCCGTTTGAAAATCTTGTTACCAGTAGATTTTGTACTGTTTCTTTACCTAAATAATGGTCAATTCTGTAAATCTGATTTTCTTTGAAGATTTTATGAAGCTCATTGTTTAATTCAATAGCAGAGTCTAAGTCATATCCGAATGGTTTTTCTATAACAAGCCTTCTGAATCCTGTAGTTTGGTCCTGCAAATTATGTTCACCCAGGCACGCTGCTATAGAAGAGTATGCGCTCGGTGGAGTGGCAAGATAAAAAATGATATTTCCATCCAATGAAAATTTTCTATTAATTTCTTCTATTCGTTCCTTCAATCTCCCATAATCTTGTGATGTTTTAGTATCAATTGCAGAGTAATGCAGTTTTTTTAAAAATTCAGGAATATCACCATTTGTTGAATCTTTAACAAAATCTTTTATGCTCTCCGTCATTGTTTCTCTGAAACTTGCATCTGAGAAATCGCTTCGTGCTGCACCCAATATTGCAAATTTTTCCGGCAGTACGTTTTGCTTGTAGAGCTCAAAGATCGAAGGGATTAGTTTTCGTTTAGTTAAGTCACCGGAAGCTCCGAATATTACTATAAGGCAATTTTTTGGTTTCTCCATTTACTGTTGTTCTTCCTTTTTAACGGCGTGACCGCCGAATTGATTTCTTAATGATGCCAGTACTTTCATTGCAAAAGAGTCATCCTGTCTCGACTGAAATCTTGTGTACAATGAAGCCGTTATTACGTGTGCAGGTACATTTAACTCCATAGCAGCTTCCACAGTCCATTTACCTTCACCGCTATCTTCAACATATCCTTTTATTTTCTCCAGTCCGGGATCTTGTTTGAAAGCTAGTACGGCAAGCTCCAGCAGCCATGACCTTACAACACTTCCATATTGCCAGCCGCTTGCTACCGCAGCTACATCGATATTGAAAGGGGACTTTTCAATTATTTCAAAACCTTCTGCAAATGACTGCATCATACCGTATTCGATTCCGTTGTGAACCATTTTTACAAAATGTCCGGCTCCGCTCTCACCGCAATAAGTGTAGCCTCCGGGAGGCGCGAGTGTTTTAAAAACAGGGTAAACATATTCAACAGCTTCTTTATTCCCGCCTGTCATTAAACTGTATCCGTTTTCAAGTCCCCAAACTCCTCCGCTTGTTCCGCAATCAATGAAATTGATTCCAATGTCTGCCAGTTTTTTCCCACGGGTTTGAGTTAGTTTCCAGTTTGAATTCCCGCCGTCAATGATTATATCACCACTCTTAAGAAGTTTTGAAAGTATATCAAGATTTGAATCCACAGGAATTCCCGCAGGTACCATCAGCCATACAATTTTTCTTTCAGGAAGTTTATTTACTAAGTCCTCCACTGAATCTGCACCAACTGCTCCCTTGCTAACAGCTTCATCTATTTCAGGTTTTGTTAAGTTATATGCAACAATTTCATGTCCGTCTTTTAAGAGGCGTTCCACCATGTTTCCGCCCATACGTCCCAGACCGATGAATCCTATTTTCATTTATTTAGGTTAAAATTTTTAGTTACAAATTACAACAAAATAACTCAGTTAAAGTTTATAACTCAATCCATTTACAAATACTAGTTTTTATTAAATTGATTCTAGGTATTTTATTCATAAAATTTTATAAAATGAATATTAATCACATCATTGCTGAATTAGAAAAAAACAAAAGTGTTTTTAAAGAATTGCTCGAAAATCTGCCGGATGAATTTTACTGTTGGAGAGAATCAGAAAATAAATGGAATCTGCTTGAAGTAGTTTGCCATCTTTATGATGAAGAAAGAGATGATTTCCGCGCACGTGTAAAAAGCGTTCTTGCTAATCCATTAGAAGAGTTACTGCCTATAGATCCTACAGGATGGGTTGTTTCAAGAAATTATGATGAACAAAATTATTATAAGAAGCTAAATGATTTTCTCGTTGAGAGAGAATATTCAATAGCGTGGTTAAAACAATTAAAAAGTCCTGAGTGGAGAAACTCACATTCTCATCCTAAATTAGGACCTTTGACGGCTAAAATGTTTTTGGTCAACTGGCTTGCCCATGACTATCTGCACATTCGCCAGATAATAAGGATAAAATATGAGTACCTGAAAAAAACAAGAGGTGAAATTCTGCTTTATGCAGGGGACTGGTGAGGAATTTTATTGATAAGACTATCCACTGAATTTTTTACTGCTGTTACGGTTTTTTCATTTAACGCGATGAATGCAATGAACGAGAACATTCCGGTTTGAAAAGAAATTGAATAGGAAAACATTGAGAGTAGAACAAAGTACAAGAATACCAAGGAAAGTACTGTATTTATTTTCAAAACAGATTTAAAAATAAAGGATAAAACCGCTAAAATAAAAATAAGCCCTATTGAACCTAACTCAATTGCATATTCTATAATAATATTGTGAGGATATTTTAACCCTCTTGTAAATTGAAATAAACTGTTGTCATAATAACTTCCTAATCCTTTTCCAATAAAGACACTTTGCAGAAACAGTTCAAATGAATTTTTATAAATATGAAGACGTGTTGAAATAGCTCCGTCTGAAAGATCCTCTTGATGAAATACATTGAATACCTGAGTGAAGCGGGAAAGCAAAATTGAAAAAGAGTTATTAAAATATGCAGCTGTTACTAATACCAATACCCCTCCACATAAAAATATCAAAATTTTTGAAACTGAAATATTTTTTTCCTTTAATGAATAAATTACAATTATAGCTGAAATTATAAAGGAGCAAACGATAGCGCCCCTAAGACCGCTTAATAATAATCCTGCAAAACTAATTAAAAGAAATATCTTATCGAGGTTCAATTTTTTTAAGAAACCAAGATAGATGATGTTTATCAGAGAAACGATAAATACAAATCCCATATATCTGCCGAATCCGACATGACTCCATAAATTAATTCCAAAAATTTTTGTTTGCTGATATTCATCGTAGAATGAATTAAAAGGTCCGGCAAAAATCGAAATCAGTGTTAATGCTGCACCGAAGAACAACACTACTTCAATAATAATTTTAAAAATTTTGCTGCTGAAATTTATTAATATAAATCTTAGCGCTAAGATATTCAGAATTATGTTGAAAAAAATACCGTAGAATTTTGAGAGTCCGTAATAGTAATTAGAGGAATAAACCAAGGAAATGCCATGTATTGCAATGAAGAGTAATAAAAATATCGAAAATTTTTTGGATAATTTTAGGTCATTAATAAAATTTTTGAAATTCTCACCGGAAGAACAAATCAGAATCCAAAGCAATACGGGGAATACAATTCTTATTCCTGAAATGCTTTGATCGAAAGCGCAGAAAAATAATGAAGCTATGAATGAACCTATTAATAAGTAACTTCTTGTATCAGTTTTTTGGGTGAACCGGTTGATATATTTACCTGTAATTAGTTAAAGAAAGGTCTTTCGTATGCCTGAAATCTACTAGCATTTCTTTTAACTGGTTCAAAATTATATCGTCATTATTGCCGTCTGTGTAAGAAATCAAGGTGTCAGTCATACTTTCAAGATTATCAATAATCATAGTGCTGGCGTTCGAAGCTATTAATATTTTTTTATGTTTTGTCCGGGCATACTCTTCACCTTCAATAAATAATTCTTCATATAATTTTTCACCGGGCCGCAGACCTGTTGTTACAACTTTTATATCTTCACCTACTTTATAGCCGGATAAATTTATCATATCATGAGCGAGATCAATTATTTTGATTGGTTTGCCCATATCAAGAACAAATATTTCGCCTCCTGTTCCTATTTCCGCTGCTTGCAGTACTAACTGCACAGCTTCAGGAATAGTCATAAAATACCTCACTATATCCGGGTGAGTAATTGTAATCGGACCGCCTTCAGCAATTTGTTTTTTAAACGTGAGTACAACGCTTCCACGACTGCCAAGTACATTTCCAAATCGTACTGCTACATAGTTTTTATTGTAATCCTTTGCAGCTTTAAGCACTATCATTTCAGCCATTCTTTTTGTTGCGCCCATTATACTTGTCGGGTTAACAGCTTTATCGGTGGATATCATCACAAAATTATCAATGTCATTTTTCGCGCATGCTTCAATCAGATTACGGGTACCTAATACATTATTAGTTACAGCCTCGCATGGATTTGCCTCCATCAATGGGACATGCTTATGCGCTGCGGCATGAAAAACTATATCAGGTTTATGATCGGTCAGGACTTGCTCAATTCTTAATTTATTTCTTACATCAGCTATTACTGACTGAAGATTTACATGATTAAAATTCTTTTTCTTTCTAGTATTAAGTTCATTGTGGATTTCAAAGATTGAGTTTTCACCATGTCCCAGCAAAATTAAATCAGATGGATTGCAGTTTAAAATTTGCCTGCAAAGTTCACTTCCTATAGAGCCGCCGGCTCCAGTTACTAGAACTTTTTTACCTTTTATCAAACTTTTTACTTCTTTAATGTCAGTTTGTATTGGTTCTCTTTTTAATAAATCTTCAATTTGAATATCTCTAATACTGTCTATTCTTACTCTGTTGTCCAGAAGTTCAAATGTGTTTGGAAGAGTTCTGGTTTTAACCCCGAGCTTTGTACATATATTTACAATATTTCTTACTTCTTCTCCTTTTAATAAGGTCATAGCAATAATTACTTTCGATATTTTGAAAGTTTTTATTGCATCAGCAAGTGCATCAGCCCCTCCTAATACAGTAAGCCCTCTTATTTTTAATCCAACTTTTTTTGCATCATCATCCATAAATGCAATAGGGTTTAATCCATTGTTAGGATGTCTTTGCATTTCCTCTACTATTTTTACTCCTGCTTTTCCTGCTCCATAGATTAAAACTTTTTCGCCGTTTCCGCGCAGATTTTTTCTTTGCTCAAGTCTTTCAACTAATCTGATGCTGAATCTTGAGGCAGAGAAAAATATATAAGTTACAAATGAATCTATTAACGGAAGAGAATTTGGTACAGGAATATAAAACGGAAAGTTTAGTTTGAGTACTTGCAATAACGAATTCTGGAATGCATTAAAGAGTATAAATGCCAGAATAATCTTTGCAAGCTCATCTATACTGGCTACATGCCAGAATTTTTTGTAAAGTCCCAATGAATAATTCACTGCTAATTTTATTATCAGTGAAATAAAAACGTATTGAATTATGGGAGCTAAATTATAAGTAATGTACGAAGTATTTTCAACTCTAAGTAATAAAGCTAAAAATGGAGATATTACAAAGAAAATTACATCTAAAAACAATAAATGCCTGTTTCTGATTTTCTTTAAATATGGATTTAAAAACATCACGGCTTTATTTCCCCCTGCCTTGTCTTAAGATATAGTATAAAGTAATAAAAATAATTTTAAAATATTCTTTAACCGAATAATTACGAAAATATAATCTATTTAATATTATTTTTTCGGGTAAAATCTTTTTTATGTATAAGTCTTCCGGATTATCAGATGCATTAAGAAGTTTATCTTCATTAAAAAATTTTATAGATGCGTAGTCAGTCATACCTGGCTTAATCATTAAAATTTCTCTTTGTTCATCGTTATACATATTTACAAATTTTCTCAGCTCGGGTCGCGGACCAACAAGACTCATATCACCCTTTAAGACATTTACTAACTGAGGCAGTTCATCTATTTTGGACTTCCTTAGAAAATGACCAATCCGTGTAACTTTATTTCCACTTTTGTTTAATGTCAAAAAAGAATTATTTTCTTCATCCACAAACATGGTTCTGAATTTAAAAACCTTGAAATCCCGATTGTATCTCCCGACTCTGTTTTGTGTAAAGAATACAGGTAATTTAGAGTCTATTATTATTAATAAAGAAACAATTACAAGTATCGGGCTGAAAAGTAAAATCCCTAAGAATGAAATTAGAAGATCAAAAAATCTGATCATTATATGTGTAGCGCATGCCTGCTTTGCGCTATAGTTTCGAGAACGGATTAAATTACGTGTTTTATTTGTTAAATTAAATAAACTAATTTGTTCCTAAAATCTTATTATATGCTTTTATAACACAATCAACTATGTAGCTAATATTATCATTCGTTAGTTGAGGATAAACAGGGAGTGAAATCTCTATAGAATAGTTCTTATAGCTTACAGGATAGTCTTCAATTTTATAATTCAGATTTTTAAAAACCGTCAGCATGGGTAAAGGCTGAAAGTGAACATTTACTGAAACACCATTTCTAAAAATTTCTTCTATAATTAAATCTCTTTGCGTTTCTGTAATATCTTTTATTCTTAATAAGTAAACATGATATGATGATTCTTTTTTCTTGCATAAAGACGGAGGTGAAATAGCCCAACTTATTTTTTCAAATGCTTTATCGTAAAGAGCAAAAATCTCTTTTCTTCTGTTATACAATTCTTTTTTATATATTTGAAACTGTGCCACTGCAATTGATGCTAATATGTCAGGCATGTTAATTTTGAACCCGGGATAAATAATATCATATTTCCACTCGGCACCCATAGTTTTTGCATAAGCATCCTTAGTTTGCCCGTTAAATGAAATAAGACGCAGAAAGTCGTAAATTTTTTTATTATCGAAAGGAATCGGAAGGTTTATACATATGGCACCTCCTTCGGCAGAACTTATATTTTTAACTGCGTGAAATGAAAACACTGTCAGATCTGCCAGAGAGCCTGTCGGCCTGCCTCTATATCGGGCTCCGATTGAATGAGCGGCATCAGAAAGAATTAAAACCCTGCCTAATTTTTTTTGGTTATCACCAAGAGGTTTGAATTTGTCTTTAACTTCCTTGGAATTTACTACGTCGTATATTTCATTATAATCACATGGAAGGCCCGCCATATCTACAGGCATAATAACTTTAGTTTTTTCTGTTATTGCTTTTGCAAGTTTTGTAGTATCAATGCAGAAATCATCTTTTATATCTACCATTACAGGTTTTGCTCCCAGATGTAACACAGCTAATGCTGTTGCAGCAAAAGTATATGCAGGGATAATAACTTCATCCCCTGGTTTTACACCGTACCAGTGAAGAGCCAGAGTTAAAGCAGATGTAGCAGAGTTAACGCAAAGTACATCATTTACTCCTGAAATTATTGCAACTTCTTCCTGAAGAATTTTTACCTGCGGACCGGTTGTTATCCAGCCGGATTTAATAGTGTCAATTAGGTTATCGATTATATCATCGTTAACAAAAGGGAGATAAAAGGGTATCATTCATTTAATTATTCTCTGTAGCTGCTATAAAAATAATAAAAGAATACTTACAATGATACTTAGAAAGGTTTTTTGTAAAAAAAAGTCAAAGATATTTTATAATACTATTGTGTGGCAAAAAAATCTTTGATGCAGTTTGCAACAAATCCAATTTGTTCTGAAGATAATTCTGGGTACATAGGAAGAGAAAGAATTTCATTTTGAAAAACACTGGTGATATTATAATCTTCTTTACGAAGATTTAAATACTCATACGCCTTAAGATTCGGTAAAGCCACCGGATAATGAATCGAAACGTCAATATTTTGAGTCATTAAATAATCCTTGAGCTGATCTCTAAATTTTGTTCTAATAACATACAGATGAAATGTATGTTTGGAATTTTCACGTACTGACGGGGTAATTATATCTCCTGTCCCGTTAAGGAGTTTAGTATATAATTGTGCATTAAAAATCCTTTTATTAATCCAATTATCTAAATGGGGAAGTTTAGCATTAAGAATTGCTGCCTGAAGCCCATCAAGCCTGCTATTAATTCCTTCTATATCATGTTCATGCTTTATTAATGACCCATGATTTGCAAACATACGTATTCTTTTTGCAAGGGTATCATCGTTTGTTATAATGCACCCTGCATCTCCATAAGCCCCAAGATTTTTTCCGGGATAAAAACTAAAAGAAGAAGCAATTCCGGATGTACCGGCACGTTTATTTTCTAATGATGAGAAATGTGATTGCGCACAATCTTCAATTAAAAATAAATTGTGTTTTTTACATATTGTTTGGATTTTTTCAATGTTGCATACCTGCCCGTAAAGATGAACCGGTATTATTGCTTTTGTTCTGGAAGTAATTTTTGATTCAATTAAATCTTCATTAATAGTATAATGTTTTTCATCTATATCAATGAAAACCGGTCTAGCTCCTGTTTGAGTAATCGTTTCCGATGTAGATATCCAGGTATTTGCCGCTGTAATTACTTCGTCACCCGGGCCTATGCCGAGCATCTTTAATATAATATAGATTGCGTCAGTGCCGTTTGCCACACCTATACAATGTTTTATGCCATAAGATTTTGCGAAATTATTTTCAAATTCTTTTACATACTTCCCGCCGATAAATGCAGTGTCGTTGATAACTGATTGAATTGCATTATCAATTTCATCTTTGATTGATAAGTACTGTGCATGTAAATCTACAAAAGGTACGCGCATAAAAATTATTTTATTAAATCTTTTTTGTGAAAAAACCTCTTAAGGTTCCCCAGCCATAAGAAAAATGGAATGCAAAAAATAAAAAGGGGAGAACAAGAATATTTTTTAAAGTTCTGTATTTATTTATTCTGAATGAAAATGAATATCCGACTGATATATGTAAAAGTAAAACTAATAAGAAAATTTGAAGTGGTAAAAAAATCTTATAGACTGAAGTTATTATACCTATTGCTAAAAGAACTAACAAAGTCATAACAAAAATAAACGGCACATAATGATGAACCATCAGTATTTCCGGATTTTTTATTATTGTCTTCGCATTCCAGAAACCGTTCCTGTAAGAATAAGCTAAGGTTCCGCTTAAAGTTTCAGATGGATAATATCTGCATTCTGTTTCCCAGGTATTGTAGAGTTTATATCCTTTTGCTAAAATTCTTGAATTAAAATCATTATCCTGATTTCTATGTAATGCTGTATCATACAACCCTACTTCTTCAAACACCTCTCTTTTAAACACCGGATAATTTATCATGGATGTATAGCCTTCACTAACGGTTCGGAATGATTCACCTGAAACGCCAAATTTACTGCTCAACACTAACTCACAAAGTTCAGACTCTGGTGTAATTTTTTCGAATGCTGTTAAAACTTTCCCCGATACTCCGATAGAATTTGTTCTTTTCAATTCTTCGATGCAAATCTTTACGTAATCTGAATCATATATTGTATGAGCGCCAAGTAAAGCTATATAATTACCTTTTGATTTGGTTACACCTTTATTTCTTCCAAATGGATTTTTCCTCTCAGTGTTATCTATTAGTTTTACATTCGTATATTTTCGGGAGTATTCATTAACAATTTTTCTGGTATCATCAGTAGACATACCGTCAACTATCAGGATTTCTGATTGCATCCCGTTAAGCTGCTGTGCTAAAAAACTTTCCAGGGTTTTAGCAATGAGTTTTTCCTCATTATAGGTGGTGCAAACTATTGATACTAGTTCACTCATTTAATACAGCATATCATTATTTAATAGCATATCCATAAATTACATAACGAAATTTTCTTGAAATCAAATTTTCTAAAGTATTATCTAAAGGAAAAAAAAATCTTTTTATAGTGTGATTTGAAAAAAATGCTGAAAGAAATCCTGAACTGTGAACCTCTCGAAAACTAAATGCACTTAACATATCGATCATTTCATTGAAGGTAACATATCTCCAGTAACTTGCCCACTTGCGGAATTTTTTTCTGAAGTATGTATGCAGGAAAGAAGCTTTTGCGTTTTCAGCGAATAGTAAAATCCCCTTAGGCTTTAATACTCTATACAATTCACTTATAGCTCTTTGCTGCAATTCAAAATTATTGTTCTTACCAATGGAACCTAATACTGATTTAAATATAACTACATCAAAAATATTGTTTTCAAACTGCAAATTTAACGCATCAACTTTTCGGTATTCAATGTTACTATCTGCCGAATATTTCTTGTGCAGCTCTTTTGCTTTTTTGGTAGGACCGTCAATATCGGAGCATATCACTTTAAAATCAAATTCGTTTGCCAGATATAAAGAAAGTCCGCCATCCTTGCTTCCTATTTCCAAAGCTAAGCCTTGTGTAATCTTTTTCTCTTTTAAAATTTGAGCCCAGTAGTTTAGTGCTTTCCCCCATATGAAAATATCCCATTGTAAATAATCTTTGAATGTAGGTCTGTTTAAAGTGGGATTTTCTTCTTTAGTCATTAGTTTAAAATGCACTTAAAAGAAAATAAATATAATAAAATTCAAATTAATTGCATTAGAATTTCCCTATAAATAAACTTTGCATTGTAATACAGAATGAACTGAACTTTATTATCCGTTAATTATTTCTCCGCCGCTAGGGTGATTGATTTGTCCTGTGATATATGCTGAATCTTCTGAGACAAGAAAAACATAGGCAGGAGCCACTTCTTCAGGTTGGTCTGCTCTTTCCATAGGTGTGCCTGAGCCAAATTCAGATACTTTATTGGGTGGAAAACTTGCAGGTATTAATGGTGTTCAAATAGGTCCCGGAGCAACTCCATTTACTCTTACCTTTGTAAATAAAAACATCCCGCCCTTCAAAAGAGTAGGATGTTTGTGTTAATACTTAACCATTCGTTAATCTTAGAATTTGAATTCCAGTCCTGTTGATGCTGTTATAAAGCTTTTTGTTGCTGTTGATGTGAATACTGTGTTGTATTTAGTTCTTAACATCAAGTTCATATTAGGTGATAAGTATAATGAAGCACCTATTCCTGCATTTACACCTAATTTAGTCTCATTAATTTCAGGAATAACTGCTGCTGTTGGATCTTCAGGTTGATAACTTGCTTGGCTGAAAATATAAGGTCCGATTCCTGCATCTGCAAATAATTGTGATTTAACATTTACACTCGAGAAATAATATCTTGGTCCTACTGTAATTTCAATATATTTTCCTACGGGTGCACCGCTTGCACTTGAATTCATGAACATATAATTACCTCTTAAGTAAAACCCAACTTCTTTATTAACCTTTGCCCCTGTTTCCAAACCAAAAATTCCATTCGATTTAAAGCTGTTACTTAATTCCATTATAGGAAATACTATACCGCCTGTTGGTGTAATAGACCATTGCGGATAAGATTCCTTTGTTACTACATAAGTTTTCTTTGGTGTTGTTACTACTGTTGTTGTAGTTTGCGCAAATGAATTACTAACGAATGCAAACAATATCACTGCTAATACTGTAGAAAATAATTTCTGGGATTTCATGATTTCTCCTTTTAATTTAATTTTTTAATTTATTTTATTTCTCTTGTTATCTTGTGTTTCAAATTTCCTGTTCCATACTAAAACAATTGCTGTGCCATTTTAAAAAATCGTAAAATTGCAAAATATTTAATACAATTCGTTTAATCATCAAAGTTATGTCATAAGCAATTTCTTCTCGATATTTCAAAAAAAATGTAATTCCAATTTAAAATCACAATAAAATCAGAATTTTCGAAATTTGTCGTATTGGGGACAGGCTTGTCGTACCTTGTCATCAATGACTGAATTTTTTTCACAATGTATTTTCTAACGTAGAATTAATGCGTTTCTATAGTGAATTAATCATTTTAAGAATTCCTATATAATATGTGATGGCATGGATATTGTTTAATTATAGGTAGTAAATTAAATATATTTATATGCCTGCTTCAAAAAAATCATCTGCCAAACCCGGACCTAAAAAATCTGCAACCGGAAGTCAAGCCGGCACGAGGGAGCAGAAAAAGAAAGGCAGAACTTCCTAAAAGAAAAAGACAATATAAACATATTTTAGAAAGTGAGAATAAAGAAGGGCGCTCTACTAAGTCAACTAAAAGAATTGCAATGGCAACTGTAAATAAAACAAGATCAAAAAACAGGGAAGTTTAATACTTCAAATCGATTTAATCAAAAGTAAAAATATCTTAAAATGGAAAATGAAATGAAAACAGTTGTAGAAGTTATAAACAGACTTCGCGAGAAACATTATATTCATGATTTTGAAGTATCGCATCATAAATTGATTTGTAAAGAGACAGGAGAGTGTTTTGATGCCCATGAAGTTTTAATTGATAAGACATTCAGATTCGAAGGAGATTCTAATCCTGATGATATGTCAGTTCTATTTGCAGTCACAAGTAAGTCCGGTACAAAAGGTATTCTGCTGGATGCATACGGTACTTATTCCAATGCAGATGTTTCAGAATTTATTAAAAAAATTCCTAATCAGGATGAAGCAGTTGCAGAATTTATTTAAATGAACAATAGATTTATTTTTCAAAAACTAATTTGATTTATTATTATGGATAAGACAACATATTCCTACCACGAACCCGGTTTATTTAAACGTTTTAAAGGCAATCCGATTTTAACACCTGCAATGTGGCCTTACAGAATAAATGCTGTATTTAATGCAGCTGCAACAATTTATCAAGATAAGGTATTATTACTTAACCGCATAGAAGATATGAGGGGATTTTCTCATTTGTGCAGGGCTACAAGTAAAGACGGCTATACGGATTGGGTTATTGATAAGACACCAACTATGCTTCCTAAACCGGATGATTTCCCGGAAGAAAAATACGGAATAGAAGATCCAAGAATAGTAAAACTCGAAGATGAGAACAGGTATGCTGTAGTATATACGGCATATTCTGAAAGTGGTCCGTTAGTTTCTTTAGCAACTACTGAAGATTTTGAGACTTACAGAAGATTCGGTGCTGTTATGCCTCCGGATGATAAAGATGCATCATTGTTTCCCAGAAAATTTAATGGAAGATATGTATTACTTCATAGACCATCACCAAGTAGTTTTTTATTAGGGGCACATATCTGGATTTCATATTCCCCTGATTTAAAACACTGGGGCGACAGCGCAATTCTATTACCTGCAAGAAAAGGCAGCTGGTGGGACGCATATAAAGTAGGACTTGGACCTCAACCAATTGAAACAAAAGAGGGGTGGTTGATAATCTATCATGGCGTGAAAACTACTGCAGCGGGTTCGATTTATAGATTGGGGCTTGCTCTGCTTGACTTAGATGACCCATCAAAATTAATTACAAGATGCGATGAGTGGATTTTTGGTCCAAGTGAAATGTACGAAAGAATCGGTGATGTACCAGATGTAACATTCCCTTGCGGAGTAGTATTAAAAGGAGACGACTTGATTATGTACTATGGGGCTGCAGATACAACTATGGCAATAGCAACTGCTTCATTGCAGGAAATATTAACTTATATGAAAAAATGTTAAAGACAAATGGTTATCAACATAAAAATCTTGGGATATCATTTATTTCTTCATTTCTTCCCAGGCAATGCGGTATAGCAACGTTCACAAATGATTTGGCGACTTCTGTAAGTAAAATTTCCCGCCACGAAAATATATCAACCATTATTGCTGCATTAAACGATATTCCCGAAGGGTATAAATACCCTTCGGATGTTAAATTTGAAATCAAAGATAAAAGCGTAAACGATTTCAAAGAAGCAGCTTATTATTTAAATTTATCTGATTCCGATGTAATCAATATTCAGCATGAATTCGGTTTGTACGGCGGTGAAGCCGGCGCAAATATTTTATATCTTATTGAGAACCTAAATAAGCCCTTAGTTACAACACTTCATACAGTTCTTGAAAAGCCTTCATCTGATGAGTTAAAAGTCATAAAGCAAATTGCTTTTCATTCGTCTTATGTTGTAGTACAGTCAGAAAGAGCTGTAATGATGCTGCAGAAAATTTATGATATAGCACCTGAAAAAATTGTGTTTATTCCTCATGGAGCTCCTGATGTTCAGTTTCTTGATACTTCATATTATAAAGATAAATTCAGATTAACAGATAAAAAAGTTATACTTACATTTGGACTGCTTGGTCCGGGAAAAGGTATGGAAGATGTTATTAATGCGCTTGCCGAAGTTGTAAAGGAATATCCCGATGTGGTTTATATTATACTGGGAGCGACACATCCGAATGTTAAAAGACAATTTGGGGAGACTTATAGAATTTCGCTGGAAAATCTTGTGAAACAGAAAGAGCTAGAAAACAATGTCATGTTCATTAACAGATTTGTCGAAACAAAAGAATTGCATGAATTTTTATTAATGAGTGATATATACGTAAGTCCTTATCACAATAAAGAGCAGATTGTATCAGGTACATTGACTTATGCAATGGCATGCGGTAAAGCAGTCGTATCAACACCGTACTGGTATGCAGAAGAATCTTTAAAAAATGAGAGAGGAGTGTTATTTCCCTTTAAGGACTCAACATTTCTTTCGAAGACGCTTATAGAACTTTTAACTAATGAAAACCAAAGAAACCGATTAAGAAAAAATGCATACGATGCAACCAGAAGATTAACATGGAATAACGTAGCGAAAAGTTATGTACAGGTATTTACTCAGGCAATCGTAGAGTACAAAACTAATTCTTATTCGGGAAATGCTTCTAAGTACAAAGCAATACCTGCGCTTCCTGAGATAAATTTTACTCACATGAAGGATTTAACGGATACGACAGGTATCTTACAGCACGCAACTTACTCAGTAGGGAACCCTGCCGAAGGTTATTGCACAGATGATAATGTACGGGCTTTACTAATCACAGTAATGCACAAACTTATTTTCAATGACGATAAGATCGATGAATATATAAATATTTATCTTCGTTTTGTATACTATTCTTTTAATAAAGAAAAAGGATTGTTTAGAAATTTCATGTCATATGATAGAAGATGGCTGGAAGAATTTGGCTCAGAAGATTCTAACGGCAGAGTAATGTTTTCATTGGGATATATAATTAAAAACATGAATTCAAATTCTGCTGTTGCTTTATCAAAAAATCTTTTTGATGAAAGTATACAGAATATGAAAGATTTTAAATCACCGCGTACTATGGCTTACATAATACTAGGATGTGTTTTCTATCTCAATAAATTCTCCGGCGCATTGGATATTAAAAAAATATTCAGCAGGATGAGTGAGCAATTATATGATTGTTATATTGAACATAAAGATGAAAACTGGTTTTGGTATGAAAATATTTTAAGCTATTCAAATGCCCGCCTTCCGCATGCTTTGTTAATGGCAGGTCAGTATAAAAATAATAAAAAATATATTGCTGCAGGTTTAGAATCCCTGGAATGGCTTTATGAGCAATTGATGGAAGATAACAATAAATTTATTTCACTCATTGGAAATGACGGCTGGCTTGTAAAAGGTGAAGAGAAGGCAAAATTTGATCAGCAGCCTGTAGAAATTCCACCGTTAATTGATGCTTGTTATCAGGCATATATTATTACAAAAGACTACAAATGGATAAACAGAATTAATATTACTTTCAGCTGGTTCTTAGGTAATAATGAAAGACAGGAGCCTATATGCGACTTTGCAACGGGAGGATGTTATGACGGACTTACGGCAAATATGTTCAATCAAAATCAGGGAGCCGAATCCACTTTAAGCTGGCTGCTTGCATTATTACGCATGACGAAAATTAATCAGGAATTAAAAATGGTTTAATGAAAAATAAGAACATAACATTTAAAAATATTTGGGGGCTTTTACAAGAAACGTTTAATCAGTTTCTTGATGATAAAGCTTTTAAAATGTCAGCCGCACTATCTTATTATGCGGCTTTTTCTATTGGCCCGATGCTGATAATCATCATTGCAATCGCCGGGTTCATATTCGGTGAAGATGCAGTGAAAGGTCAGATATTTAAAGAGATGAATAGCCTGATGGGAAAGGACGGTGCAGTCCTTTTAGAGACAATCATCAAAGGTGCCTCCAATACATCTACCGGAATTATAGCAACCTGCCTGAGCATTCTTTTTTTAGTCATTGGTTCTATTGGTGTTTTCCTTGAGCTTCAGGAATCTCTCAATATAATTTGGGGCGTAGAGCAAAGACCCGGCAGGGGAATCAAAGGTTTTTTTAAGAACAGATTAAACTCTTTCTCTCTGGTAATTGCTACTTCGTTTGTAATGATGGTATCCCTCGTTATTAATTCAGTTATGACAGTTTTAAATAATTATCTTGGAGAGACGTTCAGTATTTTATTCCCGCTGGCCGATCTTTTGAATAATGTTTCGTCCTTTATCTTTGTAACAATTCTTTTTGGATTAATTTATAAATACTTGCCGGATGTTGTATTGCCTTGGCGCTATGTTCGTGTAGGAGCTGTTATCACAGCACTATTATTTACACTCGGGAAATATCTGATAGGCTTATACATTGGTAACAGTTCGTACAGTTCAACTTATGGTGCAGCTGCATCAATGATTGTGCTGTTTGTCTGGATATATTACAGCGGGCTCATATTGTTTTTCGGAGCAGAATTTACCCAGGTATACAGAAGCAAATTTGGTGAAACAGAAGTACTGCCGGACGGAGATGCAATTAAAATTCCCAAAGTATCAGAACTGATTAAAAATTCTGTTGAGAAAAATTCAGATAACTAAATTTATTAATATAAAAGCCGGTATAATTAGCCCGGCCTTTTTATGTACAAATATAAATTAAAAGTTACTTTTTAAAGCTTTTAATAATGAGGGTTACTAATGCTAAAATGGCAATTACAATAATTACTCCTACCCAAATTCCTATCTTGAATACATCTTCTATAAATTGACATCCGGAAATCGTACTAAATGTCAGAAATATAAAAACTAAGATAACGGGGATTGTTAGTTTTGTACTCATTTTATTTTTTACAACTATAATTAGTTAAAATTATTTCTTGAGAACTTTTAATGCAGTTGACACTCCGGATAAAACCGGAAAAAGAAATTTGCCTACCTGCGCAGTTCCGTCTTTGATCTTCCCTAGCATTTGCCCTATTTCTTTTGACTTATCTATAATATTAGTTATAGCAGGTCTTGCATTGGCATAATCAACTTTAATATTTTCGGAAATTACCGATATATCCTTTACTACCTCAGAAGTTTCTTTAATAACAACAGAAGCTTCCGATATTAGGGGAGTTAACCCATCGGAAACTTCTACAATTTCTTTTTCGATATGCTGAACAGAAGCAGTTATTTTTTTCAATGATGATATTAAAAAAAATGTCAATATTATCATCGAACCAAAGAACAAAATCTGCAGTACTGTTAATGTTTCTTCCACGGGAAATTAGTGTTTAGATTTTGCTTTTGTTTTTAAAGTATGATCTGTATCGTCCAGTAATTTATTAAGCTTGCTTTTACCTTCAGAAACCAGGTTACCTGCATTATCAATAATTTTACTTTCCGTTGAATCCAGAAGTTTAGAAATTTTGCCGGTACCGTCTGCAATTAAATCTTCCGCTTTTTCTTTTGCAGTGTTTAAAAAATCACCGGCACTGCTAATATATTCTGTTGATGAATTCATCAAATCGTTTGTAGCTTTCGAGATATCTTTTCTTAATGATTTACCTTTTTTAGGTGCAAACAGCAAAGCAAGGCTTCCAATAATTAAGCCTCCTGTTAAAAATCCGTAAGTGAAATTAACTGCATTTGCATTGGACGTTTTATACATATTATTTTTCTCCTTAAGTTTTATTTGTTAAATTGATTTCAGTTCTTTTTGTGTTGTCGTTAGTGAGTGATGCTACAGCCTCGAGAATATCATCCAATAAAAATGGCTTATTGATAAATATATCTACTCCTGCTTCCTGCGCCAGATCTTTTATCTTTTTATCGCTGTAAGCGGTGATAAGTATGGACTTTACATCAGGGTTTACAGTTTTCATTTTAGCCAGAATATCGAGTCCGGTAAGACCGCTTAAATTTCCAAGATTGTAATCTAAAATAACCAGGTTATAAAGTTTATTGTTGTCATGGATTTTTTCAATAGCTTCATTCGCAGTGCCTGCACTTACGATATCATATCCTTCTTCCTCTAAAAAACCTGAAAGTGTGAGGTTCATGTATTTATCGTCTTCAACCAGTAAAACATATACTTTATTCATTGTACACACAATTAAGTTAAGTTCCACCTTGTATTTATCCAAATTTTATGCCGTGATACAGTGGATAAATAATTTAAATAATTAAAAAAGGCTAAATTATATCTTAAAAACGGCACTTTCATCAGAAACAATAATTAGTAAAATCATTATTTTGGCAAATCACGACACTATTGTCGTTATATCAGATGCATATAAACTGTAATCATTCATTAAAAAAATTATCGTTTAAATCTTCTCAGTTTACCCAAAGTTAACTGCTGTAATTCGTCAGAGTTGTCATATTTTAAAAGCAAGTGTCATCAAACTGAAAACAAATATTGTGTTCTGATTGTTTTTTACAATATGCTTTGGCATAAGTTTGGCTTTATAACATTTCAAAGTTAAAATTTATTTAACTAATAAAAAGAAAAGGAGAAATAAAATGGCTCATCCAAAAACACCTAATACATCTGACTACTCAGATTTAGAAAGAAGAGACCGTAATGATAACACTTCTACTGCGAACTCTTATCCTGAACAGCCCGAAAGAACGACAGGGGTAGAATATCCTGACCGCTCGCAAGTCAATGAGTTTGAAGTTGAAAAAAGAAACGAAGTATATCCTCAGCAAACACCAAATACAGAAGTAACTGAAGACGATGAAATAGAAGCAACTAACGAGCTTGATAAAAATGATGAAGACTGGGACATGACTAAAACAAAACCTGAGTAAGTTTTAAAATCCGGAAAGATATGTTTGAAACTATTATTATACATTGAACGGGAACAGTCATCTTCGAGAAAAGAAAAGAATAATCTCGGATATGTAAAAAGAAAACGACTAACATGTTAACTGAAGACCGATGAAAACAGAATATAAAATTCGAGAAGATGCAAAGGTAAAGAAAATATAATCACCGGATATAAACCCTGAGCTGCAATATTTCAAGTAAACCTTTCGATTACTTGGCGAGAAGAATATTCAGTGCAGGGTTTTTTTATTAATAAATACTAAATTCTAAAT
>CALJIG010000131.1 GCA_937974175.1 uncultured Ignavibacteria bacterium
GCCAAGATATATTATGACTTTCGATGGTGTGTCGCCCGGTTCACTGCCGGGTGGCTGGATTGCTGTAAATAATTCAGGCTTTGCAATTAGACCGAGTGCACAGTGGCAGGTAAGAGATTCAGGTCAGTACATTTCATATTTGTCCCCATTCACAGCAACAAAATCTCACAGCGGTAAAAGAGCAGTCAGTGTAAATTATTATTCCGGGATGATAGATTCCATTTCTTCTACGTTCGGTATAGCAGATGCATGGCTTATTTCACCGGGACTTGCTACAGTAGCAGGTGATTCATTAAGATTTTTTGCTACGGGATGCTATCTGAACAGTCAGGATAGTATGCAGATATGGATATCAACTACAAATCAAAATATTTCTAGTTTTACAAAAAAGCTTGGTACCATTAAATGGGTTCCGGGAAGTCAGTATGGAAAGTTTACACGGTATACTTATTCTCTTACAGGTTCTACGCCGGGCACAGTGTATGTAGGCTTTCGATATTATATGAACTGTTCCAACGGAGACGGATATATGGTACAGATAGATGATTTCGCATTGGGTGTAAACGTGGGTGTGGAAAACAACTCAACAGGAATACCCTCCAAGTTTGATTTAGGGCAGAACTATCCAAATCCTTTCAATCCATCGACTACAATTAGATTTGATTTACCAAAAAACTCCTCGTATAAATTTTCTATCTACAATATTTTAGGAATGAAAGTTTACGAAGAAAATGAGGAAAATTTATCTCCGGGTTCTTACAATATAAATTTGAACATGAGTACATTTGCAAGCGGAGTATATTTTTATACTCTGAGAGCAGGAGATTTTTTTGAAAGAAAACAAATGGTACTTGTGAAGTAAATGAATCTTGAATTAAAAATATTTCTTAGATAGTTTTACCAATATTCAAAGAAATATTTAAACCCCAAACCCCCATGAACAAAACCAAAACTCTGTTGTTTATTTTCTTGTTGTTTTCTGCTACACTATCTGCGCAGAACAATTATTCCATTCCTGCACAATCGCCGTTTACTCATCATGCAGGTATTGCATTCAATGTTTTGTTTACAAACTGGCTGCAGGATCCAAGCGTAATGTATGATGCCGATAAAAAAAATAAATGCGCTACTGACAGACTAACTCAAATCACAAAAAGATTCAAGCTTGTGAGAATATATTCATTTCTTATTGGAGGATTTGAAAATACAGGAACGCTTGATCCGGATGCTGCTGCATTGATGAATGTGATGAAAGCAGATAGCGAAGTAGAAGGAGTTATCGGCACATCCAATGATAAAGCCTGGTTTTTAAATTCAGATAATGTTGATACATGGGTATCGAAATTAAAAGATGAGTTAGGCGACAATATTTCACAGGTGAAATGTATACTCATTGGCAATGAAGTCAACCTGAACGGCTACAGTCCCGCTGATATAAAAACAATTATGGAAAATTATAAAAGTGCATTAGGTGATATAAATATTCCCGTAACTTTTTCAGTCGGAAACTTAGCTCCTCAGCCCGGCGGTAATGTAGAAGAAGCTTTAGTTGAAGTCCTTGTAAATAACTGGGATGAAAAATGGAACGGCGGATTTCCGTTTGTATTCATTGACCCGTATCCCGATGCACCCGGAATAGGAAATCCTGCAGGAGTTTTTGACTGGCAATCCAGAGTAACTAAATATTATCAGACAAAATATCCAAAGCTTCAGATTTTCATAGGAGAAACAGGAGCAGAAGGCTCTACAAGCGATGCAGCAGAATTACCTGTAATAAACGGTTTGCTATCGCAATTAGATATACAATATAAAGCTCACGGAAAAACTGTCCCGACATTTTTGATGGAGGCATTAGATGAACCAAGGAAATCAGGTACACCTCCTCAGGGAAATATGGGAATTTATAAAGATAATAACGACCCGCTGCAGGGGAGTTCAATTTCTATTAAAAGCGGAATTGTAGTACCTGACTGGATAAAGTAAAAATTATATCGGGGCGTATTAAACGCCCCGTTTTTAAATTAATGCTTGTTGATTTTATTAATTTTTTTAATCATTCTTAACTTTCTCGGCAATAATCTTCTTAATCTCTTCAATCTTTTCTTTAGCTGCAGTATATCCTGCATCGTAAATTTGTTTATCATAGGCATCGCTTAACGGAGGGAACTGATCTACTTTCGGATTTAATGTTACATCAGCTAAGCTTGCATTATGGTTGCCTATATTGATAGCGTTTACCTGGCCGCCTCTTCTTAATACATCAATGAAAGTTTTTATATCGTCTGCCTTTAGAGATGGAAGAACTGACATAAGGTTAATTGCAATTACTACATCGGGATCATATTCTTTTGCTATATTTACTGCAACGTTATTCCATACGCCTCCGTCTACTAAAACCATTCCGTACATTTTCACAGGGTCAAATACCATAGGAATAGCGCATGACGAATTAACTGACGGAGCAATTGGTCCCGATGAAAGAGCAATGGTTTTACCGCTTAGTAAATCAGAAGTAATGGCAACAAAAGGAATTTTTAACTGCTCTATGTTTTTAATTTTGATGTGAGCTTTTATATAGTCCTGCAGATTTTCTCCTGTAACAAATCCTACCATTGAATTAAAGATTGAAGCATTGAAAATCTCTTCTGTTTTTACTTTGTTTGCAAGAGCTCTGAGTGAATCGCTGTTAGGATTATTTGCATACATTGCGCCAACAAAGCTGCCCACACTTGTACCGACTATTAAATCTATAGGTATATTATTTTCTTCGAATACTTTTAGCGCGCCAAGATGAGCCATTCCAAGAAATGCTCCACCTCCAAGTACCAATGCTACCCGCGGTTTTTTATCAAGCTTGCGCGGCGGCGGCATTGTTTTAGGAGAATCAATTACCATGAAGGAAGCAGAACAGGAAGAAAGTACAAACGAGCATATCAGAAAACTGATAAGCAAAAGATTTTTTTGGGGTTTCATAAGGGTTATTAGAAATTATGAACTATATTAATTTATTTTCTCTAATATAAATAAAGCCCGTTCAATTAACGGGCTATCAAGTCTGATAACAATTTATCAATAGCTTTTACTGCCCTAATATCCATGCGAATATAAGAGGCGCTACGATGGTAGCATCGGATTCAACTATGAATTTAGGAGTATGAATATCGAGTTTTCCCCATGTAATTTTTTCATTGGGGACTGCGCCTGAGTATGAGCCGTAAGATGTTGTTGAATCTGAAATCTGGCAGAAGTAACTCCAGAAAGGAACATCGTGCATTTCCATATCCTGATAAAGCATAGGCACAACGCAGATAGGGAAATCACCGGCAATACCGCCGCCGATCTGAAAAAATCCAATGCCTTTACCGCCTGAATTTTTTGTATACCAGTCAGCAAGCCATGCCATATACTCAATACCGCTTTTCATTGTAGAGGCTTTTATTTCACCTTTGATTACATAGGACGCGAAGATATTTCCCATAGTGCTGTCTTCCCAGCCCGGAACAACAATCGGCAGATTCTTTTCCATCGCTGCAAGCATCCATGAATTTTTCGGGTCGATCTCATAGTATTGTTCCAGCACACCGCTCTTCAGCATTTTATACATAAACTCATGCGGGAAATAACGTTCGCCATTATCATCAGCTTCTTTCCATAATTTATGAATATGCTTCTGTAATCTTCTGAATGCTTCTTCTTCCGGAATGCAGGTATCTGTTACACGGTTATAATGATTTTCAAGTAAGTCCCATTCTTCCTGCGGGCTAAGGTCTCTGTAATTAGGCAAGCGCTTATAATGCGAGTGGGCAACAAGGTTCATAATATCTTCTTCAAGATTTGCTCCCGTACAGCTGATGATTGCAATTTTATCCTGTCTTATCATTTCGGCTAAAGAAATGCCGAGCTCTGCTGTGCTCATTGCACCTGCAAGTGATACGAGCATTTTACCGCCTTCGTCAAGATGAGTTTCATAACCCTTTGCTGCATCAATTAAGGCAGCAGAGTTAAAGTGCAGGAAATTTTGTTCAATGAATTTTGAAATAGGACCTCTGGTTTTCATAATTTTATTTGTTTCTTTGATAAATTCTTAATGTGAGAAGGTAGAAAAATGTTAAAATACTATTATAAGTGATATAATAAAATGAAAAAATACCTGTCAGATTAAAATAAATTGTAGTTTTTAAAGATTTCCCATTTTTGCAATTGATTAACTTTCAGAAAATCGGTATTTTGGTAATTCGTTCTAAGAGACAGCAGTTCAATTTGAGCAATCCGCGAAAGCGGCAGCGTCCGAAGCCAAAAGTTTAGAAATAAATTTTGTAAGGACAGGTAGCTCAGTTGGTAGAGCAACGGCCTGAAAAGCCGTGTGTCGCCGGTTCAATTCCGGCCCTGTCCAC
>CALJIG010000132.1 GCA_937974175.1 uncultured Ignavibacteria bacterium
AATTTGTAGTAAAAATTTTACTAAAATGTATAGAAAATTTCGTATAAATCATTTATACAATATAAGGTTTAGCCTAAAATTGTTTTTTTCAAATCTTCTCAAACTAAATATTGTTTAAAATTCTAATTCAATAAAACCATTCTTTTTTCTCTGTGTATGAATCGGTCTCTAACATATAATCATAGACTCCACTTGCTCTTTGCGAAGCATCCCTGTCAGCTTCATACTTGCTTGGTTTTAATACTTCTATTGTTCGGATTTTTTAAATGAATTTATATATTCTTCAATTGTTTCCATTCCCAATTCTAATCTTCTTTTATTAACATTCTTCGGGTCTTCTATATCTTCAAGCTGCCATTCATTATTATCCGGATTCCATTTAAATTGAGTGCCACAAAGCTGTTTTGGTCCCGTTCTTAATCTTACCCTGTCATCAAGCATCGCAGCCATTTCATTAGGTAATTCTCCAATTCCCGCTAAGCGCCAGATTTCAGGCAGCCATTTTTTCTGAAAATCAAGGTTACCGGAATGCTGAATGACCAAAAACTCTGCTTGCACTCCCTTTTCTCCGACTTTGCTTCTGCTTAAAAAGCCATGTTCTTCAAGAAAGGATTTCATGAACTCTTCATTAAGAGAATCTGAACGCAACATAATAGTCTTCATTGAATCAACCTGTGGAGAATCTATACCATATTTTTCTATCAGTTTTTCCATATTATCTCTTGCCTTCTGGTCAGCATCATACACTCCTTCAAGAAGAACTTTTATGGAATCCTGCCCGTGTAAACACTGTGCGAAAGTAGATAGGATAACAAAACTCGTCGCAAAAAAAGTTTTTCTCATTTCAGCAAAACCATCCGCTTTGTTTCTGAATATGTTTCAGCCTCTAACTTATAATAATATACGTCACTTGCCCGATGCGAAGCATCCCACTCGACTTCGTAAATTCCAGGTTTTAAATCTTCATTAACCAGAATAGCCATCACACGTCCTGTTATATCGTAAATTGTCAGCATTGCAAATACTGATTTTGAGATGCTAAATTGAATCTTAGTATTTGGATTAAACGGATTTGGATAGTTCTGCGCTAGTGAAAAACCCGATGGGACTTCATTTGAAATAGGTTGAATGCCTACTGGTCCACCGCCATTTGTTGTATAAATCAGCTGACCTGACCAAGGTACAGCCCACACATTTTGCGAATTAATACAAAAAATATCTTTTATGTTTACTGTATCTTGAACCGGTGTCGATTGTTGAAACCAATTTAAACCGGAATTTATAGTTTTGTATATTCTGCCTCTGCCGCAAACATACCCAGTATCAATTGAACCAAAATCTATTCCATAGAAATTGACTGAATTAAAGGAACGGCTAATCCAGTTTGTTCCTCCATTAATTGTGGTAAGTAACGCTCCATTTTTTCCAACAATCCATCCAATAGTGTTTGGTCCGTAATTTTTGAAAATTACATCCCTCAATGTAGAAGTGGTTCCCGAATTTTGATTTACCCAGCTTGTGCCTCCATTTGATGAATAAAGAACAACTCCTGAATCACCAACACAGTATACAGTATTTGAATTAAGCATCAAAACACTATATAATCGCGCTTGGTTATTTCTCACTAGAATCTGCCAGTTTGTTCCACCATTAGTTGTTTTCAGGATTACCCTATTTGAATCTTTACTGCCAACAGCAATTCCTAAGTTAGCATCAATAAAGTGAACGCAGTTCAGCCAAGATTGGATACCCGAATTCTGAAGTATCCAGCTAACACCTCCATCGGTGGTCTTTGAAATTTTACCGTGGTAACCCGCTACCCAACCGGTATTATTATTAAGAAAGAACAGACCTGACAACTTGTTGGTATCAACTGTTCTGTTCCCGATCCAATGTAGTCCGCCATCTGTTGTCTTAAAAATAGTATCTTTTTTTGAAGGATGAACCAACCAGCCTGTATTCAAATTAAGGAATTGAATTCTTGGTACTGGTTCTTGGTCGTCTGTTTGTGTAGTTTGCAAATTGTCTACTGCCCACTGAGCGAGTAAAAATTGCGATAAAAATGATATAACAATATAAATTAATAATGTTTTCATAGATTTAAATTAAAAATTATTAATTATCATAATTTGTCATGGTTCTAATTCATAAATAATCCAGATATCTTCTACAATGTTACTATTAATGTTAATTACTCCATTTTTTATAAGCATATTAGAACTATTGTTATCTACAATTTCAACTATTTTAATTTCCCCATTATTTTCTCTATAAGAATAAAATAATTTATCAACACTGCCTGAATTTTTCCCCGCTAATCTCATTTGATATGAAATATGATCTGTTGTCAATACCGGGCATCCAATATCCACTAATTTAGCGAAAGCATTATCTACACCTGGGTCGACTATATTATTGTGCATCAAATGCCACTCTTGCGGAAAGTCATGCTTCCATGACATTAATTGTTTAGCATTAATTGGGATTGTTGATGATGAAGTAGTATTACCTCCTTTTGCCACATACCGTACATGTAATATTAAATCACTTATTGTACTATAATCAAAATCATGTTGATTTGGTAAGCTGATATCCCATTGGGAAACTACCCCTTTGTTTTCAAATGGCATATATCGTTCATCTCTTAAATTTGCTTCAAAAACAGCAGGATCATTATTCGAAGATGATGTTATAATTTCATCAAATGTTGCAGAATAATTTACAGTTGTATCTGATACATTCCAACCAATCCAATGATTCTTCAATGATAGTTTGATATTGGTTGATGTATGGGGACCTGTTATGCAAGGTAATGATACTGCTACGCTCTTAATTCTCATTGCATATAACTTTTTGTCCGGGAATTCTAAATTAAATAGCCATTCCGGAAGGTTTATAGTACATTCTCCATTTTTTATTAATTGTACTAAATTATCCGGATGTAATAATTTCAAAGAAATACTTTTTGTTAGCTCGTATTCTCTATTATTATTTTTTATATACATTGAATCCAGTTCTTTCAATTGAACACTCAACCTGTCACCAGCCAGAAGCCCCTTCCTGCCGCTATCCCAGTTTCCGAACACAACAGGCGCTTCTGTTCTACCTAATTCATTTTGATATGCCTTTTGTGCATGTTTAGCCATATCGTAAGCAAGTTCATAGGCTTTCCTATGCAGTTTCATTAATTCGCCTGACATCCAGGTATAAAGCTGCTGATTTGTAAACTTTGATTTCATCCAATCGTATATCTCCTTCGATTGCTCTTGCTGCAGTTCATGATTTTCCAGTTCTTTTTCAGCAAGTGCAATTCTGATCTCAGCTCCTAAAATCTGTTTTTCAATTTGTTTTAATTCCTCATTGGCAGTTTTAATCTGTAAAGCCCAATCTTCATATCTTCTTTCATAATTTGCGTAAGTAGCAGACATTGATGCTTTGTTCCTCAGTAATGATGCATATACACCAAATGATGTCGCAATTACATCTGTGATGTGCGCAAGAGTCCTGCCGCCGGTTTCTGCAGAAGGAATTGGACCGAGATGAAATTGCGGTATTAATCCTAGAATTTGAGCTAACAATTTTGTTTCCTGCTCAATTTTCATGTATTTATCAGCATTTGAAGTAAGTTCAATAGTTTTCAATTCTTTACCGCTTATATAAGCTCTTCCCTGGTAGTCATTAAGTCTGATTTCAATCAATTTTTTGTTATGCATCAAAGAATTTAGGTTATTCTTTGCCTCTTCAAGCTGGAGTTTTTTTAAATTCTTGGATGCCTTTAATATATTTTGTTCATGCAATTGCCTTATCAATGAAAGTTCTTCTGCATCCCGTTTTTCAAAAGCAGATAGTAATTGACCTCCAAGTGATTTAACCTCACCGCAAAATTCATTTGCTTTCTGAATCAAAAATGAATAACGATAATTTAGCGGAGGGGTTGCCAGATCTTCTAAAACTTCTGATATATCAAGACCCATTGCAGTTGCACGTACCAGAAGCGCAGGATCTATCGGAGGCTGAAACAGGGGTAATTCTCTGATATTACCATTAATATCCCTGCAATTCCTGATCTTGAACAATCTGTCATTAACTTTTTCCCAATATTCCAGCAATTTTGGATTTTCCGGAATACAAAATAGTAAATTGGGCAAGGAATAGTTTTTGGAACTATTATATGCATTAGAATTGCACATACAGTTGTTGTAAAATTCTGCCCCTGTTAACTGGCTTTCAATATTTACAGATGCATTTGAGAAGGGATCTAACCCGTTCAGCAAATCATTATAACAAAAGCTTGTTGTATTGTTTTTATTGATCTTTTTTGGCTTTTCTCCCAATAGATTAAATGCCATGATATACAGATTTGAAGCTTCGTTAATAGATTCAGTAGTAAACTGTGTGAACAGATGATCTGCCCAATCTAGCAGAGTTTGAATGTACTCCATATAAACCCATAACATATAAGCCCTGTTTCTCATTGCGGCTATTCTGTGCGGTTCAAAAGGATTATCTCTCCAGTCTTCTATCTGGGCACATAATTCTTTTTTCTTCGTCTCTTCATCATTACTTAATGCGTTTCCGCTTAATAGACGCATTAAATTCTGAATAGAGCCATCAGATACATCCTGCATAAACGGCTTTATCATCCAATATCTTAAATTACCAAATGCGTTTTCATGGTTTGTCGGGTCAAAAACAAACTGCAGCCATTTAATTGCTTCAGAAAATTTATTGTTATTTTTCAATTCCCTTGCAATTAAAGAAACCAAATGAAAGAATACTTCCCAGTTATAATGTGAATATGCTCCGTTATAAGAAAAATCATACTCATCTTTAGGATACGGATTTACAATATATGAGTTTACAGGAAGATATTCCTGATTAAACTTATTAATGATTTTAGTCTGCCTCCTGATATCAGGATTTTTTGAATTCAAAAGCCCGGTAATACCATATTTGTTTAACTCTGAAAGCATTAAGCAAACGAAAGGATGCTCAAAAGATTGTACAATGAATTTGTTTCCTGGTGTTGAAACATTTTCACAAACATACTCAAATTTATTTCCTGTTCTTTTGAAATAACATTGACATTTTACTGATATGTTTCTTTCAATAAAGAAAGAATGTTTTTTATCACTAAAGAAGAATGCGCTGTTCCACATCGCATCCTTATACTGGTGAGGATATGTCAATATGAATTTGCTGTTAGTGTCCCTGAATATCTTAAATGAACCGCCAACATGCGCCCGAATGTTTTTAACGAATAATCCATTTTCAAGTGATTCAGTATCAATTCTGTCAACTCCCTGAAGCATTTGCATTGCTTTGGGGATTGTTTGATTTGGACGGGCAATTAATGTTGCAGGCCAAGTTGTGTCTATTACTGAAGGTATTATTTCTACTTTATTGCTGCACGAAGTTATCAGGAACCTGTCTTCAAATGCTAATTCCGTATAACCTGTGTGATAAGTCTCCCATTCCTTTGCATATTCCCGCCTGCAATTAATAATCAGATCATTTCCGGGATTAGTTTTTTCACCCCAAAAGTAAAACGAATTTTTTTCAAGGCTTACCTGGGCATAGGTTTCAAGATTTTCAGCAAGTCTTGCCCCTTTTCTCAATTCATCAGTTCCAAGTTTTCTGTAAATATTATTAAATGCATCCGGCCCGCAATAGTGTCCTGCCAGTACTGTACCATCAAGAATTTTTTTTCCAGTCCATTTTCCAAATTCTAATCTGGAATAGCACATCTTGATTTCGTAATAAGGAGCATTTTGTTCTTCTCCATCAATAATTCTTTTGATCTTACGATGCTCTTTTTCAATAAATACAGGCCAGAATAAATGTAATCTCCTGTTAAATACAACAGGAATAATATGATCTCCTTCAATATCCTGTTCAATTTTTTCCCATGTTGACCATTTGTTTTTAGTTCTATACCTGTAATAGTGGGCATATGGAGCATTCCATGTCCTGGCGATTACATGGATTTTTTCTTCGGGATCTGTTTCAATATATGTTCCTCTGATATCTAATCTTGCAGCTTCGTTTAAATTGCTTAAATAATTGAAATATGCTTTTTCACAGTTATTAGCATTTATTTCATCCTGCTGAAGCAGATCTTCTGCTTCTTTAAAAAACGGTGATTTATCAAGCCTTAAAGAAGGTTCTATCCAGTTTTCAGGATATAAGAATATTTTTCTGTTCGCTTCCCAAACCCTGTAATTTTTTCTCCATTCCCACTCATTTTTATCGTCCTCATCCATACAAACATCAGTCTCCAATCCCATTAACGACCTGTGTATCAATAACTGAACGGATGATATTGCCATCAAAATTCTGGTAGTTTTACGGCATGGTTCCATTTCGGCATCAAATAGAAAATGGTCAAAAATTGAACTTTCGTTTTTAAAACCCCTCTGACCTATATAAAATGAAACCAAGGCATCCCTTAAATCTGATCTGAATTTATTATGTATAGGTATAATGTATTTGCTCCATGACTTAAAATCTGAATATTTGTTTCTTAAATGACCTCTAATGTTTTCTCTGAAATCGCTGATATTGCTCTCAGTATATCCACCTGTTGGATTTGCTGACCAAATCCATTTCCAGCTTTCAGAATATTTTAAATCAATCTTCTTGGATAAATTATATATAGAAATTAAAGAAGTCATTATCTCAATTAGATCAGCTGTAGATGAAGTAACCACTTGTGTCTTTTCAAACATATCAATAAAATCGTCATTACTCATTTCTTTGATACAACTGTTTTGCCCCGAAATTATATAAAGATCTTCAGGTAAATTTCCTATATTATTGAGTAAATCACTCACTTTCTGGAAATATTCATTCTGCTGAATATCAAGAAATTCAGATTGTAAAGCAGCATTCTTTAGCCATATTAAATGTTCAAGATTTGATACTGAATAGTTATCATCAAGCCAGTAAAATGAATCATTAGGTATCTGTATGCGGCTATGAATTTTAACGTCTATACCTGATTCTAATCCTAAATCACTTAAACTGCATAAATTCTTAAACATAGAAATTCTGTTTAAATACCTGTACATTCTTGTAAATTGACCTGAAATAGAATCCCAGTCCCTTGCAACATTGACAGAAATGAAATTGCTAAACCAAGCAGAATTATTATAATTTATAAGTTGTTTAATACTGTCATCATTTATTCTTAGAAGTTCACCAAGATATCTTGAAATTATGTCTTCCAAATATGGAGCTAAATGTTCATCATTTTCATCAATTATCGGCTGATTATTATCATCGTATCCTGAAGGATACTGATTCCTGGTTTCGGTTAAAGCTAATTCTATTTTTTCCCAGGCGTCTCTTGCAATTTTTTCGAAATTTGGATCTACAGCTTTTCCCTGGTTATCCAGTTCAAAATATCCCTTACCTCTGTTAATATCATAAAATGCTGTTGGCAGAATACATAGTTTCTTAAATTCTAAGTATTTATCAATAAATTTAATTATTTGAGCCGGGTTCACGGGGTTAGCAGAAAACGGATTGCCGCTCATACTTATAAAGGATATCAATTCTTTGATACTTAAATTAAGAACATCAGCCAGGATACAATATGCTTCTAAATCAGAAACTACCCCGGTTGTTAAAACAGGATTTGAAGAAGGAAAATTACAGTTTACAATCGCATCTAATTCCTGTTCATCAATTTTCAGAGCAAAACATATAATTGCTTTTTCATCAGGTAAAAGATCTTTAATTTTTTTAGTGTTGGATGAAGAATCCAGTGTAACCGGATCAAAAAAAGTTTTTACTGCATCGCTGAAAGAACTATTACGGTATTTATCAGTATAATATTCTGTCCAGGATTTTTTAATGTTATCAAAGAAAGGTCTATCGCTGCAAAATATTAACACCTCAATAAATGTTTTGCTTATTTTATCCTTCAGATAAATTGCTGATGCAAGCTTAATAATGAATTCTTCATTAATTACGTTACCAAATGATTCAATAGCTTTATCCAGCTCAGAGATACTTAACTTACTAATTCTTCTCAATCGCTCAAATTTCATAAGCCTTTCTGCAACTGCCGAATTTAAAACCGGTGAAAAAGTAAACGCATCGGTGTTACAATCATCAGGTCCATTATGCGGACGTAAAATTGTAATGGCAGAATTTCCATTAACATATTTTGACCTAATAATATCCTCAAGTTCATCCAAAGTTAAGCCGGATTTTCTTAATATTTCACCAACATTATTTGAAGAAGAGCTTAAACCCCAATGTTTTGCCCAGAATGATGCACCTGCTGCATTATTAGCAATAAGTATCTTATATTCGTTTTCATTAATCCCAAGGTATGCTTTTGCCCAATAAATCGAATTGAAATGTGTATCCGGGTTACTGTATGTTCTTATCAGTTCAGAGTGAGTAGTACCAAGCTCTGACAAATATTTCTGTGATTCAGCAAGTTTAACATCAAATGGCAGTTTCCATGTGTATGAATAATCCATCAACTTAGCTTCTATCATATCATTACGATGTTCCGGCTGAACCAATAGCTCTTCAGATGAATTATTTGTTTGAAGCACGCTGTAGTCAGCATTTGGTTCGATGTTTAGAGTTAAGATCTCATTCACCAGATCTATATAAGGCAGCTCTGTTTCCGCATTTTTGCAATTTAATTTAATATAAGATATATCGCCCCTTCTGGTTTTAGAAGAATTTCCGGTCAATGCTGAATATCCATTCTTGCCTGTATTCTCACAAACAACATCACTTTTTATCCAGTGCAATAAATCCGTTAAATAAGCTGAAGGACTGAATACTGACTGGCATTGATTACAGGTACAAGTATCAAGGCTGCCGAAAATTGACTTCATATCCGGCAAGCCTGCGGCTGCAGGCGGCTGGTTACCGCTTCCATTTCTCATTATTCCGGGCAGCATTGCATCTTTACTTTCAAATCTTTGATACAGAACAGCAAGGTTTGTAACAGTATCACTTATAGACTTCGCACGGCAATAAATAAAATCCGCTTCTTTTCTGCTGATACCACGCTTTTGCATATTATCGGCAAAATCAAATCTTCCCATTGTCACTATTCTGTAGGCTGAATCAAGACCGCTTGATGCCAGCGCCTCAAGCTGGTTTATTCCGGATAAACCTTCAGTAAGCTTATAACATCTTTGCAATGACTGCAGCCGGGTTAAATCTTCTTGTTTGATCTCTCTTGGTTTTTTCGGGTCTTTTGACACTGTGAAAAAAGTATTAGCAGATTGCTTAGAAATATTAAAATCTCTATTTTTATTTAAAATCGTCAATATTTGTTCTATTCCCGGCATTTTTGTTTTGCCCAGGTTTACAGCAAGTGACTGGGATGGATATTTCTCCGAAAATGCCCTTACAATATCAATAGCATAACTTTCTTCCGGGTTATCACTTTCTTTATATTTTTCAGGATATTTGGCAGCTCCTTTTATACTTTTAATCGATATAAGCCAGCTATTCAAATCTTTTTTAATTAATATTTCCTCATCAAGATGACCGGGCAGCTTTGCGGATTCCTGAACAGAAAGTTCCAACAACGGAGGAAATTGATTTAGAATCAGATCGATCTCAATAATTTTTTTCAGTTCTTCGTTATTTGGTATATCAGAGTTAATTTTTCCGCCACCCGTTACAATATTACCGGCAGGCTTTTGAGTTAATGGTTTACCGCCGGATTCTTCTTCATCAGATAATAACGATTGCAAACTTCCGGCATCTATGGTTAAATCAAGCAAATCGCTTTTTTTAGATAACTGAAGCGAGCATAAATGAATAATTTTAGCATCGTAAAACATGTTATCATAAAATGAATTCATAAGCAAACAATTTCTGATCACAACTAATCCTTCAGCAATATCCTCAAATAAGCTGCTTTTATATATTACATTTTCCTTTGTAGCTTTTTCAAGAGCAGCAATGATATTATCTTTACTTAAAGTAAGAACAGAATGCAATTCAGACCCGGTAATTGTTCCTGCTAAGGCAAACATTACTCCTTCTGTTTCATTGTTTGAGGATATTTTCTGCAGGGCAGATGCTGCTTTATTAAGATATTCCTGCTCAGCTTCTTTTTGCTTTAAAGCGGCATCAATTTTTCTTTTACAAATCAAAATTTCAGACTGTAATTCTGCATATAGCCTGTTTGCATTCAATAGTCTGTTAAGATCAGGCTCACCGATGCAGGCTAAGCATAAGAGCTTTATACGCTGCTGTTCGTTTAAGTCCTTCAATAACAGGTTCCCTAAGTGTTTGGATACAGAATTTTTAATTCGGTTATATAAAGGTATTCCCTGTTTATCAGGATAGTATGTAAAGTTAATTGATGATACACTGCTGTAACAAAGCGGTCCGCTTTCATCAATAAGAATTTCCTGTACCTGTTGTTCGGATAATTGCAGGTATAATCTTGCGACCAGGGAAAAACCTTTTTCATATTGAATTTCCCCGGTAAACTTCCCGGTTTCATCAACCGGTAGAGTTAATAGAGGTTTTTCTGTTTTTAGTGTAACCTGGTAAACTTTAACTGATAAATTCAAAAAACCAGTACATGCATTTTTATCATTATCAGGAATTATAACGGAACCGGAAATTGTTGTTTTCATGATAATTATTTTTTATTTAAAACTACAAAATCTAATTTTTAGTTTATTAAGAACAAGATATTATTTCTTAAAAAAAATGATTTAATGATTTTCATAATAGACAATACGTATCAGTCATCTCTTCAAACCAATCTTGAAATTGATATCTATCCCTAATATTAATGCTGCCCCCAACCCTATGTCAAGTCCATAGAAATCCTTTTCTAATGCACCTATTGCTGGATCTTTTAACTCTAAAGGTTCTATGAGACCAGATGATTCTAATGCTTTTTTGTATGCTTCTTTTTGTGTTTCTGTTGCTTTCTTGGATTCTGTTATAGGTACTACTAAATAGACACCATAATCATGTTTTTCATCCTTAAAACTACCATTATATCCTGTAAATGAGTGCTCATACATCCCTCCAATTATGTCTCTACCAAGAACACCACCTGTAAGCTCAATACTCTGAGAAACTTTGACTCCATCTTTTCCAATATAATCACCACTATATGCTTCAGAGTTTTCGGTACCAAGTTCTGTAAAATCAACCTTTCCAGAAACCATTTCATACTTTACAAGATTTACATCAGCTGAACCTTGTACAACTCCATATAGACTTCCTTTCAATTTAGCTTGTACACCAACACTAACTTTTCCACCAACTTCAACTACAAAGTCGCTGCTTTTGACAAATCTCTTTATGGCCGTCCAAGCTCTACTAAACCAAGTGGGTTTTTCTTCAATAATTTGAACCTCTTTCAGATTAACTATTCCTTCTACACCAGCAGATACCCATCCAACTCCTTGTTCATATTCATAATTCCAAATCAAATTATCTTCATCTTTGTGAGACCACTTATCTCCCTGTTTTGCAATAGTAGGTGGTTGTTCAAGAGTATCTGATTGTAGTCCTGACAAATCTACATAATTAATAGGGTTATTTCTAAAACACTCAAATGTGTTAACTATAGTTGATAATGATTCTTTATTATTGATATTAATATTAGTTTTTAAACGATCCTTTGGATCCGCACTCAACCACCTACCCAGCCATGGCAAGTAATATCGTGCCCTGTGATATTCCAGCCCGCTTTCTTCATCGCGCTCCATTCCAGTGTAACGATAACGTTTGGCTGCGGATTTTATTGATCTGCTATTTGCCTGGTATGCGGTAGTGCCATACGGGTGGTATTCTTCATAGCTTATCACTTTAGCATTTTCATCAAGCTCCAAATTAGCCGAGCCGAGATGATTATGAAGCTGATAGCGTGTTAATCTTGAACCCACGGTTTCAGAAGAAGCAGTGTTATCATTGTGAATTACAGTTTCAATCATCACAAAACGGTGTTCTTTTTCAAGCAGACTTAATGATTGCCGTTCAAAATTTACGTTATTTGCACTATAGGTTTTGTAGGTTTCAAAACCGGCTATGTATAACCGTTCTTCTTTTTTTGTGGGTGTGCCTCCTGCAGAAGCCTGGTTTTCGGTTATTTTTCGTATTCGCTGCCCCTGCCCGTCATACTGGTAGTATGTAGATTCAGGTAAGCCGCCGTCTGTTCTTCTTTGCCTGATGGTTTTAACTACTTCTTCCTTAAAATTCCATCCTATATCCTCCAAATGAGGCATAGCAGTAACAAAACCATGTTTTGTGTGGTGCGGGTATAAGTATGTTTCATTACCAACCTTAGTGCTTAACAATCTGTTTGTTAATGTATCATATGTATAATAACGGATCCAGCTATTTTGCGAGCCGGCAGTATGATTCATTTGAAGAATATTTCCAACTTCATCATACACATAATTTTGCGTATAATCCCGTATTG
>CALJIG010000133.1 GCA_937974175.1 uncultured Ignavibacteria bacterium
AATTTTAGAAATGAAAAATAAATTATTAATAATATTATTTTTTCTGGGTATATTAATCTCTGACGCAGGTGCAAGGCCTGACGTCAGGATTATTACCGGAAATCCCTACGATTTCCGCCCTACGAATTTAGATGCAGTAATTAAAGCGCAGGTTCAAATAACCGCGAATAATATTGCAACCTGGGTTCAGAATACCGGAACATTTAATCAGGATATTCGGACAACAAATACTCCCGGATTTCAATGGCCTAAATCTGAGGCTAAATTTGCTATATTCACAACCGGTCTTTCTATTGGTACATATATCAATGGAAATTTAAGGTTGGGAAATGCCTCATATAATGGTGAATATGCCCCGGGATATGTTGATCAGACAGTACCAACAGATCCAAAATTTAAAACAAATAGTTCTTTTAAATTGTATAAAATTGTCGCCGGCGATAACGCTCAGACAAATCCTGATTACGCCAACTGGGGATTAATGGTTCCTTACGGAGCTCCTTATGTAGACGTTGACGGAAATCAGCAATTTAATCCGTTAATAGATAGACCCGGTATCAAAGATGCCTCACAGACAATCTTCGTTTGTTTAACAGATGCAGATCCTTCAAATCATACTTCATCGGAAGGTTTTTCCGGTGGTACATTGCCTATCTTTGCTGAAACACATTTGACGCTATGGGCTTATACTTCACCGGGATTAGAAGATCTTCAGTTTGTTAACTGGGTTGTTATAAACAAATCAGGAAGAAACTGGGATTCAACACACTTTGGTGTAGTTGTTGACCCGGACTTAGGTTTAGCAACAGATGATTATATTGGTCACGATAAGTCAAGAAATATGGCATTTTGCTACAATGCAACTAATCAGGATCAAACATATGGAACTGCACCTCCTGCATCAGGTATGGATTTCTTCCGCAGCCCTATTATTCCTGATCCGACCTCAAATGATACAAGTTATTTCCCTCCGGGTTCAGAAAATAAAGTTATTAAAAGAGGATACAGACAGCTTGGTTTAACTTCCTTTGTATATTTTACAAATACGGGAAGCG
This sequence comes from uncultured Ignavibacteria bacterium, assembly GCA_937974175.1. Classification (GTDB taxonomy): domain Bacteria; phylum Bacteroidota; class Ignavibacteria; order Tepidaquicellales; family Tepidaquicellaceae; genus JAFDZO01. The sequence continues at coordinate 1,056 of CALJIG010000133.1, forward strand.
GCGGTATAGCTTGCGAACAAGATCCTCAATCTGTACCTTTAGGTGCATTTAATTATTTGACCGGTATAAAAAGAGATGGTACTCCATGGCTTGATCCTACACAAAATCCTCCGGTTACTACAAAATACTGTTATCCTGGTGATCCTGAAACAGGTAACGGCTGGTGGGAAGGTAGCCCGGGCGCAATTATTAAAAATTGCGGCGGTTTAACTTCAGGAACACCTGAAAATAGTCCTCCCGGAGATAGAAGAATGATCTTCAACTCAGGTGCTAAGAACTTTACCGTAGCACCGGGAGACACACAAAATATAGTATTAGCTCAGTTTGTTGCAAAAGGTTCAAACAATAAAAACTCTGTAACAAAATTAAAAGGAAATAGCGATATTGCTCAAAAAGTATTTGATTTGAACTTTAAAGTTATTCCTCCTCCTCCTCCTCCTGTAGTAAACGTCAGCTATAAGCCAAATAGTACTATTGGTACCGTTGATGTTACATTCTCATGGGGAGATGTTTCAGAGCAGTATAATTTCAAGGATCAATTATTTAATCAGGGAACATATAAATTCCAAGGTTATGAAATTTATGAAATTAAAAAATCAGCATCACAATTGCCTGATTTTACCAGACCTGAAACAATCAACAGCGATGTAACTCTTATAGATGCTTTTGATCTGAGAGATACAATTGGAATAGTTGTTGATACTTTCAAAACAAACGTAGTAGTGAACGGTGTAGAACAAGTGGGTCCGTTCCCGATTATGCCTCCATATAAAATGAATGTTCCTGCAGGTTTTCCGAATAAAGGTCTTCAAAGAAGCATTACTTTAAACGGAACTCAATATTCTGCAGAATACGGTGGAAGAGATAAATTTATTGTCGGTAATGAATATAAATTTGCAATTGTAGCTTACGGAATTTGTGCACCTCTTTCTTATGATTCAGTAACAAGAAAATCATCAGTATTGAGAGGCGGTAAGCTTATCAGAAATTCATTATCAACTCAATTAATAACAATCAGACCTGAAGCACCAACTGCCGGAACTGATTACTTCTATGCAAACGGTGACACAATCACCACAAATAGAAAAGATTTAGGTGTAATGCCTAAGGTTGTTGACCAAACAAAACTTCTGAATGCTAAATACAGAGTTTCTTTCAGAACAGGTGATACAACATATAATATCTTACGTTCATTGAACGGTGGTACCTCATTTGATACGCTGAAAAAAGTTAACGAAAAGGATAGTAAATTTGGTTCAGGCTTTGATTCAACTGCCAAAGTACTTAATTTGAAGTTCACCAGAAACAGAACAGGCGGAACAGATTCCGCACGTGTTGTTGACGGTTTATTAATAAACGTTGTAAGAATAAGAACCAAAGAGGGTACAAGTCCGAATAATGAAGGTGTTCTTAAGGATGTCTCAACAACAAGATCTCCTGATAGTATTCAAACAAGACTACCCGGCTGGGAATATTCTCCGTCAAATAATAATTGGCTGACAGGTTCTAAATTTGTAATTTCTGATGATAAGAAATGGCAGTCATTATCTATGTCATTAACTTATCCTACTGCATTAACTTACACAGGCTTAGGCTCAAGTTATAAGTCTGACTCCCTGAAAAAAGTTAAGATAGTATTCCAGGCAGATGAAAATTCAGGACAGTCAGCATATAGATTTGTTGCAACAGGCGGAACAGATCCGAATTATGTAGCTGATCCTTCATATGCTCCATATATCATCAATAAACAAATTGGTTATATATATCAGGATAGAAAAAAAGTTCCTTTCAAGGTATTTGAAGTTGATCCTCTTACAAATGCCGAAGTAAGACAGTTAAACTGTGCATTTGTTGAAAACAACGATGTAAGACCTATAGGTCTTGTTGATGGAAAATGGATGCCTCAGTCTGATACATCTGGAAGCGGTGAAAGATTGTATATTTTCGGTTCAACTTATTCCGAATCAGATTTAACTCAATATACTTCATTGACTGCTTTCGCAAATAACCTTTACGTACGCCAGGGAACTACTGATGTAATGTACGTCTGGGCTCCGCGTTCAATTAACGCCAGCTCAAAGTGGACAGCAGGTGATCAATTCACTATCTATCCTTATACAGTAACACGACCTGGAGTTGTGTATGAATTTGATTCAAGACAACCGTTAATTGGAAGTATTACAGTAGCTTCTGAAAAAGGTGCGTTAAATGATATCAGAGTTGTACCAAATCCATATTATGGTTACAATGTTAATGAAAAATCTTCTACTCAAAGATTCGTAACGTTTAGAAAACTACCGATAAATGTGACAATCAGAATTTATACATTGAATGGTGATCTAGTAAAGAAACTTGTCAAGAACGATCAAAATTCAACTATGAACTGGGATCTGAAAAACTTAGATGATATACCGGTTGCTTCGGGATTGTATCTTGCATTAATAGATGCTCCCGGCATTGGTCAGAAAACTATGAAACTGGCAATATTTACACCTGAAGAAAGAGTAGATTTCTAAGTTATATTAACTTCCTGCATCCTCTTCAACTCAGGGGATGCAGGTAAATCTTAAAAGGAGATTAATTAAAAATGAAATTTTATATAAAAATAATAATAATTCTAATAGCAGTCAGTTTAGCCTATCAAAACGGCTACTCAGGCCCAAAGAAGAAATTCGGTACTTTGGCTGCTCCTGAATTGCTAATCCCTATCGGTTCTTCAGGTACCTCTCTTGGAGGATCCAATTTAGCAACAGTGAACGGCATTGATGCCATGTACTGGAATCCGGCAGGTCTTTCTGAAATTAATTCAAATAGCGGGGAAGTTATGTTCTCTTCTATGAATTATCTTGCCGATATCAATATGAACTATTTCGCCGGTGCTGTAAAGCTTGGCGGTTTAGGAACCGTTGGCGGCTCTATAAGAGCTATGTCATTCGGTGAAGAAGAACTTGTAACAACTGAATATTCACCGGACGGTACAGGCGCAACTTTCGCTCCTACATATATAGTTGGTACACTTAGCTTTGCAAAAGCAATGACCGATAAAATTCGTTTCGGTACAACTTTCAAACTCATCAGTGAGCAAATTGCAGAAGTAAGTGCTACAGGTTTCGGATTCGATTTCGGTTTACAATATATTGCCGGTGCCAGCGGACTTAGATTTGGTATAGCTCTTAAGAATCTGGGAAGCTCAATGAAATTTAACGGCCCCGGTTTAGACAGAACCTTTATTGAAAACGGTGTTCAGGTTGTAAGAAGAGTTACATTACAGGAATCTGATCTACCGACTAATTTAGAAATAGGTCTTGGCTATTCTACAACATTTTCAAAAAACAATAATGTTACTCTATCGTCTACTTTCCAAAATTCAAGCTTTTCTTCTGATGAATACAAATTTGGTTTAGAATATAACTATAACCAAATGGTATTTTTAAGAGGTGCATTTACTGTTTATCCGGATCACTCCGAAATAGATGACGTAAATAAAAGCTTATTCGGACCTTCATTCGGTGCAGGTGTTAAATATCCTTTTGGAAGTTTGACTTTAGGATTTGATTATGCATACAGAGTCATTAATGAAACAGGATTCAATTCTACAAACCAGTACTTTACTCTGAATGTAGGATTCTAAATATTTGTTTCTTTTATTTACGTTAAGGTAATCCTGCTGAAAAGCAGGGTTACCTTTTTTTTTAAAATATTATATTATGCGACATATATTAATTGTATTTCTTGCCCTCTTTTTTGTACAAAATTCTTATTCCGGCACTGGTGAAAAAATATATTTTTTCGATTGTTCTGCCTCAGTATTCAGAGGTTCAGAAGGGAAAGATATTGTTGAAGTGTATTACGCTGTTTCCCAAAAATTTTTAAAATATACCGGTACTGGCGGCGGTTATGCCGCAGATGCAAAGCTTGAAGTTACTATTTTTGCAAAAAACTCATCGCAGCCTTTAGCCGTAAATACTTATAAAGTACCTTCTATTGTTTCAGATACTTCAGGAGATAATTTAAAAAGTAAAATAGTAGGTCAGATTAATTATGAAATGAAGTACGGTGAGTACAAAATGCTGGTCATCGCATCAGATTTCAACAATTCAGAAATGAGAGACAGTATCGAGTTTGATTTGCTTTTGGAAGATTTCAACGGTGCAGCTAAAATCAGCGATATTGAACTGGCAACTTCAATTGTAAAATCTTCAGACACAAAAAATATTTTTTATAAAAACACGCTGGAAGTTACACCCAATCCGGGGAGCTTGTACGGGAAAAATTTTCCGGAGATGTATTACTATACAGAGCTGTACAATCTTTCCACGGCAAATGTATCTGATGAATACACTATCAAAAGAAGGATATTGAATTCCAATAATGAAGAATTGATTTCTTCCGAAAAAAAAATAAAACGTAATGCTGAATCGCGAGTTGAGACAGGTATGTTTAAAATTGATTCATTAAAAACCGGTATTTATATTTTTGAGCTAAGTCTTGTTGATGCTCAAAAAAATCTTAATGTAATTAAAACGAAAAAGTTTTTTCTTTATACCTCAACGGATGAGAGACAAAGTTCCGATAAAGGACAGGATGATTATCTTAAATCTGAATATGTTATCTTAAATGAAAAAGATCTTGACGATCTATTTGATAAAGCTATTTATACACGAACAGATGATGAGATAAAGAAGTATAGAAATCTAAGCACATTGGAAGAAAAACGGAAGTTCACGTATGCATTCTGGAAAGCTAGAGATAATATGCCTATGACACCACAGAATGAATTTAAAATTGCTTACTTCAAAAGAATGAATGAAGCAAATAACCTGTTTAAAGAAGATTATAACCCCGGCTGGAAAACCGACAGAGGCAGAATATATGTTATCTACGGACCGCCGAGCGATATACAGCTCAATCCTTTTGAAAGCGATAAAAAAAGTTATCAGGTGTGGAAGTATGATGTGTTGCAGGGTGGTACTGAGGCAGATTTTATAGAGAAAGAAACAGGCACCGGAGTATACAGACTTGTAAATGCAACTATGCGGGGCGAATTTCGTGACGCAGATTGGCAATCCCAACTTAAACAGTTCAAATAATTTTGTTCAAAAATCCTAAAATATTATTTCTTTCAATTTTCTTTGCTGTCATTCTTTGGATTTATCTGAATCTCAGCTATACTTACAGCATCGAAGTTGAAGTACCGCTTGAGTTAACTTATTCTAAATCGGAGGCAGTTTCAGACCAGCTGCCTTCTAATTTAGATGTCACTGTTAACGGCAAAGGCTGGGATCTTCTGAACATACTTATGTTCAAAAAGCTGCATTACAAACTCGACTTATCAAAGTATAAAGCTGAATCTAAAATTATTACTAATCAATCCATTCAGGATAGATTAAATCTTCCGTCAAACATAACACTTACTAAAATTGAACCGGAAGAAATTAATATCAATCTGGATAAATATTCAGAAAAGTATGTACGCCTCAGAAGTAATTTAATTATAAAGACTAAAGATAATTATAAATTAGTGGGCACGGTAAAACTAAGCCCCGACTCAGTTAAAATCATAGGAGCTAATTCTGTCATCAACAGGATAAAGTTTGTGCCGACTGAAGTGAAAGTTATCGAAGACATTAATTCAAATATGTCTGGTCTTATAAATATAAAAGACACTCTCGGAAATCTTATCAGGATAGAGCCGAAATCAGTGCGGTATAGTTTTAATGTAGAGCTTGCAGCCGATAAAAATTTTGAGGGGATAGATATCGCAATTAATAATGTTCCTGATAATAAAGAGGTTTTATTAATTCCGCCAAAAGCAGAAGTTTCTTTAAAAGGCGGAGTAGAGCAGCTTTCAAAAATAAATCCATCGGAAATAAAACTCTTTATAGATTTTAAGAAGCTTGAAGATGATACGCTCGGATATTTTGTACCCGAAATTCAGCTTCCTGTTGAAGCGAACGTGGTAAATATTAACCCGCCGAAGTTCCAGTATATAATCAAAATGAAATAGATGTCTATTATAGGTAAAGAGTTCAAAGATATAAAAGATAACTTCAAACAACTGGACTTCAAAGTCTCCTATATATTTCTCTCCATCGCTGTTATTACTTTCATTTCAATTGCATTCGCATCTACTACTTTTTATTACAATAATATAGGGGGCGATAGATTCGATTCACGTGTGTATTGGTTCTGCATGGATGGCGCATTGATGTTCATTCTTCCTATACTTTCCATTAAGCTCGTATTCAGGCAAAAATTATCTGATTATGGATTACAGTTGGGCGATTGGAAATACGGCTTAACAACAACTGCAATATTTTTCGTATTCATGATTGCTGCTGTTTGGATTGTCTCCGGCTCTGAATCTTTTGCGAACACTTATCCGCAGGGCGGCTCTAAAGTAAAAGATAATTTAGGTATATTTCTTTTTTATGAATTGTGCGTGGCGTTTTATATGCTTGGCTGGGAATTTTTCTGGCGCGGCTATATGCTTTTCGGCTTATTTCCTAAGTTCGGCTGGTATTCAATTTTTATCCAGATGATTCCGTTCTTCATTCTGCACAAAGGGAAACCTGAACTGGAATTATTCGGTTCTATATTAGCGGGACTAATACTCGGAGTTCAGGCAATACGCGCTCGCTCGTTCATCTATGCGTGGATAATTCATGCTCTCGTGATGGTTTGCGTCGATGGAATATCAGTGCTGAGAGCTAAGTCCGGAATTTACGGAATAAACATTACAGATTTTTTCAAAGTAATTTCATCTATCTTTAGATAGTAAAATATAAAATGGCAGTAATAGAATTAGCTGGAAAAAATTTAACGAAGGAATATAAAAAGAGAGTTGTTGTTAACAACGTATCTTTGAATTTAAAACAGGGGGAAATTGTCGGGCTGCTCGGTCCTAACGGAGCAGGGAAGACAACTTCATTCTATATGATTTGCGGAATGGTAAAACCCGATGCAGGTGAAATTGAGCTTGAAAAAGAAACGATTACAAAATTCCCTATGTATAAACGCGCAAGATTGGGAATCGGATATCTTCCGCAAGAGCCGTCTATTTTTCGAAAACTTTCTGTCAGAAATAATATTATGGCTGTACTGGAATTTATGAAAATGGATAAGTTTGACCGGGAAGCAAAATGTGATCAGCTATTAAAGGACTTTAATATTACTCATATTGAAAACTCGTACGGATACCAGTTATCCGGAGGTGAGAGGCGCAGAACTGAAATTGCCCGCGCGCTGGCAACTGACCCGAAATTTATTCTCCTTGATGAACCGTTCGCAGGGATTGATCCGATTGCATCAGAAGAAATTATGAAAATAATTTCAAAGCTGAAAGCTAAAGGAATCGGAGTTTTAATAACTGATCACAATGTTCACGAGACACTTTCTATAGTTGATAGAGCTTATATACTGATTGAAGGAAAAATATTCAGGCAGGGAACTGCAAACGAGCTCGCCAATGACGAACTCGTTAGAAAATTATACTTGGGTGAAAGTTTTGATGTAAGCAGATATGCAGCTACTGCAGCTGCATTAAAATAATTATTTCGGTGTAGTGTCCTTTGCTGCAGCAGGTTTTGATTCTGTTTTAGTCTCGGTTTTTGTTTCTGATTTTTTAGATGTCGATGCTTCAGAAGTATTTTTGTTTTTATAGTCTGTCAGATAAAATCCGCTTCCTTTAAATATAAGTCCTGCTCCACCGCTAACCATTTTTTTCAGAGTTTCTTTTCCGCATTTAGGGCATTTTGTTAACGGCGCATCTTTCATTGACTGCATCACTTCAATTTCATTTCCGCAGTTCCCGCATCTGTATTCGTATGTCGGCATATTATAATTTTAAAAATTGAGATTTAATTTTATTGTACTCTTCTTCGGAAATAAGTCCTTCTTCAAGTGCTGATTTATATTTTTTTAACTCATCCAGTGAAAGTTTTTCAGTAGATTCGGTTTGTGTTCCGTTTGCTTTTACTTCTGTTTTATTTTCTGTTTTATCAAAATCTTTTATTAAAAGATTCTTCTTTAATTTTCTTTTCTTTCCGTCACCAATGAGTTCTGTGAAATTTGCAAATTCTCGTTTCTGTTTATGTACTGCGTCAATAAATGCAGGACGTTCTGATTCCTGAATCGATTCTTCTATTTCCTTAGAAAGTTCTCTTGCAATTCTGTATTGATACGATTCAAGCTTTCGTTTTTCTTCACCGGCAGATTCTATTTCCATGGGTTTGTAAACTTCATCATAATAATATTCGTAAATCAATAACATTTCGGGAAGCTTTCCTGCTTTCATCAATTCTTCTTTTACTTTCTCAGCGTCTTTAAGAATTTTATATCTCAAAGAATCCTTTCCTTGCTCTTCAAATAATCTGTTTACTAATCTTGATTCTATCCCTAGCTGCTCAATTCTTTTTACGGTAATACCTTCCTGCTTAGTATATTTATAAATTGCTTTTGAATTTTCATTCTCAGGAATTACATCGAACACTCCGAAAATCATTCCCATTAAATACGCTCTATATGCTTCATTAAGTCTTTTCTTCTCTTCTTCATTCAGCGGAATAATATCATTATAGATGAATGCATTTTTTGAAATATGCATATCTACATTATGATTATTGCTGAGATGTTTATAATATCCTTTCAGCTCCTCTGCAATGGTATATGAATAGAATAACGGCAAGCCTGCCCACTCACTATAGAATGTAATGGAGGAATTATCGCCTGAATCTTTGAACTCAACACTCGAGCCAATGATAGCTGTTATTAAGCTTTGGAATTTTTTGAAAGAGTCAGTATTTGTTTTTATTCCAACGTAAAATTTCTTTGCAGATTCATCCAGCTTAAAGCTTCCTGGAATTTCTCTGGTACGCAGCCATGGAAATGCCTGTAAGAACATTCCTTTTATCTTCGATTCGCTTCTTGTCGCATCTTTCTCGAATAACATTTCTGTTATGTTGTAATCTTCTCTTATTTTCTCAAACTGCTTCTTGCAAAACTCAACCATCTTATGTTCAATAGCAGATGCATCGCTCTCTCTTAAAATATTTACAATATCTGTAATATCAGAAGCGCCCATTTCTTTTAGCAGCTGGTAAGATAATTCTTTTAATTTATCAGTTGCATTTGAGCCTGTGCCGATGTAACGTATATAATATTCATTCTTCACGTCATCCGGTTCATAAACCATCAGGTTAAAGCTTGTCTCCTGCTTCTGTTTATAGAATTCGTATTTGCGGGTGAAGTTATCTTTTAAAAGCCCTAAGTTGCCTGTAAGTTTTTTCAGGTCAGCAATTAGGCCGTAAGCAATTACCTTACCTTTATCTGTCTTTTCAGTTTTTTCAATCAGTTCTAGTATCTTGCTTGCAATTTCTCTTGCATAAACTCGTGCTCTTAATTTTATTAGAGTATTGTAATACTCTTCGAGTAATTTAATCAGCTTTTCAAGGTTGCCCGTCATTGCTGATTTTCTCAGCGGATTTAATTTCGAGCGTGATTCATCTTCTCTCAGCTCCTGGAATTTTCTCTTTATCTCACCATCGTATCTTGAAATTATTGTCTGTAAGTCTTTTATCTCTTTATCATACTTCGGTATATAATCAAAGTTGCCGTTCGTTAAAATAAACTGTAATCTTTGTAAAAGATTTACCGAGTAAAATACACCTCTTGTTGAATCATTTACAAGACTGTTTATCTTTTTCTCAAGCGTGCCTATATAATTATTTTCTCTATCGCCGATTACATCTCTAAAAATTCTGTTCCTGTTTGTAAATATCTGTGAGTAATATATTCCCTGGCGCGTTACGTCGTAATCATCTTTAAAATTGGTATCAAACTTCTGCTTCTCTGCTAAAATAAATCCTGTCCAGCTATCGCCGCGCTTACCGCTTATTAAATCGTTCTGTAAATTATTTAAAAATCTTTTTATTTCATTTTGAATGGAAGTCTTATCACCGCTCTTATAAAGCGAATCTAATAACTGATATTTGTTAGTTGTTTCAAGCAGTCCTAGTTCAGGTAAAAACTCCTGCATTAAATAGTTATCTATTTCACTCTGAGAGCCTTCTGCATAAGTTAAATAATAATTAACTATGTCTTCGCATAGCTTATATGCGCATGCTGCAATAATTCTATCTGCGGGATAAGAAATTGTTGCCTGTCCTAATGTGGAATATTTTCTTGAGAAAGTATTATCTGCGACTGAATTATCTTCGGGATAAAATCTTTGCTTATATTGAACTAAATTTACTCTTACGCCTCTTTTGTAATTCGCGAAATCTGAATTAGAAAAATCCTGGAATATCGTATCGGCAAGCATTTTGTAAATATCTTTATTGCTGATATCAGAGAGCGATAAGTTCTTTGCATTCTCACCATCGATTAAATATACATCGTCGTAAACCCCGGGCTGAAAAGTATGCTGTTCGTTTTTCTTCCACGATACATTAAATGTATTCTTCAGATTATAATACTCAAGCTCTTTCAATGCTGCGTAGCCGTTTGCAAAAACTCTTTCCTTACCGTATGATTTAAATATATGCGGAAGCATTAAGTAGCACGAAGATACGGCCTGATTTTTAAAAATATTCCTGATTAAAAATCCCATATCAAGAAACATTCCTGAACCAGTACCGCCGCTGACAGAAGAGATAACGTAGATGTTTATCTTATCCGTATTAACATTTCTTATCTTATGTTTATCTTTTACAATGTTGATTGAACGTGAGTCGGTAATTCTTGACTTCGCTGCGGAGAGCTTTGAAACAATTTCATCGTAGTTATGAAAAAATGCAAGACGCGCTGCGGGGCGGATTTGCCCTGCGCCTGTATTCATCGTACCGAGCTTTGCAATTTCACCTGTAGTGCTAAGCCATTCCTTTATATGTGGAACGTCCTGTATTCTGTAAATGTAATCTGATGGATTTACCGATTGGAAAACTTTTTCCGATGGAAGAAAATCAATTTCATTGATTAAAAAATCTCGCTCTCGAGCAAGTCCACTTTCCTCTGAAGGAGCGTTATCCGTATCGATGTAAAGATATGAAATGATAGGGAAGTCATTCAGCGAGCCGTACTTCTCAACAAACTGTCTGCGTAACCTTAATAATACTTCTTTGCCTGTTCCACCTAAGCCGATAAGTATGGTGGGCATAAGCTCCTGAGTTTTTAACTCGAGGGACTTATCTTCCTGGTTGTTTGTTACTGTTTTTTTACCTGATAAATCTGCAAATGAAAACGGGTCTTTATTTTCGTTAGCTGCCATAAATTTTCATGAATTTAAATGAGGCCTGTTAATTTTAAGTATTAACGTTTTATCCTGTCTAAATGTTCCGTTTGTTATGTCTGTAAAGAATCTTATTAAAGCTCTACTATGCTTTCACCGCCCGCTAACTGAATTGTATTACCTGTAAGCCAGGCTGAATCCGATTTGTAATTATCTACTATAAACTGCGCAATATCTTCGGGAGTTGTTAATCTCTTCGAAGGATTTCTCTGTAATGCATTTGCAATAATTGCATCAGCACCCGGAATTTTATTTAATGCCGGTGTAGAAGTAACACCTGCGCAGATAGCATTCACTGCAATCCCTTTGCCGCCAAGTTCCATTGCCAATTGTCTAGTATATGATTCAAGACATGCTTTTGCTGCAGAGACAACTCCGTAGTATGCAATTTGTCTTGTGCCGCCTGATGAAGTCATGCTGTAGATTTTACCGCCTTTAGTCATAAGTCCGCGTTTCATCATTCCCTGTGTCCAGTAAACAAAGCTGTTTGCCATTACATCTAAAGTCATTTCAAGTTGTTTTCTGTTCACTTCATTGTTCGGGTCGTCATCAATAAATTTTTTGAGTGAGCCGAATGCTAGCGAGTGAACCATAACTCTTATAGTTGAATCTGAACCATCAAATTTTTCTTTAATCTTATCAAGTGTTTCAGTTCTCTTTACATCATCAGCAGCATTTAAATTGTAAAAATCTGCTTCAACACCCATGCCCTTTATATCTTCAATTTGCTGCTTCACATCATCCATTGTCGAAGCTCTGTCTAAGTGAACGCCGATTATATTAACACCATCCTTAGCAAGCGCTAATGAAATTGCTTTTCCGAAACCGCTTGATGCGCCGAGTATTAATGCATAAAATTTAGTCATTAGAAGGGTATTTATTTTGATTTAATAGCTATTATAGTCATAATGAGACTTATTATAAACAGAAAAATCATCACGACCATGAAGGCAGATGATGTCCAGAACCCTGCTACAAGTCCCCAGATTATAAAAATCCATATGATAGAAACGACAAAGAATAAATTCCAGCTTAACAGAAGCGACTGCCTTGTCGAACGTTTTTTATGAAACGATTTGAAAAGTGTCAGAACAAAAATAAAGAAGAAAAATCCTAGTCCGCCTGCCGAAAGCAAAATGTAAATGAAAAGCTTTGTATTAGTAAGTGTGTTTTCAGATACGGGAGCAGTGAGAATAGAATCAGCTTTTTTTACAGTATCTATTATAACGGGAGGCACAACCTGCTGCTGAATAGTTTTATTTGTATCAATCGAAAGAGTGTTTACTTTCGTTGTATCTGTTTGTTGTTGTTGCTTCTGGCCTGCAGTTGTATTTTGCTGTGTTGTCTGTTTTTTTGTTGTGTCAACTTTCGTCGGGAGATTTGGTTTCCCTATTGAAAGCTGTGTTAAACATAATAAAAAAATTACTGCGAATATTTTAAACATGTTTTTCAAGTTTCTTGCAAATTTCTATTATATACGTAAAATTATATTCCAAGTTTTTCAATAAAGCTTGTATCGTAATTATTCTTTATAAAGTCTTCATTCTTCATAATTATCATGTGGAAAGGAATAGTTGTCTTAATTCCTTCAACGATAAATTCCTCAAGCGCTCGGGACATTTTTTTAATAGCTTCTTCCCTGTTTCTGCCTTTCACGATTAACTTACCTATCATTGAATCATAATAAGGAGGAATTTTGTATCCGGTATAGCAATGCGTATCAACTCTTACTCCAAAACCTCCCGGCTGATTGAATGCCGTTACAAGTCCCGGCGATGGTCTGAAGTTATGCTCATAATCTTCTGCGTTTATTCTGCATTCCATTGCATGACCTTCGAATTTTATCTCGCCTAAGTTAAGCTCTTCACCGTTTGCAACTCTTATCTGCTCACGTATTAAATCTATTCCTGTTATCTCTTCAGTAACACAGTGCTCAACCTGAATTCTTGTATTCATTTCCATGAAATAAAAATCTTTGTTTTTATCTACAAGGAATTCAATTGTACCTGCGCCGATATAGTTAACGGCTTTAGCTGCTTTAATCGCAGCTTCACCCATTTTGTTCCTGATTTCTTCATTAATAAAAGGAGAAGGAGACTCTTCAATTAATTTCTGATGTCTTCTTTGCACAGAGCAGTCTCTTTCACCAAGGTGAATTACATTTCCGTGCTTATCACCTAAAACCTGTATCTCAACGTGTCTTGGATTCTCAACAAACTTCTCTATATAAACATCGTCATTGCCGAAAGCATTTTCAGCCTCAAGCCTTGCCTGCATATAATTTTTTTCAACGTCTGCAAGGTCGCGCACAATACGCATTCCTTTTCCGCCGCCGCCTGCCGATGCTTTAATCATCAGAGGTACACCAGTTTTCTGAGCAACTTCAAGAGCTTCTTCGACACTGTTAACGACACCAGTACTTCCAGGTACAACAGGAACTCCTGCTGCAATCATAGTATCTTTTGCAAAGGATTTATTACCCATTGCATTTATCATTTCAGGAAGTGGTCCTATAAAATTTAATTTTGAATCTATACATATTTCTGCAAAGTCAGCATTCTCAGCTAAGAAGCCATAGCCCGGGTGAATAGCATCTGCATTGGTAATAGATGCTGCAGAAATTATTCTCGGAATATTTAAATAGCTATCCTTGCCCATTGCGCCGCCGATACAAACTGCTTCATCGGCAAACTTTACGTGTAATGAATCTTTATCTGCATCTGAGTAAACGGCAACGGTTTTAATGCCCATCTCTTTCGCAGTCCTAATTATGCGTAATGCTATCTCGCCGCGATTGGCAATGAGTATTTTTTTTATCATTATAAACTTTTCTGTTTGGTTGAAAGAATTAAAACTTAATTCTTTTTTTCTTAATTTTTTTCAATTAAGAATAACGGCTGATTGTATTCTACCGGCTGACCATTTTCAACAAGTATTTTCACAATTTTTCCTGATACATCTGATTCGATTTCATTCATTAATTTCATAGCTTCGATAATACATAATACGCTTCCTTCACCGACTGTGCTGCCGACCTGTACGTATGAATCTGCATCAGGAGATGGAGCGCGATAGAACGTTCCTACCATTGGCGAGCGGACTTCATATGTGTTTTCTGATTTCGGAGCTTCTGCAGGTTTTGCATCTGATTTCTTCTCAATAGAAACCTGAGTTTCAGAAGATGCAGGTGCCTGCATCATTTGCATAGGAGCAGCTGACATCATTCCTGTTACTTTTGGTCTTGGCTTGGATAATCTTATTTTGCTTCCCTGTTCTTCAATTTCAAGCTCTGCAAGATTGCTTGAATCGAGCAGTTTTATTAATTTCTTTAAGTAGTTTAAATCAATTTCCATTTTTTATAATTAATATTTTAAAAAGGAATAAGCTTTTTAATTGCCACGCCTTTTAAGGCGTGGGATAATGAATCAGTAAAATTCTGCCCTTCAGGGCAACTGCTTTAATTGCCCTAAAGGGCAGCACTTGTTTGTTTTTTCTTTACCACGGCTTAAAAGCCGTGGCAATTTTTATTATTTATATATTCAATTAAACTTTTGCTCTTTCTATATAATCGCCGGTGCGTGAATCAATCTTCAGGTAATCGCCTTCATTAATAAATAACGGAGCGTTTACTGTTGCGCCTGTTTCAACTTCAACCTGCTTGGTTGCGCCTGTTGCAGTATCACCTTTTATTCCCGGAGGAGCGGAGATAACTTTTAATATAACGTGCGGAGCAAGCTCTGCAGAGATTGGCTTCATACCGTGGAACATAATCTGCACTGCTTCGCCTTCTTTCATAAAATCGGCTTGCTTACCCATTATGGCAGTAGGGATGTGAACCTGGTCATAAGTTTCGTTATCCATAAAAATCAATTCGTCACCTTGTTTATATAAAAATTGAAAACTTTTCTGGTCAAGACGTTCAATTTGAATTTCTTCGCCTGAACGGAAACGATTTTCAAAGGTTTTACCATTTTTTAAATTTCTTAATTTTACCTGATAAAATGCTCTTAAATTGCCCGGAGTTCTGTGTTCTACGGATAAAACGCTGCATAATTCGTTATTGAAGTTAATCACAATGCCGTTTTTTAAGTCAGAAGTATTTGCCATTAATATATTGTATTTATTTGATTTATTTAAACTTTGTAAATATAAATTTCTGCCAATTATAAAATAGGTTGGATTTCAAAAATAGGCATTTACACACTTAAAATCAATTGAAGATTTTCAAAAACCGCTTATTTTCGATAAAAATACCCCGTTTTTCATTGATTTTTTAACCAATTCTTGCTAATTTTATAAACATTTCAATAATCTAAAAAATTTATTTCCGGAGGAAAAAAAATAATGGCCTTAAAGATTGGTATTAATGGATTTGGAAGAATAGGACGTCTTGTCTTCAAAAGAATGTTTGAAAAAGGCGGTTATGATGTAGTTGCAATTAACGATTTAACGGATAACAAAACTTTAGCACATCTATTAAAATATGATTCAACTCAGGGTAGATTTCCTGCTGAGATAAGTCATACTGATACATCAATTATTGTTAACGGTAAAGAGATAAGAGGACTTGCAGAAAAAGATCCTACAAAATTGCCATGGAAAGAATTAGGCGTTGATGTTGTGATTGAATCTACAGGTGTATTTACAAGCAAAGAAAAGCTCGGTATGCACATCACTGCAGGCGCAAAGAAAGTTATTCTTACTGCTCCTCCAAAAGATGAACTTGATGGAATAATAGTGCTTGGCGTTAACGATGAAAAGCTTACTCAGGAAATGAAAATTGTTTCCAACGCATCATGCACAACAAACTGCTTAGCTCCGATGGTAAAAGTACTTGATGATAATTTCGGTGTTGAAAAAGGATATATGACAACAGTTCACTCATATACAAATGACCAGGGCTTACTTGACCAGCCTCATAAAGATTTACGCAGAGCAAGAGCCGGCGCAATAAGCATTATTCCTACTTCAACAGGCGCAGCGAAAGCTGTAGGACAAGTATTACCGCACTTAAAAGGAAAGCTTGACGGTTTCGCATTAAGAGTTCCTACACCTGACGGCTCAATAACTGACTTTGTAGCAGTACTTAAAAAAGAAACTACTAAAGATGAAATTAATGCCGCGATGAAGAAGGCTTCTGAAACCAATTTAAAAGGAATTTTATATTATGAAGTTGACCCGATTGTTTCAGCAGATATAATCGGCAATCCTTATAGCTGTATATTTGATTCACTTTCAACAATGGCAAATGGCAACCTTGTAAAAGTTGTCGGCTGGTACGATAACGAATGGGGTTACTCATGCAGAGTTGTTGACTTGATGGATAAAATGGCGTAAGTAAAAATTTAAACAGACCTGATCCCGCTTCAGCGGGACCAGATCAATATAGTTTTATAAAAAAAGGTTATCCGCCGCGGCGGATAACCTTTTTTGTTTGGACCAAAGTGCAAAATTCCTCCCTTGAGGGAGGTGGCGAGCGAAGCGAGACGGTGGGTGTTCATTCAAACACCCCTCCCGACCTGCGGTCGGACTCCCCTCAAGGGGAGAATTAGTATTCGCATTTTCACACTTTAATAATACACCACACATCCCTTCTTCTTCAGCTCATCAATCCACACAGGTAATTCAAGTTCGGCATTCCAGCGTAAATCAAGCTTTTCCAGTCTTAAAGTCTTTATGCTTTCGGGAAGATAAGTCAGCTTATTGTTTCTTAAATCCAGGTATCGCAGACCGATTAACTGTGATAAACTTTTCGGAATAGAAATTAAATGATTATTTCTTAAATTCAGCTCATTTAACTTTTTCAATTTACCAATAGACTTAGGCAGGAACTGAATATTATTGTCCTCAAGAATTAATTTTCGTAGGCTTGTCATCTCGCCAATATCATTCGGCAGTTCTTTCAGTTTATTTTTATTAGCATGCAGCTCGCGAAGATTTTTTAATTTGCATATTTCATCAGGTAAAATTTCCAGATAATTATTGTAGATTCGCAGTTCCAGTAAATTATCAAGCTCGCCGATTTTTTTTGTGAAAGAATTTATCTTGCTGAATGAAGTATTCAGGTACAATAGATTTTTCAGCTTGCCGATAGTATCAGGAACGGAAGTGAGATTCAGATGACTAAGATATAAAAATTTTAAGTTCACAAGATTACCGATAGAATCAGGAATTTTAGATACAGGATTATTTGTAATATCCAAAATCTGAAGTGAAGTTAAGTCGCCTATATTTTCGGGTATAGAAGTAAGTCCGTTGCCGTCAAAATAAAGTAAATGTAAATTTTCGGACGAAAATACTTCTTTAGGATATTCTTTTAATTCTATGTGGCGGTATGAAAGTTTATTTTTTTGCATGGAGTTCGTTTAGGTAAGATAATTTTCGCCACGAAAACACCAAAGCACTAAATTTCACAAAAGAACACGAATTAAAATTATTTGAACATTCTTTTTTCGTGTAATTTTGTGACTTGGTGTTTTTGTGGCAAGAAACGAAAATAAAAAAGGTTACTCTGAATATCAGAATAACCTTGAGTTTGAGGTGTGGGTCAGATTCGAACTGACGAATGAGAGTTTTGCAGACTCTTCCCTTGAGCCACTTGGGTACCACACCGGAAATTTATATAAACGAAAAAGCCGTTCAGATGAACAGCTTTCTTGTATGACTGCTGAGCGGGAAACGGGACTCGAACCCGCGACCCCAACCTTGGCAAGGTTGTGCTCTACCAACTGAGCTATTCCCGC
>CALJIG010000134.1 GCA_937974175.1 uncultured Ignavibacteria bacterium
CATTTCTAAAATTTTCTAATTAATAAAATACAAAACGGATTAAATCTAATAAATAATTAGAAATTAACCTTTACACCAAATTGCACTTGTCTCGGGGCACCCCAGTTTGAAATATTTCTCACTCTGTCATACCAATTTTCTTTATAGTTCGGATCCTGAGAATTACCTGTTGCTGTATTCAAATATCCATTATCATCCGGTAAACCGGTTGCACCATATACGTTATTAATTATTTCTGTGTTTAAGAGATTTGTGCAATAGACATAAAAATTCCAGTTTGTTTTCCAAATTGGAACTGTTTTATCTATACGGGCATCAATTTTTAAATTCCAACCTCTGTAGATTCCGTTTTTGGTTGATAGTGCTAGACCATCATCACCAAAAGCAGTTGAAGGAAGTTGTCTTACTGTGTAAGGTCTACCGCTGTTAAAGCTGAATAATACATTCATTCCCAGATTTTGAAGTATTTTTCCGCCAAATCCCTTTGGAACATCTGACTCTCCGCCAAAACGGTAATCTAAATTAATAGAACCGGTATGTCTTTGGTCATAGTCTAACGGGAATACTACGTTTGGAAGCTCTCCCGAAGGATTAGCAGCCAATGTAAATTTACTGTTTGGATCCGAACCGATACCGGATGCATAGAGTAAAGTATATGCGATATCAACTGCAAGTCTGTTCATTCTTCTCATTGAGAGATAGAAATCAAGACCTCTTGATACGCTGAAATCTGAATTAAAGTATAATGCATAACCTGATGGAACTGTTGATGAACCGGAAACTCTGAAAGCACCGATTTGGTCAACTGTTTCTTTATAGTATGCAGATACACCTAAGTTAACATAATCACCTACCTGCTGTTTAATACCTACTTCGTATGAGGTAAGTCTTTCAGGTTTTAGGGCAGAGTTTTCTGCAACATTCTGTACAGAATTTGTAAAGAAATATTTGAATGCTAATTTATTTATATATAAATAATCTAATGGCGGCATTTGAACAAATTTACCAAATTGTGCCGTAAAGATTGTTTTGTCTGTTACAGGGAATGAGAATCCTAATCTTGGGCTGAATGAAATATTTGCTTCAGATTTTTTATAATCATCTGCTGTTAATAATTCACCGTCTGCACCGATTAAATCTTTAGGATCTTTAAGAACATCTGTAGAAACATCTAAGTAATCCATTCTAACACCGGCATTAACAGTAAAATCACCGAAGTCAATTTTATCTCTTAAATATGCTGCTGCTACTACAGGGTGTTTTGCTTCAATATCTTCGTTTGATACAATTTGATTTCCATACTGATCTCTTATATCATATCCGTATGAATTTAAAAGCACATCTCTTCCGAACCAAAGATTCTGTGGTTCCAGCTGTGGTAAACCTGTTAAAGAGTCAATTGGATTGTAAGCAACTGCTACAGGACCAAAGTTGGCTTTTCTAAGAGTATGATATCTGTATTCACCGCCAAATTTAAATTCGTGGTCACCGCTTTTCTTTGTAGTTAAAGCATATGTAGCGTCAAGTTTTCCACCGATATAGCTGATTTCTTTTTTATCGTAATTATTATAAACAGAGTATGGTGTTCTGAAAACATTTCCTGTTGTAGGATCTGCAAGCAGGTTTGAACCCTGACCCGGGCCGCCTGATAAAGGTGCTAAGCCTGGAACAAAGTTTGTATCACCATATTTGAACCAATCGTCCTGGAAGAACGGATCGGCTAATGTATTTTTTGAACTGTAAAAGTTTGTCTGAAGTTCATAGAAAAACTTTGAAGAAACATTGTGACTGATTCTTCCGTAGAATAATCTGTCTTCAATTCTTTCCAAAGGATTTCTGAATGAATTCTCTTTCGAGAAAGACATCAGGACTCTTTGTTGATTTGTGTTTGTAACAGATGCACCGAATCTGAAATTAATCGGGATTGATTTCTTTAAATCGCTTAAGTTTATGCTTAATCTTCCTGAGTATGACCATACGCTTTTAGTAAAGTTAGGTATAACTCCGCCCTGGTCTGCAAATAATTGTTCTGCAATCCAGCTTGGGTTTGATACTCCAAGATATTGTCTTTCAGCAGATCCGTAAAAATTAATAATTCTTGAAAGATCTTTTGAAGGAATTAAAGGACCGCCAAATGAAATATTATATAAATTGTAAGCTTGTGATTTTGTTTTTATCCATTTTCCTGCAAGCACATCTGACTGTGCTTCCATAGAACCTGAATAAACTTCTGTTCCGCTCTTTGTAGTTACGTTAATAACACCGGAAAGAGCATTACCATATTCTGCACCAAAACCACCGGTTAACACTGAAATTTCTTGTAGTAAAGAGTTAGGGACTGATGCGGATGAGGATCCGTCAACAGGATTAGTTGTTGCAACACCATCAACTATAATGGAGTTTTCAGATGATCTACCGCCGCGGATATTTATTGCGCCGCCTCTTTCATCCTGAACAACACCGGCTGTTTTTGATACAAGGTTTGTAATACCTCTTATACCGGAATTTTCTATTTGTTCCTGATTAATTTGTCTGCCGCTTTGCTCAACATCAATGCCTTTTCTTTCTGCGGTGATAATAATGTCACCTGTAGTAAATTCACTTGTCTGAGACATTTTGATAACGCCAAGCTTATTCTTTTGGTCAACTGAAACCCTTACTCCATTGATTATCTGTGTAGCATAACCAACATAACGGATTTCAAGATTATAGCTTCCTACATCAACGTTTAAGATAAGAAACTCACCGTTTCCATCTGTTTCTGCTCCGAGTCCGGAATTTTGTACTTTTACTGTAGCACCGACTAATGGCTGGTTATTCTCATCCACAACTGAACCACTGATAGAACCTGTGGTTTGAGAGTAAGCTGTGACGGATAAGAACAAAGTAAAAAAAACAGAAAGGGTAACAAATTTCAAAATTGTATTTACCCTCATTTTTCCCTCCGTAATAAAGTTTTTAAAAAAAAGAATTATGTTTAAGTTAAAAAACCCTCACAATATACATATATGTTATACTATGAGGGTTGAAATCATATTTATTAAGTTGTTTTAATCTTAAAAATCACAGTTTGAGGAATTTTAAGATTATTTTATTAACATCATTTTCTTTGTTTCTTTGTAGTTGCCTGCAGAAAGTGTATAGAAATAAAGTCCGCTGGCTAAGTTAATGCCATTGAAAGATACTTCTTGAACACCTGTGCCTACTAATTGATTGTTAATTAATGTGGCAACTTCCTGTCCGTTTAAGCTATAAACTTTCAACATTACATTAGATGCTTGTGGTAAGCTGAATCTGATTGTTGTTGATGGGTTGAACGGATTTGGATAATTTTGCTCTAAGCTGTATTTATCAGCAATATTTGAAATATTGTTGATACCGATAGGTGCAGGGTATGCAACTCTCCAGTATACAGGTTTTGCATCTGTTAAAGGATTTGCTAAGTTAACGTTTGAACCAGGAATAATATCTTTTTGTACTAACATGTTTACATAACCTGTGCTGCCCGATACATCATTTGAAATTGAAATATTTGCATATCTGTAGTCAAATCTTGGTGAAGTTGGGTTTACTAATTTAGGTCTTTTCCAAGATGCACCACCGTTACCTGAAGCTGTTAAATAGATATCGCCCATTGAGGTTGTATCTGTGCTTCCTGTTGCTGTGCTTGCTACCATCATTGAAACGAATAATGTATTGCCGTCTGCAGATTTACCGATAGATGGTCTGCAAAGTGGTGCTAATACGTCGTTTGTTCCTGTATAAGGAGCGTAAGGTACATTATTGCTATCTGCAACAACTATGCTTACTCCGCCGTTTATTGCTGGGCTCCAGAATCTGATTTTGCTAGGTGCGCCTGGGAAGAAAGAACCTGATTCTGTTTGTTTTACAGTTTCAAAAGCAACGCAAGGGTTGTTTCCTTTGTAAACCATAGAAATACCTCTTAAGCAGCCTAATGAATCTGTTGTGAAGTTTGCATCAAAGATCTTGGTTGGTGTATTGTAAGAAGTACCACCATTTGTAGATTCCATGAAATAAACGTCACCTGTTTGACCTGCAAATCTTGCATCGTCAATTACGTAAGCAACACCGATGTTACCGTTATCACCTCTGGCGATAGCATAACATTCAGCAGGACTTGCGTCTAAGTTTGTATATCCGATAAATGCACTTGTAGTAATAGATGTAGATGCATTTTTGAAAGATGCATCAGCACCGCTTGTAGATGCTAAGAATGCGAATTTATTTGTTTGTGCAACATTTGTTGTAGCAACAACTCTTGGCCAAATGTAAGCATTAGCATCACCACCCGGATCAAGATTGCTGAATGAACCTAAGCCAGGGAAAGCATCAACAAAGAACTGTGTTCTTACGTTTGTTGAAGCGCCTGCATTAGTATGTGTACCGATTAAAGCAACACCTGTGCTTAAACCTGTGATTGTACCGAAACCGGCTCTGCCTGCTGCAGGTACGTTCCCGATTAAACTCCATGTTACACCTTTATCTGAACTGAAGAAATACTGGATAGTTCTGTCGCTCCATCCTGATTCTTCTGCTGAGAAAGTGTAGCAAGCATGAATGTTGTTTGCATTTGTTGGGTCCTGCCAGATTTGAACAGGTGAACCATTTGATTCTAAATCATAATAGTTTCTCAATGTGCTCATTGAAACTTCTGTTACAGAGCCGTTCCACCAATCGGTTTGTGCGCTTACTGTACTTGCGACTTTATAGTCCGGTACAAGACCGTTATTTACAGCTGTGAAATGCTCGCCGTGATTAACAATTTTGTATTGAACTCTTGAAAATCTGTCAATTTGTTCCTTGGTGTAGATTGAGTTTCCGAATGAAACATTTCCCACCAAAAATACGAATAAAGAAAGAAGGAATAATCTTCTTAACATTTTATCTCCTTTTTGATTTTTATTTACTAACAATTGTTACGAATATACTATGAGGGGCTTATTATGTCAATGTAAATTTTGTTGTTAAAGAATCTTTAAATTTCTGTAAATTTTCAGACATTTAAATCGCTTTATATTAACTACCTATGACATTTTAACTAAATATTATTGATTATTTCATTAAAAGTCAACTTACATAAAAAGCACCATTTTTAATATCTAAATATTAATTTTTCAAGCCGATTAATATTTGTAAAAATTTATAATTTTTGCAAATATTTCTTTTGCCATTTTTGCTGAACTTTCTTCTGTCTTTCCGGCTATATGATTTGTGAGGGTAGTGTTTCTGTAACTGAAGAACTCAGTTCTTAGCGAGGGTTCGTTTTCGAATACATCTAAACATACATAACGCAGCTCTTCTCTTTTAAGTTTCTTTAACAATTCTTTTTCTTCTATAACACTGCCTCTGGAAGTATTTACCAATATAGAATCTTCACTCATCCGGTCCAATTTTTCTTTGTCAAAAAAATGAAAATTCGTTTGGCTTAATGGAATATGCAGCGTAACTATATCACAATTTTTTAAAATATAATTCAGATTTTTAAATTCCACATTGGGGTATTTCTCAATTACTTTTTTATCAATATCGTTAGCAAAAACTTTCATGCCGAAAGCCCGGCACAGCTTGCCTACATAACTACCAACATTTCCATACCCGATAATTCCGATTTTTTTATTTAGCAGTTCATTCCGTTTATAATTATACTCAAGGAATTTTCCCTCGCGGACAAGTTCATCACTCAACATAATATTTTTCATCGCAGTTAAAATTAATCCCATCGTATGCTCTGCTGCTGATATTGAATTCCCCTTCTCACAATTCAGCACAGAAATTTTTTTCTTCATCGCAGCAATTACATCTATGTTGTCAAAACCTTTCGAACAAGTCGCTATAACTTTAAAGTTACATTTAGAAATAAATTTTTTATCTATAAATCTTACACTTCTTATTACAAGCACACCATAGTCAGAATATTTTATCAATATTTCTTCATTGGTAATTCCTAAATCAGTTACGACATCAAATTTATTTTTATTGAATAAATAAATTGAATCGAGATTTATTTTATCAACGATTACTACTTTTATCTTTTGCCTTAATTTGTGCACGATCTAAAATATAAAAATTAATTTTTTATTGAGAGCTAAAAACCAAACCCAGATATATTGATTTAATCGCAAAGCTCGCTAAGTAATTCGCAAAGCTCGCAAAGACATTATTATACTATCTTAAAACTTCTTTGCGGACTTGGCGCAAATCTTTGCGATTCTTTGCGTTTAAATTATCTCATAGCATAAACAAAAAAGGCGGATACTTCTATCCGCCTTTTCATTTGTAAAAATTAAATTTAATTCTCTGCTTTTAGTTTCGATTAATCCCTGGGCTTTTCAAGAGCTTCACTTATCATCGTTACTATTTCATTCTTGCCTTCTCCGCTAATGATAGAGAAAGGAATGTAATCTCTGCAGAGGTCTTCATTCTTTACAATTTTAGAAGCTCTGTAAATCTGCTTCTGCATTTTGTTAGCAGAAATTTTATCGGACTTTGTCAGAATGATTGCGAAAGGAATTTCGTAATATTCTAACCAGCTTACCATAAGCTCGTCAAGATAAGTAGGCTCGTGTCTGGAGTCAATCAAAACAAAAACCATTTTCACATTCTGTCTCTCGCTGATATAATCTTCAACAAGCTTTCTCCATCCTGCCCTTATCTGTTCCGGAACTTTGGCATAGCCGTAACCGGGTAAATCCACCAAATAAAATTTTTCATTAATCAAAAAATAATTCAGCTGGCGTGTTTTGCCGGGAACTGAACCAATCTTTGCTAATTTCTTTTTATTGCAAATTTTATTTACTAATGACGATTTACCAACGTTACTTCTTCCGACAAAAACAAATTCAGAGAGTACGGATTTCGGGAGAGTCCGTAAGTCGTAAATACTGTTTATAAATTCAGCGGAAGTAATTTTCATATTTTTGTTTTCTGGCTTGTAAAAAAAAATCCCTAACTTTTAAAAAATCTTTTTGAGAATTCAATATTAAAAGTTAAGGAAAATTTTTATTGGTTTCAGATTTAGATTTTAGAATTCAGACTATATATCTGGGGACTAAAAATATCCGAACAACGTATATATTATTACAAAGAGCTTTAGACTTTTTGTTTGCTTACTACTTTAGATGCTACTTTCTTTTCCTTAGGAGCTTTCTTTTCAGTTTTAGGAGCTTTAGGTGCTGCTGTTTTCTTTGCCTTCGGTTTCTTTTCTTCTTTCACAGGTTCGCTTGCTGCTTCATCTTTTGCTGCTGTCTTGCCGCCTTTTTTCTCTTCTTTAGCTTCTAAATGTGCTTTCTTAGCTGATACTACATCAAAGTCAACAAATTCTATAATAGCAGTTTCACCGCCGTCGCCGGGTCTTGTTCCTGTTTTCAGTACTCTTGTATATCCGCCGTTTCTTTCAGCAACCTTAGCTGCTATTTCACCGAACAGAATTGTTACAGATTCCTGATCTCTTAGGAAAGATTTTGCGACTCTTCTTAAGTGAACGCCTTTTTCCTGATTCGCATCTACAAATGCCAATGCTCTTTTTGCTTTTGTTACTAGCGGCTCAATAACTGTTCTGAGCTCTTTTGCTTTTGCAAGAGTTGTGTGAATTCTTTTATGCTTTATTAGTGAGCAGGATAAATTAGCGAGCGTAGCTCTTCTGTGGCTTGCTGTTCTTCCTAATTTTCTTCCTTTTACGCCGTGTCTCATAATATCAATTAAAATTTTGTATTGTAAAATTTTGTGTTGTAAAAAAATTATTTTTTTTCTTCTTTGATGTATTTATCTACATCCATTCCGAATTTAATTCCATATCCGAATCCTTCTACTAATTCACCAAGCTCTGCTAAAGATTTTCTTCCGAAATTTCTGTAGTGAAGCATTTCTGATTCATCTTTTCTTACTAAGTCATGAATGTATCTGATATTGGCTGAACGTAAACAGTTTTGTGAACGGACGGATAAATCCAATTCATCTACGGGTGTTAATAATATTTTTTTGATAACTTCAAATTCTTCATCTTTCTCTTCTTTCTTCACAATCTCTTTTACTTCAAGCTTCGGATTTAAATTCGAAACCATTGTAAGTAAATCCTGCAATATTCTTGCTGCTGAAGTTAAAGCTTCTTCAGGATTGATTGAACCGTCTGTATTAATATCGAGAACTAATTTTTCGAAATCTGTTATTTTACCAACTCTTGTATTTTCTACAAGGAAAGTAACATTGTTCACAGGTGAAAATAATGAGTCAGTCGGAATGAATCCGAGAGGCAATGAAGCATTTTTATTTTCATCTGATGGAACGTATCCGATTCCCTGACCGATTCTTAATTCTATATCAAGGTTTGCATCTTTGTTTAAAGTTGCAATATGTTTTTCAGGATTTAGAATTTTGAAATCTGCAGTGTTGCTTTGAATATCTTTAGCCGTGAACGTATAAGGTCCTTTCAGCTTGAATTCAATCTTATTTGATTTACCTGTTAAATCTTTGAAACGAACTTCTTTAAGGTTTAAGATAATCTCAGAAAGATCTTCAATTACTCCTTTTATAGTAGTAAATTCGTGCTGCGCGTCATTAATTCTGATAGCAATAATGGCTGTTCCGTGCAGTGAGGATAGAAGTACTCTTCTCAATGAATTTCCAAGAGTAACACCGTAACCTCTTTCTAGCGGCTGGATAAAGAATCTGCCGTAAGTATCACTGAAAGATGCTTCGTCTTTATTGATATGCTCCGGCATTTGAATATAACTATTGCTCATGTATGTTATAGGTATTTAATTTTTATTTAGAATACAACTCGACAATCAACTGCTCATTGCCTATGAACTGTACTTCACTTCTTTCAGGCATTTTCAAGAATGTACCTGACATATTTGCTTTATCTAACGACAACCATTCCGGCATGAGTGTATCTTTCATTCTCTTCATTGCATCGTGAATCATTTCCATCTTTCTGCTCTTCTCTCTTACCTGAATAACATCACCTGCCTTCAATAAATATGAAGGGATATTTACAACTCTTCCATTGATAGTGAAGTGCTTATGTGTAATTAACTGTCTGGCAGATTTTCTCGAAGGAGCTACACCTAATCTGTAAAGAGTATTGTCAAATCTTCTTTCAAGAAGTCTTACAAGGTTATCGCCCTTAACACCTTTTAATCTTGCAGCTTCAGCAAAGTATGTTCTGAATTGTTTTTCAAGAACTCCGTATGTTTTACGGACTTTTTGCTTTTCTCTAAGCTGAACAGCGTAATCAGAAAGCTTGAACTTTTTGGTTGCGCCGTGCTGACCGGGAGGATAATTTCTGATTTCTACCGGACATTTATCACTAAAGCATTTTGTTCCTTTTAAGAACAATTTTTGTCTTTCTCTACGACAAAGCTTACAACTTGCGTCAGTATATCTTGCCATTTATAAAATGATTATTTGTATATATTATTATTAAAAAATTTAAAGTCTTTCTTGTATAGTCGTTCTCTTACACACGTTCTTATACTCTTCTTCTCTTCGGAGGTCTGCATCCGTTGTGCGGAAGCGGAGTGATATCCTTGATGTATGTAACTTCAAGACCTGCTGTATTTAGCGAACGAACTGCTGCATCTCTTCCTGAGCCAACGCCTTTTATCAATACTTCAACTTTTCTCAAACCTGCATCATAAGCTGTTTTAGCAGCTGAATCGGCTGTAACCTGAGCGGCGAATGGTGTATTCTTCTTAGAGCCTTTGAATCCCATTTTACCTGATGAAGCCCATGAAATTGTGTGGCCTGCCATATCGGTAAGCGTTACAATTACATTATTGAATGTTGCCTGAATGTGCGCAACACCTTGTGCATCAACGTGAACTTTCTTCTTTGCTTTTTTAAAATTCTTAGCCAAAATTATTTTTTGTTTATAAAGTTTATAAAGTGTTAAAGTATAAGATTATTTCTTAGCTGCAGCTTTCTTTTTACCTGCGACAGTTTTTCTCTTACCTTTTCTTGTTCTTGCATTTGTTTTGGTTCTCTGACCTCTTACAGGAAGACCTCTTCTGTGTCTTTTGCCTCTGAAGGTTCCGATATCCATTAATCTCTTTATGTTCTGCTGAATTTCAGAGCGCAGTGCGCCTTCAAGCTTTACAGTGGAGATGATAGATCTGATTGTATTTACTTCATCATCCGTAAGAGAAGAAACTTTTTTGTTTTCATCTATGCCTGCTTCTTCTAAAATTTTCTTGGAAAAAGAGTTACCTATTCCATAGATGGATTGTAATCCGATAAGGATTCTTTTGTTCTTAGGTAAGTCTACACCGGCTAATCTTGCCAAATTTATTACTCCTTTGGTTTAAAAATTTTATTTATTACCCTTGTCTTTGTTTGTGTTTAGGGTTTGTGCAAATAACGCGTACAACGCCTTTTCGTTTTATGATTTTGCACTTGTCGCACATTTTTTTTACTGAGCTGCGTACTTTCATATATTTTTATTTATATCTGTAAGTTATTCTGCCTTTGGTTAAATCATACGGAGAGAGCTCGACAGTAACTTTGTCTCCCTGTAGTATTCTAATGTAGTTCATTCTCATCTTACCTGATATGTGTGCAAGTATCTCGTGACCGTTCTCAAGTTTTACCTTGAATGCGGTATTCGGAAGAATTTCCGTTATTACTCCATCAACTTTTATCGCGTCTTGTTTTGACATTCGTTTTTTAAGAGGATTCTAATTAATCCTGATTTTTTATTCCCAGAAAGTTAAAATTTCTGCTTTACCCTTTCTTACAACAATCGTATGCTCGAAGTGAGCCGAAGGCTGATTATCTCTGGCCGCTACCGTCCAGGCATCCTTCTTTATATAAACTTCAAAGCTGCCATAGTTTACCATTGGTTCTATCGCAAGCACCATCCCTTCAACTAATCTTACTTTGTTATCGGGGTTATAGTAGTTCGGGACTGAAGGATCTTCGTGAAGATGTCTTCCTATTCCGTGACCGACTAATTCTCGTACAACTCCATAGCCGTTTCCTTCAACGTAGTTTTGAATAGCAACGGATATATCGTTCACAAAATTCCCTTCAACAGCTTGTTCGATACCTTTAAAGAGCGATTCTTTTGTAACCTTAAGAAGTTTCTTTGTTTTTGCGCTTACCTCACCGACTTCATAAGTGTAAGCCGAATCTCCGTGGTAACCGTTTTTTTTACTTCCCACATCTACTGAAACTATATCACCGTTCTTCAAAACTCTGTCACCCGGTATTCCGTGTACTACTTCATCGTTCACCGAGATGCAAGCACTTCCCGGAAATCTTTTCCCGCTTACCATGTATCCTTTAAAAGCCGGATATGCTGCCTGGGAAAGTATAAATTCTTCTATTTTTATATCTAGCTCTCTTGTTGTAACACCTTCAACTATGAACGGCTTTATAAATTTGAAAGAGTCTGAAACAACATCGCAAGCTTCACGGATAAGATCAATTTCTTTCTCCGTCTTAATCAGAGCCATAATCTCTTAGTATCTTCTGGCTTTTAATTTGCCTGTTTTCATAAATCCGTCGTAATGTCTCATCAATAAATGAGATTCAATCTGCTGCAATGTATCTAAAGCAACACCAACGATAATCAATAAGCTTGTACCGCCGTAAAACGATGCTAAGCCCTGGTCTAAACCAAATTTGTATAATATAGTCGGGATAATAGCAATGATTGCTAAGAATATCGAACCCGGTAGTGTAATCTTTGTTAAAATGTTATCGATATAATCTGAGGTTGGTTTACCCGGTCTTACACCTGGGATAAATCCGCCCTGCTTCTTCATGTTATCAGATACGTCTTTCGGATTGAAAGCAATAGCTGTATAGAAATATGTGAAGAAGATAATCAATAAAGCGTATATAGCTGAATAAGTCCATGCTGTGTGATCAAAATATTTACCTAAGCTCTGCATTGTTTCATTGTTCGGAAAGAACGATAAGAATGTATTCGGAACAAACATAATTGACTGCGCGAAGATAATCGGCATAACACCTGCCTGATTAACTTTCATTGGGATATACTGTGTAACTCCGCCGAAAACTTTTCGCCCGACAACTCTCTTAGCATACTGCACCGGAATCTTCCGCGTTGCCACCGTAACTGCAATTACACCCATGATAATCAGAACAAAACCTGCTATATATAATAACTCAACTAATATATTTTTTGTGCCTGAGGCAACTAAACTTATCTCGTTAAATAATGCGTAAGGGAACCTGTCGATAATACCGACAAAGATAATAAGTGAAATACCGTTACCGATACCGCGCTCAGTTATCTGCTCGCCAAGCCACATCATAAATACTGTACCTGCTGTTAATAAAATTACTGTAGACAGTGTAAATATGAACGGAGAAATATCCGGACTTATTATAGATGCTTCGCCTACTCTTCTGCTTGCAAGCTGAACCGATACACCCCATGCCTGAAGCATAGCTACAGGAATAGTTCCGATTCTTGTTAACTGATTGATTTTTTTTCTTCCGTCTTCACCTTCTTTTTGAAGTTTCTGGAAGTAAGGAAAAACTGCTCCAAGAAGCTGGATGATAATCGATGCGCTGATATAAGGCATAATACCTAAAGCGAAGATAGCAGCCTTATTGAAAGCGCCGCCTACAAACATATCGTATAATGCAAATAATGTATTATCTGCCTGGTTCTTTGATGCCTCTGTTAAGAGAGCAACATCGATACCCGGAAGAGTAATGTGTGCACCGATTCTTACTACTATTAAAATACCAATAGTAAAAAGAATGCGCGTCCTTAACTCTTCGATTTTAAAAATGTTTCTTATGTTCTCGACAAATCCGCTCATACTGTTATTGCTTTGCCTCCGTCTTTACAGTATTCTTTTCTGTAGCAATCACAATAGCTTTACCGCCATTCTTTTCAATTTTTTCAATAGCTGATTTGCTGAAGGAGTTAGCAGAAATCTCAATTTTTGCTTTCAACTCTCCGTTTCCTAAAACCTTAAGCGGCTTATTTCTTCCGCTGATAACTTTGTTATCTAACAATAAAGCAAGGTCAATTTTATCGTAAGAGAAATTTCCCTTATCGATATGTTTTTGTAATTCACCTAAATTTATTGTTAAGTATTCAGTTCTGTTATGGTTTTTAAAACCTCTTTTAGGAACTCTTCTTAACAACGGCATTTGTCCGCCTTCGAACCAGTCTCTGTGCTTTGCACCGGCTCTTGACATCTGTCCTTTATGACCTCTTGTTGAGGTGCCACCGTGACCTGAACCTTGTCCTCTTCCGACTCTTTTTTTGTTCTTTCTTGAACCTTCAGCGTATTTTAAGTTACTTAGAATATCCATTAATTTGCGAATTTATTATGATTGAATTTTTCGAGAATTATTTACTATATAAAATCAAAAAAATTCCTCCGTGATTCTTCATCACAGAGGAATTTTATAAAGCGAATGTCTTAATTTATTAGAAGTGTACTTTTAACATTACACTCATAATACCAGTTCCGATGAAGGAAGCTGATGGACCTTTTACGGTTGTTGTTGTTGTTGTTGTTACAGTAGCTTCAGGAGCTGAATTGCTCTTGAATCCTAATGTGTATTTTCCACCTAAAGACATACCAGGTGTGAAATACCAGTCAAATCCCATGTTTAAGCCTGCGCCAAAACCGGTTCCTTTAGTTTCGATTGTTGAAACTGTTCCTGAAGTTGGGGTAACTGTTTGCTTTGCGTTAACCATTGCGAAGCTTGCATTTAAACCAACATAAGGGGAAATGCTGTACATTGACATCATGTGATAATCAAAGTCAACAGCAATACCTAAAGTTGTTCCGGATAATTTTCTTGTACCACCTGTGTATGTAGCTTCAGTTGTGTTGCTTCCGAAGTTGATACCACCTGTTAATGACCAGTTTGGTGATAAGAAAAATTGAACACCAAGACCAGCTAAGTTTTGTTCACCAGCATTCAATGAATCTTGGAATAATGATGAAGAACCTGTGTTAACAGCACCTAAATTAGATTGGAATGGTGTGTACATAAATACCATAGCTCTTGAACCTTTCCAAACTTCTGGTTTGGTTCCGTCCCATCCTTTGTTTGCTTGACCAAATGTGGTTGAAGCAGCAAAGAACATTACAACAAATAGTAAAGAAATTTTTTTAAACGTTGACATTTTTTCTCCTTTCGATTTTTACTCCCATGTCTGGGAGGATTACATTGTTTCTACATCATAGTCCGTCAACAGTGGACTACACTCTTATTATTTTACTTCTTCCACTTTAACAAGATGGTTTACTTTTGTAAGCATTCCTCTTATTTGCGGAGTGTCATTTTTAATTACAGTTCTGTTTATTTTTCCCAAGCCCAATGCTTCCATAGTTCTCTTTTGGTTCTCTATTCTGTCTATCGTGCTTTTTATCTGTGTTATTTTTAATGTCGACATCTCTGTGTATTTTTACGTTTTAGTTAGCAAAAAGTTCGCTTAATGTAATACCTCTTAAGTTTGCAACTGCCTTTGCATCTTTCAATGAAATCAGCGCATTCATGGTAGCTTTTACTACGTTATGAGGATTTGATGAGCCTTGAAGCTTTGTCAGAACGTCCTGTATTCCGGCTGATTCCAATACTGCTCTTACACCACCGCCGGCGATAATTCCTGTACCGGGTGCTGCAGGTTTCAACAATACTTTTGCTGCTCCGTATTTTCCGATTATATCATGAGGAATTGTGCCTCTGCTGATAGGAACGTTTACTACGTTCTTTCTTGCATCTTCAACACTCTTCTTTATTGAATCTGTTACTTCGTTAGCTTTTCCAAGACCGATACCTACTGTGCCTTTACCGTCACCAACTACTGTTACAGCAGAAAAACTGAATCTTCTACCGCCTTTTACTACTTTCGCAACTCTTCCGATATTAACTAATTTTTCTTTTAGTTCGGATTCCCCTGCTTTGTATTGTTTTCTAGGTTTTGCCATTAAAAATTAAATATTAAAAATTCTTTTTCCTGTTACAAATTGTTTGTTCTCAGGGGAGGAGTCGAACCTCCACATACGCCTCCAAAGGGCGCTGTCCTGCCATTAGACGACCCGAGAGGGTAAAGACTAATTCTGATTAATCCTTTAAAAATACAAAAATTAATTAAAAAATTAAACCCCCTTCGCGGGCTCCATCGGCAAATGCTTTCACTCTTCCGTGATACAAATAGCCGTTTCTATCAAAAACTACGTTTGTAATGTTCTTTTCTTTTGCTGCTTCAGCCAGTGCTTTTCCGACTTCCTTGCTCTTATCTGTCTTTCCTTTAACATCTTTCAACTTTTCTGCTAATGATTTAGCGGTTGATGATACTGAAGTAAGTGTTTTTCCTGTTAAGTCATCAATCAGCTGACCGGTAATACCGTTTAAGCTTCTGTAAACAACAAGTCTTGGTTTCTCGGCAGTCCCGGAAATCTTCTTTCTAATCTGGGCTTTTACCCTTGCTCTTCTTTTTTTTGCTGCTACTAAACTGTTCATATATATTAGTTATTAACTCTAAAATTTTAATTATTTAGATGCAGTTTTTCCTGCTTTTCTTCTTACAACTTCATCGCTATACTTTATTCCTTTTCCTTTATAAGGCTCCGGCTCTCTGAATGATCTTATCTTCGCTGCAACTTGTCCTACCATTTGTTTATCAACACCTGATATAACTACTGATGTAGGTGTAGGAAGCTCTATT
The DNA here is from genome assembly GCA_937974175.1 of uncultured Ignavibacteria bacterium. Lineage (GTDB taxonomy): Bacteria > Bacteroidota > Ignavibacteria > Tepidaquicellales > Tepidaquicellaceae > JAFDZO01. Next base: position 15,692 of record CALJIG010000134.1, read on the forward strand.
TTTACTCCGGGAGGCGCATTGAATACTATCGGATGTGAATATCCGAGCATCATTACCAGTGTTTCTCCTTTTAACTCAGCTCTGTAACCGATACCGACTAAGTCGAGCTTTCTGTTAAAGCCTTCAGTTACGCCTGTTACCATGTTCTGCATCAAAGCTCTGTATAATCCATGAAGAGCTCTGTTCTTTCCAACGTTATCTTTTCTTGTAAAAGTAACTTCATTGTTTTCGATAGCAACTGAAATTGCGCTATCCATATCCATTGAAAGATTTCCTTTTGGTCCGGAAACTTCCAGTTTATTATCGGTATGGTTTATCTTAACACCATTTAAGATTGTTACCGGTTTTTTACCTATTCTGCTCATAAAAAATTTTCTTTTTAAACTTTAAATATTATTACCAGACTTCGCATACTACTTCGCCGCCGACTTTCAATTCTCTTGCCTTCTTATCAGTCATTAAACCTTTCGATGTAGATATAATAGCTATACCTAAGCCGTTTCTTACTCTTGGCAGATTTTCAGCGTCTACATATTTTCTGATGCCGGGTTTTGAAATTCTTTTCAATCCCTGTATAACGCTATCACCGTCAGCATATTTCAACTGAATGGTTAGCACGCTACGGTTTGCTTCAGCTGCGCCTTCATTGTAATCTGTTATCAAGTAAGAATTTTTCAAAATATCAGAAATTGCTTTCTTGAATTTTGATGCCGGGATTTCCACGGTTCTTTTTCTTGCTTTTATCGCGTTTCTTACTCTTGTTAGATAGTCTGCGATTGGGTCAGACATTGACATATTAATATCTCCTGTATACCTTACGAAAAATTTTTAAAATATAATAAACTACCAGCTTGCTTTTGTTACTCCGGGAATCTTCCCTTGAAGAGCCAGCTCTCTTAAAACTAATCTGGAAACGCCGAACTTTCTGTAGTAAGCTCTGCTTCTTCCTGTAACGTTGCATCTGCTATGAAGTCTTGTTGCGCTGCTGTCTCTCGGCAGTTTTGCTAAAGCTGCATAATCACCTTTTTCCTTAAGCTCTTTTCTCTTAGCTGCGTATTTCGCAACGATCTCTAGTCTTCTGTTTTGTTTTGCAATTAATGCTTTTCTTGCCATAAAAAAATATTATTAAACTTTATTTTTTATTTTATTGGTTAGCCGGAGCGTCTCTTTTTACAAACGGCATTCCAAGTTGTTTCAATAATTCCAGTGCCTCTTCATCTGTCTTTGCTGTTGTTACAAATGTAAGGTCCATACCTAAAACTTTTGTAACGTTATCAACATTTATCTCAGGGAAAATAACCTGTTCTTTAATACCTAATGTATAGTTTCCTCTTCCGTCAAAGCTTTTATCGCCAAGTCCTTTGAAATCTCTTATTCTTGGAACAGAGATGTTAATAAACCTGTCTAAGAATTCATACATTCTTGCATTTCTAAGTGTAGCTTTTACACCGATTGGCATACCTTCTCTAAGCTTGAAATTCGAAACAGATTTTCTTGCTTTAACTATTGAAGGTCTTTGACCGATGATTGCTTCCATATCTTTTGCAGCAATATCAATTAACTTTGAATCGTTAACTGCTTCACCGACACCCATATTCAACGAAATCTTTGCTAATCTCGGTGCCTGCATTTTATTCTTGTATCCGAATTTTTTTACAAGCTCAGGAACAACTTTTTCATTGTAGACTGCTTTCAATCTTACAGGAACTTTTTCTTCAACACCTGTAGAAACTTGTTTTGAATCTCCGCCTTTTCCTTTTTTAGGAGCTGCTTCGTCCTTTTTTCTATCTTGTTTTGTCTTTGCCATTTTTTTAACTAATTAAAATTTCGCCTGATTTAACGCTCTTTCTCATTCTTCTTACTTTGCCTGTCTTTTCATCTTTGATAACTTCAGTTCCGATTCTTGTTGTTTCACCTGACTTATCTAACAACATTACGTTAGATATATTTATTGCTGCTTCTCTTCTTACAATTCCGCCTTGAGGACTCTTTTGTGAAGGCTTTGTATGACGGTGCATTATATTAACACCTTCAACAATAACTCTTCCCTTTTCCCTGTTAATAAATAAGATCTTTCCGGTCGTTCCTCGTCCGTTGCCGGCAACAACCTTTACCATGTCGTTTTTCTTTAATCTTGTCTTGAAAGCCATAATTTTTTGTTTTAAAATCTTTAATAGAATTACTTAAATCACTTCAGGGGCTAATGAAATAATTTTCATGAACGCTTTATCTCTCAGCTCTCTTGCAACAGGTCCGAAGATACGTGTACCTTTTGGCTCGTTGTTAGCATTGATAAGTACTGCTGCGTTTTCATCGAACTTAATAAATGAACCGTCTTGTCTTCTTGTTTCTTTTGCTGTTCTTACTATTACAGCTCTTGAAACTTCGCCCTTCTTTACTGTACCGCCCGGGATAGCTGATTTAACGGATACAACGACTATATCGCCTACTCCGGCATATCTTCTGTCGGAACCGCCAAGCACTCTGATGCATCTTACACTTTTCGCTCCGGAATTATCGGCAACAACTAAATTTGATTCTTCTTGTATCATTGTATAAGTATTAAGGTATTAAGTAGTAAATTTTCGTGTTAAATTTTTTCAGTGTAAAAGCTTATTTCACTTTTTCAACTATTTCAACAAGTCTCCATCTCTTCGATTTACTCAAAGGTCTGGTTTCCATTATTTTCACTGTATCGCCGATCGAGCATTCGTTCTTTTCATCATGAGCAGCAAACTTTGTTGTCTTCTTAAAGAACTTTTTGTATATCGGATGCTTCACTTTAATTTCAAACGCAACTGTGATAGTCTTATCAGCTTTATTGCTGGTAACTTTTCCTATTCTCGTTTTTCTTGAACCTCTTTTTTCCGTTGATGCTTCCGCAGCTGAGTTTTTGACTTCTTCGCTCATATTCTATTATTTCTTCTTTTTGTTGTTAATGTTTAATTCTTTTTCTCTTAAAAGAGTTTTTACTTTGGCAATTGTCTTCTTTGCATTAGCTACTGCCTTGTAATTTTCAAGCTGTCCTGTTGCGTGCTGGAATCTGTAATTCTCAAGCGCATCTACATTATCTTTCAAAGTAATCTGTAAATCCTTCTCCGATAATTCTCTTAACTGAAATGTTTTCATTGTGATTATTGTTAAACTTTTATTCTAATTCTTACTCTATTGCTTAATCTATTCTTGCTACAAACTTTGTTTTGCTCGGTAATTTATGAGCTGCAAGTCTTAATGCCTCTTCTGCAATTGCTCTTGATACGCCGCCGATTTCAAACATGATTTTTCCGGGCTGAACTACTGCTACCCAAAACTCAGGAGCACCTTTACCCTTACCCATACGTGTTTCTGCGGGTTTCTTTGTTACAGGTTTATCCGGGAATATTCTTATCCATACTTTTCCGTCTCTTTTCATGTGTCTTGTCATTGCAATTCTCGCTGCTTCTATCTGTCTGTCTGTAATCCAGATTGCTTCCATGCTCTTCAAACCGAATTCGCCAAATGCAACCTGATTGCCTCTGCCTGCCATACCGCGTCTGTTCCCTCTGTGCGCTTTTCTAAACTTAACTCTTTTTGGCATTAACATATAAAAAATCTCCTGTGTGTTATATTGTAATTATTCTATTGTTGTTGTATAAAGTAAAAATTTAGATCTGTTGGTTCTTTGTAAGCTTTTCGCCTTTGCAAATCCATACTTTCACACCGATAGCACCGTAAATTGTATGTGAAGTCACCGAAGCGTAATCGATATCAGCACGTAAAGTCTGTAGCGGAACTCTGCCCTCTTTATACTGCTCGCTTCTTGCGATTTCAGCGCCGCCTAAACGTCCGCCGCACATAACTTTAATACCTTCAGCACCCATTCTCATGGTAGAAGTGATTGCGCCTTTCATAGCTCTTCTGAAAGAAACTCTGTTAGCTAACTGCTGTGCAATGTTTTCTGCAACAAGCACTGCGCTAAGCTCAGGCTTCTTAATTTCAACAACGTTAATCTTAACCTCTTTGTTGGTAACTTTCTTAACTTCACTCTCAAGCTGGGTTATTTCCTTACCGCTTTTACCGATAACGAATCCCGGACGTGATGTGTGGATATTAAGAGTTATTTTTTTCAGGGTTCTCTCAATCATTATGTTGGCAATGCCGGCTTTTTCAAGTCTCTTCTTAAGATAGTTACGAATAACTGAATCTTCCTTTAACTTGGCAGCAAAGGTGCCTTTTTCATCATACCAGTTTGAATCCCAGGTATTGATAACTCCAAGCCTAAAACCAACGGGATGTGTCTTCTGACCCAAATTTACTCCTAAAAATTAATTTTTTAAAATAACTAAAATTATATACGCATCCTGATATACTGACTGCGCAATTTTACTGCTTTACAACTTATTTAAAAACTTTCTCTGTAATTATTTTTAATGTCACTGTGAACGCGGATGAGACGGTCCAATTAACATTAATGGTTATTTTGTAACTTCTTCAACTACTAATGTGAGATGAGCAGAACGCTTTTGGATTCTGTATGCTCTTCCCTGAGGAGCAGGTAATACTCTTTTCATTCTCGGTCCTTCATTCACAAAACATTCTTTCACGATAACTTCATTCTTGCTTAATCTTCCCGTATCCATTTTATTTACTAAATTGGAGTAAGCTGAGTTCAATGTAGCGTTAACTACTACTGCAGCGTGCTTTGTGGAAAATTTTAAGATTGTGTTAGCTTCTTCAACATTCTTGCCTCTTACTAAATCAACGACTAATCTCATTTTTCTCGGTGATGAGCCGATATATCTTTTAATTGCTCTTGCTTCCATTTTATTATCTGCCTCCCTTTTCGTCTTTTTTCTGGCCTGAGTGAGCTCTGAATGTTCTCGTATGCGAGAATTCTCCAAGCTTGTGACCTACCATGTTTTCGGTTACATATACAGGAATAAATTTATTACCGTTATGCACTGCGAAAGTATGACCTACGAAATCCGGCGAGATTGTGCATGACCTTGCCCAGGTTTTTAATACTTTCTTCTGATTGCCTTGATTCAATTTCTCAACTTTATCAGCGAGATTAAAATCAATAAACGGTCCTTTTTTGAGTGATCTTGACATTATCTAAAAAATTATAAAATTACTTTCTCTTCTTAATGATGAATTTATTAGAAGGATTCTTCTTCTTTCTTGTTTTATAGCCTTTTGCTGGTAAACCCCATGGAGATACCGGGTGTCCGCCGCCTGAAGTTTTACCTTCACCGCCGCCCATCGGGTGATCTACCGGATTCATTGCAACACCTCTTACGTGAGGTCTTCTGCCTTTCCATCTGCTTCTGCCCGCTTTACCCCAGCTGATATTGAAATGCTCAGGATTGCTTACAGTGCCGATAGTGGCTTTACATTCGTTCTTTATTAATCTTACTTCGCCTGATGGCATCTTTACCTGTGTGTAGTTCTCGTCTTTTGCTATGATTTGACCGGAAGTTCCTGCGCTTCTTGCGATTTGCGCTCCCTTACCCGGTTTTAACTCGATGTTGTGGATGAATGAGCCTAGTGGAATGCTTACAACTGGCATTGTATTGCCCATTCTTGGGTCAGCATCTGCTGAACACTCTAATTTATCACCGACTTTTAAACCGTCAGGTGAAATTATATAAGCTTTTGAGCCGTCTTCGTTCTTTATTAATGCTATTCTTGCTGTTCTGTTCGGATCGTACTCGATAGACATAACTTCTGCTGTACCTTCAGCATTTCTCTTGAAATCGATGATACGGTACATTCTTTTGTGACCGCCGCCTCTGAATCTTGAAGTAACGCGTCCGTAGTTATTTCTTCCGCCCGATTTTTTCAAAGGAGCTAAAAGTGACTTCTCAGGAGTTGATTTCGTGATTTCGTCAAATGATGAAATACTGTAGTATCTCGTCGCCGGTGTTGTCGGTTTTAATTTACGTAGTGCCATTATAGTCGAAAATTATATCGTTTAACTAAATAAATTGATGCTTTTTTGGGCAAGCTACAAATTACGCATAATGCTTTAAAAAGTCAAGGTAAGGAGTAGTGGGGGTAGAGTGGATTGGGTTTGGAATGGAAGTTCTGCTGTCTTATCAAGTACTGCACCAGAGGTTACACTTCACTTACTTGATAGTGATCAGGGAATTTCACTCTAAAAGTTTCCTGCAATTCATTCTGAACATCATCGAAATCACTAGAGAATGAAAAACCATCCACATAATAATTAATTATACTTGCCGCTATATGTACATCTTTAGAAGCAATCTCATTCAATTTTTCAGAAAAAATTTTGTCAGGGGAATTAATAATCTCAAATGAATTCTCGTGACCTTTCCCTTTTTCTTCGTGTAGTTTAAAACCTTTTATCATATCTCTATGGTAAATATTATACCTAGGTCCTAGATTAATAACTTCTCTTTCCTCATCAATCCATTCATCCATTTCTTTTTTACTAATTATATGTCCTTCCTCTAATAAATCTTCGGGTTCAAACACTAAATTATTATTGATAATAACAAATTTTTCTTTATCGCCTAAAATTATACCTATTACCGTTGTTGCATCACTCCAAATTGAATAATTTAGGTCTGCTTTTCTTAAATTAGTACTTATCAATATGCAGCTTGACAAATTGCTTGCCACCATAGAACAAAATTCCATTCTTGCTGCCTTTAATTCCGCTAGAAATAAATTTGCACCATCCAACTTGCAGCTTTTAAAACTCCCAAATGTAAAATTACCCATCTCCATATTAGCACCTTGAAGATCAGCATGGTTTAAAATAATTCCAGAAGCTTCTGCACTATATAAGTTTGCACCTGATAATTTACTATAAGTGAAATCCGCATTTATTAATCGGGAAAGACTAAAATCTGCACCTTTCAAATTGCAACTTTTCATTTCTACACCTTCTAGATTACAATTATAGAAATTTGCTTCTTCCAAATTAGAATTGCTTAAGTTCGCATCAATTAAATTCACATTTGTAAATTCAAATTTATCAACCAAATCTGTAAATGACAAATCGATAGAACAAAGATACTTGTAAGATAAAGAATAAACATTGTTTGATTTGTCATTTTTCACAACAAACTTTATTATGTCGCTTAAGTGTGTAATAACGTTTTGAGAAAGAGAAATATCTGACAATAATTTTTCAAAATTAATGCATTCGATTTTGAAATTTTCTCTAAGTTGTTTTTCTGTGAATTTGTCATAGACCCAACCATTTGTCCATGAGACATGAGTCTTAAGAAAAAAATTTTTGTTCTGAGATAATATTTCAGGCATCCAAGTTTCATTTAAAGAGCATAACATATCAATACATTTTTGTGTATGTTTTGAACTTGTTATAGCTAAGTCTTTCAAAATATGCACACCTCCTTTTCTTGTAATTAAATCATTTTTTTGCTTTAAAAACTCAATAGCTTTTGCATATAGTGAGTCAAGCCTTTGGTCGATTTGAACTTGTGTTTGATCCTGCGCATTCTCAGTTTGTTTAATTAAATTTTCTGTTTGCCTCTCAGCATTTTTAATTTGTTCTAATAGAATTTTGTTTTGCTCTATTTGCTGCTCAACTTGCTCTTTACTTATTGAATTTCTCCACCAACTAAATACAGCCGTAGCAATAGCACCAATCATAATAATTATGTTAACCAAATAGAATGGTGTATCCTTTGTTCTTAAGTCTTCTTTAATAAAATTCCAATATATCCCTATATAAATTCCAATAATAAATAATACAAATAATCCTAAGCCAATAATAATTCTTTCAACGCTTTTCTTATTTCTCGTTGTTGTATTGTTCTCCATAATTTTATTTAACCCATAATTTGCCCTAAAATTTTATAAAAATAAATGGGAAACCTGCGTAGGTGAAATAGTGAAATAGTGAGATAGTGAAATGGCGATGAACGAAAACACTATTTCGCTATATCGCCATTTCACCATTTGCCCCCCGAAACCTTTCCCACTCCCTTTCAGTCTAAGCAGATACCCTCGCTATTTCCTCTAATCAAACTTTCTCGCAAATGAATAAACTTCTTCTTTTTTTCTCAATTATTACTATTACATTTTCCTTTACATCTGCCGGCGCGCAGACAGATATAACATCGGTAAAAACTGCACAGTCTTACATATCAAATAAAGACTGGACTAAGGCAATAGATGCCTATAAAATCCTTATCGGAAAAGATAAATACAACGGAGCGTTTTTAACAAATCTAGCTTCGGCATATTACAATAATAAAAACTATCCGGAAGCAATTAAAACTTATGAAGCGGCAATAAAGCTCGGCTTTCAGTCTGATATATCTGCGTACAATATTGCATGCAGCTATGCGCTTACAGGCGATGCTGAAAATGCAGTGAAGTGGCTGAAGTCAGCGGCGAAGTTCAAGTTCAGAAATCTTGATGAAAAAATAAGGGAAGATTCTGACTTCGATAAAATAAGAAATGACGAAAAATTTAAAATCTACATGGCGCATACTGTGGATAAATCATCAAGCAGGACTGAAGTATGGAAGGCAGATATAAATTTTCTGAAAGAAAGAATGGAGCAGACGCATTACAATATCTATGAAGCGCTAACAAAGGAACAGTGGGATAAAGAATTTTCGGAGCTGCTGGATAACATCGATAACTTAGATGACGAGCATATAAATACTGAGCTTTCAAAAATAATTGCAAGCGTAGGCGACGGGCATACAATTTTATTTCCCACCCCTAAAACCGGCGGCAGGCAGGAAGAGTATAAAATAAAGTTTTATAAATTTAAAGACGGTCTGTACATAAAAGGAATTACAAAAGACTATGCGCAGTATAACGGAATGAAAGTTACAAAAATCGGGAAGTATAAAACTGAAGATGCTCTTAAAAAAATAAGTGAGATAATCCCCCATGATAATGAGCTTGGCATTGACTGGCTTACTCCTAATTATTTAATGAACAATGATTATTTATACGGGCTTGGCATAAACGATTCAAAAGATGTATTGAAGCTTGAGCTTGAAGATAATGCGGGCAAAAAAAATACTGCCGAAATAAAAAAATCGGTATCGGATTTCAACGCAAGTTTTCACGGGCAAAAAAATGATGATTATGTTTATGCAAATGAAAGTTCATCTGCTCCCCTGCCGTTATATTTAAAGCGCGGCAATGAAATGTTCTGGTTTGAGCATCTTACCGATGTGAATTTTGTTTATATGCAGGTGAACGGAATCCAAAATAAAGATAATGAAAAGATGAAGGATTTTTATAATAAGGTATTCAGATTTATTGATTCAAATAATGTTGAAGGAATTATAATTGATTTACGATTGAACAGCGGCGGCAATAACGGACTGAATAAATTTCTGATAAATAATTTTATCAGGTATGATAAAATAAACAAGAAGGGAAAAGTGTTTACGATTATCGGCAGGAATACTTTTTCGGCGGCGATGAATTTAGTCGGCGAACTGGAAAACAGCACACAGACGATTTTCATAGGCGAGCCGACGGGGTCGCGCCCGAATTTCACAGGAGAAATAAATTTTATCGAGCTGCCGAATACAGGGATAAAAGTAAGCGCATCGAGTCTGTACTGGCAAAAGTCAGTTTCATCTGATAAAAGGAAATGGGTATTTCCGGAAGTTTATACTCCGCTGAGTTTTTCCGATTACAAAAACAATATTGACCCTGCAATGAATGCCGTTTATGAATACATCGAATATCTGAAGAAGGCGCAATAGAAAAATTTTTCTTTCTCCCTATATATAGGGAGCTTTTTCTTTGAAGAAAAATTTATTCTTTTTATATTGGAAATGGTGAAATGGCGGGATAGTGAATTGAAATAGGAGGATTGAAAAGTATATAAGCTATCGTCTCCGTCTCAAACCCCGTTTGGGGTGGGATATTTTCCCAAAAACGGATTTGAGAAAGAGAGGAATAAGTTACCGCAATTACGTAGAGACCCCGCCAGGTCGGGACAAGCTCCAAATTTTGCGTCTCTACAAAATCCGGCATAATAAATTACAGTGTCGGATTTCCAAAATTTCAGTAACGAAGGTTCGCCATGGCGAACTGTTTGGGATGGGATATTTTCCCAAAAACGGATTTGAGAAAGAGAGGAATAAGTTACCGCAATTACGTAGAGACGCAAAATTTTGCGTCTCTACAAAATCCGGCATAATAAATTACAGTGTCGGATTTTCAAAAAAATCAGTGCTGTAAAAACAACAACGGGTTTTTAAAAATCCGACATGCCGCAAACTGAATGTCGGGTTTTTCAGAAGTCAAGTATTGAAAAAACAATGCAGGATTTTGAAAATCCGACAAAAATCCGACGAGGAGAAGAAAAAAAATTGCGATTTGTAATAGCGATACAGGAATTTGAAAACCCGTCAAAAATTCATCATTACAATAAAAAAGGCGAAGATTAAAATTCAACCTTCGCCTTGTTATAATTAATTTACAGGAGCTTAACGGCGTAATTCATAAAAACCGATAGAGGGAGTTTCAAGCCTTGCATTGAGGAAGAAATCATTTGTAATACTTGCGATTTTAACACCTGTTTCATAGCAGACTGAACCCGTTGATATTTTAAAACCATCCGGACTCTGCAAAGAAGGATTCACAAATGCCGGGTTACCTGCAATATTTCCTTTGGCTAAAAATGCGGGGATATCTCCCGAGCCAAAGCAGTTATTTGATATTGCCCAGTATTGAGAATAATCTGCGCTTGTTGTAAGATAATTCTGGGGAACAGAGTTATAGTTAGGCTTATAAATTATGTTGTTTTTAAATTCGTTATTTGAAGGCGGATTCCGTAGTCCGAAATCAGTATCGAGCGCAAACGTTTCTTTGCCGATAGTATTGTAAGTTGTGTTGAACAATATTTTAATTCCCTTATAAGTGTTCCATGGAGAAGTATTATTTACATCATAATACCATCTGAACGGAGCGCTTGTTCGCACTATAAGATTATTATAAACCGCAAGATTTTCAGAGACAGGATTGGCAGAGAATTCATTTTTCTCGTTGGAAATTATTACTCCCTGCATCGGGCGGCTATAGCCTGAAGTAACTCTATTGTATTCATCACCGGTAGTATAAATAAAATTATTGAAGACTATTCCGTTTCTGGAATTATCCATGACTATACCGCCGTTGTAACAATTATAAATTTGGTTGTTAGATATTTTAAAAATATTACTTCTTGTAAGTTTTATACCTTCACCCCAGTTGTTGTATATTTTATTATTATTAATAAATGCTGATTCCCAGATAAATTCAGAAGTAGAATATGGGAGATAATTATATTTGAAATAAGTTTCTATAGCAGAATGCCACTTACCGGCATCTCCTAAAGCTCTGTTGCGGTTACTAAGGCAGGTATTGAATATTTGACAATTTTCCAAAGTAAAATTTGAAGAGCCGACATAAATTCCCGCTGCAAAAATGTTATTGATGGAGCAATTTCTGATTGAAATAAAATTGCAGTATTTAGATTCGCTTAAAATATTAATGCCTGAACCTGATAAATTGTTTCTGATTTCAAAACCTGAAATATCTATGAAGATAGAATTTTTTATTGTTAAAATTGCTTCATTCTCAGCATAGGTTCCTCCGGTTCCGTCAAAAATCACTGACTCACCGGGATATGGTCTTAGAAAAATATATCCTAAATCGGTTCCGGTTTTGATAATAACTTCTTTGAATGAAGCATACACTCCGCCCCTGACATAAATAGTATCACCGTTAATTGCTTTAGAGACGGCTTTAAAGAGTGTTTTGACAGGAAGAGTAACTTCTCTTCCGGTATTTAAATCGTTCCCGTTTACCGGGTCAACAAAAATGGTTCTATCATAGGGAGTATTCGAGGGAGAAACTATAGTGGCTGATTCTTTAGAGCATGAGGAAAACAAAACGAGGGAAATGAAAACTAAAAATAGATATGCTATTTTCATAAGAGAGAAATGTTAGTTACTCTCAATTTAGAAAATAAAGTTTAAATATACAATTATAATTATATAAAGTTATTCATTTATTCATTGATAAGCTTATCTATCAAATCCAGCACAGTCAGATTATCTGCCTCTGCATTGAAGTTTAAGATAAGTCGATGGCGAAGTACAGGTTTTGCAACTGCCTTCACATCGTCAATTGACGGAGAGTATCTGCCGTTAAGAATACACTGAGCCTTTGCGCCGAGAATAAGATACTGCGATGCTCTGGGTCCTGCGCCCCACTGGACGTAATCCTTAACGTATTTAGGAACGTTATTATTTGTAGGTCTCGTTTTGCCGACGAGTGTAACTGCGTAGTTTATTACTTCATCTGCTACAGGGACTTTGCGTACAAGCTCCTGAAACATAATGATATCCTCTCTGGAAAATACTTTCTCCGGAGTAGGTTTGTACATCGTTGTAGTTTTCTTTATGATTTCAATTTCATCTTCAAAGCTTGTATAGTCCAGCCATAAGTTAAACATAAATCTATCCTGCTGTGCTTCGGGCAAGGGATAAGTTCCTTCCTGCTCGATAGGGTTTTGCGTTGCAAGCACGAAGAACGGCTCGCGCAGCGTATATGTAATTCCTGCAGCGGTAACTTTATGCTCCTGCATAGCTTCAAGCAAAGCAGATTGTGTTTTAGGCGGAGTTCTGTTTATCTCATCCGCTAAAAGCATATTGGTGAAAATAGGTCCTTTAATGAATTTGAAATTGTTCTTGCCGTCACCGGATGGTTCAAGGATTTCAACACCGGTGATATCCGACGGCATAAGGTCAGGCGTGAACTGAATACGGTTGAATTCTAAATCAAGAACTTCTGAGAGAGTTTTTATCAAAAGGGTTTTCGCAAGACCGGGTACGCCGATAAGCAGACAGTGTCCGTTGGAAAGAATTGTTACGAGTATCTGTTCAATTATATCCTGCTGGCCAACAACAACTTTAGCGACTTCTGTTTTTAATGAGAGGTATTTTGTATTTAATTTTTTGACAAGTTCTACGTCGGACATTCTTTGAATTTAAGAATTAAGATTTTTGATTTAAGATTTCATAAGCGTTCATCATAAAAATATCATCAAATAACGATTAACTAAAAACTATTAACGACCAAATTAATTAAACTATTCTACATCATCGAATACTTCTACATCGCCGAACTGCATCATATCTTTTTGTATTTCATCGGGATTTCCCCCGACGGCGATAGTAACTTTTTCTGGATGCAGATATTTCATAGCAACATCATTTATATCCTGTTTAGTAACTGCGTTTACTTTTGAGATATATGTATTGTAATAATCTTTTTCTATATCATAAATTTTCAGGCTGATAACTTTTGATGCAATTGCATTGGGAGTTTCAAGCTGAAGCGGGAAATTTCCCGTTAAATAATTCTTTACACTGGTAAGTTCTTCATCCGAAACGAATTCATTTTTCATCTTGTTGATTTCAAACAGCATTTCTTTAACTGCAGGAGCTGTGAAACTGTTCCCTACTTCCGTTTCAACGGCAAAGTCGCCTGAATATTTTTTCCAGTCAAAGAATGAACGCGCTCCGTAAGTAAAGCCGTTAACTTCTCTGAGGTTTTTATTTATACGTGATGTAAAGCTTCCGCCGAGCAGAGTATTCATTACGCTTGCGGGGATGTAATCGGGGATGTTTCTTTTGAAAGCAAGGTGCCCGACTTTTAAAGATGACTGTACTGCTCCTGATTTTTTAACAATGTAAACTTTCTTTTCAGGGTTAAGATGTTCATCTTCTGCAACTGTATTGTTTACAAATTCACCTGTGAAGCTGCCGAATTTTTCTTCGACTAACTGCACAGCTCTTGCTTCATCGATATCGCCGACGAAAGCAATTATAAGATTGTCCGGTTTGTAATTTGTATTGTAAAAATTTTCTAAATCATTTTTTTGAAGTGAATTCAGAATACTTTCAGTTCCTTCCAGTGGCTTTGAATAAGGGAGCTTATGATAAATATTCTTCTTGTAAATTCTGGAGGCTAAATAATCTCCTTCATCTTTATAGGAGATGATTGAGTTTATCTTCTGCTCGCGCAATCTGTTAATTTCATCTTCTGCAAATGCAGGCCGAAGGATAACTTCAGACGTAATATCAAAAATTTTCTCGAAGTATTTTTTTAATGAGTAACAGCTAACAAACGTTGCATCGAAATCGCATCCTGAAGATAAAAATGCTCCGTGATAATCGACAAGTTCGGCAATTTCAAGCGCGCTTCTGCTTTGTGTTCCTTTAGTGAGCATCTCGGAAGTGAAGGATGATATACCGTATTTTTCTCCGTCAAAAAACGAACCTGCTTTGAACACAAACCTTGCAGATACTATAGGGAATTTTTCATCTTTGATTACAATTACATTTATTCCGTTCGGAAGTGTCGCTTCAAAGTATCCGGGAAATTTTACATCTCTTGGGGCGCCGGGGATTGGTTTTTTACTTCTGTCTAATTTTTCTGTTATCATTTTTATGAATTATGAACAAACTTTTAATTTTATTTTGGCAGGTAATCCAGTACTACTCTCTGATTCTTTTTCAGATATTTATTCGCAGCTTCGATTATATCCTTCTTGGTAATTGAAAGGAAGCAATAAATTTCGGTGTTAATTCTGTTCGCATCATCAAATATTAGTTTATCGAAAGAAAGCTTTTCAGCCAATGTAACTATAGAAGATTTTCTTAATGCAGTTCTTGTTTCAATATTATTTTTGACTTTTTCTATCAGTTCTTCTTTGATATTTCCGTTTTGTATTTCATCCAGTATTTCATCTATTGCCGTACCTATGATATCAAGATTTCTGCCTTTCAATGATATAGCGTTTATACCGAATATGCTAGTCTGCTCCATTCCTGTTACCGATGTATCTACTTCGTTTGCAAGTGTCAGGTCATACACAAGTTTTTTATTCAGTAATGAACTCTCACCTTTGGAAAGTATGCTGCTTAATATCTGCAATGCGTAATAATCTTTAGTGCCCTCTGCAGGCACTCTGTAAAAAATAAATTTAGCAGGGAGCTGAATGTTATCGTATACTGTATCTTTTATTTCTTCAACAATATCATACTCTGAAAATTCTCTTCTGGTAAACGGTTTGCCTACGGGAATTCCGCCGTAATATTTTTCGACCAATGCTTTTGCCTCTTCCATATCGAAACTGCCTGCAAGAGCAATCACTGCATTGTTCGGTGCATAATATTTCTCGAAGTGGTCTTTTATATCATTGATGTTGAACTTTCTCAGTATTGACATATTGCCGAGAATAGAATTTCTATATCCCGAATTTTTAAACAATCGCAAATTGCTTTCTTCTTCTACACTTCCATAGGGAGTATTATCGAATACAAACTTTCTCTCCTCTGTAATTACATCTTTTTGAATTTCAAGCATTTCAGATGTAACTGCAAAGCCGGCGAGTCTGTCCGAGTCCAGCCACAAAGCAACTTCCAATGAATTAGACGGAATTGTAATATAATAAGAAGTAACATCCCAGCTTGTATAAGCATTGCTGTCACCGCCGAGATCATGAAGTATAGCATCGAATTCACCATGGGGAATATTAGGCGAGCCTTCAAACATAAGATGCTCGAATAAATGCGCCATGCCCGACCTCTCTTCATCGTCCTTTGAGCCTACATGATATGTTACATTGATACATACTGAAGGGATATTATCGGTTTTATAAAATACAGCGCGCATTCCGTTTGCCATTGTCATTTCTTCTATGGCAAGGGCTTTCTGCGCTACCCGGGGAAAATCTTCCGATTTATATCTGATGATGTTCGGTTTTATATTTAAATTTTTTGGCAATTATTATTTTTTATCTTTTTTTGGAACATAATTCAGAACAACTTTTTTAGCATCGGTAAAATATTTTTTAACGGTATTCTTTAAATCTTCTTTTGTTACGGAATTATATCGTGAAAGTTCATCGTTAATTTTATTCGCATCTTTGAAATACAATCTGTTGAATACACCGGCAACGTTTATTCTGTTAAGTGAAATAAGCTTATTTACATGGGAGAACTCAAGCTCGTTTTTTATTTTTTGCATATCATAATCGGGTATATCACCTTCTGCAAAAGCATTGACCTCATCTAAAATTATCTTCTGTGCTTCAGCCATGCTTTTACCCGGATTAACCGTTCCAAGTATTATATATACACCAGCATCCTGAATAGTAAACTTGAAAGAAGATATATTTTTCAGAAGCATTTTATCATAAACTAAAAGCTTGTATAATCTGCTGCTCTTATTATTAAAAACCAGCTTTGTAAAATATTCCAGAATATATTCTTCGGTGCTTCCTGCTCCCGGAATTTTAAAAGAAATGTAAAACTTTTCCAGCATTACATTATCTTCTATTGTCTCCGTTATGTCTTCCGTTAATTCTGTGAACTTATTTTCTTTTCTAATAATTCCATTGGACTTATTTATTCCTCCGAAATATTTTTCAATAAGATTCTTTGTATTCTCTATATCAATATCACCTGAAATTAATAATTCCGCATTTGCCGGGGAGTAATACTTATGATGAAAATCAATTGCATCCTGTCTTGAAAAATTCTTAATATGTTCCGCTTCCCCTATAGTTGTATGCTCATAAAGCGAACCCGGGAATATATGTTTCATTGTTTTAGCAAGGAAAGTTCCGTAAGGTGCATTGTCATAACGCTGAAGCTTTTCTTCAAGCACAACTTTTTTCTGGTTATCAAGATTTTCTTCGGTCAAATCAATTTCATTCATCCTGTCAGATTCGAGCCACAAAGCAGTTTCAAGAAAATTTGCAGGTATATCTTCATAGTATACAGTTGCATCCTGCATTGTGAATGCATTTGTCCTTCCGCCGCATTCCATCACAATTTTCTGATGCTCGGATTTAGGAATATTTTGTGAGCCTTCAAACATTAGATGCTCGAATAAATGCGCCACGCCGAACTGCCCCGGCTCTTCATCTTTTGCGCCGACTTTGTATCCAAGTGTTACATTTACCAGCGGATTACTTGTATTTTTGTGGAGGACGCAGTGTAATTTGTTTGGGAGGGAGAATTCCTCAAAGATTAATTTCGTGTTCAAATATTGTCAAAGAAAAGTATATGTAAAGAGATAAAATTACCTTATTTAAGAGTGAATTACAAAGCAAAAAAGGAAGTAATTTTATAAAATCAGAGATAAGATTGAGTGTTTAAATTTATTTTAATCTCTTTTATATTTTGCGGAAGTTTAACCCCAAAAACGAAAACCCCAAATGAAATTATATATTGCAATTTTTACTGTAATAATTCTTTGTTCTTTCTCTTTCAGCGGCTGCAGTGATAATACAGTAACCACAGGAAGTTCTACGAATCTTACAGCGAATTATGAATGCCCCGTAAGTTCCACTTCAGCCTTGACTCACTTTTTTTCTGTTAACCTAAAACACTCAGGCAATACTTTATCGGGTGAAGTACAATCTTATGATTCTGCTAATACGCATAAAGGAATTCTTTCCGGTACTTATGACGGAGCTAACATTTCAGTTTCAGGAGATATAACAGGTACAAACTACGATTTTACTTTTACAGGTTCGTTAATTTCAAGCTCACCAAAAAAGATATCCGGTAATCTTCAGTTTACAACGGGAGATTCAAAGCCCGTTCCTGTTGAGTTTGTAGAATCTGCTGCTGTTGATACTTCCATTCCCCCAAATCAATATATCTTTCAATCTGTATTTGAATCTCCGAATCCGACCGGTCCGCCTGTTATTTTTGTACATGGAATGGGAGGCACTTTACACGAATGGGATTCAGCAATGGCTTCACTCCCTGCAGATTTTAAAGCCCGACATAATGTTTACCGTTACCAGTATGACTGGCAGCAACACATTGAAGTGAACGGAATTATTTTAAGAGATTCCGTTTTAGCAAGAGGACTTGTAAATCCCATCGTTATCGGTCACTCAATGGGAGGACTTGTAATCAGAGCTTATGTAAAAAATGGCGGCGCTATAACAAAGTTAGTTACATTCGGCACGCCGCATTATGGTTCACCGCTTGCTAAGCTTAAAAATTTTGTACCCTGGCTTGGCTTAGATGGTCCCCAGGATATTGTTCCTAACTCTCCATTCTTAACAGCTCTTAATAATGATCCTGTTGATATTGCGAACCGAAGCAAATACTATTTGCTTGCAGGAAGGATGGGCGGCAGTATTGCAGGCACTAAATGGGTTTGGAAGGAAAGTTATTACTCGCAATTTGTTAAAATCGCTTACTACGTAATGAAACTTTATTACCCGAATAAGGATAATGACGGTTTAGTTTCAGAGGACTCTGCTTTGCTCACAGGCGGCGGCGCAAATAATCCTTTACCGGTTCAGCTTTGGGTCGATCACATGCACGAGCAGTATCCGATTATTTCATCCGGTATGTATAATTATGTGATAGGGCTTTAAGATTTTTTATTTGTCAAATCACATTATTTTAAGAGTGTATTACAAAGCAAAGAGTGAGTGGCTTTTGTGATTTAAAGTTATAATTGTGTTCACATTTATGTCTTTCCCGCGAAGGCGGGAATCCAATCATGTTCCCCTCCTTACTAAGGAGGGGTTAGGGGTGGTTTAAAGTTAAAAGGGGTTAATCACAATCTTGTATGTAATGCCTCCAAGGCATATAGCTCTACAAAATCTTTTATACTTTTATAATCATCTACTTTAAAAAAATCTAAATGTTTTTCAATAATTTTGCCATAATAATTGATAGACATTGCTCCGAGATTTAATATACCTGAAGTATATTTTGGAATGTTTGCTATTACATCCTTGTCAGAATTTTCAACTCGAAAAGCATCCTCTAATATTGCCCCTCCATGCACTGAAATTGAATGAACAGAAAATGTTTTAGTATATTCAACTTCGTATTTTTCTCCTAATTCTTTACATAAATCATATAAGGAGGGGTTTTTACTTTTTTCCTTTACTTTGAAAATTTTCCATGTCCATTCATAAGGATATTTAGGGTGATAATCTTCTTTTACCTTTTCATATTCTTTTAGATGAAATTCTTTTTCCTCATTAGAAATAACTAAACTCTTAATTAACCCTCTTTTCAAAAGATTTTCATTATTCACAATATTATTTCTTCTTTCAACTTTGCTGAAATTATAATATAGTTTCATTCTCAATCCCACATCTTTTTGCAGAATGAAGTACATAGTAATATAAGATTCATACAGCGATCTAAAAATTATTGAAGCTTCCTGTTCTAATCCTGATTTGAGACAATTATAAATCCCAAATAAATTTAATGATGCTTTACAATTTAAAATATTTAGTGAATTTTGCTCATCAATAGCATATAATTTTTTATTCTTAAAGTAGTTTGTAAGATAAGAAGAGAAGATATAAAAATTGTAAACCTTTTTTAATATTGCTCTGTATTGGCCCCCTCCGTTTATTATTTGATTATTAAGCGTTCCTTCAATTTTTGCAATATAATTTTGCATTACTTCAAAATACTTATGATTTTCTAGTTCACGTGTATACATTTTACATTTAAATTTTTAAAATGATTAGATTCCCGCCTT
This sequence comes from uncultured Ignavibacteria bacterium, assembly GCA_937974175.1. GTDB lineage: Bacteria > Bacteroidota > Ignavibacteria > Tepidaquicellales > Tepidaquicellaceae > JAFDZO01. Next base: position 35,237 of record CALJIG010000134.1, read on the forward strand.
CGCGGGAATGACATAACCGGCGTTATAGTAACTTTCTCACCCTCTCCGCCACCGCTTCGCCTAATATCTTATACTGCTCCGGCATTGGATGTACTCCGTCAACGCTTTCTACTTTTATAAAATCATTTGAATCTATAAACTCACATAATGCAGTTTCTGCTACTATTTTTTGCGCCTGGGAAAGCTTTTTTATTTCATCTTCCATACCGCCAAATCCTTCTTTGTTGAAATCATTCATCTTACCCGTTACAGGCGGTGCTATTATTAAAATCTTCGGTGGCGTTCCTCCGAATAATGGCGTATATGCAATGCGTATAAGCGAAAGTAATCCCCATGAAGATTCATCAGCCGTCTTGCCGCTTAGATGCATGAGGTCATTAATGCCGAGCATTATTATCACCAAATCAATTGGTGACTGCGACTCCATTATCATTGGCAAAAACTTACTGCCGTTTCTATCCGGGGCATAGGGCAGATCAAAACAGGTAGTTCTGCCGACAAGTGCTTCAGTAATAACTTTGTAATCGTCCCCCAATGCTTTTTCCATTACACCCGGCCATGTTTCGTGATAGGCAAATCGCGTTCCGTCAGTTGGATTGTATCCCCATGTGATTGAATCGCCGAAGCATAAAATTCTTTTCTGATTTTCGTCTTTCGCCTTTAACATATATAAAAAATTTAATGAGATGAGTACTATAAATTATATTTTTCTAAAGTGAGTTACAAGAATTTTCGGAGTTAACTATTGGATATTTAAATTTTTGATATAAAAAATAAAATGTTATTCGTATTAATTTAGCTGAATTGAGTTTTTAAAAAATCCCACCACCAGATTTCACCCCGGACAATAGCCAGTATTTCTTTAATGGAAATAGTATTAATTTGAATTTCGTGAACTAACATTTTTAATAAATCGTTACTAAGATTTTCAGTTGAAGCAAATTAAAAATTTTCTATATTACGTGCAGGAAGATTAATCCTAATTTTTCCCGATAATCCCCTGATTTTATTTTTTAATTGCCAACTTTATTATTTGAATTATCAATTAAATAAACCTTAACGATTTTCCTGAAAATATGCTGCCGCAAAACACTATTGATATATTAAAAACACTTAACAAAACGGAGTTAAAATCACTCGGTGATTTTATAAATTCCCCTTATTTTAATTCAATCGAAAAATTAAAAGATCTGTTTATTGAAGTATCAAAGTCGTATCCGGATTTTACTTCTAAACGGCTTGAAGATGAGGCAATTCATAAAAAGTTATATCCCGGCAAGGAGTTCAAACAGAAATCCATTTTAAATCTTTTTTCCGACTTTGGAAATCTTTTGAAAAGATTTTTATCCTATGAAAAATTCGCATTGCAGGAAGATGCAATAGAAACGAATCTTGCAAAATCACTCTCTGAAAGAAGATTGTATGAGCTTTCAATTAAAGCCATTAATGATTTTAAAAAAAGGAAACAAACAGACGAAAAATTTCACGAAGACTATTACCAATTCTTTTATAAAATGGAAAGAATTGTTCATAGAAATCTTCTTAATATGAGGCCGCTGAATAAAAAGAAAATTAATGAAGCGCTTAACTCCGCTGCAAAAGCGCTGATGATGGATTTTTTGAATAAGTACTCATCACTTGCATATTATTTAGCCGTCATAAAAATTGTACGTCCCGAGCCTGAAAATAATAAGACAATTGAAAATTATCTGAACTCCGTTAACGCGGAGAATATTATGAAATATGCTGAGTCATCGGATGATAAATTTGCATCAATTGTTAAAATGCAGTACATGCTCTATAAATTTGTTAAAGACAATTTTACAGAGGAAGAATATTTTGAATTGAAAGAAATCCTGCTGAATAATATTAACAACTTTACACCTGAGGATATATGCATTCACTTTAAATCAATCACGGATTTAGCAGGTATAAAGGCTGTATCAATTACGGAGCTGTTTGATTTGCGGAAAAAATTCTGTGAGTTAAAGGTTTATCCTAACGATTCAATTCCAAATTTTTCGGCAGCTACGCTGCAGAATACCTTTATCACTGCAATGAGTCTGGGCGAATATGAGTGGGCAGAAAATTTTCTTGAAGAATATATAAACTACATCGATGAAGATCTCAGAGTTAATGAATATAATTACAGCAAAGCCCTTTTGAATTTAAGATTAAAAAATTACGGAAAATCACTTGAGCATCTGAATAAAATAAAATATCATGAGCTTGTAGAGAAAATAAATGTGCGGTTTTATTACATGATGAATTACATTGAACTGGGCATGTACGATTCGGCTGCATCGATGGTAAAATCTATCAAACAACTGGAAAGGGATGGTAAAGAAAGAGTAAAAGTAGAATCAGATGCTACAGAAAACTCGTTGAGATTTTTTAATGAGATAATAAAATCTTTAATGAATAATTCCAAACTGGACATTGCTGTTTATAAAGAAGCGCAGAATGAGACAAAATATTTTTACAGATATTATATTCTTGAAAAGATGAAAGAAATGATATGAAGGGAAAATAAAAACGCCGCTCCCAACTCCCCTGAAAGCGGCAATTCTATTATATTAGGAAAGGAAAAATAAAATCGGATTATTAAATCAAATTGTGTTCAAGAACATCTGCAAGGTATAGAATTTCATTTTTTTGGCTGCCTGAAAGTGTTCTTATTTCGTTATTGCAAAGCCTTCTGAAACACTGCTGAAATTCTTCCTTAGTTTTTACGCAGGTGATTCTCTTTACCACTGCATAAAATTTTACTGACTGTCTCTTTCTATAATTCTGGTGAACGAAATAGAAGGAAATAAGCCCTATGAGCTGAATTCCGGTTGTTACTATTATGTAAGAAGTTGAGTCCATGACCTACAATATTTCAAACTCTGTGCCAAAATCCTTAAATATTAAAAAATGTATTTTTCCGTTGAAATTAAGCATAATAAATATTATTACAGCAAGATTTTTTTATAAACTACGTCTAATTTAATAACGGGAAATTACCCTTTAAATGAGCAAAAATTTTTCATATTTTGAATTAATTCTACTTACGGGATGTAGATCAGTTGGCTAGATCGCATGCATGGGGTG
>CALJIG010000135.1 GCA_937974175.1 uncultured Ignavibacteria bacterium
AACTCATAACTCATAACTCATAACTCATAACTCATAACTCATAACTCATAACTCCATTATGCCCGCTAATAATTTATAAAGATATTTTATTTAAAGAAATCAAATTTTACTCATTACTACTAATAGGGAAGTTTATTCGGAATGGTGTTGACAGGCAGAAGGGAAATAACTTTTTCATTCCCAACTGCTTGTCCCGCTTTAGCGGGATCCTCGCTGGGAATATAATTTATATCAAATGATTGTTGGTCAGAAGACCAACAATGGCATGAAGTAATGTTATTATGTTAAACCACCCCTAACCCCTCCTTGGTAAGGAGGGGAACATAGTTAGTCTAATGCAGAGGGCGTTTTTTTATCATGCCGCCTTTTGTATCGGTTACACCGCTCTGAACAATAAATGCTTTCGCATCTATCTTATCTATTTCATTCAGGATTTTCTGAATCTCAAGTCTTGTAACGACCGTGTATAAAATATCAAAGTCCTGCTCCTTCTGTCCGTGCGAACCGTACCCCTTGCCGCCTTTAAAGACAGTAACACCCCGCCCGATTTTATCAATTATCATACATCTTATTTCTTCGCTTAGCTCGGAAATAATTGTAAGTTCGATGTATTGCTCGATGCCTTCAACAATAAAATCAACTGACTTGGATGCAGAAATATATGTAAGTATAGCATAGAGTGCGACTTCTATACCGAACAGAAATCCTGCCATCGAAAATATCAGAAGATTGAATACAAGTATAACTTCGCCTACGGTAAGACTGGATTTTTTGCTGATGTAAACTGCAAGCACTTCCGTGCCGTCAAGCACTGCGCCGCCGCGGATGTTCAGACCGATTCCAAGTCCGAGAAAAATTCCGCCGAAGACTGATATTAAAAGCTTATCGGCAGTAATAACAGGAAAGTTTACAAGCCAGATGCAAAGTGCAAGTCCTCCGATGGCAAATGCAGTTTTGATGGCAAACGATTTTGAAATCTGCCTGTATCCCATTATGATAAACGGAATATTGAATATAACAATAAGAAGGGAGAGCGGAAGAAAAGTAATTTCGTTCACTATCAGAGATATACCTGTAACGCCTCCATCGAGAAAACGGTTAGGCAGAAGAAAACCTTTGAGACCGAAGCCTGCAGAAAAAATTCCTGCAATTATTAAAATGCCTGAAAGGAAATTGTTACGATTGATGATTTTAGACATTCCGGAAATTTTATGGTACGAATATAACTAAGATAAAAAGTTAATAAAAAGCATAAATGTAATTTTTGAATTAATGATTATTGGTTTTAAATTATGGCTTAAAATGTCTCGCTTACGGCTATTATTGTATTATATTTATAGGTAATTTTGTATAGAATCAATTTAAATACTATGGCTGTAAAATTCATATTTCTTGTATTGCCTGACTTACATCTTATGGACCTTGCCGGTCCAAACCAGGTAATACATGCATCAAGAAGCTTCGGGGCAGAATTTGAAATTGAATACTGCTCAATTGATAAATCTCTCTCTACATCATCAGGTCTGCCAATCGGCGAGCTGAAAAATTTTTCCGAAGTTAGAGTAAACAGCGGCGACTTTGTAATTGTCGCAGGAACCAGTTCAGCTTATCTGACCTCAGAAGAATTTTTAAAAGAAAAAAAATTATTAAGATGGCTGAAAGATGTTCACAGTATCGGCGTTAACATCTGCAGCATTTGCACAGGGGCATTTGCATTAGGCGCAGCAGGTCTTCTGGATGACATTAAGTGCACAACACATTTTAGTCTCACTGAATACCTGCAAGAGCTTTATCCAATGGCAAATGTTGTAGAAAATATTTTGTTTACTGAGTCAGATGGTATTTACACTAGCGCAGGAATTGCTTCGGGAATTGATTTGACACTGCACATTGTAGAAGAACTGAAAGGCAGCTACTTTGCTCATCTCATTGCCAGAGAACTTGTTGTTTATAACAGAAGAACGGGAAATCAGAAGCAGCACAGTGAGATGCTTGAGTTCAGAAATCACATGCATTCAGGAATACACAGAGTGCAGGACTGGCTGCATGCAAATCTTCATAAGAAAGTAAATCTGATACAGCTTGCAGAAATTGCAAATATGAGCGATAGAAATTTTACGAGAGTTTTTAAAAGAGAGACGGGTATTACTGTGAAAAATTATGTAACAGTATTAAGAAAAGAAAAAATAAAAACACTGAGCAAAAATCCTGATATATCAAAATCTCAGATTGCGAGAAAGTGCGGACTGCTAAGCTCACGGCAGATCTTCAGAATAATGAATAATGAAAATAAAACATTGGCTGTATAAAAGAATTTTAAAATTTTTAATAATATTAAATATGAAAACAAATCTATCCAAATTATTTTTTATAATAGCGTTAGCATTTTGCTTTTCAACGGGAGCATCAATGAATGCAGTAAAAGAAATGAAAGAAGAAATTAAATTAAATCCAGTAGATAAATCGGCGTTAGACCAATTGCTTGATGACTACTATGAGGAAAATTTAAAAATATTTCCTCTTACAGCAACATCTATAGGGGATAACAGATATAATGACCAATGGCCGAATTATATTTCACAGGAAGTGATGAATGGTTTGAAAAAGTTTCATGCAAAGTATAAAGAGAGACTTGAAAAAATAAATCGTGAAAGCTTATCTGAAAAAGATAAACTAAACTATGACGTTATTCAATGGGAGTGTGAGATGGGGCTTGAAGGATTGAAGTTTAAAGATTACCTGATGCCGATAAATCAGATCTTCTCCCAGCATTTATTTGTTCCGCAGATGGCAGATGGCAGCGGCTCGCAGCCGTTCCAGACAGTTAAGGATTATGATAACTGGATAAAGCGCCTTGATGAATATCTTGAATGGATAGATTCAGCAATTGCGAATATGAAAACCGGAATAAAGGAAGGATATGTATTGCCGAAAGTTCTTGCCGTGAAGATGATCCCGCAGTTTGATGAAATTACAAAAGGAACAGTCGAAGAGCATCAGTTTTATACTCCAATCAAAAATTTTCCTAAGGACTTTAATGAACAGGATAAGGATAGACTGACCGCAGAATACAAAAAATTAATTGGTGAAAGAGTGATACCGGCATATAAAAGAATGACTGAGTTTCTTAAAAATGAATACGTGCCGAACTGCAGAGAGACGGCGGGAGTAAGCGATATACCGATGGGAAAAGAATATTATTCATACTGCGTGAAACTGAATACAACTACTGAATTAACTCCCGATGAAATTTATTCCATAGGAGAAAAAGAAGTGGCGCGAATTGCAATTGAGATGGAAAAAATAAAAGAGCAGGTAGGGTTTAAAGGAACGTTAAAAGAATTTTTAGCTGATGTAAAAACAAATAAAGACCTGATGCCTTTTAAAACGCGTGAAGAAGTTCTTGCGCGATTTGAAAAAATAAATGAAAGCATAAAGCCTGCGCTATCCAAATTATTTACAAGAGCTCCGAAGAGAGAAATGAAAATTGAAAGAATGGCACCGTATTATGAAGCCACAAGCCAGCCGTTTTATATGCCGGGACCTTTTGACGGTTCAAGACCGGGAGTGTTTTATGTGCCGATTCCTGATCCTGAAAAATATAATATCTATGCAGATGAAGTTTTATTTGTTCACGAAGGAGTGCCCGGGCATCATTATCAGGGTGATTGGCAAATGAACGATACAAATCTCCCTGCTATAAGGCAGCTTGTCTGGTACGTCGGTATGGGTGAAGGCTGGGCATTGTATGCAGAAGCGCTCGGGAAGGAATTAGGATTGTACAAAGACCCGTATCAGTATCTCGGAATGTTAAGCTTTGATATGTTAAGGGCAACGAGATTAGTGATTGATGTCGGTCTTCATATGAAGGGATGGACACGCGAGCAGGCAATGGATTACATGAAAGCGTACACGCCGATTGATGATGCGATGGTTGAGTCATCGATTGAAAGGTACATGGGAAATCCCGGGCAGGCACTGGGTTATAAAATAGGTCAGCTGAAAATATTGGAACTGAGAAGTAAGGCAGAGAAAGAACTCGGAGCGAAATTTAATATTGCGCAGTTTCATGAGCAGGTTTTATCTGCTGGCAGCGTACCATTAAGAGTGCTTGAAAATAAAATCAATCACTGGATAGAAACAGAAAAAAATAATTTATAAAATTAAGAAAAGTTTTAAACATGAAATTATCAGAATTAAAAGAGTTACCGGAGTACTTCGACAGGTATATAACGAAGTGCGATGATGTAGATATTATACAGGCGATGCAGACAAGCATAGATGAATTGAATGAAATTCCATTGGAGGAATGGAAAAAAATCGGAAACAAAACTTATGAACCCGGCAAATGGAACATAAAGGATATCCTTCAGCATCTTATTGATACTGAAAGAATATTTTCTTACAGGGCACTTGTATTTGCTCGCGGAGACGAGCAGCGAGTGCCTTCATTTCCCGAAGATGATTATGCGAATTCAGCCAAAGCAGGGGAGCGTACATTGGAGGATTTGATTAATGAGTTGAGGTCAACACACGAATCTGCTAAAACACTATTTCAATCTTTCCCGGATGAAGTATTATTAAGAACCGGTGAAGGATTTAAAGGACCATATTCAGTTGCATCAATTGGTTTTATAATTCCCGGTCATCAGCGGTGGCATTTTGATGTCATCAAAGAAAAATATTTAACATTAGTTTAGTCTTCATAACATTCCGAAACCCCTGCTTTCCTTCCGGCAGGGGTTTTTTATTTACATACTTCTTAATTCCTTCCTGCGTATTCAACATTATACTTCCTAACAATTATCTCAATTAACTTTGGCACCTTAATTGCTATTAAATAAAGTACATCACATAATATACAGTATTATATCGAATGAGAATAAATTAATTCTCTAGTGTAAATCAAGGGCTTGGTTTATGATATAAATTTCTATGCAAATTTTAATAAATATAAACTAAACCACCGGACTTCCTATGAAAACCATTCTATCCACAATTCTACTTACATTTATGATTTTAAATTTTAATAGTGCCTCTGCGCAAGAAAGAAGTGAGTATACTTCCGTTAGCGCAGATGTTATGTATCAGTATATTGGTACGTATGATGTAGCAAGACTGAATAAAATATTTACAACAGAGCTTGCAGAATTTGCTCCGTTCAAACAGGAGTATCCGCAGCCGAAATATTCTGTAAAGCTGTACAAAGTTCTATATGAATCCGTTATACCTGAGCAGAATAATAAACCAACTACTGCCTCAGGACTAATTGCAATACCTGAAACAGGAAATACAACCATGCCCGTAGTTTCATATCAGCATGGAACAGTTTTTACAAAATATGAAGTACCTTCACAGCTTGAAAATTCATACGAGACACGTATTGAAGTCGCGCAGTTTGCAGGTAACGGTTATATCTTAATTGCCGCAGATTATTTTGGAAAGGGCAGCTCTGATGAAACGGACAGCTACACAGTAAAAGCAAGCACTCAGCAGGCATGTCTTGATATGTATAAAGCTGCGCAATATGTAACGAAAGCTTTGGGAATAAATATGGGTGAATTATATCTCAGCGGATGGTCGCAGGGAAGTTATTGCACACTTGTATTCCTAAATAAACTTGAGAGCCTTGGAATAAAGGTAAATGGTGCTGCTATTGCAAGCGCGCCGACTGATTTGTTTGCAGCTGTTAACCGATGGATTTATAATCCGCAGCCTATTGATGCAGTATGGCTTACAGGATGCATGGCATTGCAGTTCAATTCATACGAGGAATATTATAGTTTACCGGGGTTGATGAATGCAGCAATTAAGCCTGAGTATCAGGATGTTGTAAGAAGTTTTTATCTGAATAAAACAGGCTATGAAGAATTTGCGAAAAAGACTCCTGCAAAAGTTTTAGATTTGCTTCAGCCTGAATTTATAAAGAGAAACTCAACACTTAGCAGAAGATTTTTTGAAATACTTGAAGAGAATCAGGCATACAGATGGAGAACAGCTACACCATTACAGACATACTATGGAGATATAGATGAAGTCATTCCGGAATTTTTAGCAAGGCTGCCGGAGGGATATCAGAAATTAATCGGTGGTGCTGAAGTCACTGCAATAGCAGCCGGAAGCAAGGCTGACCACAGAGGAACGTTTCTTTACTCTGTTGCTCATGAGTTAAACTGGTTCAACGAATTGCAAACGAAGTAATATTTTTGAAATAGTAAAATAGATGTAATAATAAGGGGAAGCCCGTAGAAAATATTCTTCGGGCTTTTTTTACAATGTTATTCTCTATCAACAAAATAAGTATTAAAACCAAGTTTATAATCTTCCGGGAGTTTGGGAATCAGCCCCCATGTAGTCATAAATTTCCCGCCGGCACGGCACCCTCCGTAAATTATATCAACACATATACTGAATTTTTTTGAATACTCATCGTTTACACTATAGTATTTAAATTTTGCATGACAGTCACCTCCTTGATAACTGAACAACACAAGAGTATTTTTACTGAAATCAATTTTACTGAAACTGATAGGGTAAGATGAATTAGTAGAATCTATAAAATTTATTGCATCTTTTTTAAATTTAAACACGAGCATTGCATCACTTTTTAAATAATAAAATTCAAGATCGGAGGGACCAAGGAGGGAAAGATTTGCATCTAAAAAACCAATTCTCCGGAAAAGTGAATTATCATCTTCTGTCTGTGAAAATGAGCCGGAATAAAAAGATAGAAATAAAGCAGGGAATAGAAAGAGGAATATTTTATTCATACTCAATTTTTAATAATTTTAATGCTAATAACGGGTGAAAGTTCCTTTGTTGAATATCAGTACTTGTATATAACTCAAAATTAAACTCACAATAAAACAAAGTCTGATGAAAAATAATAAGGCTTTTTCTATTCAATTAAAAACATTTGATATTTTTTTTCCTAATTTAAGTAGTCAAATACATTTAAATTCTCTTAAGTAATAATTACTTTTACCCATAAACTAAATCCCCAGATGTCATTTATAAAAACCTCAGTTGTAATACTTTTATTGGTAGTTTTTTATTCTGTTTCATTTCAAGAATCCGAAGTTAAATCAATTGATAAGGAAAACAAATTTTCATGGCAGGAATTAAATTGTGATGAAGATGATTTGTCCGGAAAATCAAGTGAGTCTTTTGAAGCATTAAATTTTATTAATGATTCGCGCTCATACCCTTTTTCAGATATACCCTCAGATAAATATGCCCGTGAATATGAAAAGTCAAAACTAATCCCTTCTCTGACTTCCAACGCAGATGCAACAAATACCTGGACAAATATAGGTCCTGAAAATATCGGCGGCAGAATGTTATGCGTGGCAATAAGTCCGGCAGATACATCTGTTCTATGGGCAGGTGCAGCAGGCGGAGGATTATGGAAAAGCACTAACGGTGGACTTGGCTCAACTGCATGGGTAAATGTACCTACAGGATTTCAAACAGTAGGAGTAAGCTCGATTGCAATTGATTCTGCGAATACAAATATAATGTACATTGGTACGGGTGAAGTTTACGGTTATACTGCAGCATTGAATGGTTTGAGCACAAGAACAACTCGCGGCAGTTATGGTATCGGTATTTTGAAATCCACAAACGGCGGAGCGAACTGGACGAAATCATTAGACTGGACTTATGCGCAGAACAGAGGCGTAGCAGATTTAGTTATGAATCCGAGAAACTCAAATACAGTCTATTCAGCAACATCAGAAGGAATTTATAAAACCATAAATGGCGGTACAAACTGGACACAGGTTTTTACGGGACAGATGGTAATGGATCTTGAGATAGACAGAATTGATACAAATATAATTTATGCAGGTGTGGGAAATTTATCCAGCGCTACGCAGGGAATTTATCAATCAACTAACAGCGGGGCAAACTGGACTGAACTTGCAAACGGGTTGCCCGGCACAAATACGGGAAGAGTAACATTAACATCTTATGCAGGAAATCACAGAACAGTTTTTGCAGTGATAGGAAGCAGAACCTCTTCAGCAGGTACAGTAGGGGTTTATAGAACTACTGACCAGGGAGCAACATGGACTCAGACTTCAGACGGAACTCCGGATTTTTTAGAAGACCAGGGATGGTATGCATCCGGGCTGAAAGTGAAAGATAATGATTCATCGCAGATACTTTTCAGTGGAGTAAATTTTTATAAGTCTACTGATTACGGCGTAACGCTTACTCAAGTAACAAGCACTAACACATCTGCTGCAAATTATATGCATGTTGACCATCATCATATAATTTCCAATCCGTACGATGCAAATAAAATCTACGTGGCAACTGACGGCGGTATATACAGGTCGTTTGACTTCGGCGCAAACTATACACGCTGTAATAATAAACTTGTAACGGCGCAGTTCTACGGAGGATTTTCAAATTCGGCAACTGATTCAAATCTGGCTATTGGCGGATTGCAGGATAACGGAATTGCAAGATATGACGGCAGCAATAACTGGTACAGACCTTCGGGCGGCGACGGAACGTATTGCAGCATAAATCCGCTTAATAATAATTCCATTATCATGGGTGATAAGTATATGGAAGTGAATTACTCTCCTAGCAAGGGTACGCAGAATACTATGACGACAACATTCACATCGAATAGTGTGAATGCAAATTTTATTGCGCCGATAGTTCGAAGTCCGGCAGATACAGGAGTTGTTTATGCAGGAGCGAAGAAAATATTCAAGTCTACAAACGGCGGAATAAGTTTTGATTCTTTAAGCGCACAGTTAGACGGCAATAAAATTCTTTCGATAGCAGTATCACGAACAAGTTCAGATACATTGTATGCGGCGACTGTTCCGAACTCCGGCGGCGCAAATCAGATGGGATTTTTTAAAAGTACAAACGGTAGTACAAGCTGGACAAATATTACAACAGGATTGCCGAACAGATATCCGAATAAGATTGCAGTCTCTCCGTTCGACAGTAAAATTGTTTTTGCTGCATTCGGGGGCTTTGGCACATCGCATGTTTACAGAACGACTGACGGAGGAACTACCTGGGAAGACATTAACGGAGTACTTCCTGATGTTCCTGTGCAATCTATTGTTGTAGATCCTTCTGTAACCAATAATGTTTATCTCGGAAATGATTTGGGAATTTATTTGAGCACAAACTCAGGAACAAACTGGTCATCATTTAATGAAGGCATGCCTGAGGCTGTAATGGTTTTTGATTTAAGCATTTCTCCCGCGAATAACACTATAAGAGCTGCCACGCATGGCAGGGGAGTTTATGAAAGAAAGCTTTGGCCTGACGGTCCGCTGCCCGTGGAATTGATATCGTTCAGTTCAGCAGTTGAAAGAAACAAAGTTAAACTTATCTGGAAGACGGGAAGCGAATTGAATAATAAAGAGTTTCATATAGAAAGAAGAGATGTTGAGGGAAATTGGAAAGTAATCGGAAGTGTGAACGGCAAAGGAAACAGCAAAACAGAAGAAAGCTATTATTTAGAAGACATAGGAATTGGTAAAGGAAAATATTTTTACAGGCTGAAGCAGATTGATTATAACGGCAATTATAAATATTATGAATTAGGAAATGAAGTTAATATAGGTGTGCCGGAAAAATTTGTGCTTGAGCAGAATTATCCAAATCCGTTTAATCCAACCACGAAAATAAATTTTAACTTGCCAAAAGATGCAGCGGTTATACTCAGTATATTTGATATAAGCGGCAGGGAAGTCGCGCGGTTATTGAACGAGGAAACGAAAATTGCAGATTATTATTCAATAGATTTTAACGGATTAAATTTGTCATCGGGAGTTTATTATTACAGATTGCAGGCGGGAGAATTTACTCAAACAAAGAAAATGGTTTTGTTAAAGTAGAAAGTAGAAAGTAGAAAGTAGAAAGTAGAAAGTAGTATACAGTTTATAACATTATAAGCCTGTTGAGAAATCAACGGGCTTTTTTTATAGGTAAAATAAAGCTTAAAACGACATAAAAGGAAAAATTGTGATATTGAACTGTGCATAACAAACTGTTAAGTTTTTATGTGGACATTTCAAAAAAATATCTGATTGAATATTATAACTCTCTGCAAAAGGAGTGTGCAGGTTATGCTTCAAAAATCAATAACGAATTTAAGAGAAAAGATATACATGATTTCAGAGTTGCTGTAAAGAAAATTAATGCGTTTAAGGCATTTATAAAATTTATAGAACCTGAGTTTGAGATTAGAGAAAAGGAATTAGAGAAAATTTATAAATCTGCAGGCGGGCTGCGAACTCTGACTTTGCTGAAGAAAGATATTAAGGATTTAAAATTATATGACAATCAGTGGAAAAAATATTTCAGAGAGAATTTTAAAAAAGAAAAAGAAGGTTACAGCAGAATATATGGAGAGTTTGAAAAAGTTAAAAAAGAAAAATTCCACGGACAAGCAGATAAAATTTCTTTTATGATAACTGAAGAAAATAAATTAGAAGAATCAGCAGGGAAATATATAAATAGTTTATTCAGTAGTATAAATGAAATTTCAAATTACACTTCTCAAATATCCTTCCATGATATAAGAAAGCTTATGAAAGAGCTTGGCTATAATTATTCTTTGCTATCGGAAGCTTTTTATTTTTTAACCGATGAGTTACTTATTGCAGATGTAAATAGGTTGAATAAAATTCTGGGCAAGTGGCATGATAAGGTAATTTTGAAAAAATTTATCATAAGAATAAAGAAGTTTGAAGGCGGGGACAGATTAGCGGAGCAAATACAAATGGATATAAAAAAAGACGAAGACATTATTTTGAATTTATTAAATAATATCAATTTGCACTAAGAACCGGATTATTGACAAGTCTTTAAAAAGTTAAACAAATTTATAAAATAATTTCAAATGTGATTAAAAAAATAGTACGGGAAAACTCTTTCTTTATGGCTCAACACTTTTTGTAATAAATAGATAAAAATCAAGTGGTATTTTACAAAAAATTTAAAGCACCAATAAAAAAACGCCTTCCGGCATTAAATCCGAAAGGCGTTTTGCAAACAAGAAAAAACCAGTATTGCCCCTATTGTATTACAAATATAAAACCTGCGACAGCTAGTATCACAGCGCAAACGACCACAAAAACTAATGTGGTTAATCCAGAAATGCTTCTTACGAGCATTTTTCCCCCTGTTAGATTATTTTAAAGAACCTGCTACTACAAAATTAGATTATCTTAACTTAAAAAACAAAGCTTATTTTGCAGATTAACGATAATTTAACACTGATTTTTTTCAGCAAATGTGCATGGTTTTTAATTCTATCAAATAACAGCCACATATTACAATTGATTGAATAGTATAATAACTATTTATTTTGATATTTAAGAATTTTTGAAGTATTCACTTTTAAAATATGGTGAATAGTGTTTGAAAGTATAGTATCGAGGCATAGTTGTTTAGAAACAGGTTACAAATTTTTCATTAACTTTTTAGCTTAAAATAGAGTAAATTTGATATATAAATAAAGTTCATATATATGTCTCTGATAAAGGAATTTAAAGAGTTTACCATGCGGGGAAATGTGCTTGACCTTGCAATCGGTGTAATCATTGGAGGTGCATTTGGCAAAATTGTGTCTTCGCTTGTTGATAAAGTTATAATGCCTCCGATTGGTTTAATTCTCGGAAAAGTAAATTTTGTCGATCTTAAATTTGTACTTCAATCGGCAGTAATGCAGGGTGAAAAAGTAATCGAGCCTGAAGTGGCTTTAGGTTATGGCGCATTTTTACAGACTATAATTGATTTTGTGATAATTGCCTTTTGTATTTTTATGGTAATTAAAATTTATCAGGCAGCTGTTAAAAAATCGGAAGAGGCTCCTCCTCCTCCTGCTCCCCCTACAAAGGAAGAAGTTCTTCTGACAGAAATACGGGATTTATTAAAGCAGAGCAAAGACACTGTAAAGTAAATAAATACTGGCAGCTATTGTAAAAAAATCGATAACAGATAAGCACTATTTGGTATAAGAATTGCTCTAATGTAATATTTATGTCGTCATTGACATATTCCAAAATTCAACCCTTTTAATGAAAAAATTCTTTACCCTTTTCCTTCTTATCATATCAGTTAAGTTTGCATTCAGCGGAGGCGCTGGGACTAAGTTCCAGATGTATGTTCCTCCAACAAATGAAAATGTGAACAGACCTGTATGTATGGTAATAACTGCCTTTACCGATTCCACTTCATTTGTACTTACGGATGATAATTCTGATGGTGATAATGATGATTCCTTTTCAGGAATGTTAATGAGAGGGCAGTCTTACGTTTGTTATATGAAGGACGGCGCTGTGAACGATGATGCAGGCGGAAAATGGGACGGAGATTATTTTACGGTTACTTCTACAAAACCTGTAATTGTTTATCAGGCAGTGAACTCTGACTGGGAGCATGATTTCATTCCTTCCGATAACGGTACGATGACGGGCAACACTTTTTTTATATACGTTAACACATCGCCATTTTCAAATCGCGATATAAACGTTTTCACATATTTTGATAGTACGAATGTAAGAATAAATGATATTTCAGTTTCTGGTTCAAACAATACCGGACTTACTTCAGTAAACCCGCTCCCGAATAATAATCTTGTTGT
This sequence comes from uncultured Ignavibacteria bacterium, assembly GCA_937974175.1. Lineage (GTDB taxonomy): Bacteria > Bacteroidota > Ignavibacteria > Tepidaquicellales > Tepidaquicellaceae > JAFDZO01. The sequence continues at coordinate 12,629 of CALJIG010000135.1, forward strand.
AAATAAAAATCTGAACATAAAAGAAGATCTGATATATACTTCTTCTACAGGAATAAATTTATTGAATAACGGAAAGAGTTATATGATAACTACTTCCAAACCTGTAAGCGTTCAGTATGGAGCATTATATACTAATGCAAGAGAAGCAGGAGCCTTCGTGCCCGGATTAACAGGCAGCACGCTTGATTCTCTTTTCTACTTTAATATTCCATCTGATTATAAAAAAGAGCAGGAACTAAGAGTTGCTTCTTATTCGAACAATGTTACACTTAAAGTTGACTGGCTAAACAGTGGAGGTAACTGGGTACAGCTTCAAAGTTTTAATTTAAATCAGTATTCAGTTGGAAATTTTCTGGATAATGGAAATCAGACTGAACGGAAATTTCGCGCATATACAAGCGGCGGCAAGGTCTCAATCTTTGAAGGCAATTATCTTCAGAGCTCTTCGGGCGCAACAAGTTCCGATATTTATACTTATGCAGCTTCTGACAGAGGTAATAATGCCGGAAAAAATTTAGTTGTGTATTTGCCGCAACCTAGCAATATCAGTAATTGTGTAATACCCGCGACAGTAAATAAATATACTACACTGGCAGCTGACGGATTATTCTCACATCTTTTTATCTATGCTAACTATGATGCGTCTGCGGTGAGAATACGTGATAATAACTTAGCGGGAATTATCGATACTACAGTAAATTTATCTGCAGGTAAATTTTATGATTTCAGGGTAAAAAAAACGAAATATAATCAGCTTAGTAATAACGGAAGTACAATTCCGTATCTCAGAGTTACTTCAACTCAGCCTGTAAATGTAGCTGCATGCAACTGGTCAACTGACTGGATGTGTTTCGCGAATGATGCAATTGCCGATAACGTTAATGTAATAAATAACACTTCCAAAACGGATGTAACGACAACAGATACCTGTTCATATTTTGCTTATTTAACGAACAGGTCAGGTGTTTCGCTTACAGCAGCATCAGTTATAGTTACTATTCCGGATGGTCTGGAATATCAGTCTTCAACGTTTACAAATAAAGCAGGTGTTAACTTAGGAGCGGGCACTTACACAGCCGGCACTACACAAAGCACAATAAAATGGAGCGGATTTTCTTTTACTCCGGCTGATACTTTAAGAATAAAAATTACCGGCAAAGGCGAATTAAATTATTACACAGGTAATCCTATACCGAATAATACATCAGTTTCTATTTCAACAATTTTAAAAGGTAATGCTTTAACTGATACTTTATCTGCTCAGAATTCATCATCTGTTGTTTTAAAAAATTCAAATCCCAATACTCAGATAAACAACTATGTTCTTGCATTCGAAGATATTAAAAACAGCGCTTGGAATGACTGGGATGTGAACGATTTTGTTGCAAGCATGAAGCAGACGATTATCTCCGACCTGAATTTAAATATCACAAAGATTACCTATGAATACGAAGCTCTTGCAAGAGGCTCTTCATTCGATCATATATTCAAACATAAAATAAATCTTACAGGCAGCACAACAACTTCGCTTACGGTTTATGATACATTGGGAAATATAATTCCTGCATTGAGTTTTTCAAGTCAGGGAAATATCGGAGCTTTTACAACAACAATTTTTCCTTCAAGTAAGGCAGCGTTACCGCCGGCAGGAGGATTATTCAGCACGAACACAAGTCCGCTGCAGTTAGGTGTCAAAAAAGGTTATAAGGCTAAGTTAGAGATCACTGTTAATAATACAAACAATCCTTTAAGCGGATTTACAAACGGAAAATCAGACCCGTATATAATTACATCAGTCGGTGGAGAAATTCACGTTGCATCTATTGCCGGTCCATCGGGCAATACACAAAATCTTGATAATGCATCATTAGTAGGGCAGCCGCTTTACGGATATTATTTAGACTTAGGTTATCAGAATCCGAATAATTTTAAATGGCCTTTAGAAGGTCCCGCTTATCCGATATGGGTAGCATATCCGAGATTCACTTCTTATATAACATCAAGCAAGACGGCAAATACTGACTGGTATAATTTCCCCGATACAACAAAGGTCTGGAAGAAAAGAGTTGTGCCGACCGATGAAATGAACTATACGCAGCAGGCAAATGACAGATATGAACTGATAAACAAAGGTACAGGCAAAAGAATTTTTGAAGATTCGATAGCTAAGTTTTTTGCATCGCCAAAATATTCCGATTTAGACGGTGACGGAATACAGGAAGTTATTATCGGTGCGATGGATAAGAGAATGTATGCATTCAGAAGCAACGGTGAAATTATGCCGGGCTTTCCATTCCCGACTGACGGTTTAATTCGTTCAACAGTGGCAATTGACTCTGTCAATTTAAATGGAGCAGGAAAGAAAGTAATTGTATTCGGCTCAGATGACGGAAATTTATTTGTAATTGATAACGCAGGGAATTTACTAAAGGGTTTTCCTTTCTATACAGGCGCGCCGATTAAATCATCTCCGGTAATAGCTGATATTTATAATGATGGCAATAAAGAGATAATAATTTTTTCAGGCAACGGAAAATTATTTGTGCTTGGTTTTGACGGCCAGGTAAAAAGCGGTTTCCCTGTGAAAGTTCAGAAGATAGAAGATTCGTATGGCAACTTAGTAATACTGCCTTCACCTGCCATAGGAGATATAGATAATGACGGCTCTAAAGAAATTGTACTCGGCACTGCAGACAGCACATTGAATGTAGTAAGAGCAGACGGAAGCATTCAGCAGGGCTTCCCGGTAAAATTGGACAATGTTGTTTATTCTTCTCCGTTAATTTCTAAATTAAACGGCAACAATTATAATATAGTAGCTGCATCAAGCGGCGGATATTTATATTTATTAAAGCCTGACGGCTCAGTGATTACTCAGCGTCAGCTTGCGCAGGGATTTATTTCATCTCCGGTGATTGCCGATATGGACAGAGATTCCACTAAGGAAATTTTGATTGCAGGAACAGACGGAAATATACTGTCAATAAATCCGAACACTGCACTGGATGTGAACTGGAATATGCAGACGATAACGGAAATAAATTCAAGTCCCGTAGTTGCAGATGTTGACGGAGACGGATTTACAGAAGTTGTCTACTGCGGAATGAACGGAACTGTTTTTGTTATTAACAAAGACGGTGTGATGGACCTGTATACAACAAATTTATTCGGACTCTTCAACGGATGGATTATCTCATCACCTGCCATAGGTGATTTAGACGGAAATGGAAAACTTGATATTACTATTGCATCATTTGATGAAACTATAAAAACTTATGAGCTACCGAATTCTACTGCAAGCTCAGTAATTCAATGGCAGTTCTTCGGAAAGGATTTAGCCAATACAAGATTTGACGGAATAAATAATAACGTAAGCCCCGCAGGAAATCAGTTAGGACAGATATTTAACTATCCTAATCCTGTAAAGGAATCAACAACATTAATAAGAGCGGAATTGCCTATAGAAACGCAGGATATAAAGCTGCAGATATATGATATGGGCGGTCAGCTTGTGAAGTCAGCCTCATTCAAGGAATTTACACGCAACGGATTTTACTTTGACTACAGATGGGATTTGAAAAATGAGAGGGGAGTTGATATTGCAAACGGAGCATATATATATATCATAAAGGCGAAAGTGAACGGTAACGAATATACAAAAAGCCAAAAGATGGGAGTTGTAAGATGAGAAAGATTATATTAGTAATATTTATGTTATTCGTTTCAATAGCTTATTCACAAAGCGGTGAAGGCGGCGAGCCCGGAGCATTTATGAAAAACGGCTTTGGAGCAAGACCAAACGCTCTCGGAAATTCATACACAGCAATATCAAATGACGCTTCAGCGATATTTTATAATCCGGCAGGACTTTCATCGGTAAATAAACTGCAAGTCATGGGAATGTATTCAAACTTATTCGGAAGTGTTGAAGGTTTGAATTATGGTAATATCGGAGTATCAAAAGGATTTGAGTTCGGCACTATGGGGCTGGGAATAATTTATTCATCAGTATCAGATATTCCGTATGTTGAAAACGTTTCAGGACCATCGGGAGAAACATTTTCTGATAATGAAATGGCTGTGATTTTATCATACTCAAGAATAGTAACTGATAATTTACAGATAGGAATAAATGGTAAATTTATAAGGCATACAATTGCAGGATATGAGGCATCGGGAATTGGTTTCGATGTTGCTTTGCTTACGACTTTTAATGAGAAATTTAAAATGGGATTAATGATTCAGGATGCAATAGGCGCTAATATAAAATTAAACGGAAGAGAAGATACATACATCAGCAAATTTAAATTTGGAATTGCTTACAATCCGATATCAGTACTCACAATTTCTCCGGAGATAATGGTAACGGGAAATAAGAAAGCGCAGCTTTCCATAGGGAGTGAGTATGATGTTTACAAAAATATGATTAAATTGAGAGGCGGTTACAACACCGTTCAGGAAGCTCCGTCATTCGGTTTTGGAATAAAATATTCACAGATAAATATTGATTATAGTTACAGCAGGAACGGCGACCTTGGCAATGTAAGCAAGTTCGGTTTTATTTTAGAATTTTAATTTAAGCATTACTAATAAGTAAGAAATACATAAAAGTTTAATGAAGAAAAACAGACAAATTTTAGTAATTGATGATGATGCAGTAACACGCAAGCTCATTTGCCATAATCTTGAAAAAGAAGGGTACACTGTGTACGATGCAAATTCCTCCAATGAAGGACTGGCGCAGATTAAAAAGCATAACATTGACCTGGTATTCTGCGATGTAATGATGGACGATATTGACGGTTTTGAATTTTGTAAAATGGTAAGACAGGATGAAAAGTATCAGGCATTGCCGTTCGTATTTATTACTGCAAGAACTTCCAATGAAGATAAAATAAAAGCGCTGAATCTCGGCGCTGATGATTTTATATCGAAGCCCGTTAATATTCAGGATTTACTTCTTAAGACAAGTTCTATTTTAAAGAGAGTTGAAATATACAGAGTTTACGGAATCAGAAAAAAATTCGAAGAGACATTTTCAGAGAAGCCATTCCAGATTTTACTTGTAGATGATGACCCGATAATTTTAAAAATATTAAGTGTTACGTTCATGGGCGCAGGATATGATTGTTTGATTGCAAATAATGCGCAGGAAGGATTTGCGCTGGCAAGAATCCATAATCCTGATTTAATATTATCCGATTACATGATGCCGGATGTCGACGGTTTTACTTTCAGAAAAATGCTTCTGGAAGATAACAGACTGAGCCAGATACCTTTTATCTTTTTAACAGCCAATGACCAGGATAATGTTGTAATGGAAAGCTTTGATATGGATATAAAGGATTTTATAAGTAAGACTACAAATCCGAGACTTGTTGCTGCGAAAGTCGGTAACGTGTTGAAGACTATAAGAAAAGAAAGACAGAATACTCTACTTGAGCTGCAGGAAGCTGCTGACTCTATCAGCATGGAAGTTGTGCCTAAGAATATGCCTACACTGGAGGGTTTTGAAATAGAGCACTGGCACGTACCTTTTAAAGGAATGCCGGGCGGTGATTTTATAGATTACATAGAGCTTGACGAAAATAATCTGGTTGTGATATTAGGCGACGTTATGGGGAAGAAATGGGGAGCATGGTTCTTTACATTCTCATTCATAGGATATTTACGAAGCGCAATAAGAGTTGTACTGAAAGAGCAGAAAGTATTCTCTGCCAAAGAAGTTCTGAAAAAAGTGAATGAATCAATTTATGATGATGCAAAAATATCGGAAATTTTTACAACGGTTTCGCTTGTAATCGTAAATAAAAAAACAAAAGAAGTGCAATACTCAGGCGCAGGTGATTTAGGTTTATTATACTATGATGAAGAAAGCAAACATGTAAAGCCCTATCAATCCGAAGGTATGCTTCTTGGAGCAAGACAGAACGGCGACTACGATACCATTACAATGAGTTTAAAACATCACGATTCAATGTTTGTATTAACAGACGGCATTATTGAATCAAGAAACAGGCAGGGCGAGCAATACGGAATGGAAAGACTTGTACAGACCATTGAAGAATCTGCCGATATGCCGAATCAATTTGAATACGTAAAAGAAAAATTTCTTGATTTCACGGGCGGAGTATTTGATGATGATGTGAGTATGATTGCAATTAAATGCGATTAAATTTTTATATTTCCTAACTCTATCTCTACATAATTGTCTCTAACAGCGGAAATATTTTTCTGGCTTTTTCTCTTCATAATTTTTTATTCTTACGCGGGCTACGGAATATTAATAATTGTGATATCGAAAATTCCTTTTTTGTTGAAATTAATTCCTAAGCCGTATAATTATATCAATTCGGAAAGAGTAGTCCCTGAAGATGAACCGTATTATCCCACCATAACATTCGTAATATCAGCATCGGGCGAACCTCAAAGAATCATCAGAGAAAAAATTGAGAATACTGAAGCTTTGATTTATCCAAGAGAGAAGCTTGAAGTAGTTTTTGCAATAGCATACGATACAGCAAATAAAGTAGATGAAACAATTGATGAATTTTACAAAAATTTTTTACTTGACCCTGCTTTAAAGAATACTACTTCTAAAGATGAAGAAATATATCTGAAGTTCAGAAAATATGATAATACTAAAAATATCAGACAGGATAAAATCCTGAGTGAAATAGAACAGCATCTTGAAGGCGATACTTTTACTTCCGACGATATTTCACTTGAAGGGAAAAAGAATATTGATGCTCATCTGAGTAAACTTGAAGAAGAAGACGAACTGAATATAAAAATCACAAAAGACATTGAACGCAAGGGAAAGATATCACAGGTAAACAGAACAGTGGAAAAAGCAAAAGGGGAGATTTTGGTTTTCTCAGATGCGAATTCCTATTTTAACAAAGAGGCACTGATTAATCTTGCAAAACATTTTGCAGATAAACAGATAGGATGTGTAGCAGGTGAGAAAAGAGTAAAGAAAAGCGACAGCTCAACCAGCGGCGAAGGGGAAGGTTTGTACTGGAAATATGAATCTCTTCTCAAAAAAATCGATTCAAAGCTATGGACATGCGTAGGAGCAGCCGGAGAAATTTTTGCAATAAGAAAAGAATTATGGGGAGACGGCGTGGCACAAAATACTCTCATCGAAGATTTTGTAGTATCAATGAAAGTTGCAGAGAAAGGTTACAGAGTTATTTATGAACCTGAAGCTTTTGCCGAAGAAGAGCCTACAATTGACATGAAAGAAGAATACATAAGACGAAGAAGAATTGCGGCAGGCGGCTTTCAGGCAATTGTAATTTTAAAATCACTTTTTAATATTTTTAAATACAGGATTCTCTCATTTCAATATATTTCTCATCGTGTGCTGAGATGGGCAGTAGTACCGTTTATCATTCCTTTGGCATTGATTTTGAACATATACTTATTGAAAACGGGCAATTTTTACTTATATTTTCTCACTTTATTAGTACAGGTAAGTTTTTATATATTTGCATTACTCGGCTACATACTTGAAACGCAGAAAAAGAAGGTGAAAATCTTCAATATACCATACGTATTATTTGTTATGAATTACTCGGCTTATGTGGGATTAAAACGTTATTTAACCGGAGAGCAGAAAGTAATCTGGGAAAGAGCTAAAAGATAAATTTTAAAATAAAAATAATAATTAACCTTAAAGGAGATACAAAATGAATTACGAAGCAATAGATCAAAACGGAGTAACATTTCTTGTTATTAAGCTTCGCAGGGCAACGGCAGATGCAGCAAAAGATTTCAAAGAATATCTTTTCGGCTTAATCGAAAAAGACGGGAAGAAAAAAATTATCATCGATTTAACAGATGTTGAATTCGTTGACAGTTCATTCCTTGGTGCAATAGTATCCGGATTGAAAAAAGTAACAGCTGTAAAAGGCGATATTAAAATTGTCGGATTACAAGCTCCTGTCAGAGCAATGTTCGAGCTTACACGTCTGTATAAAGTGTTCGAAATTTTTGATGCAAGAGAAGATGCTGTCAGCAGCTTCTAAGATATTTCAAAGAGATAATAATTAAATTCAGGAGGTTTAATCATAACCTCAATTATTCTTCCCCTGGAATACTTGTACTCTCATTACTCCGAACTAAAGAATAACTATCAGTTAATGAAAGAAGAAAGCGTATCATTAATAATAAACAGCTCCGTTGACTATATTCATTTTGTAAATGATACTGCTGAGGTATTAGTTAAATCTAAGGCAAATTTCAAAAAGGAAGAGGACAGAGAGAAATTTATTCAGGACTTGCGGATACTGATATATGAATTATTTTCCAATGCAGTATCTCATTCCAGAAGCAGCAATGTTTCACTCCGGTATACTCTTTCAGATACTGAGCTGAAAATAGAAATAGAAACACTTGGTGAAGGGTTTATGATAAAGACAATTGATGAAAAGGGAAATTATACAGAGCGAAATTCACCGCCTTATAAAGATGATATACTGGATAATGAGTTTATAGTTTACAGAGATGAAGAGAATATTGTTTTGAGTAAAGTCACAGGAAAATACAGCATGGAATTGTACCACAAGAAAACCGGAAATATCAGCGGTTCAAATAAAGAAGTGCCTGAACATTATGGGTTATATCTTATAACATGCTTATCTGATAAAGTGAGCTATCAAAGAACTGAAGAAGGAAAAGATATATTTGCAATAGTTAAGAATATTAAAGGAGAGGGGTGTAGATGAAAGCAATGATACTCGCTGCCGGACTCGGTGAAAGACTAAAACCGCTTACATTATCCATACCTAAACCAATGCTTCCGGTTTGCAATAAACCGGTTATAGAGTATTCCATTGAGCTTTGTAAAAAGCATGATTTTAAAGATATAAAAATAAATCTTCATTACTTACCCGAACAGATAGATAAATATTTTGCTGACGGTTCAAAGCACGGAGTAAATATTTCTTACTCTATCGAAAAAAGTCTTTGCGGTACAGCCGGAGCAATAAAAAGAGTTAAAAGTTATTTTAAAGAAACTTTTCTTGTGCTTACCGGCGATAGTTACCACAATGTTAATCTCACTAATCTTCTAAATTACCATAAAGAAAGCAAATCATTAGCAACACTTTGCGTAAAAAAAGCTACAAAAAACAGAACGGATTGGAAAGTTGAAGTTGAGAACGGCAATAAATTAAAAAGTATAACTGAGTCTGATAATATTAATGATGAATACATAAACTGCGGTATATATATTTTTGAGCCGGAGATTTTTTATTATATGCCTGATAAGGGTTACTCAAGTATTGTAGAGGATTTGATACCGGCAATGCTTGCAAAAAATTTGAATGTGAATGTCTGCATTACGGATGAAGACTGGAATAATATAGATTCCCTTGAAGAATATTGGAATCTGAATATGAGATTATGTAAATATGATGTGATAGAATCTAATTCAGGTGAAAAGTTAAAAGAAGGAATCTTTGTTCATCCATCAGTTAAGTTCAATGACTTACAGATTGAAAATTTCAAGCCGCCTATTATCATCGGTGAAAACACTACTATCTGTAAAGGTGTAAAGCTTGAAGGACCATTAGTGCTTGGCAAAGAATTATACATAGATGAAAAAGCATCGCTTAGTAAATCAGTAGTGCTGAGTAATACTTACATTGGTAAGGATGTGGAAATAAAAGATTCTGTTGTAAATAAAAATTATCACCTGAGTGTTTCTTCTAATTTCGGAATGTATGTAGACGATGATAAAGTGTTAAAGTCGCACAGACTTGTGCCATTCAAAACAAAGTTTAATTTATTTTTAATAAATGCTACAGATAGAATTGTGGCATTTTTTGCTTTGCTTTTTCTTACTCCGATATTTGCAGTTGTTGCCGTGCTTATAAAGTTTGACTCTAAAGGTCCTGTATTTTATATCTCTAAAAGATTAAAAGCTCCGGAAGTAGAAACGAAAGGAAATCACCAGTATGTTTATTTTAAAGAGAAGGCAGTGAAGTATTATGTTTTCAGAACAATGTATTTAGATGCAGATTCGAGAATAAAAGATTTGAAGAATAAATATGCTTCAGGTCCCTTCCATAAAATTGATAATGACCCGCGTGTAACAAAGATCGGGAATATTTTACGCAAGACTTCAATAGATGAGCTTCCGTTATTCTGGAATGTACTAAAAGGACAAATGAGCTTAGTCGGTATATGGGCATTGCCGACTTATGAAGCTAAAGAATTACTTGATAAGGGTTTGAAGTCAGAAATTGAAAACGGTGTTATTGATCTATCTGATGTTGCACAGGTGAGATTTCAGGGAAAGCTCGGGCTTGCAGGCTTTTGGCAGGCAAGAGGACGTTCGAATCTTACTGCAGAAGAGAGAGCACTGCACGATACATATCAGTCAGTGATGGAAAATCTTTCACATGAAGATGAAGAGTATTTAGGAGAGTATACAGAGTTTAAGACATATAAAGGTTATTTGAAAATGTTGTTTGAGACGTTTAAGTCAGTTGTAAAACGAACAGGGGCCGTATAGCAATTTTTAAAACTTAACACATCTAATAAAATGAAAGGAATTATATTAGCAGGCGGTTCGGGCTCACGATTGTATCCAATCACACAAATTTACAGCAAACAATTATGTCTTATCTATGATAAGCCGCTTATATATTATCCGCTCTCAGTTTTGATGCTATCAGGTATTAAAGATATTTTGATTATTTCTAATGCTGAGACTCTTCCATGGTATGAAAAATTATTTGGTAATGGCTCTAGATACGGCATCAATATTGAATATGTGTTACAAGAGCAGCCAAACGGAATTGCGCAGTCATTTATACTTGGCGAAAAATTCATTGGTGATGACAGCGTTACACTTATACTTGGTGATAATATTTTCTACGGTAACTTACAATTTATGTACGATGCAATAAAAAATAATACTGGCGGAACAATATTCGGGTACAGAGTAAATGACCCTGAGAGATATGGAATAGTAGAGTTTGATGAAACCGGTAAAGTTTTATCAATCGAAGAAAAACCTGAAAAGCCAAAATCCAATTATGCAGTTCCGGGATTATATGTTTATGATAACAGAGTAGTAGAAATTTCTAAAAATCTAAAACCCTCTCCAAGAGGTGAATTAGAAATTACAGATGTAAATGTCGAGTATTTAAAACTCGGAGAATTAAAAGTTGAACGAATCGGGCGCGGTATAGCATGGCTGGATACAGGTACTCCCGAAGCATTATTGCAGGCTTCAAATTTCTTTGGAGTAATTGAAGACAGGCAGGGACTTAAGGTTGCATGTCTTGAAGAAGTTGCATATCACATGAAATATATTTCGAATGAACAGTTTGATGAAATAATAAATGCATTACCAAAATCATTATACAGAACTTATTTAGAAAAAGTAGAAAGACATAAGAATTGAATATAGTACAATCAGATATAAAAGAAGTTTTATTGATACAACCGAAAGTATTCGGAGACCACCGCGGATATTTTTTTGAATCGTACAGCAAAAAAGTTTTGCAAGAGCATGGCGTGACCTATGAATTTGTTCAGGATAATATTTCTAAAAGCAAAAAGGGAACTGTCAGAGGGCTTCATTATCAGATAGGCGATAAGGCTCAGGGCAAACTTTGCCAGGTAATTCAAGGAAGTGTTATTGATGTTGCAGTAGATATAAGATTCGGTTCGCCCACATTCGGTAAATATGTTATGTGTGAATTAAATGATATTGACCATAATTTAATTTGGGTTCCGCCGGGATTCGCGCACGGCTTTTGTGTCACATCAGATGAGGCAATATTTCATTACAAGTGTACTGAGTTTTATAGTCCCAAGGATGAGCGGGCAATACTTTACAACGATACTGATTTAAATATTCCGTGGAATATTAGTGAACCTTTAGTTTCAGAAAAAGATTTGGTTGCAAAAAAATTTAAAGATATAGACAAAGATTTTATCTATTCAAATTAATTATGGGATTTAAAGATAACTCGCCGTACTTCACAGATTATGACTCAGGCAGAAAATTTGATCTGCTTACAAAACTTGCAGAGCATATCGAATACGATCTTGGTAAAGATAAAAATACACTAACACAAGATGATGCTTTCAGAGGGCTGGCGCACACAATCCGTGATAAAATGATGCATGACTGGATACGAACTCAAAAAATTTATTTTAAAGACGATGTAAAAAAAGTTCATTACCTTTCCATGGAATTTCTCATGGGAAGATTATTAGGAAACTCACTAATAAATTTAGATTATTATAATAAGTGTTTTCATTTGTTGGAACAGATAGGCTACAAGCTTGAAGATATTCGTGAAGTTGAACATGATATGGGTCTGGGCAATGGCGGTCTTGGAAGACTTGCAGCATGTTTTTTAGATTCGTTATCGACATTGCAAATCCCTGCATTCGGTTATGGAATAAGATATGAGTACGGAATTTTCGAGCAGGAGTTTGATGAAACAGGCGCTCAGGTTGAAAAGCCCGATGACTGGCTCTCCTATGGTAATCCCTGGGAAGTTATCCGCCCTGAAATATTATACAGAGTAAAATTTTTCGGTGAGTGTAAAAATTATATTGATGCAAATGGGAATCACAGATGTAACTGGGTTAATACTGATGATGTGCTTGCAGTTGCTTACGATACTCCTATTCCCGGGTATAAAAATGAGACGGTCAATACATTAAGATTGTGGCAGGCGAAATCGACACATGAATTCAAACTGCAGGATTTTAATAAAGGTGATTATTTCTCCGCTGTTCAAAGCAAGAACGATTCTGAAATTATTTCAAAAGTATTATATCCAAATGATTCGTTTCAGCACGGCAAAATTCTTCGATTGAAGCAGCAGTATTTTTTTGTTTCCGCAACGATTCAGGATATAATTAAAAATTATAAGAAAAATCATAAAGATTTTTCTCAATTTGCTGATAAGAATGCGCTGCAATTGAATGATACTCATCCGACAATTGCAATTCCTGAATTGATGAGAGTACTTATTGATGAAGAAGGGCTTAGCTGGGAGGAGAGCTGGAAAATTACTACAAATACTTTCGGCTATACAAATCATACTGTAGTACCTGAGGCAATGGAAGAATGGTCGATAGACTTATTCGGAAAATTACTGCCAAGGCATTTGCAGATAATTTATGATATTAATGCAAATTTTTTAACTGAAGTTAAGAAAATTGTAAAGAACGATATTCCAACGATTGCAAAACTCTCAATTATAAGGGAAGGGGATACTAAGTTTATCAGAATGGCAAACCTTGCAATAATAGGTTCGCATTCTGTTAATGGAGTGGCTGCCTTGCATACACAGATATTAAAAGATACAATCTTTAAACACTTCTATGATTTATATCCTGAGAAGTTTAATAACAAAACTAACGGAATAACTCCGAGACGATTTTTAAAGAAAGCTAATCCATTTTTATCAGGGTTAATTACGGATAAAATAGGAAGGGGATGGGTAAAGGATTTAGAGAAGCTGAGAAAGCTTGAAAAGTTTACGGAAGATGAAGAATTTATAGAGAACTGGATGAATGCAAAATGGTTAAATAAACAGGCTTTAATTGCTTATATTGAGAAGAATCACGATATAAAAATAAATCCTGACTCTCTTTTTGATGTTCAGGTAAAAAGAATTCATGAGTATAAAAGACAGTTACTGAATGCTCTTCACGTAATACATTTGTACAATAGAATCAAAGCAGACCCGGATTCCGTAAAAGTACCGCGAACAATTTTATTCGGCGGCAAAGCTGCGCCGGGATATGATAAGGCAAAGCTTATCATTAAACTTATTAATAATATTGCAAGGGTAGTTAATTCAGATAAAGAAGTCGGAGATAAATTAAAAGTTTTATTTATTCCAAATTATTCAGTGTCACTTGCTGAAAAAATTATCCCTGCTTCAGATTTATCTGAACAAATTTCTACAGCAGGGCTTGAAGCATCAGGCACCGGCAATATGAAATTTGCTCTGAATGGTGCTCTTACAATAGGCACGCTGGACGGCGCAAACGTAGAAATTCTTGAAGAAGTTGGTGACGATAATATTTTTATATTTGGATTGAAAGCCGATGAAGTAGCATATATGAAAGAAACCGGATACACTCCGATAGATTATTACAATAAGAGTGAAATTCTTCAAAAGATATTAAATCAGATACAATATAATATATTCAGTAAAAATGAACCCGGTGTGTTCCAATCCATAATAGATGATTTGCTTCATATCGATAATTATTTTGTCCTGGCTGATTTTGAAAATTATATAAGTACTCAGCTTTTAGTCGAGCAGACATATTTAGATAAACAAAGCTGGAATAAAAAATCAATTTTAAACGTCGCACGAATTGGAAAATTTTCAAGCGACAGAACTATTTCTGAATATGCCAAGGATATCTGGCATATTAAACCTTATAAAATATAAAAACTTAAAGGAGATATAAAATGAACGTAGCAGTAGTGGGAACAGGATATGTCGGCTTAGTATCGGGCACATGCTTTGCTGAAATGGGAATTCAGGTAACATGCGTTGATAACCATCCGGAAAAACTCGCAAAATTAAAAAATGCAGAAGTACCGATCTATGAACCGGGCTTAGAGATTATTTTTTACAGAAACATTGCAAAGAAAAGATTGCTCTTTACAGATGATTTAAAAGCAGCTGTATTAGATTCAGAAGTAATATTTTTATGCCTTCCTACTCCTATGGGAGAAGACGGTTCGGCAGATTTAAAATATGTTTTAGGTGTTGCTGATGATATTGGAAAAATATTGAAAGAAAATGATGTTAAAGAATATAAAGTTATTGTTAATAAAAGCACTGTACCTGTAGGCACTGCGCAAAGAGTAAAAGATGCAATATCAAAGCATGGTAAATTTGATTTTGATATAGTATCAAATCCCGAATTTTTACGTGAAGGATTTGCAGTTGAAGATTTTATGAAGCCTGATAGAATTGTTATCGGCGCAGAAGACCAGAAAGCATTGGATATAATGAAAGCATTGTACGAACCGTTTGTAAGACAGGGTAATCCTATAATTGAAATGGATACGGCAAGTGCAGAGGTTACAAAGTATGCAGGTAATTCTTATCTTGCAATGAGAATAACTTATATGAATCAGCTGGCAAACTTCTGTGAGAGCGTAGGCGCAAATATAGATTTGGTAAGAAAAGGTATCGGCTCGGATAACAGAATCGGTAAAAGATTTTTATTTGCCGGTATAGGATATGGCGGTTCATGTTTCCCTAAAGATGTTAACGCTTTAATAAAAACTTCTTTGGAATATAATTCGGAAATGACTATCTTGACTGAAGTTAACAGGGTAAATAATGCCCAGAAAACTGTTCTCGTCAACAAAATTTTAGGTCATTACGGGGGAAATATACAAGGCAAACACTTTGCAGTTTGGGGACTTGCGTTTAAACCAAACACAGATGATATGCGTGAAGCTCCGTCAGTTATTATAATAAATGAATTATTGAAACACGGTGCAAAAGTCAGCGCTTATGACCCTGCAGCTATCGATACAACTAAATTTTATCTTAAGGATACCATAACGTATGCACCGGGTGAATACGAAACACTTGATAATGCAGATGCATTATTGATTTTTACAGAATGGAATGAATTCCGTAACCCGGACTTCACAGATATTAAATCAAAATTAAAAGAACCTGTGATTTTTGACGGAAGAAATATATTTTCGCCTGATAAAATGAAAGAAGCAGGTTTTACATATTACAGCATAGGAAGGCAGGCAATAAAATAAATGAGTGAACAAAAAAGAATTTTAATAACAGGTGGAGCAGGATTTCTGGGCTCGCATTTATGTGACCGCTTTATAAAAGAAGGCTATCATGTAATTGCGATGGATAATTTAAGTACCGGTTCATTAGATAATATCGAACACTTATTTCCATTGAAGCAGTTTGAATTTTACCATCACGATGTAACGAAATTCATTCACGTTCCCGGAAATTTAGATTACATACTTCATTTTGCATCACCGGCCAGTCCTATAGATTATTTAAAAATTCCGATTCAGACTTTGAAAGTCGGTTCGTTAGGAACTCATAATGCATTAGGATTAGCAAAAGAGAAAAGCGCTAGAATACTTGTTGCCTCTACCTCTGAAATTTACGGAGACCCTGAAGTGCATCCGCAGAAGGAAGAATACTGGGGAAATGTAAATCCTGTTGGTCCGCGCGGAGTATATGATGAAGCAAAAAGATTTATGGAAGCTATTACAATGGCTTACCATACTTATCATAAAGTTGAAACCAGAATTATCAGAATCTTCAATACCTACGGACCGCGTATGAGACTAAATGATGGAAGAGCTCTGCCGGCATTTATCGGTCAGGCTTTAAGAGGTGAAGATATTACTGTATTCGGCGACGGCTCACAGACACGTTCTTTCTGTTATGTATCAGATTTAGTTGACGGGATATACAGATTACTTCTTAGTGATTATTCATCACCTGTAAATATCGGTAACCCTGTTGAAATTACTATCAAACAATTTGCTGAAGAGATCATTGCTCTTACAGGCACAAATCAAAAAATCGTTTATAATCCGCTGCCAGTGGATGATCCTAAACAGCGTCAGCCTGATATTACTAAGGCAAGAGAAATATTAGGATGGGAACCAAAAGTGAACAGAGAAGAAGGTTTACAAATAACGTATGATTATTTTAAGAAAGTTCTAAATAAAAAATAATTCTGATATCTTTTGATGATTAAATATCTTTTAGCTTTAATTTTATTTTTTTCTGTATACGGTTTTGTAAAGGCACAGGATAGCCTGCCTAAAAATTTACTGGATACAAATAAAATAATTTCGCCAAATCCTGATACAACGGATTATCTTGAGAAGCTAATCTACATAGCATGGCAGAATTATCCGGATAATCTTGCTCAAAGATATTTAATCGATATTGCCGAAGAGGATTTGTTTCAGAGAAAGTGGTCCTGGCTTGATAATCTGAATTTAACATATCAATATAATCCGCAGCCCGGTACGAGTACTAATCCCAATGATAATTCTTCACTTCCAAAGTTCGGAATTGGAATAAGTGTTAACATTGGTTCAATATTTACTACACCGAGTAAGATTTCACAAGGAAAATACTATGTTGCACGCGCAAAGCTGGGAGTTGTTCAGCAAAAACTTTATATCCGCAGTGAAGTGACGAAAAGATATGCCCATTACATGGGTAATATTAATCTGATGAAAATAAGGACGCAGGCAGTGGACGATGCACAGGCAACATTAACTCTGGTAAAATATAAATATGAATCAGGACAGGTAAGTCTTGAAGAATACGATAAAGCATTGCGGACTTACACAGATAATCTTGAACGCCAGGCAGTTTCTGAAATGGATATGCTGTTCAATAAGGCTGATCTTGAACAACTAGTTGGAATTAAACTCGAAGATATCAAATAAATGGATTTTTTAAGCTTCATAAAAGTTTTACGCAGAAGAAAGTTATTGCTGATGATCGTTCCGGTTATAGCAGTAGTTATTGCATATTTCCTAACTAAGAATATTCCCGAAGTGTATAAGTCGCAGGCACAGCTTGCTACAGGTATTACACAGGAGAATAAAATTTCTATTAGCGAAGGAGATAAAGGCGGATTTTCTTTTGATAATGTTGCAGTTAAATTCAGCAACTTAATTGAGGTAATAAAATCCAAGCAGGTAATGGATTTAGTCGGGTACAGATTAATGCTGCATGATTTGACCGAACAAAAACCTTACACCAATAAATCTAAAATACTGTCAGATCTAAGCATCGGCGCAAAGCAGCATGCAAGGGAAATTATACAGATGCATCTTGATTCAATGAAGTCTTTAGACTTTCAGAATGAAGATGAAAGAGGAATGATAAAGCTGATAGAAAGCTGTGCATATGATGAAGTAAATTTACTGAAAAAATTAAAAGTTGAAAGATTAGGGTCGAGCGATTTTATACAAATTGCTTATGAATCAGAAAATCCTTATTTAAGCGCTGCTGTTGTTAATTTTGTATCGGAAGAGTTTTTAAAATACTACGATACATCTTCAACTCAAATAGCTGATGCATCGGTTGCATACTATACAGAACTTGCCGAACAGAAAAAAAGAGAACTGGATGAAAAAGTAAATGCGCTTAAAATTTATAAACAGCAAAACGGTGTAATCAACATTTATGAGCAAACAAAATCATTAGTAAATCAAATCTCCGACCTTGAACTTTCACGGGAAGCAGAAAATAAAAGAATTACTTCATCTTCAAAAGCAGTAAAAGATATTGACAACAGATTCACTGATAAGGAGAAAAAGTATCTTGAGGCAGGTGTCACTCCTTACTCAAAGAAGATAGCTGAGTTGAAGTCTAAGATAACTGACTACACGAACGAACTTATTTCCAAAGGACTTAACTCGCAGGCAATAAACGATTCGCTGAGAGTTATGAAAAACACACTTGATGTTGAAATAAGAAAATCTTCCGATGAATATTTATATAATCCCGATGTTCCTAAACAGGAATTAGTAACTAAAAGAATCGACTTCGAACTGGATTTAGTTGTTGCGAATTATTCCGTGCAATCTATGGATAAAGAGCTTGCCAGATTACGACAGATTGTTGTCAGCTTTGCTCCCATAGAAGCATCTATATCTGCTCTTGAAAGAGAAATAACTGTTGCTGCGGATGTATATTTGCTTGTGCTTAACAAGTTAAACTTAGCCAGAATTGATAATGTTACCCACGGTACAATAAAACAAATTGAATTCGGTATTCCTGGACCACCGGAAGCATCTAAAAAAATTCTGTTAATTATCATGGCAGGGTTTATCAGCTTTATTCTTTGTGTAGTTGTAATTTTTGTTCTGGAATATCTTGATGTCACAATAAAAGCTCCGAAGCAATTTGTTAAGTATACCGGTTTAAATCTTATCGGTTATTTGAATCTTCTTGAAGAGGGGAAGATAGATCTTAACTCCATTTTCACTGAGAGCACAGCTAAATATGATGTAAAGGCTGAAACATTTAAAGAGCTTTTAAGAATTATCAGATACGAACTGGCTCAAAGAATGAACGATGCAAAAACTTTATTATTTACCAGTACACGAGCAGGCGAGGGAAAATCCTTAATCATTTCATGCCTTGCATATTCTTTTGCCATTACAGGCAAAAAAGTCCTGATACTTGATACGAATTTTAAGAACAATACACTTACTAAGATGTTTAAGGCGAATGCGAATCTTGAAAGCTATCTTCGCGGCGAATTATCATTATCAAACTCAGTCTCTGATACATCAGTTGCAAACATTGATATCATTGGATGTAAGGGCGGTATGTATTCTCTGAATGAAGTTGCACCGGCAGAAATGATTGCAAAAAAAATCACTGAAATAAAAGAAAATTACGATTACATATTTTTAGAAGGTACATCGCTGAATAAATATTCGGATTCAAAAGAATTAATCTCCTATGTAGATAAATTCACTGCTGTTTTTTCTGCTTTGAATACTGTAGATGAAGCGGATAAAAATTCCATTGCATTCATCGGACAGATTGAAACAAAATTCATGGGAGCAATGCTTAACAAAGTAACTATGGATAATCTTGAACAGGTTTACGGTGAGCCGCTTAAGATAAAGAAAAAATAATTCACAGCTATAGAGTTATCCAGACTGAACTAAATGCCACTGAAGATTGAACTTATTACAAATTATATTATTAGCTGTTCAACTATTCATTATTTTTTTTCTATTACTCCCGTTTTTTAGTTTATTTTTTTCTCTTCTTATACCGCGTAAAAAACTTAAGAAAAATTTTGATAAAAAACATGACTTTGCTGCTGTAATAACGGCATACAAAGATATTGATATTGCAATACCCTGCGTCGATTCTATCCTCAACCAAAAATACGAAAATTACATAATCTACCTTGTTGCAGACCAGTGTGATATCAGTAATGTTAAATTTGATAACGACAAAGTTGTAATTCTAAATCCGGCCGAAAAACTTGGTTCAAAAGTAAAATCAATAAAGCATGCTATAGATAATTTCAAACGTAAACATGATGCTATAATAATTTTTGACCCGGACAATCTTGCGCATCCGCAGATGTTCCCCAAGATGAATTTATTTTTTAATAACGGCTATAAAGCAGTTCAGGGAAGAAGAACAGCAAAGAATGTAGATACTGTATATGCTTGTCTAGATGCAATGGGTGAGTACTATTATAATTATGTTAATAAGTATGCCCCTTATAAATTACGTTCATCATCTCCGATAGCAGGTTCGGGTATGGCAATTGATTATAAATTATATGTTGAACATCTAAGTCACTACGAACAGGATTCAGATAAAGTAATTGTTGCGGAAGATAAATTATTGCAGGCAGAGATTGTATCTAAAGGGCACACCATCGCTTTTGCATGGGACGCTATTATTTATGATGAAAAAGTTTCTTCCGGCACTCAGGTGGAAAGACAAAGGACCAGATGGATAAATTCGTACTTCAAATATTCCATAAAGGCTGTACAAATAATATTTCAGGGAGTTATAAATCTCAGCTGGAATCAATTTTTGTTCGGTCTTAATATTTTTCTGCCGCCTTTATTTTTGCTTGTATTATGCAGCGGATTTTTCTTCGTACTGAATTTTTTTATTGATAAGCAGATGTTTATCGTCTGGCTTTGCGCCATTGTAGTTTTTATTTTGAATTTTAATGCTGCGCTTTTATTAAGTAATATTGAAAAGGAAATATGGAAATCGATGTGGGGTATTCCGCTGTTCATGTTCAACCAGATCCTCGCTTTATTGAAGATAAAACGCTCCAATAAAGATTTTATGGAAACGGAACATACGAAGCTGATTACAATAGATGATGTATTAAAACAAAAAGGAATAAGCAGTACTTCCGATAAAATAAAAATTCTTCATACTATAAGACAGGGCTCATTTGGCGGCGGTGAAACATATCTTTATAACCTTGTTACAAATCTGGATAAAAATAAATTTGAGCCTGTTGTTTTAAGTTTCTCCTCAGGTGCAATGGTAAATGCTCTTAATGACGCTAATATAAAAACATATATTGTTACGACAGAAAGACCTTTCGATTTTACTATTTACTCTAAAGTAAAAAGAATAATGGAGCAGGAATGTCTGGATTTACTTCATATTCATGGTACGCGCGCAGGAAGCAACACGCTCATTCAGGCATTAAGCATGAATCTAACATCAATGTATACAGTTCATGGTTGGTCATTTCATTCGGGAATATCAAAACTTGCTCTGAATATCAGACAGTTAAGTGAGAAATTTTTATTAAAGAAAGCTGACTTAATAGTATGCGGTTCGCAGTCGGACTTAAGCACCGGGAAAGCACTATCACCCGATTCAAGTTTTAAGCTGATTTATAACAGCATCAATACTAGTTTATATAATCCTGAAGAAGACGTTGAAAATATTCGTGAAGAGTTAGGATTTACTGAAAACGATGTGATAGTTTTATTTATTGCAAGATTAACATATCAGAAAGATCCGCTTACGTTTGTAAATGCAGCTAAAATTGTTCTTGATAAAATTCCCGATGCAAATTTTTTAATTGTTGGAGAAGGTGAATTACGAAAAGATTGTGTTGACCTCAGCAAAACTTTGGGTATAGAAAATAAAATAAAATTCATGCCGTTCAGGAAGGATGTAAAAAATGTTTTATACTCCACTGATATTTATGTATTGCCTTCATTATGGGAAGTTGTGCCGCTTGCACTTCTTGAAGCAATGGCGATGAAAAAAGCATGTATTGCTACAAACATTAAAGGTACAAACGAAGCATTGAAAGACGGATACAACGGATTGATGTTCGGAACGGGTAATTTTGTTGAACTTGCCGATAAAATAATTGCATTAATAAACGATAAAGAGTTACGCACTAAATTAGGCAATACTGCTCGTGAAACGGTTGTGAGGGAATTTGATTTAAAAAAGCTTGTAAGTGAAAATGAACAGGTTTATTCCTACATGGGGCATTTTTAAAATTTATTAGAACTGAAAAAGATTGTTTGCTAAAGATTCATATTGGATGAAGTCGGGGATTTACACAATGGGACAGCGTGTAACATCTCTTATAACAGGTTTCGGCGGATTTTATATTCTTGTCCGGATTCTGAGCAAAGATGATTTAGGCGCATGGGCATTATTTATTTCGGTAACTGCATTAATAGAAGTTGCGCGCGGAGGATTAATTCAAAATGCTCAGATAAAATACTGCGCAACAGCTTCTGCGGAAGAGTATCCCAAGATACTTACAGCTTCACTTTCGTTGAACGTAATTGTAACTTTGTTTTCTGTAATACTTCTTTCGGCGCTTGCGCATTTTATGAGCGTACTGTGGAACTCGCCCCAGTTGGAAGGAATGTTTTATCTATATTCGTTAACAACTGTCATTTTAATTTTATATTTCCAGTTTAATTTTATACAGCAGTCGAATTTAGATTTTAAAGGAATATTCTACAGCAATCTCATAAGGCAGGGAGTTCTTTTTCTTTTTATATTTTTTGCATGGCTTAATAACCATGAAATAAAATTATATGAGCTTGTCTGGATGATGTCGCTCGGCGCTTTTCTTGGTACTGTACTTTCATATTTTTTTGTAAAAAATTACTGGAAGGTAACTTATAAGTTAGAGTGGGAATGGGTGAAAAAACTTTTTCATTACGGCAAATATGTTTTCGGCACAAATATTTCATCTATGATATATACAAGCATTGACCAGATGATGCTGGGTTATCTGATGCCTGTATCTGCCGTTGCAATTTTTAATACTGCTAACAGAGTAACAAATTTTGTTGAAGTACCTTTGTCGTCAGTTGCAGCAATTGTTTTTCCGCAAAGCGCAAAAAGAATTGAAACACATGGTAAAGAAGCTGTAACTTATTTGTATGAGCGTTCAGTGGGTTTGCTTGTAGCAATGATTCTTCCCGTTGCAATACTTTGCCTGATTTTCGCTAAATGGATTATAATAATAATTGCCGGTGAAGATTACATAGAAGCTGCACCGATTTTACAAATTATAATTTTAGCTACGCTTATACAGCCTTATATCAGACAGTTCGGAACTACAATGGATTCTATCGGTAAGCCAAAGATAAATTTTTATCTGCTCGTATTTATTGCAATAATTAATATAGGAACAAATTACTTTTTCATCTCAACAATGGGACTAATTGGCGCGGCTTTCGGTACCTTTACTGCTTTGCTGATTTTTTTAATTATCAGTCAGATAATTTTAAATAAAGAGCTGAATATAAAATTCCATCATACATTTATTTATATGTGGAAGTTTTATGTAGATGGATTTAATATGGGGCTCAGAGTTTTAAAAACAGGTAAACTAAGAGGATGAAAATTACAGGACGAGACATAGTAATAACGGGCTTGCAGGCATGGGATAATGATATCGGCAGCAATTGCATCAATATTGCAAAAGAATTTGCAAAAGATAATCGCGTACTTTATGTAAATTTTCCTTTGGACTCAAAAACTTTGATAAAAAGTAAATCTGATCCGAAAATACAAAAACGGTTAAGTATCATAAAGAATGAAAAGGATGATTTGGAAAAGGTCGGCGATAATATCTGGACACTTTATCCCAAAACCACAATTCAGTCGATTAATTGGATTGGCATAGAAAGCATTTTTGATTTTTTTAATAAAAGAAATAATACTAAGTTGGCTTTTGAAATTTCAAAGACTATGAAGCGTCTAAACTTTGATAAATTTTTTATTTTTAATGACAGCGATATGTTCCGCAGTTTTTATCTGAAAGAATTTCTGAAGCCGGAACTCTATATTTATTACAGCCGGGATAATTTAATTGCCGTTGATTATTGGAAGAAACACGGTATAAGAATTGAAGCAGAATTAATTGCAAAGTCTGACCTATGCACAGCTAATTCAACATATCTTGCTGATTATTGCAGGCAGTTTAATCCGAATTCTTATTACGTAGGGCAGGGATGTGATTTAAGCTTATTTAATCCGAATCTGAGGACTGATGTTCCTAAAGATATTAAAACAATAAAGTCACCAATTATAGGATATGTAGGTGCATTAGTAGGGTTAAGATTAGACATAAAGTTGCTCGAGTTTATTGCAGAGAACCGCCCACAGTGGAATTTAGTTTTAGTTGGTCCGGAAGATGAGAATTTTAAAAATAGCAGATTGCATTCATTCTCCAATGTGCATTTTCTCGGTCCGAAAAAAATGGAAGACCTGCCCTTATATGTAAAAGCATTTGACGTTTGCATTAATCCGCAGCTTGTGAATGAAGTTACAATAGGGAACTATCCTCGCAAAATAGATGAATATCTGGCAATGGGAAAGCCAACTGTCGCTACTTCTACAACAGCTATGGAAGTTTTTGCAGACTACTGTTATCTTGCAAATAATAAAGAGGGTTATATCAAATCAATTGAAGCAGCTTTGAGTGCTAATACCAGCGAAGAAGAAAAACGAAGAAGGGATTTTGCAATGACTCATACCTGGGAAAATAATGTCGGGGAAATCTATTACGCTATGAATGATGTGCTTACAAAAAGAGAGGAGATTGAAAACTAATGGGACTTAAAGAAAAGATAAAAGATAATCCGGGATTAAAAAAATTTGTTTTATGGGCTTTGATGCCAAAGAATCAGGCAAAGCCGCGGCTTTGGGTAAGATGGTTTGTAAACCCGTTTCTTCATAAAAAAGGAAGAGGCGCGACTGTTTGCAGAAGAACAAGAATGGATGTGCTGCCTTTTAATAAATTTTATCTCGGTGAAAATTCAACAATAGAAGATTTTGCAACGGTTAATAATGGAGTTGGTGATGTTATAATAGGTGACCGGACACGCATCGGTCTTGGAAATGTAGTCATCGGTCCCGTTAAAATAGGCAATGATGTCATGTTTGCGCAGAATATTGTGTTATCGGGATTGAATCACGGATACGAAGATATTAATACTCCGCCTTCTATCCAGCCGGTATCAGTTAAACAGATTACCATTTCAGATGATGTATGGATTGGCGCTAATGCAGTTATAACGGCGGGAGTAACAGTCGGTAAGCACTCAGTTGTCGCCGCAGGAAGTGTAGTAACAAAAGACGTTCCGCCGTTCTCAATTGTCGGCGGTAATCCTGCGAAATTGATAAAGCAATACAATACTGAAACTAAACTCTGGGAAAGGGTAAAGTTATGATTCAAAAATGCAAGAAGTGCGATAAAAAATTAAACCGATTCGGTACATGTGACTATTGCGATTTTGATATGGACAAAAAATCACAGACAATTGAAAGAATTGCGATTGCATTTGCATTTGTAAGTACGTTCGGTTTTTTTGTAAAAATTGTTTTCTTTTAATTATAATAAATGATGCAAAAAGATTTATCGATTATAATAGTAAGCTGGAACACAAAGGGGCTGTTGAGAAAGTGTCTTCAATCTGTTTATGATGAAACAAAAAAATATACATTTGAGATAGTTGTTGTAGATAATGATTCTCCTGATGATTCTGCCGGAATGGTGCGTGAAGAATTTCCAGATGTCAAACTCATTGCAAATAAAACTAATAACGGCTTTGCTCCTGCAAACAATCAGGGGCTTGAAGCTGCAGCAGGTAAAAATATTTTATTCTTAAATCCCGATACCGTAGTGCTTAACGGCGCTATTGATAAAATGATGGATTATTTACTGGCTAATAAAGATAAAGGTGTGGGCTGTGTTGCATGTAAGCTTTTGAATGATGATATGACTTTGCAGAAATCGGTTAATAATTTCTTTTCGCTCTGGTCTTCATTTTTTGAGAACAGATTTTTTGCCGATATGCTTTCAAAGCTGAATACTAAAAAGATGTTCATGTCTTTCTGGGATCACAGCGATACGCGTGAAATTGACTGGGCTTACGGCGCAGTATTTTTAGTATCAGAAGATTGTTATAGAAAAGTAGGTATGCTGGATGACAGATTTTTTATTTACGCAGAGGAAATGGACTACTTTATGCGGATAAGAAAGGCAGGATATAAATCCGTTTTTCTTCATGATGTTGAAATTATTCATTACGGCAAATCCAGCTCGCGCCAGCGAAGAGCTGCAATGTTTATCCAGAATTATAAAAGTTTATATCTCTACATAAAGAAGCATTACAGTTTTCTCACATATTATATATACCGGACCCGCGCATTTATTTTTTTATTTTTATGGGTTGGTATTTATTCATTTAAGTTTATACTTCATAAACTTACCGGGAAATCCACTGAAGAAGATACTGAGCAGCTAAAAGTTTACACACAGACAATTAAATGGCATTTCACTAAAGACAGTTTAATAAGCAGATAGTGTTCAATTTTGAATTTAATATTGCTTCAACTGTAGTTAAAAAACCTTTCTTTACATTACTAAAAGAAAAAATATTTGAAGAGAAACTGAATAACTTTCTTGGTTTCTTCTTTCTAATTCTTTGTTCCTGTCTCATTGCAGCATTAGTTTCCTTCGGTGGAATACAACTCGGCGGAGTCCTTGGAGCGCTTTTAATCGGTTCTCCACTTATTCTTGCCAGTATGTTTAATCTGAAATTCGGCATTACGTTTACTCTGATGCTGTCATTTGTATTTTTAGGCGCAAAAAGAATTCTTGAAGATATTCCTTTAGGAATATTAATGGATGTAATGATAGTTGTGATGTTATTCGGTCTTTTTATAAGACAGATAAATGAACGAAACTGGAACTTTGCAAAAAATCCCATAAGTAAAATAATTTTAGTCTGGATTGTTTATATTTTTCTGGAGCTTGCCAATCCATGGGCTGAATCCCGTCTGGCCTGGTTATATACTTTCCGAGGGCTTGCAGGCTTTACCTTGATGTACTTTCTTTTAATGTATGCTATTGACTCAAAGAAATTCATATTCCTGCTTATAAAAGTCTGGCTTTTGTTAATGACTCTTGCCATGATTTATGGTTACTATCAGGAATTTTTCGGACTTCTTCCGTTTGAACTGAATTGGGTAATGGCAGAAAAGGCAAGATATATGTTATTGTATCAGGCAGGGAAGTTCAGAATGTTTTCATTCTTTTCTGACCCTCTTGTTTACGGTTTCTCAATGTGCTTTACTGGTATGCTGTGTTTTATATTAGCAGGCGGACCATTCAGAACATATAAAAAAGTTTTTCTTTACACACTGGGATGTTTAATGATTTACGGAATGTTATTCTCAGGAACGCGCGCAGCTTTCATTTTGCCGCCGGCAGGATTTTTATTCTATTCAATTATTAAGTTCAAAAAAAATATAATAATTACAGGCGGAGTACTATTATTTTTAGTCATAATACTGTTAAATATTCCGTCTTCTAATCCAAATTTAGTCAGGCTTCAATCGGCTTTCAAGCCTAGTGAAGACGCATCGTACCAGGTAAGAGTCAGAAATCAGGCATTCATTCAGCCATATATACAAAGTCATCCCATGGGCGGAGGCTTAGGGAGCGTGGGTGAGTGGGGAAAAAAATTCTCACCCTGGTCACCATTAGCGAATTTTCCACCGGATAGCGGTTATGTGAGAATTGCTGTAGAAATGGGCTCAATAGGTCTATTTTTATTCTGCTTATTGTTGTTTATTGTGTTCAAAGAAGGAATTAAAGATTATTTTCGAATAAAAGACCCAATGCTGAAGACTATTTCTTTGGGAATGCTGACCGTCGTTTATTCTTTGACTCTTGCAAATTTTCCTCAGGAAGCAATAGGGCAATATCCTATTAATTATTTATTTTTTGTTGCCATAGCTATAATCAATAAATGCAGAGAGTTTGACACCGTTTCTGAAAAAGTTTTGGTACATTAGTTGACTTATTACATTTTACACACTAATTAAAATAAAAAATGGTTCCATTAAGAATTCCCAAATGGGTTTTGAGTATACTGGAAATACCGCGTGATTTTGATAAACTTTCAGAAGAATTTTTAACTTCTCTGAAAAATGACCTTTCTAAATTTACAACCAAAGAGCCTTCTGTTTCAATTGTAATGCCGGTTTATAACGAAGAAGAAAACTTAGTGCAAACTCTATATTCCTTATCCAAATTGAATTTAAATCATTCAGCTGAGTTAATTGTTATTAACAACAATTCAACTGATAGGACTCAGGAAATTCTTGACAGATTAGGAGTGACATCTTATTTTCAAAAAAAACAAGGGATAAGCTATACTCGCCAGCTCGGACTTGAAATGGCGAAAGGTAAATATCATTTATGTGTGGACGGAGATTCAATCTATCATCCGGATTGGCTAAACGACTATATTAAATATCTCGAAGATAAAAGTATATCCGTTGTGTATGGTCCTTATTCTTTTATCCCTATACATGGTTTATCTCACAGAAAATATTTTGCAATATATGAAGTAATTACTACATACTATTTTAGATTTAGGAGAAGAAATAAAGAATTTTTAAATGTACTGGGATTTAATTTCGGATTCAGAACTGAAGACGGAAAAAAAGTAGGCGGATTTAATACTACACGCCCAAGATGGTCAGACGGATGGATGGCAATGACTTTGCAGGAACTGGGGAAAATAAAATTTGTAAAAACTGAAGGAACCCGTGTATGGACAACATCAAGAAGAATTAATGCTGATGGAAGCCTGATAAGAGCCTTTGTTAAGAGAGTAAAAAAAGAGGCACCAACTTTATCAGAAAAAAAAGTAAATTTAAAATTAGTTAATAAATAGTAATATTCTTTCAAAGCAGCAAAAACTTGATTAAGGATATCAGCCTTTAGCTCTTTTTGCGCCGTAAAAAATCAGAAGCGTTCCTATAAAAACTATCACTACACCGATAATTTCCGCAAATCCGAATACATCAGATAAATGCAGACCATTTTGAGGAGTAGCTCTTAATAATACTACATCATTTAAGTCTGTTGGCATAGGCATAATAATAAGCGCAAATCCGGCTACATTCAAAATTATTCCGATAATAATTGAAATAATTTTTGAAAGTCTCCTCTTAATTACATATTTAAAAGCTTCATCACTATCAACATAATTATCTTCAAGCAATAAAATAAACTCGTCCAAAGCTTCAGGATTTCTTTCGCCTGATTTAATTTGTACATCTTCAAACGACTTTAGTCTTTCCTCTATCGGAGTCTTTGCAGCGGGAATAGTATTCTTCATTTAATTAGATTGATGCAATTTAACAGAATAATCGAATATATAAAATGTTATTTAACGAACATTTGTACATTTATCATACCATTAAAAGTATTGAATTTTCAATCTAAAAATTTTAGGTTTACCAAACAAATTTTTTATGAAAAAGTACTTACATTATTTTCTTCTACCCTTATTATTTATCTACTCAATTTCATTCAGCCAGGGCTTAAACAGTATTGCTACTGCCGATGGTGTGACTGTAATTGCAGTCGGAGATAACGGTAATATTCTGCGTTCTTCAAACGGAGGAACAACCTGGTCAAAAAATACAGTGCCCGGTTACAATTTTAAATCTGTTGCAGCATACGATAGTACTGTATGGGCTGCGACCGATAACGGAAAAATTTTCAGAAGTAAGCCCGGTAACACACCTTACTCTATATTAAATGTCAGCGCAGCCTCTATCAATTCCATTTGCGCGATTGATAATCTGACAGCATGGACAGCCGGTAACAATGGAGAAGTATACAGAACAACAAACTACGGCACTAACTGGGAACTACGAAATTCAGGAATTCCTGCCGGAACAACATTAAATTCAGTCAGCTTCAAAGATGCTTTAAATGGTATAGTTGTAGGTAACGGCGGTGTAGTTTATATGACTAACAACGGCGGTACAACATGGACATTAACAAGCGTACCCACTACACGAAATCTTCTGAAAGCAAAATACTTTGCAGCAGGTATTTGTGTTGTAGGCGAGTATGGTATTACATTAATGAAATCCGGTGCAGGAAGTTTTGCTTCTGTTAATATGAGAATTCAAACTGATGTAAGAGGCGTGACAGGTATGGACTTCGATAATATAAGAGTATGCGGCGGCGGCGGATTCATCAGAAGTAATTCAGGTTCAAATGCCAAGTTTTTGAAATTTGAAGTTAATCCTATGATGGGAAACCTCACGGATATTTTATATGTAAACGAAACAACAGGTTTTGCTGTCAGCAGCATAACCGATGCAATTATCAAAACAACAAATTCCGGAGCAAACTGGAATTTTACAGCAGGCGCTTCTGCATCTTATACATGGAGTGTAAAACTTAACGCAACAAACAGTATCGGCAATACTCTTTGCCCGCATCCGACTAAAAGAGATGAAATGTTTGTAGTATATGGCACTAAAGTTTATGTAAGCAGAAACCGCGGAGATAACTGGACTCAGGTTGCAACTATAACAGGTACAGGTATTCCTACCAGCGGAAGAGCTCACTCATTTTATACCAATCCTATTGATACAAATATAATGGTTGCTGCAATTGCAGGAAGCCCGACTGATTGTGTAGTGAAATCTACAAATTATGGTTTAACGTGGTCTGTATCTTTTGCAAAAAATTTCAGTTCTTACGGTCAGCCTTTAGAGCAGGATCAGAATAATCCAAGTGTTTATTATTTTGTACCTGATGGCGGAGGCTTTTATAAATCAACCGATTACGGAACAACATTCAATCTTATCAGTTCATTTGCTTTTGTCAGCCCGTGTGATATTGCAGTGATGTACGACAGCGCAAATGTTTTATATGTTGGTGAAAGCAGTTCATCGAGAATTTATAAATCTACAGATTCGGGATTGAACTGGTCTCTCAAAATGACTTATAGCGGAAGTGAAATACCATCAATAGCAAACAGCGTATTCGATAAATCCATTGCCTACGCAACTACATTTTCAACTCCCGTATATAAAACTACAAACTTCGGTGATAACTGGACATCAGTATTTACAATGAGCGGTTCAGGCTGGGGCTCTGATATCTGCCGTGAAGATCCGAACGTTTATCTTACAGGTACATACAGCGGTTCAACCGGCTACACAACTACAAACGGAGGAACATCATTTCAGACGAGTACAATTACATCCGGTTCAGGCGCAGGTATTATAGTTATGGAAAAAGGATATATGCTTGCCCAGCAGACAAGCAACCTTTTAAAATTATCCGTTGCTTATTCGGTGGTTACAAGTGTTGAAGAGACAATAATTTCTTCAAACGTACCGACAAAGTTTAATCTATATCAGAACTATCCTAATCCTTTTAACCCAAGCACGAATATTAAATTCGATCTGGTAAGAAACGGAAACGTAAAGCTAAAAGTATATAATGAAATAGGAAAAGAAGTTGCAGTATTGCTGGATGCAGTTAGAAATGCAGGAAGCTATGAAGTTAAATTCGATGCAGCTAATTTAGGCTCAGGAGTTTATTTTTATAAGCTCGAGACCGATAATTCTTCTGTTACCAAGAAAATGCTTTTAGTTAAATAATTTTTTAAGTTATAAAATTTTACTGCCGGTGGTATTGAAAAATGCCATCGGCTTTTTATTTGAATAGAAAGGTTCACCAATTTAATGCCGGCTAAAAGAAAAGTATTAGCAATCGTAGGTCCCACTGCATCAGGAAAAACAAAACTCGCAATCAAAACTGCAAAGTCTCTTGAGGGAGAAATAATCTCTGCAGACTCGCGGCAGAATTATAAACACATCCCAATATCTACTGCAACTCCATCCATTGAAGAAAGACAGGGAATTGTGCATCATTATCTTCAGGAACTAAATCTGACGGAAAAATTTACGGCAGGGGAGTTCGGCAAATCTGCAAGAATAAAAATAGATGAAATATTTGAAAAAGATAAAGTTCCTGTAATTTGCGGCGGCAGCGGACTTTATATAAAATCTTTAATTGACGGTTTTTTTGAAGAAGAAGTGCAGGATGAAAATATCAGAAAAAATCTTTATCAGCTTTTAAAAGATAAAGGCAAAGATTTTATTTATAACGAGCTGCAGGAAATAGATAAAATAGCTGCCTCTACAATGCTGCCTTCTAATACACGTAGGATTATCCGGGCTCTTGAAGTTTATTTTGCCAGCGGTAAAAAAATGTCGGAGCTTCAAAAGCAAAAAATAGAAATCAATTTCAGAACTGTACAAGTAGGCTTATATCTTGAGAGGAAGTTTTTATATGAGAGAATAAATAAAAGAGTTGAAGATATGATAGAAGAAGGATTAGTAGATGAAGTAGAGCGTCTGAAGAGCAATGGTTACGACTGGCGTACATACAATTCATTGAACACAGTAGGTATAAAAGAGGTTTTCGGCTATCTGGAAGGGCAGTTAGACTATAAAGACATGGTTGAGCTTATAAAGCAAAACACACGCCGGTATGCAAAGCGGCAGATGACGTGGTTCAAAGCCGATAACAGAATATTATGGCTTGAAGTAACTGAAGACAAACCGCTGGAAGAGCTTACAAAGGAAACTTTATATTTGTTTAAAAACAATTAGTTCCGAGTCAAATTTCTCATTTCTCCGTATTATTTCTCCATATCCTTTTCCATTCTGAAACTTTTTAAAACTATTCCGTAGAACAAAAGAAAAATCATTTGTGCTTCTCTCGAGCCCCCTCGCATTTAATAACCTTAAAAAAAAGGCATGAAAAATATTTATTGCTTAAGCTGTAAAAAGCCTTACTCCATTATTGCTATATTATTTATTCTTGCAATATTTTTTTCGAATGCGTCATACTCGCAGCCACAAAGTTTATCACCAACCTCTCCATCAATTGACGGCAAAATAAATGAAGCAGAATGGTCCGATGCAAAAGTTTTCACGAATTTTTTCGTTACAATCCCTAAAACTGACGAAAAGTTTTATGACAGCACTATTGTATATATGAAGCAGGAAAAAGATGCGCTTTGCTTTGCAATTAAATACTGGCCGAAGGGAAAGGTAATATCTAAATCATTAATCAGAGATCAGAGCACAGAAGAAGAAAACGAATTTTTTATTTTATTAGATTTAGAAAATAAAAGACAGAACGGATATATATTTGTATTTAGCTTTCTCAACAATCAGCGTGATATGCAGGTATACAATGTGAACAATAAATCATCAAACTGGGACTGGGTATGGTATGTGAAGTCAACTGTTTTTAAAGAAGCAAAGAACGGTGAACCGGGATATATAGAAAGCGAAGTAAGAATTCCTGTTGATAAGCTTCAGAATAAAAATGAAAAGCAAATCGGCGTAGATATGCAGCTCTTTTCATATAAACCCGATGGCAGTTATTACTACTACAATTTACTTCCCGAAGCAGAATTACTTTCCTTAAAAAATCTATATAAGTTCGATTTAAAATATCCCTTTGCTGAAAGGCTTAACATCAGCTTTAATGCTACTCCATATTTAGTTGCCGATAGATTTAACGACTCAAGCTATAAAGGAACTTTCGGAGGAGAGTTTAATCTTTCGCTCAACAAACATAAATTAAAAACAACGATTAACACCGATGAGTCTACGTTGGAAGCTGATCCATTCAGATTCTCATTTTACAACAGAGCAATATTTTTAAGTGAGAAGAGAACTTTCTTCAGTAAAGATCTGGATATATACAGCTCGCCGATTAATCTATTCTATACACGTTCAATAGAGAATATCGATTACGGTTTTAATTATACTTTCCGCAGTGATAAATTAAAGACAGGGGCAATATATGTACAAAGCGACCCGAGAAATGACGGAAATAAGAATAAGTATTTCATCACACGTCCAAGATATTATGCAGATGATTTTAATGTAGGAGGTATGTTTGTACACTCTGAAAGACCGGGAGATGAATATAAGGAAAACATTGCCAGCTTTGACGGCTTCTACAGATTTCCTTACAACCGTGTAAGGCTCGGAGTTCAATATGCAAAGAGTTTTAATGAATATGGCGGTGATGTAAAAAAACAAGGTGATGCTTACAATGTTTACGGATATTATCAGTCAGATGATGCCGGTGGACCTTATGCGGACTGGGGATACAATCGTGTTAACAAAAATTTCCAGGCTTCTACTTCTTTCACCGGAGTAATAGGAAACCCTGATAACTACGACCAGTTAAATTTAAGCGGCGGATACAAGTGGGTATTCAATAGAAATTGGTTTTCAGATCTAAGCTGGAACGGATATTATTTCAAAGACAGGCAGCTTGAGGACGATTTTATTAATCAGGAGAATTATGGTACAAATCTTAACTTTAAACTTAATGGGCAAATCAGAATTAATGCAAACGTAAGCATGAACAGACCAAATGACTATGATGAAAACGGTAATTTAATAATAAGAGAAAATCTGGGACAAGAATACAGCGCTAATTTTGTTTTCGGTAATAACGGAGGATATGTCGGCTATTTCTTCGGACCTTACTTCGGTTCATACATAAAAAATCCGTACATTGGTTTAAACTTTATTTTATTTGATAAATTTGCAGTCAATGGTAGTATAAACTATCTTGATTACTTTGATGTTAAGCAAACTATTATCAATGCCAGATTCGATTATAAAGTATTTGATAAATTCTATATCAGGTCTTTTTACAGAAAAGATAATTATACAAGACAGTCATTGCTGAATACATTATTCCAATATGAATTCTTTGCCGGCAGTAACGTCTACTTTGTTTTGAATTTATCCGGAGAGAAGCTTCAATATACAAGTAAGTATTTTAAAATTGGATACGAGTTTAATTTTTAAGTAGGAGTATATTTACTCCTGAAAATAATTAACGGGCTATAAAAAGCCTTTATTCAAATGTAAAAATGTGTTAAGTTAATACACTACAACATACTGCCCTCATTTCTGATAAATCCCTTATTACAGTTTACAATTTTTCTTAACTATACATTATTAAAAAACTAAAAGGAGATTACCTTGAAAAAAATTATTTATTTATTTCTGGTTATGATTTTTGCAGGTTCCGGCTTTGCTCAAGATCAAAAACATGCTAAAAGTATTTCATCAATTAAAGAAGACGGTCAGGTTTCACCAAGAAGTTTCTTGCTACCGTCTGTTTTAGATGCTGCTCCATTATTTACAATTCCCGGTGCCGATGGATTTTGGGATTACATGACAAATGGTGCAAATCTTCAAAACATTGCTGTACTGGGTGAGACTATAATTGTTTGTTTTCCAAATACAGACTCTACGGATCCTACAGGTGTAACTAGCAGATTAGCATACTATATGGTAAGCAACAATGGTGGCACAACCTGGGAAGCTCCTGTGCCGATTTCAGCATTACCAAACAGAAGCGCTTATGTAGAAGTTCATCCTTACATTGGAGGTGGTCAACCTCAAGTAGTTTTAACAGGTAGAAAATATGCAGAACCAAATGCTAGAGGCGGAGCTTGGAAAGATGCTTTTCTCGGTTTAGGTTCATTCCAAAGCGCTAACGTACCTATATCCGGAAGAGATTATTTCGGAGCTTATTTAAATGGAAGTTTGATAGGCGGATTGAGCAGTTTTCCAAATGGAACTACCGAAGATACTTTATTTTTTGTAAAATATGATGCTGGCAATAACACATTTGGCACAAGAGTAAAAATTGCTGATCCTGGTCTTAATCAAATTGGCGGAAATGTTCGTTATAGATTTGCTGCAGACCAAACAGGAAATAATTGTCTTGCAATGTGGTATAAAGATTCAACCGGAACAGGTAATACCAAAATTATGCTTAGTACATCTGCAAATAGTGGAACATCATGGACAAGTCCTTCAGTTGTAATGCAATCAAGAGGAGTTAATAGTGTATTAGTTCCAGGTGATACTTGCGGTGCCTGGTTTGGTATGGATGCTGCTTATAAACCCGGAACAACTAATTTCGGATTAGTATGGAGTACACTTTACCCCACAGCTACCGGATTAAGCTCAGGCGATAACCAAGCTTGTAAGATTCTTTTCTATTCTCCGAATGTTAATGGGGGAAAAGCAACTATCGTTGCAGGAAGCCAAAATATGGCACTACTTTCAGATACCGCGTTATTTAATAACAGAGATTCACTCCAAGTAGGCGTTACTCCGGTCTCTCATCCTTCAATTGCATATTCAACTGACGGTTCAAGAATTTATGTTGCATATTCTGCATTTCAACCGGGTGATTCATTAGAAGGATATCAATTTAATGATATTTGGTGGACTGTTTCAGACGATGGCGGTTTAACATGGGCAGCACCTAAGAACCTAACAAACACACGTACGGATGATGAATTGTATCCTACTATTTCATTGTCAGGAAATACGAATACAATGTTTCATGTAAAGTATCAGTCAACTAAAGGACCGGGAAGCCAAAGCTTTACTGATGCCAGAAGAACTTACAGAGTATATCAATGTTATCAAAAAGTCAGCACAGTTGGTGTTAACAACATTTCAACGACTGTACCTGATAAATTCTCATTAAAACAAAATTACCCGAATCCGTTCAACCCAACAACATCTATAAGATTCGATGTAACAAAAGCTTCAAGAATGACGTTAAACATATATGATGCTTCAGGTAAATTAGTACAGACTTTAATAAACAATGAAGTTGTTCCAACGGGAACAAATGAAGTTGTTTTTGATGCAGCGAAATTATCAAGCGGTGTTTACTTCTACACTTTATCTTCAGATAGTTTCAGAGAAACAAAGAAAATGATGTTAGTCAAATAACATAGCCCTTTTAGTACTTTTACTAACAATATACAGCCCTGCCGGAGTGATTTACCTGCAGGGCTTTTTTTATGCACAAATTTCATAATTAATATGTAATTTTTGTTAAGTTAAAATTTAAAATGTCTTTTAAAACAAATTAATAAATACTATCTTAAATCTAACTTAACCTTCATCCATATAGTTTGAGATTATTTCGATTCCACTGCACCCTCATTGCAATTTTCCTCGTAATTGTTTCAGGATGTCAGATTAAAGATTTCGTATCTCCCGAATACGACGTCGATGCAAATCTTCCGTTTATTACAAGATATTACTCTGTTATGTCTATGCTGAAAGGCAATCAAAATGTTTATGTTGATTCCCTTAGCAATGATGTTATCCTTACAGGAAATGTAAACAGTAAAGATGACCTGGCAAACAGTATAAACTTTAACGGCGTTAATGTATCGAACAATGTTGTAATATATAACAGGGATACTGTAATCAGTTTAAAGTTTGATGATTCAAGCTCTGTGAGAACTGCATATTTTATCGACGGAATGTTATCATTAAAGTTTAACAATACAAATAACTTCCCTTACAATGTTACACTTAGAATTCAGAATCTTAAAAGCAGGACATCAAATCTTCCTTATCAGATTACCGGTTCAGTACCTGCAAACTCTTCAACTACTCAGCTGCTAAGCCTTGCAACATATTATATAGATAACGGAAATGTACTCTCCAACAAACTTGATTTCTTTATCAGTACATCGTCTTCACAGCCTGTAGGTTTTGGAAGCTTCGATTATAATGTTTCACCTGTTCATCTAAGTTCGGTATCAGGTAAGGTAAAACCTAATCCTTCACTGGCTTTGGTAGATTCCACAAACGGACCCTTAGGTACCAATGCTCCAAATCAGCCGCTGACACTTGCTGCAATTAAAAAATCTGAAATAAAAATACATAACTTTGTTTCAACGCAGGTTGATTTTAAAAAGGCTTATTTTTACGGATATAATAAATCGGCAGGCACTACAAAAAGATTATTCTATGACTATGACGGTAACGGTACTCTGGATTCATTCTATAACGTGACTATTCCTGCACGCCCTTCAGGCTCCGGCTACGGAGAAAAAATATTGGATATCAATACTTCTAACAGTAACATTCTTGAGTTTATGGGAAATGTCCCTGATAAAATTATTTTTATGAGAGACCAATATATAAATTTAAATAATCAGGATGTTTCATTGGAAAGTAAGGACAGTATTTTAACATTCTTTAATGTTGAAATTCCTTTGAGCTTTCAATCGACTCTCTATAACTCATACAAAGATACAATTAAATCCGGATTTACACCGCAACAGATGATTGATGTGGATAAATCTTACAGCTTAAAAATTACTACAACAATTACTAATGCTATTGCTTTAAAATTAAAAGCTAAAATTGTTATTGAAGATTCTTCAGGAGTGCCCTTGGTCTATCTCACAGGTCAATTTGCAAATCAGAATCCCGATTCATTTTATGTACTCGATGCTGCAGATGTAGGACCTGACGGTTCAGTTCTTCCGGGCGGGCAAAAAACAAAACAAATTGAAGTTGAAATTTCCAGAGAAAACATTCAGGCGATTAAGCGGTATGGAAGAGTTTACATTGAGCTCAAATATATAACAAACCCCAATGCAGGAATTATAAGATTAAAAGGGGATGATTTTGCATATGTACGAAGTCAGGGAGTACTGCAATACAGAATTGTTCAAAATTAACAAATGATTTTACTGAAATAATAAAATGAAAAAAGTTTTTATTATAATTTTGATGTTAATTTCCTCCCTCTCTTATTCACAATACTCCGATAATGTGAGAAGTCTTTCGATGGGCCGCACAGGTGTTGCAAATTCATACAACATCGATGCAATGAACCTAAACCCTGCAAATCTTTCCTTAGTAAAGCCAAAAGATAAGACAAGAATTTACATCAATGGAATGACTACGGGCGGGTATATGCTTAATAGTAAATTCCTTTCAGTCGATTTTTATAATAAGTATTTCACAGGCGATGGAGACGGAAACGGGAAATATCTTACCAATGCTGATAAAACCGACATGCTGAATAAATCCAAAGATTCAGAATTAGGTCTGGGCGTAGGTTATAAATTTGTATCTGTTGCTTTCCGAATTCCTAATGCTGGTGTAGTAGGATTTTCAGCAGAAGATAAAATTTTCGGAAAATCGTATGTGCCTGAGCAAATGCTGGAACTTACTTTATTCGGCAACGGAATAAATAAAACTTATGATTTTTCTCAATACAGGCTTGAGCTATCGTGGATACGGCAGCTGAATTTTTCGTATTCCAATATTGCAAAAAACTTTATGAGGAGTACTTTCAAACAATTTTCCTGGGGAGTTTCTCTAAAGCCGCAGCTTGGATATTATTATGTCGGTGTAAGAAGCAATGATTTGAATTTTTCTACAAATGATTCTGCCCAGATCACGAGCAGGGGAGCAGTTACTTTTCTCCGTTCCTCCATAAGACCTGATGATAAAGTGGAATATCCCGGGCTTGGAAAGCTTGCCGGGTTCGGCTGGGGCTTTGACCTCGGCTTCAATGGGAAGATAAATGACCGCTGGTCAGTCGGTTTAAGTTTGACTGATATTGGCTATATGAACTGGTACGGAAATAATAATGAATATAAGTATGCAGGTGAGTTTGTTGTAACTGATCTGGCAAAATCGGAACAGCTTGATACTCTAAGGACACTCATTAATGGGAAGAAAACTTCTACAGGAGCATTTCAAAAAATGCTGCCTATGACTCTCAGATTCGGAGTGAATTTTAAAATCTTTAAAAATCTTTTCGGAGCTAATGGGCTTAAAAGCGATTCACTCAACAAAGAACTGGTTTCAATTTCTTTAGATTATATTCAGGGGCTTTCAAAACAGGCTGCAGGCAGCTCAACTATTCCTACAATCGGTGCCGGTGCTGAGTTTTTCTTATCACAATTTTTTATTCCAAGGATAGGATTTATTGCAGGCGGAACTGAAGGGTTCCTGGTTTCTTTAGGTGCGGGGCTGGATACAAAATATATACTGTTTGATGTCGGAACTCACAATATAGGGGCAATAACAGATTTGAATAATACAACTAAATTCTCTTTTGGAGTGAATCTTAAGCTGAAACTTTAGATAGGGATTTAGATCTTATGGCTGTATCTGCCAGCTCTTCATATTTCTCCAGAATTTCAGAACTTTCTATATCTTCAACACCTTTATCGCTTTTAGAAATTATGGCTACATAGTTATCGCTGAGCGGCTTAAACCTTTCTAAATTCCAGTCAACTTTCGGATACAAAGCTATAATTGGTTTGTTAAGACCTGAAGCTAAATGAACTATTGAGGTATCAGCAGAAACAATAATGTTTGCCCTGTTTAAACTGTTAACTAATTCAGGTAAAGTATAATTATACTTGGCAGTTATATGTTCTGTTTTAAAATTGTTGTAAATGCTTAGAAGAAGTTTTTCATCACGTTGGATTCCTACCAGATGAATTTTATAAGAAGGGTATTTATGCATTATCTGAGATAAAAAATGCAGCCATTTATTTTCATTCAGATATCTTGAAGGGCTGCCTGCGGAAATATTTATTAATAGATCAATTGGGCTAACCGCTGTTTCCTTTAAAAAGTCAGTCAATACAGGCGCAGTATATACAGGCTCGCTTCCAAAGTAACAGACCGGGGCAAGGCTTAAATCAACTGCATGCTTTCCTTTAGTGTATTCCTTCAAATCCACGTCAAAAATTTTCTCCTGTGTGTTGTAGCCTAAGGATAAATTCGGTTTAGCAAGTTTTAATAATGAAGCTGAAGTGCGTGAGTAGCCGTCTTTCACATCTATCCATAAATCAAAATTATTCTTCTTTAATTTATTT
>CALJIG010000136.1 GCA_937974175.1 uncultured Ignavibacteria bacterium
AATACTCAATACTCAATACTCAATACTCAATACTCAATACTCAATACTCAATACTCAATACTATCAAATGTATAAATTTCTATTTCTGTACGCGCTCATGCCAATGCCGAGCATTACTAAGAATGAAAGTAACGATGAAACACCATAGCTCATCAGCGGCAGCGGAATACCGATAACGGGCATAAGCCCTATCGTCATCCCGACATTAATGACTAAGTGAAATAAAATAATCGATGCAAAGCCAACACAT
The DNA here is from genome assembly GCA_937974175.1 of uncultured Ignavibacteria bacterium. Lineage (GTDB taxonomy): Bacteria > Bacteroidota > Ignavibacteria > Tepidaquicellales > Tepidaquicellaceae > JAFDZO01. Next base: position 251 of record CALJIG010000136.1, read on the forward strand.
GCTATTGATAAAAATCTGCTTCTTGTAAGGTATGCATTGCTTATCAGCTTATATATAATGATGATGTATAATGTAAGAAGAATTACCGAACCGATAAATCCAAACTCTTCCCCTATCATACAGAAAATAAAATCCGTCCATTGTTCCGGAATAAATTTTAGCTGCGTCTGCGTTCCTGCAAGAAAGCCTTTGCCCCATAATCCGCCTGAACCGATTGCAACTTTGGATTGTATCACATTGTAGCCTATACCGAGTGGGTCAGTCATCGGGTCGAGTACAGCCAAAATACGTTTTTGCTGATATGGCTGCAGTTTAGCAAACACTTTTGGAACTGAAAAACCTATGGCTACATTTGCCGCTACAACAATACCTGTCATGATATATTTTTGCCGGAAGAGAATTAAACTTAATGCAATAACTCCCATGGCAACAGCAAAATACATCGTTCCAAAAAAAGCGCAGATGGCAACTATAACAAATGAAATTAAAGTAACAGAATAATAAGGAGACAAACCTGCCCAAAAAAACACGGGAATAAGAAAAGACAAAAATACAAGTGAAGAACCCATATCGGGCTGCTTCAATATCAAAAGAAAAGGAACCAATACAATCAAGCTTGCTTTGATAAACTCCCATGGCTTATTTATATCACGCGTTTCTTCTCCTCCGGATGACAAGTAATTTGCAAGGCAGAGTATAGTTGTGAACTTTGCAATTTCCGAAGGCTGAATTCCAAACCCTCCTATGTAAAACCAGCTTTTATTCCCTTTAATAGTCCGGCCGAATATAAGAACGGCTATCAATAATAAAATTGTAATTAAATATAAAAGATAAGATGCTTTTGAAATGTACTGAGGAGGAACGAAACTTAAGCCTATCATAAGAGCGAAGCCGAATAAAGCAAAGTACAACTGCTTCATATAAAATTCATGGCTTGTTGCATTGCCGTACGTTGCGCTGTAAATTGCAAGTACTCCAATAGTAATAAGTATAGCCGTCGTCAGCGCTAATAAAATATCGAATCTTTTAAAAATACTTCTATCCACTTGTAAAATTTTTTATATACCTTTGTTTGTTGTCGCGTGTGTTTGGTGATTTTTCAATACAATACTCGTAACTCACTACCCACTACTCAATACTCAATACATTCTACTTACTACTAATCCGTTATTCCCGAGCCTGCATTTTCATTAAATACATCAACTGAGTTGCCGCTTAAATATCTTACCATTATTGCTCCTGCAATCGGAGCAGCAAATGCATTACCCCATCCGGCGTTTTCACCGAGTACACATATCGCAATCTTCGGATCTTCATATGGCGCATAGCCGACAAACCACGAGTGGTTATTACCCGAGTTCTGCGCAGTTCCGGTTTTTCCTACAATTGAGTAATCAGCATTTTTGATATTCTTTGCAGTTCCTGAACCGTTTACAACTAAGTACATTCCCTTCTGCACAACTTCGAAATAACTTTTCGGCATATCTATCTGGCGTGAATCATATTTAAAATTTTCTTCCTGACCGGTTTGTGAATTTTTTATCTTACTGACAAAGTGCGGCTGATTGTATAATCCGTTCATTGCTATTGCTGCTGAGTATGCGCAAAGCTGAACTGGCGATACTAAAAGCTCTCCCTGTCCGATGCCTAAGTTAATCAATACACTCTGATTCCATCCTCTTGGACCGAAAATTTTATCGTAGTATTCCTGAGTCGGCAGCAAGCCTGATGTTTCATTTGGTAAATCGATACCTGTTCTTTTTCCGAAGTTGAACATACCGGAAAACTTATCATAATTTGCAAGACCAAGCTTCAATCCTAATTTATAAAAAAATACGTTTGCAGATTTTTCGAGAGCTGTAGTAATAGGAATCGCTCCGTACGATCCGTGGTCTTCCCATGTTCTTCCGCCGTAAGTAAATGAACCTTCGCATACAATTGTTGACTTCGTTGTAAGCTCTCCGCTTCCAAGTCCTGCAAGGCTCATCATCATTTTCCATGTTGAACCCGGCGGATACTTAGCCTGAATAGCTCTATTGAATAACGGCTTCTCTTTATCTAAAATTAATTTTGCAAACTCTTTCGGGTCAGTCGGTCCTGAGAACACTGCTAAATCAAAATCCGGTTTCGATACCATGCATAATATTTCTCCTGTGCGAGGGTCCATCGCAATAATTCCGCCGTGCTTGTTAGCCATTAGTTTTTCTGCGTACTCCTGCAAGTCGGCATCGATTGATAAAATCAAATCAGAACCGTTCACCGGAGGAATATCACTCTTGCCGTCATTAAATGCGCCGACTTCTTTTCCTTTTACATCGACTGATACAAATTTATTTCCCTTTACTCCGCGTAAAATTTCTTCATAAGTCTGCTCAAGTCCGTTTGAGCCTATCAGATCTCCCTGCGTGTAATAATCACCGACCTGCTTATCAAGCTGCTTCTCTGAGATTTCTTTAGTGTAGCCAAATATATGTGATGCGCGGAATTTATTAGGATAAACTCTTTGTGCTTCCACCTGGTAATCAACGCCTTTTAATCTTTCTTTATTCTCTGATAGAAATGATATCTGCTTAAAATCCAGATCGCGTTTTATCTTAACAGGATTAAATCGGTTCGTTCCTTTTACTTTTTCTAATTCTTCCTTTAATTTTTCCGGAGGAAGATTTACAAGCGCAGCAATTTCATTTAAGTTTGCTTTATCGAACTGATATGGAGTAATTGTAAGTGTGTATGAAGGTCTGTTATCAACGACAACTTTTCCGTTGCGGTCGAACATAAGTCCGCGCGCAGGAGTTTCGGTGATATTCTTAATTGCATTTTTGTTGGAATCTTTTGAAAGCTCGTCAACGCTTATTACCTGAAGGTAAACAAGCCTTGTAACAAGGATTACAAAAATACATCCGACAAAAATGTAAAGTATGATTTTTTTAATTGTTGTGTCCATCAGCTGTAAGCAGTTTTTTTACTGTCTTTAATAAAAAGAATAAATAAACTTCCTACTATCGTTGTGTAAGTCGTTGTGGATAAAACATAGATAAGAAATATATTGAACACAGATATTGGCGAACCCTGATAAAAAATTAAAAAATAAATTGAGTTACCTATTAAAGCGCAGAGAAAAACTATTCCAATTAAAAAATATTTTTTAAGAAACTCTTCTCTTTCCCTGATACAAAAATAACCGGCTATAAATCCTGCTAAAGTATAACTTAATGCCGAGAGTCCCAGGAACGAACCCGAAAGCATATCTATCATTAGTCCGGATAAAAACCCTATAATAGAGCCTTCAATATGTCCCCGTGCAATTCCTACATAAATCACCATAAGTATAACTAAGTCAGGCGCAATGTTATAATTGGAAAGCGCAATAAGCCATATCAGAGTTTTCTGAACTGCTACTAAAAGGATTATTACTGCTATGTATTTTAAGTATGAAACAATCATTAGTCGATTTTCATTCCGTTATTTTTTCTTTTAATACGGATTTCTTTATTTATTCATAAATAATTTTTCAAGGTCGCTTTTCTCTTTATTCGGCTGGCTCTTTACTACAAATATTTCTTCAAGTATGTTAAAATTTACAGCAGGCTTTACTGTGATTTTTTTGAAAAGATTATCAAGGTTGCCTGTCTCCAATACTGTACCGAGCGGAATTCCTCCCGGGAAAAGATTGCTGTATTCAGATGTTATAATTAAATCACCCGGATTTACATCTGCTGCCTTCGGAACGTTTGTTAAAACTAAATTCCCTACTCCGTCATAGGTAAAAATACCGTCAACTCTGCTGCGCTGAACTTTTGCGCTGATACGAAGATCTTTGTTGTATAATATCTGTGCAATCGAATAATTCTTGCTGACGCCAACAATTTTCCCTACAAGTCCGTCATCAGTTACGACAGGCATATTAACTTTTATACTGTCATTCTCTCCCGCATTAATTGTAATTGTATTTCTTGTCTGAACTAATGATTTGTTTACAATTGAAGCGCTGATTACTCCGAGGACGTTTGCTTCTTTTAATGTAAGTAATTTTGAGAGGCGTATGTTTTCAAGCTTTGCTTCTTTTAATGAAGCAACTTCATTGGCAAGCTCAATATTTTTTTCGCGGAGATATTTATTTTCGCTTTGAAGCTCAAACACATTCGGTACTGCCGAGACTCCGCTTTGAAGAGTGCCGACAAATCCTATGGCAAATGCGCGGAGAAATCTTATCTGAGTGTTATCGTTATTGAAAATTAAAACTAAGCTTATAACTACAAAAACTGTTAAGATTAAATATTCTTTAATTCTTAATATTAATAGCCCTATTGTTTTCAATAATTATATAGTGGAGATTTAATCTTTATGGAAATTGGTTGGGGTAAAATATGTTTCTATTTAGTACTCATTCCAAACCTGTAGTGGCGTACTGTTTAGGAATGTGTTACACTTCGTACTACAGTAACCCCATCCTTTAGGATGGGGTTCAAACTATCTATTGTTAACCCTTTAGGGTTAAATTTTACTCATATATTTTTGCCCTAAAGGGCTAATATCTGGAGTACATTAGTCCCCAGCCTGAAGGCCGGGGTTACTGTTATATATTTTTAGCTAAGTTTATCCCAACGATTCAGACAGTCTTCTTTTTTTATATCGGATAAGTTCATAATACCTCTTGTTGAATATTGCCTCATTAGTGAAGTAGCTTCAATAGAGCTACAAATATAAAATTCGGGAATTTGATCACCATTTAAGTTTACAAAAACATAAAAAATATTTTCTCTAATTTTATCCTTCATCATTGGCCAACCGATACTTTTTTTATCTTTGATTCCTTTTACATCAATGGAAAAAGTTTGCCCATTTTTGTTAGCTAATATGTCAATCGCCTTAGCATTCCCAATAGTTATACCTACAGAAAATCCTCTGCGATATAACTCCGCAGCAACAAAATACTCACTAGATAGATGTGTATTATTTTTTTCCATTTGGGGTGATGGTTAAATTATAAACTTTATCTTTTTAGCAAGACTTTCTTATAATAATCCAAATCCTCAAGCACCTTTCCTGTTCCTCTTGCAACTGCAGTAAGTGGGTCTTCTGCTATGTGCACCGGTACGCCTGTTTCCATTTTTAATCTTTCATCAAGTCCTTTTATAAGAGCACCACCGCCTGTCAAAAATATTCCACGCTCAAGTAAGTCAGCAGAAAGCTCGGGTGCAGTTTTTTCAAGAGCAACTTTTACTGCTTCAATCATCTGCGATGCAGGAGCATTTAATGCTTCGCGAATTTCTACGGAGCTTACCTCTGTAACTTTCGGAACACCGGCAACTAAATCTCTACCTTTTACTTCAATAATAACTTCTTCTTCAAGAGGCATTACAGAACCGACCTGGCATTTAATTTCTTCTGCCATTCTTTCACCTATGAGAATATTATGATTGCTTCTGAAAAATCTTACGATAGCTTCTGTAAGTTCATCGCCTGCAGTTCTTATAGAATAATTTGTCGGCATACCTGAAAGAGCAATAACTGCAATCTCAGTTGTACCGCCGCCGATATCAACAATCATATTTCCATAGGGAGCCATAACATCAAGTCCGATACCTATAGCAGCCGCCATAGGCTCACTGATAAGATAAACTTCTTTTGCTCCGGCATGCTCAGCTGTATCACGCACTGCGCGTTTTTCTACCTCTGTAATTCCCGAAGGAACGCAGATGACGATACGCTTTGCAGGCATCCAGTTAGAGCTGATTTTTTTGATGAATGCTTTTATCATTCCCTCAGCCATTTCAAAGTCGGCGATAACGCCGTCTTTCATAGGGCGGATTGTGGAAAGCTCTTTATGAACTCTTCCCATCATTTTTTTCGACTCTTCACCGATGGCAACAATTTTTCTCGAGCTGACGTCATAGGTAACTATGGAAGGCTCATTGAGTACAATTCCTTTTCCTTTAACATATATCAGAGTATTTGCAGTGCCTAAATCAATTGCGATATCATTGGAAAACATTCCGAGTAATGCCATTTTATTTCCTTAGTCTAAAATAAATTTTGAAAAATTTTTTAATGGTATTTCTATACTGATAATCGCTGCAAAGCCGGAACATTTTAATGAGAAAAAAAACTCTTAATATACCTGCGTCGCAACGCTGAAACTCTTTTACTTTGTTACTTCTTTCACCTGAATCATTTTTTCATTTTCTTCAGCATTTTTTTCAAGCGTATCAGTTTTCTTCGGTACAGCTTTTACATTTTTCTTGCCGAAACGATTAACATCATTTCGCGTTACAAAATTCTTTGACTGAATCAATCTTTGGTTTTGCATAAATTTCTTTTCTTAAATTTTAAAATTCTTACTCTATTCACTTGTTACGGATACTCAAAATAAGATAATACTTTATACTCACTACTTGCTACTCAATACTATACTAATGTTCTCTCATTCCCAAACTCCTGTTTGGGAATGAACTGTGTGCGAAACTCCGTTTCGCTTTAAAAAAAGATGAAACAAAGTTTCATCATACTATTTCCGTTCCAAACAGGAGTTTGGGACGGAGAACAAAATTGTGGTACAACAAAAATCTAATGCTTAAAATGTCTTATACCTGTAAAAACCATAGTAATATTATTTTCATTCGCAGCTTTGATAACTTCATCATCTCTTACTGAACCTCCCGGCTGAACAATTGTCTTCGCTCCCGCTTTAGCAAGCTCAAACAGTCCGTCTGCAAACGGAAAAAAAGCGTCCGATGCCGCTATGCTTCCTTCAAGATTATTATTAAACTCTTTTGCTTTTGAAACAGCAATCTTCGTTGAATCTATTCGCGAAGGCTGCCCTGCTCCTATACCGAGAGTTCTTTTATCTTTTATAAATACTACTGCGTTTGACTTAGTATACTTTACAACTTTATTTGCAAAAATTACATCTTCAATATCTTTATCATCTAACTGCTTCTCAGTTACAGATTTTAAATTATCTTTTGTAACTGTAACATTATCTCTCCCCTGATACAAATATCCGCCGGCAATTTTTTTCAATTCGTGAGTATGTGAATTGGAAAAATTAAACTGAATAAGCCTTCTGTTCTTTTTCTTCTGTAAAAGATTTAATGCAGCTTCATCAAAATCAGGCACTAACACAATTTCAGAAAATAATTTATCAACCTCTTCAGCTGTTTGTAAATCTAATTTCTTATTAAAAATTATTATTCCGCCAAACGGTGAAACCGTATCAGTTGCAAAAGCTTTTTTGTATGCATCGAGTAATGAATCCCCTACTGCAACTCCCGAAGGATTGCCATGCTTAACAATTATGCATGCAGGATTTTCATATTCAAATTCACAGATAAACTCATAAGCAAAATTTGTATCGAGTAGATTATTATATGAAAGTTCCTTGCCGTGCAGGACTTTAAATATTACATCAAAATCATCTTTGTATAGAACTGCTTCCTGATGCGGATTCTCTCCGTATCTCAGAGGGACTGAATTTTTAAGCTCAACTGTTTTATTATCTGAAGAACCCTCGTTAAAATAATTTCTTATCTCTGTATCGTACTCAGCTATTATATCAAATGCTTTTGCTGCAAGTTTTTTTGAATATTCAGCAGAAACATTATTTGAAGTTGAGTTAAGCTCGTTCAGATAATCATTGTACTGATTTTGCGAAACAAGAACATTGACACTTTTAAAATTCTTTGCTGCTTCACGGATTAACGTTACACCGCCGATATCTATCTCTTCGATAATCTCAGCTTCAGATGAACCCTTTGCAACAGTCTCTTTGAACGGATATAAATTCACAACAACTAAATCAATTGGCTCAATGCTATGCTTCTTCAGTTCTGCAAGATGTTCGGGATTGCTTTTATCCGTCAGTATCGCTCCGGCAATTGAAGGGTGAAGAGTTTTCACTCTGCCGTTCAATATTTCCGGGAACTCAGTAACCTCTGCAACACTTGTCACAGGAATTCCCTCTTTTTTCAGGAGAGAATACGTTCCGCCGGTTGAAATTATCTCAATTCCTTTTTCATTCAGCGTACGGGCGAAGTCAATAATTCCCGTCTTATCATAAACACTTAGTATAGCTCTTTTTATTATTAACGCCTTTTGTAATGACACTTAATCTAAAATTTGAACTTCGTTGTTGGAAATTTTTATTTTATCCTCTTCAAATTTTTTTATTATCATAGGATAACATTCATGCTCAAGCTTGTGAATCTTTTCAACTAAACTATTTTCATCATCACTCTCATGTATATCAACTCTCTTCTGAAAAATTATTTTTCCTTCATCGTAATTTTCATTTACAAAATGAATTGTGATGCCTGAGTATTTTTCTTTGTTGCTTATTACTGCTTTGTGGATATTCATGCCGTACATGCCCGCTCCTCCATAGGAAGGAAGCAATGCAGGATGAATATTTATAATCTTTTTATCAATATTATTTTGGAATTCGTTTATAAAATTCCCGTCAAGTTTTTTTAAAAAACCTGCGAGAACAATAAAATTTACATTTAAATTTTTAAGAGAAGTAATTAAATCAGGGGCGTTGAAAGAAAAAGTTTTTATATTATTTTCTTTCGCAATTAATTCTGCGCCGCAACTTTTTCTATCCGTTACAAATGCAACAACTTCAGATGATAATTCTTTTTTCTTTATCGCATTTAATATTGATAAAAAATTCGAACCCTTACCGGAAGCAAATACACAAATATTCAATTTTTACTGATAATTACAAAAATACGCAGATTTTTATCGGAATTCAATGGATTTTCACGTAAAATTACAAAAATTTGATAATTTTTTCATAATAGGTCTCTCAAACTAAGATTCTCTCTTTCGGATAACAATATAATACATTGTACAAACATAAATTCTCCCCTTGAGGGGAGTCCCGACGAAGTCGGGGAGGGGTGTTTGAACGAACACCCAGCGTCTCGCTTCGCGAGCCACCTCCCTCAAGGGAGGAATTTTTGTTTTACAATTTCTTTTATATAACTACTCGATCAAAATCTCGCATTCACACCAATCGTCGGCAAAATCGGAAACATACCCACCGTATTTCTTTTTATCTGGTAGTCACTCGTTAAATCATAATCATACGACAGCACATTTTTTCTGTTGTATGCATTGATAACATCAATATAAAACACCCAGTCAGTATTCCAGAATTTTGTATAAGCGCTGAAGCGGACATCAAGCCTGTGATATGCCGGTCTTACCTGTGAAAATCTTTTTGCATCGTCGCCGAAATCCAAATTAAAAATCACCTGCTGCGTAAAAGGATTTACAACTAAGCTGTCACGAGATACGCGTGGTGTAATTCCTACAGGCGGAGTATATGGGAAATTCGATGCATATGTCCATCTCGCCCCGAGCTCAAACGTTTTATTAAATCTGTAATTAGCAACAATGTTTACAACGTGCCTTTGATCAAATCGAAAAGGATACTCAAGTCCGTCACGTGTTCTGTTTGCAAATGAATATGCATAGTTTATCCAGCCTGAAAATTTCGAATCGGGTCCCGAGTACTTTTTCTCCAGTGAAAACTCTATTCCGTATGCATTGCCCGTTACTCCGTTTATAGGAGTAGTTGTTATCGAATCATACGGCAGCTTTGTATCCGAGCGTATCCAGTTAGCCGGGTCGCCTATGTAAGCAGGGTCGGTTATCGTCGGGTCTGCAAGTGTAAATTCATATCTGTAATTTGTTACTCTCTTCTGTGTTATCAGGTCATCAAACTTTTTGTAATAGCCTTCTATCTTTGCATTCCATTCGTTGTTTAGCCAGCGGTCTATTCCCAATACAAAATGCGTCGAGCGCTCAGCTTTTAAATTATCACCGGCGCTTCCCGTTAAGTCATAAAACGTCTGCCCGTCAACAAGTTTTTCATAGCCGGGCGACTGATAATAAAGCCCCACCGATGAACGTATTGTTGTAACAGGGTCAATGGAATACCCGACATTAAATCTCGGCGATATATACGTTCTTTTTAGAAATGAATAGTAGTCAACACGCAGTGAAGGCTGATAATATATTTTATCGCCGACTTTAAATCTCCCCTGACCGTAAACACTTGCGCGTAGATTATCGTTACCTGTTATACTGAAATCTTCAAGTATTGCCTGCGCATTCGGCTGGCTTCTTATAAAATTTTTAAAAGCTTCATCCAGATTCAGTGAGTATGTCAGGTCTGTTCTTATCAGATCCAGTCCCGCGCCGAACTCAAAATAATTTTTACCTGCAAACAAAGTGCTTTTATTTACAATAGAATATTTTCTGAAATTATATTTTGAATCAAATTTAAATCCCAGCAGTGCGCCGATTGCCTTCAATGAATCTCTTTGTCCCGGAGTTAACCCTTCCCTGTCAATCAGCGGGTCAAGTATATCGCCTTCAAAATTATTATCACCTGTATTTTTATACCAAGAGGCAGTTGTCTTTGATAAAAATTTAGAATTAGGCAGATACACCCATGAAGCGGAAAGCACATTGTTATTTGTTACGTCCTTTGCTGTAACGCTGTCGGGATTTGTCCGTTCTGAACCCGGTATAACATCTACTCCGTCCGATGAAAAAATTCCGTTTATTAAAAACTTACTTTTCTTGAATGGTCCGAACGCAAACTTGAACTGCAAATCTCTGAAGTTTGGAAGTGATGAATCATCGGTAATAAGTCCTGCGCTTTTTGCAAAAGGCCCGAGTATCAAATCATAATATGTTCTTCTTGACGAAACAATCCACGAGCCAGGTATTTTAAACGGATTCTTTCCCTGCACAATTACATTTGCGCTTGCAATATTTACATTGGTAATCATGCTGAAAGTTTTATCCCGCGCGCCTTCTTTATTATTCACGTCAAGCACTGCAGAAAGCCTGTCGCCGTACTTAGCGGGAAAGCCGCCAGTTATCAAAGTAATATCCTGAAGCGTTTCGGGATTGAACATACTTACAAGTCCGTACAGTCTGTAAGGATTAAAAATCTCAACATCATCCATTATAATTAAATTCTGGTCGGGTCCCGAGCCGCGCACTACTAACTGCGATGTAAAATCATTCGGCGCAGTTACTCCTGGCAAAGATTTCAACGAGCGCATCACATCTTCAATTGCTCCGGGAAGCATTTTTACTTCCGTCGGCAGAACGTTGTACATACTCGTCCGCAGGTCTTCCTGCTTCTGACGGAATTCCGATTCAACGTTTATCTGCTCAGTAGTGTAAGTAGATTTCTCTATCAGAGTAATATTGAATACATTCGCAGAGCTTTTCTCAGCATTTATAACCTGAGAGTACTTTTCAAATCCGTTTCTCTCTATTGAAATTATGAATCGGCCTTCGTTTACTTCAAAAGAATAAAATCCGTTTTCATCGGTGACAGATGTGAAAGATTCAGGAGTAGTGTAATTTTTTAAAGTAATTAAGATTGAACTGAGAACGTCTTCTTTATCGGAAATGATTTTTCCTGTTAACTGTATTTTCGATGTGTCCTGCGAGTAAGTAAGATCGGAAAAAACAAAAATCGAAAAAATAATTATAATAGAACTTAGAATTTTAATCCGGGACATTTATAGTGATAATTAGATAAAAATAAGGTTATTGTTACTCTATTAAACTGCAAAAAGGCTGGGAAAGTTGCAGAGAAAAACTACAAGTTTTATTTGAAATTTCCTGTCAAGACATTTTTAAATATTTCTCCCTATTAGTAGTAATGAGGAGGAGTAGATATTTTTTCTAAACTCAGTTTTTTATCTTTCTTTCCTCCTTACCTCAAAAGGTAGGGTAACAGGCATGTTTTAATTGCAACGTTTTAAAAACATGGATTAGGAATTGATTCACCTATCAAACCCCTTTCCTTGTTAAGGTCGACCCAATAGAATTCTCCCCTTGAGGGGAGTCCCGACGAAGTCGGGGAGGGGTGTTTGAGCGAACACCCGCCGTCTCGCTTTGCTCGACACCTCCCTCAAGGGAGGAATTAAAATATGTGTCTATCAAGAATATAGTTGCCTTAACAAGTAGAGGGATTTAAAATAAAAATTAAATAAACATTTTTTCAAAACCAAACCCAACATACACTATGTATGATTTAAAAGTAAAATCAAAATTCATTCACTTCAGAGCGCAGGGAATGACGATACACAAAATCTCCAAAGCTATGGGAGTGAACCGCACGACTCTTATCCAATGGAATAAAGAGCTTTACACCGATATCAGAATTGCCGAGCGCGATGAGTTCGATAAAATTTTTCAAGTTTTTTTTGTTGAGAAATCTGCACGCGTAACAATCTTAGCTGAAGCATTAGGAAAATGTTATGAACAACTTGAAGCAGAAGATTCAAGAGATGACAGATTTAAATTGTTAAAAGAAATTGAAAAGCTTACCAAACTTATCCACATGGAAACCGATGATAAAAAGTACTCTTCCCTCGTGCAAAAATCTTCAGCTACAGTTAATAAAGAATTTCCGATTTTAGTAAACGACCCCGATAAATACCGTAAGTATGACCCAACTTATGAAGATGAAAGAGAATATACTCCTGACTGGGATGAAGCATACATGGAAGGATTTACTGAAAAAGAAAAGAAAGAAGTGCTGAAGCAGAAAGCTGAGCAGGAAGCAGATTTAGCTGCAACGCATGAAGAAATTCAAAAGGAGCTTGAAGAGGAAATGAAGCAGGATGCCGATGAAAATTGTGTTGTAACTCCCCTTGCAGATGAAAAAAGGTCAAAGAGAATTATCAATAAAAAACCGGACTTGCAGCCTTTGAAAAATAAAAAAGAAAGTTCAAGTTTTAAAAAGCCAAGCAAGAAAACAGAAAAGAATAATTCATAACTCATAACTCATAACTCATAACTTATCGCAATCGATTCACAAAAGCAGTCGTAATAGAGCCAAGATTCATCAGGAATAAAATAAATAAAGCAGTGTTCAATGATTGATTTACCGTATTCAGTATATAAAATAATATTGAAGTCAGCAGAAATGAAACAGCAAGCGTAAGATATTTATTTAATCTCATTTTGCTTAAGAGCAAAAGAACTGGATATGAAACCGCTATAAAAAAATTCAGCAGGATTATAATTATATATAATAATGGCGCGTCAATCTGATTCGCAAACATGAGCATCACAAGATTTACCACTAAGATATAGAATATTAGACGGCTGTTATTTTTCATTAAATATGTATTCCCATTTTTTATAAGGAGTAAATTTTCAGTTATAATAATAGCTTTCGTTTATCCTGTAATCCGGGAAAGAATTCTTCAGTTGGAGAGATAGACTTAAAATAATTCGGCTTAGTAACTTTGTTTTCATAAAAGTATATATGGAGATTACAATATTTACAAATATGAAACAATAAATTTGAATCATCTGAAGCAAAATAAATATTTGGTAAGCCGCCTTGAAATTGAGTGAATGAGATTATGTGAGGTAAAAATTCACTTAAGTCCGATGTTTCCATAATAAATACACCTTTGAAACTCTTTGCATTAATCAGGTCATTTAAATATTTATAAGCAAAATTTAATTCCTCGGCTTCGTTATCAAACGACAAATACTTCAGCCAATTTGAATTTTCATCACGGAAAAAAGTTATCTTTGATATTTTAAGTCGCTTTAAAAATTTTTGAACATTTTTTATAAAATTATTGAGATTTTCTTTTCCAGTTAGATTTTCAACATGTGAAGTGTAAATTACTGAATTTAATTCTTTATCAGTTAGATCTCCATTGATTGAGGAAATCATTTTTGTGAAACGTTTTAAATCCTTTAAGTTATTTATTTTGGATGGAACAATCATAAGTATGAATCCAACTTTTTTCCGACTAAATCTGAAATCTGAAATTTGAAATCTGAAATTTAGAAGTCTATTTCTTAGTAAACAATTTCTTCCTGAATAAAAAATACAATGCTGCCGTGAAATTTACTAAAAAGAATACAGGCAGCAGATATATTCTATAATCTAAAGCTTCCTTTTCAAAGAATACAAACATTCCATACAGTCCGGCAGATAACACGGCGCTGAAGATAACGGCAGAGTAAAAATACTCTTCTTTAAGTTTTTTAAGAAGGAAAAGAAAAATGTAAGATGTAGCGAGGAAAAAATTGATGAAGTAAACGGCGATAGCTAACTGATTGAGTCCGAACGACATGAAGGTAAGGAATAAAACGATGCTTGCAACAATTGCGAAAAAATAATTCCTGCTGTAAATATATCGAATCAAATTATGCAAAGCTTTTTCCTTAGTACAGTTAGATTTGAAACCCGACTTTTTTCCGACCTTTTACAAATAGTGAAAGGTAATAGCCAGATAGTGCTATAATCGTAATTCGTAATTTGAAATTCGTAATTGAATAAGAACCCGACTTTTTTCCGACCTTTTTCAAATAGTGAACTTGTACTCTGCAATTCGTTCCCGCTTTAGCGGGACGAAACTCGTAATTGAACTAAGCTACTTTCTGCGTACCCGGATAACTTTCCGGATAAAGGAGACATCTTACTCTGTGACCATCTGCCGGAGCTAAGACCGGATGAATGTTCGGGCAGTCGCCAAATACTTTCGGGCATCTCGGATGGAAGTAACATCCCGACGGAACATTTGCCGGAGAAGGTACATCCCCTGTTAAGATGATACGCTTGGATTTATTTTTAGGGTCAGGAATAGGAACTGCTGAAAGTAATGCCTGAGTATATGGATGCTTTTGATTTTTATATAGTTCGCTCGTATCGGCAATCTCAACAATCTTGCCAAGGTACATAACGGCAACTCTGTTTGAGATATACTCTACAACGGATAAGTCATGCGATATGAATAAGTATGTAAGTCCGAATTCCTTCTGCAAGTCAAGAAGCAGATTGATAACCTGCGACTGAATAGAAACGTCAAGCGCAGATACAGGCTCATCGCATACGATAAGCTCGGGCTGAACTGATAGAGCTCTTGCAATACCGATACGCTGTCTTTGTCCGCCGGAAAACTCATGCGGATAACGACGGGCATATATCTTACGAAGACCGACGCGTTCGAGAAGCTCTGCTACTCTTTTATCGGCAGCTTCGCCTTCGGCGATTTCGTGGAACTTCAGAATTTCAGTGAGCATTCCGCCGACTGTGATTCTTGGATTGAGTGATGAATACGGATCCTGAAAAATTATCTGCATCTTCTTGCGGTATGTCTTCATTTCTTCGAGTGAGATATTGGTTATATCTTTACCGTTGTAAATTATGCTTCCGCCGGTTGGTTCAATTAATCTTAAGAGCGAGCGGCCAACTGTGGTTTTTCCGCAGCCTGATTCTCCTACAAGCCCAAGCGTCTCGCCTTTTTTGATAACGAGGTCGATATCATCAACGGCTTTTACATTGCCGACGGTTTTGGAGAATATACCCTTTTTTATCGGGAAGTATTTTTTGAGCCCTTTTATTTCAAGTAAGTTTTCAGACATTCGCTTATAAAGATTAACTTAAAGAATAGCTTAATGATTAATTGTATGCAATATATGATTTTTGAAACATACTATAAAGTAGAATTGAGAGCAACGCTTAGCCGTTATGTTAGCTTTACCTTTCGTGTTTTATATGTGTTGCTAATTACTTCCTTTAATGCTTTCATATCTACATCGGAAAGTTTTTTAATGTGCAAACAGGACCCGCTAATTTTGTGTTTACCAAGCCTCTTCATAGCGTCTTCGTTCTCTTTAATTGTAGTAGCTACGTATAAAGTTAGGCTTGATTTCCTTGGGGAGAATCCCATGAGGCAGGCATCACCTTCGTGACCGCTGGCATATTTATAATGATAGCTCCCAAAGCCGACGATTGCAGGTCCCCACATAACGGGTTTCTCTTTGGATGCTTTCTGCATTAGCTCGGCTAATGTGAAACAGTCTGCACGTTTCGTTTCATCTTCAACAGAGCTGAAGAATTCCTCGATTGTTACTGTTGTTGGTTTTGTTTTTGCTTCTGCTTTAGCCATAAGATTTTATTATGAGATAAAAATAAGTTCACTTTTTGCTTTATTATATGTAATTTTTGGGAACTAAATTTAAAGCTATTCATGGTAAAATTTCTAATACTCTTTCTTATGTTTTCAGTAAAAGCCTTTGCTGTTGATTCAGTCAAAGTAGAATCAAAAATTTATACTGCTCCTTTCAGCGATGAATACAGAACCGATACTGCAATGTATAATTTACCTATGATATCAGGCGGAGCAGATGCAAACATACTTGCAAGGCTGAATTCATATCTGGCAACAGATAGCCTGCTCTTTGATAATATTGATACGGTAATTGCAAACTACGCTATATGCGGATGCGGAACAGTCGGCGCTGACTATAATGTGCTTTACAATAAGAATTCAGTGCTGAGTATTTCGATTCATATAGAAACTATGGGAGCGTATCCGGATGAGTATTACAAAGACGTAAACCTGAATCTCACCACAGGCAGCAGAATTTTAATAAGCCATCTCATTAAGAAAAGTAAAATGACGGAGCTTGCAGCTGAGCTTGATAAAAGTGTTCAGAAGAGAATTAAGGCTAAAGTAAAAGAAGAGCAGATAGGCGAAGAAGATGCGCTGCAGTTCTTTGAAGGAAAGAAGTTTAGTACTGATAATCTTGAAGACTTTGCATTCACTGATAAGGGAGTAATGTTCTATTATAATTTCAATCTTCCTCATGTTTTAAAAGCGCTTTCTCCCGATGAAGATATTCTGATGAAATGGGAAGAAATTGAAGATTATGCAAGAGAAGGAAGCCTGCTGCAAAAAATTATAGATAAGCAGTAAACCATTTGGTATTTTGATGCATCATAAATGAAACCTTATATTTTCATTTATGAAATATGCTGTATTAGTATTTTTCTTAGTTCTCTCCCCTCTTTGTTATTCACAATCAAGTGTATTCTTGATTACACTTGAAAACGGTACGCCGAAAATTGAAAAGGAACCAATTGCAAAAGATGAAACAAAGGTCTTCATCTGCGGCGGTGAATCCGGAATTATCTCACTCGTATTTCCCTCCGGTACAGGGCTATCCGGAGATTTTGTAAAGCTCGCTGATAAGAAAGTAATGATTGTGAGGTATGTAAATGACGAGCTTGTATATAGTCTGAAAAAAGATGACGGCACACTTAAGCAAATTATAACAGCGCCTGTATCTGATTTATCCAATAATGACTATAGAATTAACATCGTTTCTAATAATATTAAGAAGGCATTTAAGATTTCGAGTTATGATTTAATAAGTGAAGATATGGATTCACCTGTAATGAATATGTTCGGAGATAAGATAACACCAAAGGAAAACGAGTTCATTATCACAACGGAAATAAAAGAAGCTTCACAGGGATTTTTAGAAGGAGGTACAGGTAAGATAAAGTTCACAGGGAAATACTTTCTTACTGAAGTAAAGATCGGCGAGAAGCTCTGCAATTTTGTAGTTGACCTTGCTGCGGTTAATTCTTTTATAGTGAAGAAGAATGTTCCTTCAGGAGTTAAGACGGAAGATTTAATTGCCAAACAATATTCAGCAGACGGGATGCAGGTGATAAATTCACCTGTATCCGGTTTCGGCGGGAGCATAAAAAATTTGCAGACATGTACTCTGCCTAAAGTTGAACTTGGCAGTGTAAGTTTATTGCTGAACACTCTTTATGTTATAGATACAATGTTCAGTATAAACAGTACTGAAATTGACGGCATACTTGGAATGGATATTCTGCAGAGATTTGAGGCAGTTACTTTTGAGATTGATTCAACTAAAAATGTGGATTTGTTACTCGGTAAATGCTTCGATAAAAATAAACACAATGCTATTGAGCTGCCATACACAATTGCAAACGGTCATATATTTGTAAATGGAAAAATTGGCAGCAGTGATATTAATTTTATTGTTGATACCGGTTCGCCATTTAGTTTTATTCAGTCAGAGCTGGCAAATAAGGAAAACATTACCGGGGAAAAATCATTCGCAGTAAAGGGCGCTGATGGAAAAGAAGTGACAACTATGAATGCCGAAGTACCTAAGATTTTATTGGAACAAAACACGATACTTAATTTTAAAACAAAGATAGTTGACTCTCCGATCTTATCAGGTATGGGATTAAAAAATAACGGCGGACTGCTGGGGAATTCATTCTTTAAGAATTACAAACAACTCTGTATCGACTTCAAAGATAAAAAGCTCATCTTGTATAAATAGCTTAGAAGAACTTGTAAAACAAAGTAATACGCGGAGTGATAGAAGGCTTTATTGTTGTGCCGTCATACAAAGCAGCATAAGTTTCAATTGCAACGTTAGGTGAAATGGAAACATTTTTATCAGGATAGAAATCAAGACCTGCTAAGAATAAGTTTCTGGTATCCCGGTTATGACCTTCTGTAATATCATTATCAAAAAAATCATAGCGAGCAAAGCCGGATACTAGTTCATTAAAAATTGCAGAGGCAAAGATTGATATTCCAAAGCTCTTGTAATAATTCGGTATATAATTATAAAATGATTCGATTCCTGCACTGAACGTTTTATCGTTCTTGTAACCTAACATAACTGCCTGAGTATATTCATCATAGTTTAATATTGTATTCAGAAACTTTCCTTCAGGCTGCGCTCTGTAATCTGAGAACAGAGTAACATAAAATTCTTTTATAGGATTAAAGCCAAGATGTGCATACACTCTTTTGTATTTATCATTTTCAACTGTAGTTCCGGAATTATTACCGAGCATAACTCCATAGGTAACTTTGTTCTGCTCGTCAAAACTTCCGTTAAGAGAAATACCAAAGTCACGCGAGTCGACAATATTACGTAAATCCATAATTGTTCTTTCAATATATCTTCTTCCCCAGATTTGTTCTGTTGTTATGTATGCGATAGTAGGTTGAATGCCTACAATAAGATTGCTGCCTTTGAAAATATTCTTCCATTCAAGGTAAGCGTCTTTTACAAAAACTCCGATTTTTCCGTTGGTGAATGTTTCGCTTTGAGCAGCTTCAAGTCTGAACCGGGTGGAAAATTTTTTAGAGATGTTATAGTCGTAAGTGAAGTTGATTCGTCTGAACTGAAAACCGTTTTGTCCTTTAGCTCCGTCGTAAGCAACATTCTTTAAAGTAGTAAATGTATCGCGCTCAGCATTGTAATAATAATCACTGAACATAAGACCGGAAATTTTTCCTTTGGAAGTTGAATCCTGCGCTATACAAACTGAAAGATTTATACTTATTATTAAAAAAGCCGAAAGAACAAATTTTGTCATTTAGAATTCCTGAAATGATTGAGGTCAAAAATTTACATAAAAATAACAATTTCTTTGTAATTTAGTTAGGCAAGTTACAGGTAATTTTATATACAAAAAAACCTGTCAGAATTTCTTCCAACAGGTTTTATATACTTTATAATTGCTACTTTCTACTTGTTACTCGATTGCAGCAGCTTCTTCTGTAACTTTTTCATTAACTTTTTCATCCTTGGGCAAATCATATTTTGCTTTGCACTTAGGACATTCAAGGAATTCACCGTCGCCTTTAGTTACTTTCTTTACAAGATAATTACTATCGCACTCTTTACAGTTTTGAATTACAGGCATACCGTTGGAAATGAAGTCGCAGTCAGGATAGCGAGTGCATGCAAAAAATGCGCGCTTCACTCTTCCTTTACCGCCGCGGCGTTCAACAACTTCGCCTATGTTACACTTAGGACATTTTATTCCGAGTGTAATCGGCTTGATGCCTTTGCATTTTGGGTAGTTGCTGCAGCCGTAGAATTTGCCGTAAGGTCCGACTTTCAATACCATCGGAGCGCCGCATAAATCGCAGTTAATGCCTTCGACTTTTTTATTGGCTTCAGGGTCTTCAACAAGCGGCAATGAACATTTGCACTTTGGATAATTTTCACAGGCGAAGAACTGGCCGTTACGCCCCCACTTCTTTACCATGTGCGCCCCTGTTTCTGCTCCGCAGTCAGGACAGATTTTATCTGTGCGTTCTGTTAATCGTTCTTTAATTTCTTTAGCATGTGAGTCAGCTGAAAGTAAATCCTTCTCGAAAGGAAGATAGAAGTCATCCAATACCTGTTTATAGGTAGCTTCACCGTTTGCAATTGTATCAAGCTCCCCTTCCATTCTTGCAGTGAAGTCAACGTTGATAACATCAGGGAAATATTCGTCAAGGATTTTGCTTACTGTCATTCCTAAGTTCGTAGCAAAAAGTCTTCTTTCAACAAGGTCAACATATTTTCTATCGAGCACTGTAGATACAATCATCGCAAATGTAGACGGTCTTCCGATACCAAGCTTATCAAGCTGTTTGATTAAACTTGACTCTGTATATCTTGCAGGAGGCGAAGTGAAATGCTGGTCTTTTCTTAAGTTTGAAACTTTTACATTGTCGCCAATATTAAGGTCAGCCGGGATTAATGCAATATCCTCATCTGCCGGTGTATCGTCTTCATCTTTTGCATCTTCATAAACTTTAAGGAAACCGCTGAATGTAATAACGCTTCCTGTAGCTTTGAAGAGATATGTATTCTTATCGCCTTTAGGTGAAAGAGCTCTTATAATAACTGTCTTCTGGTCAAGAATTGCCTGTGACATCTGTGATGCAACAAAGCGTTTCCATATTAAATCGTACAATGCATGATATTCTTTACCAAGCTTCATTACCATATCAGGATGAATATTTACATCAGTAGGCCGTATCGCTTCGTGAGCATCCTGCGCATTCTTACTCTTGTTTGCAAATATCTTCGGAGCTTCAGGCATGTATTCTTTGCCGTACTCTGTTTTAATGTACTCTCTTGCAGCATCAACAGCTTCAGGACTTAGACGTGTTGAGTCAGTTCTCATATAAGTTATGAGACCGACGTTACCTTCACCTTTTTTAACTTCTATACCTTCGTATAGTTTCTGCGCAACTGCCATAGTACGTTTAGGTGAAAATCCCATGCGTGTAGATGCAGTCTGCTGTAAAACAGAAGTAGTAAAAGGAGCAGGAGCGTTTCGTTTTACTTCTTTTACCTGTATATCAATTATTTTATACTTGTTGTTCTTTAATGATTCTATAATAGCGTGAGCTTCATCAAGGTTTGCAATGTTTGGTTTCTCGCCGTCAAACTTTAAAGTATCATCGTTTATCTTGTATAACTTTGCGCCGAAAGGTTTTGAGCTGCCTGAAAGCTTCGAGAATAATCCGTCGATTGACCAGTATTCTTTTGCTTTGAATGCCTGTATCTCTTTTTCTTTTTCAGCGATGAGTTTCAATGCAACTGACTGAACTCTTCCTGCAGAGAGGCCGAAGTAAAATGTTTTCCAAAGGAAAGGGCTTACTTTGTAGCCGAGGATTCTATCCATCACTCTGCGCGCCATCTGAGATTCAACGATAGGCATATTGATTTCAAGAGGCTCCTTCATTGCTTTCTCGACGCCTTTCTTGGTGATTTCATTGAAGAGAACTCGGACTATTTTCTTGTTAACTTTTCTGACTTCATCTGCTATATCATCTGCGATGGATTCTCCTTCACGGTCAGGGTCAGTCGCTATATATACTTTATCTGCATTTCTTGCAGCGTTCTTTATTGTTTCGATTACTTTTTCTTTACCGGGAATAACATCATATGTTGCCTCGTAATTACCTTTTTCTAAATCGATGCTAATCTTGCTCTTCGGAAGATTTTTTATATGCCCTACTGTAGCTTCTACAATAAAATCTTTTCCAAGATACTTATTGATAGTTTTTGCTTTTGAAGGTGACTCAACTATAACTAAAGATTTACCTGTGTATTTTACAGAAGGTTTTACCGGTTCGATATCTAAAGTGGATTTAACTGATGCCTTTTCTTTTGAAGCTTTAACTGATTTTTTAGCTGTAGCTTTAACTGATGATTTCGCCATTAATATTGGAAACTTTCTATGATTTGTAAACGGGGTGCTTAATGAATTGTCTCATTATTCTGAAGAATCAATCTTTCAAGTTTATCCGACTTCCCGTCAAAATTAAAAATTAAAGTCGTTAAAACAGTTTTGATTTCAGGAATACCTGCTTTTTGATATCCTAAAAAGAAAATACGATCGATGATTAGCTCTTCATCTAAGTCGCTTATTAATCCAAGTTCTTTCATCTGGATTAAATAACCAATAGCGTCGTTAGTAATGATACTTTTTTCAGCGGGATGAAAAAATCTGTGAGATTTATTGGTCTTATTCTTTTCAATGAATAAGCTTTCACCCTGCTCTATTTTAGAATAAATCCACGCGAAGGCGGAATTTATTTCTGCATCGGTATAGCCCTCTTTTGCAAGAGCATCTACATCGATGTCATTTATTCTCTTATCGCTTTTTATCTGCGATAATATATGTACTATTATTTCTAAAACTTTTTCCTGCATGATTTTCAATTTAAGTAGTAGTCTTCACGTTTACTCATTTTGTTCTTAGCGGTCTTAGTTTTATCATCGTATCCGCAGAGGTGTAATACTCCGTGTATGATAACTCTTTTTAGTTCTTTATTAAATGTTGTGTTATAATCTTTTGCGTTTAGCTCTACCTGTTCAACCGAGATTAATAACTCGCCGTACATTATATTAGTTTCATCGTAGTCAAAAAACGTAATTATATCGGTATTGTAATCGTGTGATAAAAACTTATTATTATGCTCTCTTATGGTTTTGTTATCACAGAAAATTAAATTCAGGAAAGAGAGCGTTTGATTTTCAGTTTTAAGAACTTCAGTAACAATAGCTCTTACTTCTTTTCTGCATTTCGCTTTCTTCTCTTTATCTTTAAGAAAGTCTTTTAAGAAAAAGAAATTGATCTTTGTTTTTACTTCCGGTTTCAATTAGCTGTTTCAGTTATTGAAAGCGCAACTGCTGAAAGCAATTTCTCTGAATTAAGCTCTGAGAAGTCTGAATTCAAAATAGATTTTTTTACGTTTGAATACAACGAACAATCGCCCTGCTTTGAAATTATCATTCCGGAAATGAACTCCTCTGTTTCCGAAGTAAATATAAACTCTTCAAGCATATTGCTTACGATGACATTGCTGCAGTTTTGCAATTGAAGATGGCAGTTGTTAGTGTACACTGAAACCAGAAATTTATTCTCCGGTTCAAGATGCAGTTCAACGTGAATATCGGTATTTGTCTTTGAATTTTTTAGATTAACCGAATAGAGATTTTCCTCATTGGAAAATTCTACGCCAAGTAATTCTTCGATTAATTTTATGCTGTTTGTAAATTGATTGCTCAAATCAATAATGTGGTCTTAATTTAAAAAACCCTAATCAATATTTTAAAGTATCGATTAGGGTTAAGTTCAAATTGCAAGAATTTAATAAAAATTAAATAGCTCTTACATTTGCAGCTTTTTTGCCTTTTTGGTCTTCGATTAAATCATACTCAACGCTGACACCTTTGTCCAGTGTTTTGTAGGATTGCTCGGTGCTGATATCTGAGTAGTGAATAAAGACATCAGTCCCATCATCACCTACAAGAAATCCGTAGCCTTTTTTAGCATCGAACCATTTTACTTTACCTTTTGGCATTTGTTACCTCCAAATAAATAATAACTAAGTTCTTGAAACATAAAACATAGACCTACTTCAAAATTGCCTCAAGAACTTAAACTGTCTATGTTTCATACTTTTAAAATATAAAAAATATATGAAAACTAATATAGTATAATTAATCCGTTATTAATTATTATGATTTGGGGTATTTAGCTCATATCAATACTCTTTAGCATATTCTACGTAATTTATGGCGCTTTGTTTAATATCTTCAATTTCCTGTGGGCTAAGGTCACGAATTATTTTTCCCGGAACACCTGCTACAAGCACGCCTTCCGGCACAACGAAGTTTTCTTTTACAACACAACCGGCGGCTATTAATGAATTATTACCGACTTTGCAATTATCAAGAAGTATGGCACCCATGCCAATTAAAACATTATCACCAATAACGCATCCATGCAAAATACAATTATGACCGGCAGTTACATACGAGCCGACCTGCAAAAAATAATCGATGTGATTTACATGAAGAATAGAGCCGTCCTGAATATTCGTGTACTCCCCTATTCTTATATAATTAACGTCACCTCGCACAACGCAGTTGAACCATATACTGGAATTTTTTCCAACGACAACATCACCTATAATTTGCGCGCCGTGCATCACTTTAACGCTTCTGTGCATATCAGGACTTTTACCTTTATACGAATGTATCATTTATTATTCTTTCTACTTTATACTTATTACTTTATACTACTTCAAATCAATTTCAATATCTTTTACTTCAACTTTAACATCTCCTTTGCGAATGTTTGTATCATCAACGGGAAATCTTTCGATATTATTTTTCGCCCATAAAGCAGCGGGACCGTTTAACGGACTATCGACATTGTAGTTTTGATACATTATCATTTCACCGATCTGATATATAATGTCAACAAGTGTTTCACCTGATGCCCAGTAATCGCCGATACAAATATCATGGGGTGATGCTGTTCTGAAATTAGGATGAAAAATCGGAGTAAGAATATTAGCCATTGGTTTCATTCGCGGGTAATCGATGTGAAGATAAATTTCAATCTTATGCTCACGGGATATTAAAATTACCCTGTTCTCTTTTGTTGATTCAGGGTCAAGCTTCAATCCTTTAACATTAAAATACACTATGTACTTTTCAGGAACTGAATCACCTTCATCATACATAACTTTAATGTAAGAATGCGCTTTGAATTCTTCTTTTATTTTTTCAAAATCGGAATGTAATCGTCTTTGTCTGGGACTCATATTTTTATAATGGATCCCGCATCAAGTGCGGGATGACAACTTCGTTGTCAATTCAGCGGCAGTTCTATAATCTGCCCGGGTTTTATATCAAATTCGTTTTTAAGTTTGTTTAGTTTAACTATTAAATCAGTTTTAGATTCATCTTTCAAAAAAATCTTTGCTATGCCTCTTAAATTTTCACCTTCTTTAATTGTATACTTCATTGTTTCCATTGAAGAAGTTTTTAAATCAAGAAGTGATTGTTCAAGCACGATCAATTTCTGATTAAGCTTTGCATTATCACCTTTTACTTCGTTCAATTGGTCTTTAACATTTCCAAGCTTTGAAAGTTCCTTTTCAGAAGAATTGAGCTTTAAAAACATCAGAACACTGAATAAAAAATTAATAACCAGCAAAGTAATAATTACCGTGTTTTTCATTGAGCTGTCTTTTGTATTTTCATTTTTTTTTACTTCGATGTTCTCTAATGGTTTAGGCATTTCGATATTCAGTTCAGTGGTCTTAATAAGCTCCGGTCTGTCACCATAAATATAATAACCTTCAGATTTTTTTATACCTGTTTCATCTTTATAAAAAAATCCTCTGTCATTTATGATCGGGTCATAAACAAATGCCGTCATATAAGGCATATCAAAAAAATTATCCTGTATGAATACATCATAAGTAGAAAGAAAAACCGAATGTCCGGGATGTGAATGATACCAGCCGAGAATTTTCTGATTCGGAAAATCTTTCTCCAAATTAGAATTTATTTTCTCCCAAGTTTCATGGGTAAATGTCAGTCTTGATAAAGAAGCGTTTGTACTTTCAGCAATGATATTATTCTTTATTACTATAAAGAGCTTTTCATTTTTATCTTTATAAACGTTGCCGATTAATACTCCGCCGAGCTCATTGTTAGTATCGCTTCGCAGGTATTCTTCGATTCCGAACAGATTATTTCTCTCGATGAATATTTTTAATCCACTATCATTCGTTCCTATCAATTCTGAATTTTTAGGATACTCCGATACGGGAAAATTTGTGTCTGCGTTATTTGAATTAAACTCAACCATAATAAAAAATCAAATTAGAGAGATAAAATATTTATATCAATTGAATAAACTCTGTTAATTTCTGATCAGTATTCTTCTCGGAGCTATTCCGGTTTGATAACCGGTTTCAATACGTGCAGCAGAATTATATTTGTACAGATAACCATTTCTTGTAAAATCTTTTGCATCGGCTAAATAATGTTTTCTGTTTTTTACATCAAAAGCATATCCATTTACAAACGTAAGAGGATTTGCAACTGTTGAAGTAATTATCGTGGTAAAAGCCTTGGAGCTCAAATCAAGCTGAACAATTGAATTATTATTACTGATAAAATAAACATAATTGGAATTGTAATCGACATTAATATCATTTACAGTAAATGACTTAACAAAAAAGGAATCAACTTTTTGAAATGTATTTGAGTTAATTTTATAAATCATCCCGCCATTCCCTGATGTTCCCACTAAGAGAAAACCATCTTTGGAAATTGCAAGTGAAGAAGGAGCTATGTTAACTTTAATCTTATCAGTCTGTAAATCAGTAACTGCATCGATAACAGATACCGAAGAATCTGCTGTGCCGCCTGTTATCTTCGTATTGGCAACAAACACTCTGTTATTAAGAGCAAGAATTTCCTGAGGATACAATCCGACTTTTATTCTTTTAATTTCTGCAAGTGTATTTAAGTCCACAACACTGACTGAAGAATCAGGTCCGTTTGTACAGTAAGCTTTGCCGTTATTGCCGGCAATTGAATACGGATTAAGACCAATACTATTCGAAGCTAAAATTATTCCGTTAGTATCTATCTTATAAATTTTACCCGGGCCGTTTGCGCTACCGCGTTCTGTAACATATAGAGTGGTGCTATTGTAATTAATTATTCCGTCGGGATACAGACCTAAGTAAGTAGGAAAAGTAATGTTGTAGCTGAAATCATCGTTATAAAAACTTAAAAATGATAGAGCACTTTGATCAGCAAGTCCTCTGCCTTCAGATAAAACGTATACACCAAACTTATGAGTTTGGTTAGAGGGATTTGTTGGTGTTAAAATTTCATCTCTGTAACAGCCTTGTATAAATATGAGGGAAGCGGTAAGTAGAAGTAATAGGTTTAAAGTAAATTTCATGCAGGAAAATAATCACTCTTTTTCTATAATGTAATTAAATTCGGTTTCCCCGGTTTCTAACATTTTTTCAAGATAAGGACGGCAAAGTTTACAGTTTTTTGAAACATCAATAACAGATTGGGCTTCTTCGAGCTTAGTAAAGCCGTTCTCATCCATAATTTTTTTTACATCAGCAAATTTTACATTGAAGCATACACATCTGTTTATCAGCATAAAAGATATTAAAATTCTATTCCAAGTCTTGCAGGAATTCCTTCATCAAAGTAATGCTTTACTTTTTTTAACTCCGTTACAAGGTCGGCTTTTGCTTCTAATCCATCCCAGAGTTTATGTCCGGTCATTACCATTTCAAATCTTCTTTTCTTATTGTAAAGTTCTATTAAGCTCTCAACGTCTTCTTTATTTAATAAATGGTAAACAACTGCAGCTATCGCCTCATCCAGGATTAATAAGTCTATATCTCCATTTTCAATTAAGTCTTTAGCAATTTGCAAACCTCTCTTTGCTTCATCAAAATCTTCATCAGTATTTTTGAATCTGAATGTCCCGTCTGCATTCATTCTTTCTGCACCTGTAGGATATAAATCTATCGGAAAGCCAATCTCTTTCAGTTTCCTCAGAATTATTCTTTCAGCATAATGTTCATTTTGTCCGTCATAGCCTTTATCGAATTGCACAATTGCCACCCGCTTTCCTGCTCCGAGCGCACGCATTGCCAGACCCATTACAGCAGTGGTTTTTCCTTTTCCATACCCGTAATAAATATGAAACATATGCTTATCCTCTTCGGATAAGTTTTTATATCCTTCGATAGTCTCTTTTATTTTTTCCTTGTACTTCGAGCCGCCTGCTGATTTTGCTTCTTCTTTATTCATAGTTCAATTTACTAAATTATAACCAATGAATTTATCCAATAGTTTAGCTTTCTCTTCCGTTATTTTATTAATGTTATTTTATTAAAGTCATTTTCTTTATTGAAGAAAATGAAGTTGTATTCAGCTTATAAAAGTAAACTCCCGATGAAAGGCCTGATGCATTAAAGTTAACTTCGTAGCTTCCTGCATTTTTATTTTCATTGATCAGATTTTCCATCTCTTTACCGCTTATATCAAAAACCTTTAAACTTACAAAATCATTTTTAGGAATTGAAAATCTGATAGTAGTCGACGGATTAAACGGATTAGGATAATTCTGTTTTAGCTCATATCCTTTCACAATTTCTGAAATATATTTTACATCTACTGTAGACGTTACATCAAAAATAACTCTGCGCGGCGCTACACCTGCAGCAAATGTCTGCTGCAAATTTCCCGCCGGACCGTAAATATATAAGCTGCCTGATACAATAAAATTTTTAGCGTCCAGTACAAAATGTTTGTTGTTTGTATAATCATAATTATACCCATAAAAAAATGATGAGGCAGGTGAAGGATTAGTTATAAATGTACTTACCTGACGTGTTACTAAGTTCAGGCAGGAAATATTGTTTGCGTAATCAATGAAGTATACGTTGTCAGAATTTTTATCAACTGCTATATCTTTATCAAAGCCTCCTGCTATGGAATATGTATCGATAATTTGCAGCGTTGAAGGATCAATCTTGTAAATCTTTCCGTCAAAACCTATGCAGCCGACTAATATTTTTCCGTCCTTAGATACTGCTAAGGAAGTTGGCTCCGTTGCAAAATATATCCGAGCTATGATTGAATCAGTTAATGCATTTATTACTGATACGCTTGAATCCTGCTCCCCGCCAAAAGCACTGGTATTACAAACAAAAACTTTATTTTGGTATCCTAAAATCTCTTGCGGATAAACTCCAACTGCTATTTCTTTAATAGTGCTTAAAGTTGAAATATTAAGAACAGTTACTTTACTAGCGGGTCCGTTAGTAGCGTATACTTTATTATTTGCTATTGAAATCGAATATGGATTAGTACCGAATGACTGTGAATTTAAAATAGTACCCGTACTGTCCATTCTGTAAATTTTTCCCTGTCCTCCAAATCCGCCTTGCTCGCATACAAATAAGTTTGAATTATACTTTGCTAATCCGTCCGGATACAAACCCAGATTTCCGGGACTGGTTATACTTGCAGAAAAACTATTTCCGCTATAAGTATACGCAGATAATTTTCCTGAGCCGGGAGCGCCGCCGCCTTCACTTAATATGTATGCTTTAGTATTTTGAGAATAACAATTTGATATTGCTAAAATGAAAAAAGAGATGATTAACAGAAGAATTTTTTTCATAATGATTATAAGGTGTAATTAAGATTAATTTTGAAATTATAATTGCGTAAAGGAGCAGGATAACCTGCTATAATCTGATAATCGGAATTTGTAACGTTGTTTACTTCAAATTTAAAAGATGCTGTATACTTTGATATTTTATAATCAACAAAAATATTGCCGTCCAGAATATTTACAGGTCCCATCAGGTTAAGATTTTCAGTATCGGAATATCTTTTTCCGATATATGAATGAAAAAGATTTATACCCGCAAATCCAAAACTCAATTCTAAATTTGATTGGATTTGTTCATCAGGTATATAAAGAATTTGTTTATTTATTGAAGGATCTCCTATGAAATCCTCATTTGTTTTTTTTGAGTTATTATTTGTATAAGATATATCTGTCTTGATATAAATATTGTCAGAAAATGAATATGAGAACTTTGCCGATGCAATTACTATCTGCGATTTGCTTGTTCCAATATTTTTAGGACTCCATATAAAATTTCTTCCGGGCAGCCATACAATTCTATCCTCGGCAGTTATATTCAGGTAAGAGAAGTTTAAGGTGTAGTTAATGAATGAACTTCCTGAAAAAATAAAACCTCCTTCATAATTTTGAGAGTATTCAGGTTTCAAATTTGGATTTCCTCCTGTCTTCCAGTATAATCCGTTGAATGTCGGCACTCCAAAATTTCTGCTGACGTTTCCCCGAAGATGAAAATCGATTTTGTTGAAGGGCTGAAAATTTAATCCCAATTGATATGTCAATGCACCCTTTTTTATATCAGATATATAATCATAACGCAAGGAAGGATAAACAATAAGATTTTTTATACCAATCCTAGTCGAACTGAATAATGAATAATGTATTCTATCAACATCTTCTTTTATATCATTGCTGTACAAAGTGCTGTACTTTATCTCACTTCCGAATGTGTATGAATTGTTGTTTCGGGTAATCTCAACACGGTTTGTATTGGCAAGCAAAATATTCTTATAATAACTTTTAAGGACCGGAAAAGTATTATAATTCTGAAGGTTGTTTTGAAAATTGAAATCTGAGTATACAGATACATTATTCTTAGAGTAATTAAGCTTAAGAATATTATTCCAGTTCTTATCAATCTGTTTTGTATCGGGCGGTTTATTTCCTGTTTCGACTCCTGCTATTTCCCTATCGGCATTTACAAACTGAGTATAATAATTTAAGTTAAAGCTATTTGAGAAATTATATTGTGAACTAAACGAATAATTAGAAATTTTATAAGCAGAATTTAGTTTGTTTCTTAACTCTTTATCAACTCCGTTATCAAAATAAAATTTATAATCGTTATCTGATTTCTCATCGGAAATTAAAAAATCATATTTGAACTTATTAAAATTATTTGAAAGCCTCAAAGAGAATTTTCTTTTATTGTAAGAGCCAAATTCTGTACTTAATCCTGCACTCAATTTACTCTCGTTTAATAAGTCATCCGTAATAATATTTACAACTCCTCCAATTGCTTCCGAGCCAAACATTGAGCTGTAGCCGTTATTCATCACTTCAATTCTTTTTACATTCTCAGTTGGAATAAGTGATAAATCAATTTGACCGTTCTGAAGTGAATTTAATTTCGAACCGTTCAATAAAATAACTGTATGTTCTGCGCCCAGACCGTTTATTGAAATTGTCTGTAAATCAGATTGGCTCCCGTAAGATTTCATATAAACTCCTGAAACACTTTTTAAGATATCTGAGAGGTTATTGCCGTTTCGGTTTGATATAGATTTTTTATTTAGAACTGAAATGTTTGACGGAGATGTGAAGACAGTACCTTCGCTGAAGAATGAATTAACTTCTATTTCATCAGTTAAGTATAAAGTTGAATCCTGCTTTTGAGCAAAAGCAAAATTGAAAAAGAAGAATGATATGACCAGTAAAAGTATTTTCAATATGAGTATAAGAAAAAAATCCCGTTTCCTTTATTTATAAATCACGCAGGATAGAAAAACATAAATAAAGAAAACGGGACTTCCGTAAACTCATTTTGCCTTTGTCATTTCCCACGATGACTTTGGTAATACTTGCGGCAGGTCTCCTGACTTAGAAGCAATTTTCAAACCGCCTTCCCGATTGCTGATGCAATAGTGGCTTAGTAGTCTGATTTTCTTCTTTACAGTTGCGGGGACAGTTCCGGATTCACACCGGATTCCCTATTATTCCTTAATTAGGAGCCGTAAATATTATATAAAGAACTATACAAATATAGAGATAAATTTTTTCAAATCCAATATTATGCATCATATTAGTTCATCGATAAATTTGTGAATTTTGTATATAGAAATAATTCATTCAACTAAAACTTACTAATGAAAATTACTAAAAGATCATGGGCTGAACCCTATAAGATCAAAATGATCGAACCGTTAATAATGACTTCCAGAAAAGATAGAGAAAAGGCTATCAAAGATGCCGGCTATAATACTTTTCTTCTGAAATCTAAAGATGTATACATTGACCTATTAACAGACAGCGGAACAAACGCAATGAGTGATTATCAATGGGCAGGTATGATGCTTGGTGATGAAGCATACGCAGGAAGCAAAAACTATTACTACTTAGAAGATAATGTAAGAAAATACTATGGATTCAAATACCTTATACCTACTCACCAGGGCAGAGGCGCTGAGCATCTTGTATCACAAATTTTGATAAAAAAAGGCGACTACATTCCCGGCAATATGTATTTCACAACTACCCGTCTTCATCAGGAATTAGCCGGAGGAACGTTCGTAGATGTTATATGCGATGAAGCGCACAACCCGGATGATAAAAGCCCGTTCAAAGGAAACATAGACCTTAATAAATTAGAGAATTTAATAAAAGAAGTCGGACCTAAGAAAATTCCGTATGTATCAGTTGCCGGACCAGTAAATATGGCAGGCGGTCAGCCGATATCTATGAAGAATATTCGCGATGTAAAAGCATTATGCGACAGCTACGGAGTAAAGATATGGCTTGATGCAACAAGAGCTGTTGAGAATTGTTACTTCATTAAAATGCGTGAGAAAGGCTACGAGAAGAAAACTATTGCTGAAATTCTGAAAGAGATGTGCTCACACTTCGAAGGAATATGGGTCAGTGCAAAGAAGGATTTATTAGTAAACATTGGAGGCTTTTTAGCTACGAGAAACAAAAAGGTCTTTGAAGAAGGGAGAAATCTTGTTGTTGTGTATGAAGGACTTCATACTTATGGCGGTTTAGCCGGAAGAGACCTGGAAGCAATGGCGCGCGGAATAGAAGAAATGGTAAACTTTGATTATCTGCATTCACGAATCGGGCAGATAGAGTATTTCGGTAACTTATTGTTGAAAGCAAAAATACCTATTGTAACACCAATCGGAGGACATGCTGTTTTTCTAAACGCAAGAAAATTCTTACCGCATGTACCGCAGGATCAGTTCCCTGCTCAAACGCTTTGTTCAGAAATTTATTTAGATTCAGGTGTCAGAAGTATGGAAAGAGGTATTGTTTCTGCCGGACGTGATGCAAAAACAGGTGACCATAAATATCCGAAACTTGAATTAGTAAGATTGACTTTCCCTCGCAGAGTATATACTCAGGCGCATTTAGATGTAACGTATGAATCCATTGCTGAAGTTTATAACAGAAGGAAAGCGATTAAAGGATTAAAAATGATTTATGAACCGAAGTATTTAAGATTTTTTCAGGCGAGATTTATACCCAATAAATAGGGCATAATTTCCTATTGAACTACTTACTTCCCAATCTGAATTTATAGATTGGGAAGTATTATAATCTCATCTGAAAACCAGTAATATAACTGCAATAGCACCAATAACTGCCAGAATAATAATGATTGTATATTCATCAAGACCGGAAGTTTCAGATAACTCATGTGCAGTCAAAGTTTTTTGAGTCTTTGTTGTTGCATCATTTGATTTTACGAATCTGAAGCCGTCTACACCGTATTGGTCAATCAGTTTTGATTTTAACTCCTGCATCTTTACAGGAACTTCACTTTTTTTGATTTCAGTTTGATGAGTCTTATGAACTTCTGAACTGATTTCCTGAGCATTAGCGGAAAACGGAATTACAATAAATGCAAATAACATTGCAATAATAATTTTACTCATAATGATTTTTCTCCTTCAGAGAATTTATGTTTAATTTTCGTTGATAAGAAATTTTCGAAGTGGTTTCGAAAAAGGAATTAAGTTTGAAGGGTATAAAAGAAATCTAGAGAAATATACGTTTTTATTATATTAATACAAATACTAAATCAGTAATTTTACTTAGTACTTTAGCAGTACGTACCGATTAATGAATGACAGATATTTCTTATCTGTAAAATTGTTTTCTAACAAAGAAATAATGTCTTATGACGGTTAACTGCTGATTATTATTGGTTAATTAGACTCATTTCCTTCTAATTTTAGTACTTTTATAATTTCCTCAAGCTGGTCAGGTCTTATAGGTTTTACCAGAAAATCTGATACGTCATTAATTTTTTTAGCACGTTCAATATCCTTTTCATCATTAGATGAGGAGAGCATATATAATGTAATTTTCTTGTCAATTTTCGGTTTGAGTTTGGCATATTCATCCAAAAACTCCCAGCCGTCCATTATTGGCATGTTAATATCAAGAAAAATTATATTCGGAAGCTCTGAGCTATTCGATATGTTCGATTCCATAAATTCAGCTGCCTCTTCGCCATCTCCAAATGAAAGTACTTTGTTTATTTTGTGAAGCGCATATATGATTTTTTTCATATAAAACTGGTAAATAGTGTCATCATCAATCAGACATACTACAATTGGATTTGTCATAGCTCAGAATTAAAATTTACAATAAATACAGAACCTTTGCCTACTTCGCTTTTGCAGGATATTTTTCCACCCATTGCTTCTACCTGTGTTTTAGTAATAAACAAACCAATACCTTTTGCGTCTTTATTTCTGTGAAATACTTTACGAAGTCCGAATAATTTAGCTCCGTGCCTGACTAAGTCAATTCCTAATCCGTTATCTACAACATAAAGAACAAATTTTCCGTCTTCAACCTCTGAGTGAATTTGAATAACAGGTTTTCTATCAGGACTTCTGTATTTTATCGCATTATGAAGCAGGTTCAAAATTATACTTTCCATATAATTTTTGTTATACAATATTTCACTTACAGCAGAAAAATTGTAATTGATTGAAGCTCCTGTTTCAATAATTTGCCCGCTCAAAATTTCAATTGTTTTAATTGTAACAATTTCGACGTTTATAACTTCAGTTTGTTTACAGCCTTCTTCCTTTATACGGATTGCTGCCATCAAATCGTTAAGAGTATCTGAAAGATGATTAATTACTTTTTCAAAGCGTTCAATAAGTTCTTCTTGTTCCTCTACCGTGTCAGATTTTTTATATAAGTGTAATAGAGAAAAAAGATTACTTGTAGGCGCGCGCAGATTATGCGATGTAATGTGAGCAAACTCAATAAGCTGCTTATTCTGCATTTGAAGTTTGTTTGCCAAACTTTCAAAATCTTCTTTAGATTGTAACAGCTCAATGTTAGATTTTATTAGCTGTTCAGTCATTTCATTTATTGAGACTGAGGCTAAACCAATTTCATCTTTAGAGAATACATTTACACGCTTCGTTAAATTACCACGTTTTATATCGTTGGCAGCTTTGTTAATTTCACGCAATCCTTTTATGATTCCTTTGCTCACAACAATAGCTAGCCCAAGACCAATCAGTTCCATTGATAAAATTACTAAAAACAATATTGTCAAAATAAGATTCCCCAGTTGTCGTGAGCCTTGCCCAAGAGTTTGTGTGAACTCAGAATCTAAGATTGTAAGTCTTTGGTTGATAGGGTCAACTGTATTTACCAATTCGGTTAATTTTTCCTTAGATGGCACAGGCGAATTTATTTCGTCATGAATACTTTTTCCAATAGATATAAAATTTCCGATATGAGAATCAGCTTCAATCCAGATTGATACCGCATTTTTCATATAGGAAACATTTCGAAATCTGGTAATAAGAGTTATCATATCGTCTATATCATCCGGATGGACGTTTCCCTTCAAAAATCCTTCCCGAATAATCTTTTTATCCGGATTAGTTTTCTGAAGCTCAATTAAGGAAATTCGAAACCCAAGCGGAATAGATATGAATTTTTCAAAAGCAATATAATCTGCTTCGTCTTTTGTGCGGGTATATCTTAGCAGCTGGTATCTTGCATCTTTCTGTGACTTAGACCACGAACTTTCAGCCACAACAAATGAGCGTATTGAAGATATTGTGTTAATTGTAAACCATATAGTAAACAACTCGAGTGTTACAATTCCGAGCAAAACACCGACAACAAGATACAATTTTTTTGAAATTGATACATTGTTAAACCTGGCAAAAACATTTTTTTCTTTCATAAGCATTGTTACATCCTTAATAAAAAAAATTATTTTGACAATCTATTTTTAGTCTGCATCCTGATGGGAAATCGAAGGAAAGAAAACTTGTGAGAATTAGAATGGGTAAAACAATAGACTCAATTTCAATGTAAACATAAATAAATCAATAATAAGTACTAATACTTAGGCTTAGTTTGGATTTTTAAAAGCCAATACTTATCCGCTTTTTTTCCCATATACATTAATGGTTCGTTTTGTTATCTTATAAATAATCAATCATTCCGGTGCATGCAGCAATTGGTGGAAGTAAATCCGGAAATTGATATCCTCCTGCATCCATATAAAATAAAAAATCTAATCTAACTATATTATGAAATTAGAAATAACTGCACTAAACGATAAAGGTTATCTGTTCAAAGAAAATCTTTGTATTAAAGTTGTAAAAGACTGCAATCTAAGTGAATACAAAGTTCACATAAAAAATGCTACAGGCGATGAGACAGTTTACAGATCACAAAAAAATTACAAATTTGAATCTG
Organism: uncultured Ignavibacteria bacterium; assembly: GCA_937974175.1. Lineage (GTDB taxonomy): Bacteria > Bacteroidota > Ignavibacteria > Tepidaquicellales > Tepidaquicellaceae > JAFDZO01. The sequence continues at coordinate 36,372 of CALJIG010000136.1, forward strand.
TTAAAGTGAAAAAAGGCGACATTATTTATTTGCATACTGATGAAGGCACTAATACTAAAAAAGTAAATAAGGTTACTGCAAGCGAATATAATTTCTATTGGGGATTGCAGGATGCTGTTTGGGGACATAAAACAAACTCCCCTGCATTATCGGAAGTATAATTAATTTTACAATCAAATTTATTAAAGCCTTTACATTCCCAGAGTGCAAAGGCTTTTTTATTTTCCCACCGTAGCTCTGGGGAAAATAAAATATACCGGAATAAAGAAATAAATCGCAAACGCAATCCACGGACTGAATAAACTCACAACTGCTCCCATAAGATATAGCATAAATCCATACCTGAAAGTATCTACCGTTCCCCTTTTAAATGCTTGCAAATCCACATCTTCTTTCAAAAGCTCAGGTCTTTTAGTTACATATAATCTTATCACAATAAAGCTTATTGCCATAAGTAATGAACATGCCCCGTAAAAAAACACAGCATATTCTAAATTAATATACTCTCCAAGTAAAGCTGTTGGGAAAGGTATAAGTGAAGTTGACATCAGAAGAAAATTATTGAACCAGAAAAGACCAACATCAATCCGCTTGAACATTTCCATCAACCTGTGATGATTCATCCAGATAACACAGACAACTAAAAAGCTGTTCATCCATGCAAGAATTTTTGGAATCAGCTCAATCATAGAATGCAAAAATTCTTTATTGTTTACTTCGTGCAGATGTGGAATTTTTATTTCAAGCACAAGTAGAGTTACAATAATTGCAAACACTCCATCGCTGAATGCTTCAATTCTGCTTTTTGAAAAACTACCGAAATTAATATGAGACATTTTTTGAGTAAAATAAAAAAGATGCGTAAATTTAATTCACGCATCTTTAATTTGAAATACCAATCTTGAAATTATTTGTTATAGTTTAATTTTGCATATAAAACTCGTAAGTCTTCACTTTTTTGTTGGACCAATTGTAACAGCCTGTATGTAAACTCCCTGATAAATGACACTCATTTCAGAACCGGGAATAAGGTGTATTGCAATAGGATTAATTGATTTAGTAAGCTGTTCAGTCTTTTTGCCATTCTTATCAGGAAAATAATAATTGGCAGTTGATAAAATTTCATACTCGTCTTTAGATACTAAAAATTTTACTCTATTTATAGAGTAATTTAGCAACGAATCCGAGGTATATTCATATTTTAAATCAACAATGATTGTTACACCTGGAGCATAATCTAAAGTAGTTTTATCGAGATAGATTTTATATTGGGGATTACTTACACCCTCCAGTTGAAACCATTTATCATTATCTTGCGCATATAATGAAGAAGAGATTAGAGCAAATATAAATAAGAGTAATGTCTTCATAATACTATTTCACAAACTGCTTAACAGCATTTGTTTGTGTCTCAGTTTTATCGAAGACCATTTCATCTTTTGCCGGTGAGTAATATTCCTGTATCATTAAATTCTTCATTGTTCCGTTATCATCATAAGTTAATAAATAAAGAGAACCTGAAATTTTTTCCAGTGAGACTTTATTTGACTTCGATACCATGGGATAAATTACTTCTTCCAGATAAATTTCAAGGTCTTCATTTTCGTCTCCTGCAATATCCTGCACCAATGTCGAACTGAATATTTCTTCCTTTGTCATATTCTCCCCGCTTAAATCATTTGCATTGGGAGAATTTTGTGTTGTATTCGTATTAGAAGTAGAATCTGTTTTTGGTTTATCTTCCTTAGAGCAGGAAGTTAGTATTAGAGATAAAAGTAAAATTGGAATTAGTTTAAGCATGTTTATATTTATAAGTTAATTTATTTATATAATTGAGGATAATACTGAAACTCTTCATCTGAATCAATCAATCGTTTTATAAAAACAATCTCAGCTTGTTTCTGAATATTGTAAATTATTCCTGACCTCTTCCAGTTGTTTCTCTCAAAAAATCCAAGCATGATTTCATTGTCATCCTCTGTGGAAGAGAATATTATTTTATTCCCGGCTTCTTTATAAAGCTTTTCAACTTCAGCGAATAAAGCTTTTGCTACTCCCATTTTTTTAAAGCAATCATTCACACATACAAACTGCACGAAAGCACCACCATAAAAATTTTTATTATGAGTTATATACCCGGCAATTTTATCATCAATAATTGCTACCAGTATTTCACCTCGATTAATTTCGGCTTTCCTATCAAGGGCAAAAACATCGAATGCATCTATTTGTGGGAAATCTTCTAATGTGGCTTTACAAATTATCATAATATTTCATCTCATTCCCAACGTCCTCGTTGGGAATGTAAATTACAGGCTTCCCAACGAGGACGTTGGGAAGCAGAATGAAGAGTGAATTATTGATTACAAAAAATGCCAATACAAATTACTGCATTGGCATTAATATTATTTCAAAGAATTGTGTTTCAAAGTCTTAAATCATATAAATCATTTCAAATCAGAGCAATCTGTGATTTACTTAATTACACCTAATTCTTTTCCGATATCACCGAATATCTCAAGTATTCTGTTCAGATGTTCGTCTTTATGTGAAGCCATGAATGATGTTCTAAGCATTGCCATTCCTACAGGTACTCCCGGTGAAATGAACGCATTCACAAACACACCTGCATCAAATAATTTTCTCCAGAACATGAACGTAATATCATCTTGTCCTAATACAACTGGTACAATTGCAGTTTCGCTTTCAATGACATTGAATCCCATTGCTTTAAATCCTTCTCTCATCTTCGCTGCATTTGCGATAAGTTGAGTAATTCTTTCCGGTTCAGCAAGTAAAATATCCAATGCTGCGCTTGCTGCTGCAACTGATGCAGGAGTCGGTGAAGCAGAAAATATCAATGCCGGTGAATGATGTTTAATATAATTTATAACTGCTCTCTCTCCTGCAACAAATCCGCCGAGCGACGCAAAAGTTTTTGAGAATGTACCCATTATCATATCAACTTCATTATCAAGTCCGAACTTAGATGCAGTTCCTCTTCCGCCTTTACCGATAACTCCGGTTGAGTGTGCATCATCAACTAAAATCCTTGCGTTATACTTTTTACAAAGCTCTACTAATTTCGGAAGGTCAACAATTTCTCCTGTAGTAGAAAACACACCATCAGTGGTAACAAGCTTTGCGGCTTCTAGTGGAATTTTGGAAAGAACTCTTTCAAGATCAGCCATATCGTTGTGAGCGTAACGTTTGAACTCGGCAAAGCCGCCTTTAGCCATCATATTCGCGGCAACGATACAAGCATGGTCATCTTTATCTGCAATTGTGTAATCACCTTTTGATACGAGTGTGGGGATAATTCCCTGCGCTGTTTGATATCCGGTTGAGAAAAGTAAGCAGTCTTCTTTTCCGAAGAACTCAGCAAATTTCTTCTCAAGATTTATGTGTAAATCCAATGTCCCTGTAAGATAGCGAGAACCCGAACATCCGGTTCCGTATTTTCTGATTGCCTCTAATGCTGCTTCTTTAACTTTAGGATGAGCGGTGAGCCCTAGATAATTATTGGAGCCCGCCATAATTATTTTTCTTCCCTCGATCTGTACTACCGGTCCTTCGTTCTCTTCAATTGCTCTGAAATACGGATACATTCCGCTTGCCTTTACTTCATCTGCTCGTGTAAAATTATAACATTTTTGAAATAAATCCATTGAATTCTGTTGTTTTTTACGTTTTAGGGTAAATATTTTAAAATAGAAAATACTAATAATTCTGTATAACTTCTATGTTAAAATTTAATAACAGTTTAACATTTGAAAGCATTTATAACAGGAGCAACAGGATTCGTAGGCAGCCACTTAGCTGATAAACTCTTAGCAAAAGGATATGAAGTATACTGCCTAAAACGCTCGACCTCTTCTACAAAATGGCTTGACGGCAAAGATATAAAATATGTCGATGGCGATTTATTCTCCAATGAAGTACTTGAAAAGACCATTGCAGAAATGGACTATGTTTACCACGTTGCCGGAGTTGTGAAATCCAAAGATAAAGCAGGATTTATAAAAGGCAACCAGCTTGCCACAAAAAACCTGATTGAAATTACATATAAAGTTAACCCGAACATAAAAAAGTTTGTTCACGTTTCTTCGCTCGCTGCTGTTGGACCTAATTTAGATGATAAGCCTATCACTGAAGAAACGCCTTATCACCCTATTACAACATACGGCGTTACAAAGCGCGATGCCGAGCTTGAAGTGATGAAGTACAAAGATAAAATGAACGTTACCATAGTCCGCCCTCCGGCTGTTTTCGGTCCGCGTGATACAGAGGTATTCGTTTACTTTCAGACTTTCGCAAAAGGACTTAATTCTGTAATCGGTCTTCGTGAGAAATACCTTACTTTAGTTTACGTAGAAGACCTTGCCGATGCAATCGTTCTCGCAGGAGAAAAAGATGAAGCCAAAAGCCAGAAGTATTTTGTCGGCTTTAAAGAAGCCTACAACTGGAAACAAATCGGTGAAATCACCGGAAAGCTTCTTGGCAAAAAGGCATTCAAAATAGCACTTCCGCATTTTATCGTTTATACAGTCGGAGCCTTTGCTCAGTTCTTTGCAGGATTTTCAAGCAAACCGGCAACTCTTAATCTCGAGAAATGCAGAGATATAACTCAGGTTCGCTGGGTATGCTCAACTGATAAGATTGAAAAAGAGCTTGGCTTCAAATCTAAATACTCTCTGGAGTCTGCCTTCAAAAAGACAATTGACTGGTATAAAGAACAAGGGTGGATTAAATAATTGGTCGTTTTTCGTTGTTCGTTATTTGCCAATCGGTAACTATTATAAAAAGCTATGAATTATAACTATTAACATTACCTAAATTCTGTGATTAAAACATACCTACAATCGATACTAAATAACTCGCTTAAGAAGCTTGGAATTGCCGAACAGAACATTCAGCTTGATACTCCAAAAGACGAAAAGCACGGCGATGTTACGACAAATCTTGCTCTGCCGCTTGCAAAGGAGCTTAAGCAAAAGCCGCGTGATATAGCACAAAATATAGTCGATAACCTTGATTACAACCATGATATCATATCCAAAATTGAGCTTGCCGGACCCGGATTTATCAACTTCTTTATAGCCGATAGCTACTACGTTGCCGAGCTACTGAACATATTAACTGCTGCCGATAAATACGGCAAATCCGATGAATTTATAGGCAAAAGAGCCAATCTTGAATGGGTATCTGCAAATCCCACCGGACCGCTTCATTTAGGTCACGGACGACAGGTATGCCTCGGTAAAGCAATTGCAAATCTGCTTGAAGCCGTCGGTTACGATGTTACTCGCGAGTACTATTATAACGATGCAGGAAACCAGATGGAGAACCTCGGAAAGTCTGTTTATGCACGATATATGCAGATTATTGACCCGAATTACCCTTTCCCTGAAGACGGATATGTCGGCGATTATATCAAGCAAATCGCTCAGCTCATTTATGATGAACGCAAGGACTCGCTCAAGAACTCAACTGACCTCGCTTTCTTCAGAAAAGCGGGCGAAAACTACAATTTTAAGGGCATTAGACAGACTTTAAACAAGCTCGGAATTCATCACGACGTCTTTTCAAATGAGTCCCAGCTTTATACAGACGGGCTTATCAATCAGGTTATTGATGAGTTCATTCGCAAGGGAATGGCTTACGAAAAAGACGGCGCATTATGGCTGAAAATGGATGAAAAAGCAGGTTTTGATAAGGACAAAGTCATCCGCAAAAGCACGGGTGAACCCACTTACCGACTGCCGGATATGGCTTACCACGTTCAGAAAATCCAGCGCGGATATGACCTTATAATCGATATCTTCGGCTCGGACCACGGCGATACTTATAAAGAGGTGCTTTACGGAGTCCAGTCGCTTGGCTACGATACATCCAAAATAAAAGTCATTATACACCAGATGGTTACCTTCAAAGAAGGCTCGGAAAGTGTAAAAATGAGCAAGAGAAGCGATAAAGCATACCCTCTTGACGGACTTATTGACGAAGTCGGAGCCGATGCAGTGCAGTTCTTCTTTGTTATGCGGGCTGTCAATACGCACCTTGATTTTGACATAGAGCTTGCCAAGGAGCACTCGGATAAGAACCCCGTTTACTACCTTCAATACGCTCATGCGCGGATTTGCGGCATACTTCGAAATGCCGAAGAGAACTTCCCGGGCTTTGACTTTAAGTCAGAGGCGGAGTTCAATACTGACCTGATTAAGTCAGAAGAAGAGCTTGGATTGCTTAAAATACTTGCTAAATTCCCTGAAGAAGTAACTTCAAGTGCTGCTTCATATGAACCGCATAAGATTATTACATATCTGAATGTTGTGGCTGAACGCTTTCATAAATTTTATCACAATAACCGTGTGCTTGATGCAGAGAATCGCGAGCTTTCAATTGCCCGCCTGAAAATCTGTCTTTCAGCAAAGCAGATACTGAAGAACGGATTTGATATTATTGGCATCAGCGCTCCGGAAAGAATGTGATTTCAGTTATGAGTTATGAATTATGAGTTATGAATTCATTTCCCTCGTTCCGATGTTATCAATTATCAAATCCCGCTTTAGCGGGACCCCAGCGTTGGAACGTTTTGGTTTTTGGTCGGGTTTTGGTCGGATTCTTGAACACTGATATTTATGATTATTATGATTTCACAGATAGTCACAAAAAAGTCACATTTCTGAGCCAAGCTCAGTCCCGTCTTTAGCGGGATGTTTATCTGCTATTTGTTAATTACTAATTATTAATTGTAAAACGTCGGATTTTGGTCGGATTCTTGAACACTGATATTTATGATTATTATGATTTCACAGATAGTCACAAAAAAGTCACATTTCTGAGCCAAGCTCAGTCCCGTCTTTAGCGGGATGTTTACTTGTTAATTGTTAATTACTGATTGTAAAACGTCGTGTTTCCTTTCTACTTATCACCTACCAATAAAATTTCCGGATAAAATAAATAACGGCAAGCAGACCAATCACACCTGAAATTAAATCTCCCCACTTGATGAACTTTGCGAAAGGCATTTCGCTCCTGCTCTGTAACAGATTATCGCGATTTTTCATCCTGTAAGAAAGGAGTAATGTGTACCTTACGATGTAATAAATTATAATCAGGAATACGAGCGCAGGTATAAATAGATTTCCTATGGCTAATATTACAGCCGGGGTTAGTGCTGTCATTTTTATTTATTTAGTTAGAAATATTTTTAATTTTGATGAATTTTTGACGGGTTTTCATTTCTCCGTTGTTGTTTTTTCAATTCGCCAAGTCGAAACTTCGGTACCGATAAATATAAATTTTTAAAAAAGTCATATTTTGAACACTGATATTTATGATTATTATGATTTCACAGATAGTCACAAAAAAGTCACATTTTATTTATCTGTTCATTGTTAATTATCCGCCAAGGCGGATTAATTGCAAAACGTCGGGTTTTATCAAACAATAATTGCCACGGCTTTTAAGCCGTGGAATAAATGAACACACAAAAAACTCTGCCCTTTAGGGCAAATGGTTTTGGCTAAAGCCAACAATTTTATAGCTTTCATCATCCACGACTTAAAAGTCGTGGCAATTTATTCATCACTTCTTCCGTATGATGAATTTTTGACGGATTTTCACAACTCTGTTATTGTTTTTACAACGCCGCTTAAAAAATATTTTTCATTTGGTCGGAAAAAAGTCGGGTTCTTGATTCAATTACGAATTCCAAATTACGAATTTCGAGCAAAAACTAACTTTTTAACTTTCTCCCTATTTAAAAATTGAAATAAGTCGGATTATGGTCGGGTTTTCTCCCGCAGCGTCATTCCCGCGAAGGCTGGAATCCAATCACGACACCATTAACTATTTAAAATAAGTCGGAAAAAGGTCGGGTTATTATGTAAAGTTGAGTTTTTCAAATCATTTTAACGAATTATAAATACAAAGACTGATATAAAAAAGAACTATTATTGCGCCAGCGCCAAAAAATATTCTTAATTTTTTTAATCCGGTTACTGCATCATGTTCATAATTATTTCCCCACATTAGCTTCAACAACAAATGTCCCAGATAAACTGAACCAAAATAGAACAGGGGCAAAATAAACAGAAAAGACACGACATAATACCATTTGAATTGAAGGAAGCTAAAAACTACATCAACACCATTATTTACAATGATAAATATAAGAAAAATTGTAAAAAAAAGTACCCATCCGAAAATATTTTTGAATATTCTATTCTTCCAAAATTTTTTCCCGTTAATTTGTTCGTTATTTTCTTCTTCTTCTTCAATTCTGTCTGCATCATTTTCGTCCTGCTCTTCAAATTTTCGCGCATAAACCGCAAATAAAGCAAAGCACACTCCAAAAATAATCATAGATACAAAATATATTGTCTTATTTTTTTCTGCGCCATCTTTATAGATCATATAACAGATTCCGAATAATAGGAATAAAATCGTCGATATGGTAACCCTTACAAATTTTCTTTTCATAATTTTAGCATTACATATATTAATTTTTCGATTACTCTCTTTCTTCCCAACATAGTCGTTTGGAAGGTTACTCAAAATAAATTCCCAACGAGGACGTTGGGAAGTAGGGTAAAAAACATAAGTATGTAATCCGGACGTAGTCCAAAAACGTGTGTGTGCCTACACACACTGCTTTACTTTACTTTACTTTACTTTACTTTGTGTACTTTTGGACGTCAAAAACCCGGGTTTCCGTATCGGAAACTACAAGCGTTGCATTAAAATATTCGCTTAAGTTTTCTATTTATAAAATGGTTGTGAAAATTTAATTGTTAACCACCCCCTACCCCCTCCTTATTAAGGAGGGGGATTCGGAGGTTCACTTCAAAAATAAATAATTATTTATTAAATAAAAAAGGAATCGTCCCTATTAGTACTAATAGGGAGAAAGTTTAAAATGGAAGATTTTTTACTTGACAGAGGTCGTACAAAAATTTGAAAAATGAATTTATCCAAATATCTTAAAAGCCATCCATCCCAGTAAATAACCGCCGATAAAAATAAACATCAGAACTCCCAGCCCTTTCCAAAAGGATTTCTTTTTCTTGCGAAGCTCCTTTTTTTCATTTTCATCCATTTCTTCATCTGATTTTTCAAAAAGAATGGACGGAGAAGATAATGAAATCAGATGTCCTATTATTTCAAAAAATGTATTCATAAAAATTACTTAGCAAAAATTTTTAATGACCAGATAATAATACAATAAATGAAAATTATCAGAGCAATATAAACAGCAATAGCCTTGAATACTCCGAAATGAGTTAAGGCGCGGCGGCTTCCTTTATCAGATAAAAATAATGCATAAAGCATATAGAAAAATTTATTTTTTACCGCTGCATTTTCCTCAAAATCTTTTTCATCTATTGCTTTTTTCTTTATGTACTTTGTAATGAAATCAAAAATCAGGATAAGGATAATTATAACTGCAAAACATACAAGAATGGTCAAGACCGGAATACCGGTTTCATTTTTCTTAGAAATAAAGATTATTGCTGTAAACATAATTAATATAACAGCCCATCCTAAAATTATTCTAAATCTTCGGCTTCTGGAAATATTTTCAAACATATAAGTAAATTCTAATTTCTATTATTTCAATATCCAGGCAGTGAGATAAACTCCGACAATTATTAAAATTAGGAAAATAAAAATTGAAAGGATAGATGGGGAATTCTTCGCATCTTCTTCATTTTGTCTTTCAATTTCTTCGTATTCCGCAGTTGTTTCAGAATCAGAATTATTTTTGACAAACTTAAAAAATAGCCAGCCGGCTGAAAGTAAAAGCCAATAAATCCCCATTCCAAGAAATCCGGCAAATCTGGGAATTTTAATATTAAAGTTTTCAGTAATTATTGTTGATAAACTAAAAGCTATAACTATAAAAATAATTGTAACTATTAGACCACTAAATAACCTGGATACTCGATTTTTTGTATTAAACATTTAATATAAATAAATATTTTAATCCCTACTATACGTTATATCCACTGCAGTTCTTCCGTTTCCTGAAAAGTAATTTAGTTCGACGTGAATGCCTGAGCCTTCCCATGCGCGCTCGTTTTGTGTTCTGCCGTAGCCGCTGAAATCATTTTCGTGGACATTGTTTCCGTACTTGCCGTTGAAAACTTTCTTCCAGCTTTCATAAACATCAAGCGCTTTATCGTTTTTATTAAGCAAGAATCTTATTTCCTTCAGCTTGCCGCGGTTCAGTGAAAATCTTACCGAGTATGTATTGCCGTCGATTGAATAAGACGGAATTCTGTAGCCGCTCCGGTTATTGTTATCGTCGTTATCGTTATCATCATCGTTGTTATTATCATCGTTATCGGAGTAATTATAAGAGGTAATGCCTTTATCTTTGAATGTGCTCATTAGCTCATCGCCTGACATGCCGAACTTTGCTTTTGATATAATATCCTCCTGGCAGAAAGCTGCGCCGGATACAAAAAACAGAAGAATTGCAGCTAAAAGAAATTTCATAGTAAGTAGTGTTTAATTTGATTTGTGAAATATTATAAGAAATACTGAATGATGCGATTACAGGATTTACCTATAAATAGCCGTGGGATATGATGCTCTCAATATAACAATTTAATAGAATAAATACGTTATCAAAAACAAAAGGCAGCAAATTTAAATTAAGTTTGAACTTAAAATATCTTGATGTGATGATACGTTAAACAAATAAGTTACGAGTTAAAGAGATAAGAGATAAATACTATCCCGAAATAAATTATGAAGATTGTAAATATTGATGCCGCTAGTAACTTCAATAAAAAAAATTTGGTCGCTCCTTATTTTTATAAATTATGGAGGGGTCAGTTATTCCTGTTAAAATTAGATCTACTAAAATTCCAAAGAAGCGTATGATAGTTTTCATTAGGTATTCAAGCTTTCTATTTTAATAGAATAAATACGTTATCAAAAACACTAAAGCCCAGAACGCTATAAAATTTCCAAACCAAATTGTGTACTTCATTAATTTGGTGCGGGGCTTTATTTTAATATGAGCGTGAGCGGAGTCAGTGTAACTCAGCTTAGCTTTTTTTTGCATACGGTCTTTTATTATGGCGTTAGCAAGCCATACTAGGAAGAAGGAAACTCCTCCTATAATTATAAATTCAGAGTCATGAATTTTGAACCGCGCAATTA
>CALJIG010000137.1 GCA_937974175.1 uncultured Ignavibacteria bacterium
CAAAGCAGGGGATTAATATTTCAAAGATTTGAGAAGGATGCCAGAAGTATTTCTCATCAGTTAATTAATTGTAACTAATTGATGAAAGATATTTTGAAATAGGAAATTTTTTGAAAATATAAAGACTTTTTGTATTTATATTTTCTTTTTGGAAATTGTTTAAGGATGTTAATTTCTGGTGAATACTTAACATTTTTCTTAGAGAGTTATTTTTGAAAAACTTATAATAAATCTAAAATAAATCCTAACAAAATCCTAACAAAAAACAGCATTTTCAAAAGTCTAATAAAACTATAATAAAATCATAATTTGACACATAGCCGCAAAAAAAAAAAGCTCCTGCCGATTTATCAGCAGGAGCTTAGATTGTAAATTGCTATCTGTTAATTCTTATTTTACAAGTACCATCTTCATTGTTCGTACGAACGATTGATTTCCGCCTGTAGCATTTATCTGGTAGAAATAAATTCCGCTTGAAAGCGATGAAGCATTAAACTGAGCAGTATAGTAACCTGCAGATTTTGATTCGTTTAGTATCTGAGCCATTTCTCTTCCTGTCATATCAAAGACTTTAATCTGTACTTTGCTGTCGAAAGGCAAGTCGAAATTAATCTTTGTTGAAGGATTGAAAGGATTCGGATAGTTTTGTGAAATATCAAATTTTGTAGGAATACCAACATCTACTAAGCTTGAAAGCTCATAGTATTTGTAGTTACCATTGTAATCCATTTGTTTCAGTCTGTAGTTATATTTTCCTGTTGAAAGGTTTCTGTCCTCGTATGTGTAATTCTTTGCGGAGTTTGTTGTTCCGTTACCTTGAACAAATCCGATTTTTGAATATGACTGTGAAGACGCTTCTTTTCTTTCTATCTCGAAACCGCTGTTGTTAACTTCAGTAACAGTTGACCAGTTCAGATTAACTACTCTTCTGTTAACTGTTGCGCTGAATGATGAAAGTTCAACAGGTACTAAGTTATCAAGATCACTCATTACGAAATATGAGAAGCTTGTCTGTCCGTAAAGAGTTAGTGTGTTTAATGTAGTATTAAGTGCATACTGTCCCGGACCTGTTCCTGCAACTATTGATGGAACCCAGGTAGTTCCGCCGTCATCAGATTTACCGATTCTTGCATCTGCTTCAGGAGAAATTGGTCCTAACTGTGAATCATCATAATTCAAAGTAATGTCATATGAGTATCCCGCACCGCCTGTAGGAACGCATAGCCAATATGCATTGCCGACTGTATATGCGCCCGTTCCGGGACCGTTAGTTCCGCCGAACATTTTAACTGACATTGAGGTCGGAGGTGTTCCGCCTGCTCCCCATGTAATTGTTGCAATTAGTTTTCCGCCAAATGTATATGTAGAAGTACCGCCTGCTACAGGTGCAACAGGTGATTCAACTGCATCCGGTGGAGTGGAAGCCGGAGTAACATTGTATGCGCCAATATCAGATGCGCCTGCTGCAATTGTTGTAGTTCTGGCAGCTCCTAAAATATCAACAGCTACAGTTGCGATAGGCTGACCCATACCACTTACATACCAGGCATTAGGGCTTGTTGCATCTATAACTAAATTAGTTGTTGATGTAAAAGCAGGATCTGCTGAAAGTGAGTTTGCATCTTTCGATGTAGTTGATTGCCAAACTGCTAATGATGGTCTGTCATTACCTCCAAATAGTCCGCCTGTAATCCCCAGAAAACCTGAAGCGCCTGTAACATAAAAATCATTATTATCTGAATTTAGATTTGCGTAAGTAAATGCAATTGTAGAGATGCAATAGCTTTTTCCCGTTGAAGCAGTTGTCTGGCTATTGTAGAAAATATTATTTTTAAGATTTATTGTATTGTCTGCTATTAAGGCAACACAACTGCTCGGGTAAGTTGCTCCTGCGCCTCTGTTTCCGGAAAGATAAACTGAATTATAGTAGCAGTTTGTTGTTGAGCCTGCACCTGCGCCAAGGAGTATTCCGCAGGAATAATCTGTTGCAGTGGCAGGGGATAAAATACCGCTTACCGAGTTATTAATAACATTGGTTGTGCCTGATGTTACTGTATTAATAACAATACCCATAGAAGAATATCCTGTTGCATTTGTATTTGTTACACCGCTTATAATATTTGATGACACTGTTGCATTTATTACATCGCTTCCTGTGAATGTAGCTATAGCGTTATTAGGTATTAAACCCAAAGCAATACCGAATGCTGTTCCGGTAAGAGCACCTAAGTTTTTATCTATACCGCCAATATTATTTCCTGAAATAACTATGCCATCTTCAAATCTTGCATATATACCGCCTATGGTTACGTTATTTGGATTGGTACCATTTATAACATTCTGACTGATAACTGTACCTGTATTTTTTGTTCCAACTGATGCACCCGAAGAGTATATTCCGTATTGAGTTTTAATTATATTATTATTCTGGAATGTATTTGAGTTATTTGATGTACCGAGTGAAGCATTAGATATCGCTGTTCCACCTGAACCTGCTCCGAATAAAGTTGTAAGATTGGTATTGCCGGTCAAGTTACAATTCTTTAGAGTATTGTTTGTACTTGCATCATTACCGGCTGTTGTTTGCATCCATACAAGAGCACTGGCAGTGGAAACACTTGTAGTAGAAATAGTTAAATCTCTTGTAGTACTGCCGTTGTTCGAACCATCAATAATTACGTAGTCAGCTCCGTTTAATAAAACCGGTGTTGCGCTGCTTGATGCAATAGTTGGTGTAGAGCCTGCTGCCGGCTTAATTGTAATATTCCAATGTGCTGCGCCTGTATAAGAAACTGCATTTAATTGAGCAGTTCCGGTTTCTACAGTACCTTCAGGTTGAATTTGTAAAATAATATCACTTGCTACTGCATTCGCATTAACAAAATCAAATGCTGCTTGTAAAGTCGTGTATGTACCTGTAGTTGTTCCTACAGTAAAAGTTCCTGTAAGAGAGTTGACAATATTATAAGTATTAGGTACTCCCGGGTCAACTGTTCCCGGAGGATTTGATCCGCTACCGCCGGATGGATTTGTACCTGCAACCCCATTAACATCTTGTGCTGCCACATAGTATTGAATTATATCGCCGCTGGTTACACTGCCGCCGCCTACTGCAGCATAATCTATTGTCCATGTGTAATCATTACCTGCCTGAGACGGATTATTATCGAATACATAAGTAATGTCAGTCGTTTTTCTGTAATATAATCTTGGTTTATTTGTGCCGCCTGCAACACCTGAGGCATCTGTAATAGTTGCTGTTAAAGTTCTGTTAGTTGTTAACGGTGTATTTGAAAGATTTGTATATGTAATAGAAGGAGGACTTAAATCAATTGGAATTCCTCCAAATTCATTTGCGCCGATATCAGGTGCTGTTGCAGGGAAAGAAAGATTATTCGGATAACCTGTAAAAGGGAATCTTGCTATGTTGTAATAGTCATCAGAAATAAGCGGGCTTGCAACTGTTGTTCCACCGCTTTCACACTGTGTTGCAACTAAGCTATCCAGTTTCAGATAATGCGCATTCGAACCCGTTGTGCTTCTGAATGTCAGAGCTTCAGATACAGAATTTGCATCACGCGGAGAAAGTCTCAATTTTAAAGCAGCAATCGTCTGGTCTGAGTTTGTTCCGTCGTAGAAAAGTAAATTGCTTGCGCTTGGTGTACCTGCATAGAATTCATTATTGTTTGACGATGCTCCATATGAAGTTAAAGTCGTTGTAGTTCTTCTGTAAGCAGCTACTATTCCTGCGCCGCTCGGTGTTGAAGTATTATAAAATATATTATTTCTAAGTACAACAGTAGCAGAAGTGGAAGCAGATACTGCGCTTGAACCGAATAGCGCGCCGCCGCTGGATGCTGCTATGTTTACAGAATTATTATACAGACTAATTGTTGTGCCGCCTGTAATATTGATTCCGTTAACCGGGTTTGCAGCATTTGCATTGATAGCTCTTAAATCACCAACCAGATTGTTAAACACATTAATTGTACCGCCTGAAATGGTAATACCTGAAACTGTTGATGAAGCATTGGTGCCTGATAAATCGTAAACTTTATTATTGAATATATTAGTCGCAGTTCCATTGGAAAAAGTAATACCTGATACAAGAGAAGCTCCTGTAGAAGAAAGTGTGTTTACCGTATTTCCATATAAATTTACAGCAGGTGAATTGTTTGAGCATGTAATCCCCGTTACTGTATTGCCTGTACCTGTCGAAGATAAATTGCTGACGGTGTTATTTGCAACAGTAATAGGGTTTGCTGTTGCAACAGTATTACCAATAGTAATACCTGTAACAATACCCTGACCGGTTATGTTAGAGATAGTATTCGAATTTAGAGTAGAAGTAGTGCCGCTCCAGTATGTAAAATTCATACAGTTGATAGCGTTTGTACCGCCCGTCCAGTTATTAAGCGTATTACCGCTGACTGTTCTTGAAGGAGCAGTTCCACCATCGGTATAATTTAAACCTGTAAATGTGGTTGCGCCTGTAACAGTAATATTTGAAAAATTATTGTTGGTGCAGTTTGACTGAACTACAGTTGATGATGAACCGTTATCCGTTACCAGAAGAACTGTGCCGCCTGCACCTGTCTTTGAGAACCCTGTTACTATAGAGTTTCCGTTGACAGTTTTTGAGCCGCCAACAAGTGTAACAGTAAAAGACATTGAAATAAAAGTGACGCTACCCGTTGTATTAACGGTCATATTTGTAAAAGTATTATTGCTTATTGAAGTTGTAAGGTTAGTACTTGCTGTTGTAATAAAAATAATAGCTCCTGATGCGGCAACTGTATGTCCGAAGTTATTAAAATCATTATTATTGATATTCGATATACTGGTTGTACTTGCAGAGCCTCCGGGATATGTAATTCCGTTCATTGCTCCTGTTGCAAGACCACTTTTTAAAGAGATGCTGTTAAAAGTAATATTGTTTGTAAAAGTTGCTGTTGGAACTGAGCTCGATGCTTGAACCTGAATACCATTCAAAGTACCTGCTGTTACACCGCCTACAGAACTTGTTACAGTGTTATATGAGCAGTTAAATCCGTTTGAGTTTCTAATTAAAATTCCGTTTACAGTTGTGGATACGTTTGCATAAGCTGAGAACGTTCCTGTCGTTCCGTAATTTGTAATTACGTTTCCTTGCGATAATAAAGAACCTCCGACATCAATTCCTGTATTTGCATCGGCAATAGCTGTGGGTCCGACAATAACAATACCCAGATTAACATTATCGATAGCATTACTATAAATTCTTAATCCGCTGTTTCCGCCTGTCGCTCCTGTTGCAGATGCACTTACCGTGACTGCTAAGGCAGTATGAGTAGAGTTACTGTAGATACCGAAAGTATTCTGGTAAGACCTGTTCAGAGTAATCGTATTATTCTGTATAGTACAGTTTTGCGCTCCATCAGTTGCTGTTGCATAAAGCAATGCAACACCCCATTCAGTCATATTATTAGTTGCAGCTGCTGTAACAAGATTAGCAGCATTTTCCAGCATAGTAAATCCCTGGATAGTTACATAGTCAGAGCCTATTAATTTAAAAATACCGTCGTTAAGATTACCAACTACAAGAGCATTGCTTGCAGTAATTGTGTTGCTGTTACCTGTTATGGTAATTGTATTTGCCACAGTACCTGTAGCAGTAATAGAATATCCTCCTGCGGGAGCTGATTGAGGATTAGCCGCGACTACATTTAAAACTACGCCGCCTGCGCCAACACCTTGAATGTTAAGATCGTTAACAGCCAGTTCAAGTGTTGCATAGTCACCGGGAATGTTTTTTGTTCCGGTTAACTGTGCATTTGCAGACTGAGTTGAAAAAATAGCAAACAGGAGAATTGCTATCATAGACAAATTTCTTAGAGGTTTTGCCATAGAAATAATTTTAGTGTGGTTAATGAGGTTTTTTAAGAATTACTTGTAATAAAGAAATTAAATTTTTATTAGTAGAAAGAAGAAGTGCTGCCAGGATTCTATTGGAAAATACTATATCATTTTTTTAGAGGAGTTGGCACAAGATTTAGGATAAGCCGTGAGGAAAATGATTTACCAATTTAAAAAAAAATCAAACAAAATACTAAATAAAACAAATAACATAGAACTTAAACGTTAATTTGTAAAAGCTCCCGCCGAATTTCCCGGCAGGAGTATATATTGCAAATTGTTATCTGTTAATTGTTATTTGACTAGAACCATCTTCATGCTCTTTACAAATGTTTTATTTCCGCCTTCAGCGTTAATTGAATAAAAATAAATTCCGCTGGCTAAATTTGAAGCATTAAAATTCACCGAGTAATATCCCGCCGGCTGAACCTGATTTACTATTGAAGATATTTCTCTACCCGTCATATCAAATATCTTTATACTTACCCTGCTATCGAAAGGTAAATCATAATTTATTTTTGTGGAAGGATTGAACGGATTAGGATAATTCTGCGACAAGTTAAACTGTGAAGGTATTCCAACAATCACTTCGGATGCAAGCTCATAGTATTTGTAATTTCCGTTGAAGTCAATCTGTTTCAGTCTGTAATTATATTTTCCTGTTGAAACAAAATTATCTGTATAAGAATAGTTTATCTGTGTGTTTGAATTTCCTGCTCCTGCAAGATTTGCTACTTTTGTCCAGTCACTTCCCGAACTTAATTTTCTTTCCACATCAAATCCTGAATTATTCTGCTCATATGTTGTTGCCCAGTTTAGCTTTACGGTATTTTTTTCTACAGCAGATGTAAAGTTAGAAAGCTCTACCGGTAAAGGTGCAGGAGTCTGAAGCGATACTTTTAGAGTCGGTTTCGAGGGGTCATTAGTTGTTATATCAAGCGTAGCGTTTTCAGCGTCATCAAGCAGATGCTCGTTTCCTTTTCCGGGTTTCGGAGCAAGGGGATTACATCTTATCTTAAACAATCCGCTGTCTCCTGAAGCAATTGAAGCAGGTGATGAAAGCAAGGAGAACTTAGAGGCATAAGTTCCGTTAAATGCTGTTCCCGAAATTGTCAATACAGCAGTTCCTCTGTTCTTCAGATAAAAATTTATTGTGTCTGTTTGAGAGCCGTTGAATGTGCAGATAGAATCAGCTTCGGAATTAAATCCTGCGCTGGAGCTTGTTGTACCCGATGTTCTGTAAAATGTTATAATTGCGCTGTCTAAGTTTCCTTGTGCATTTGAATTTTGATTTACGTCATCAATCAAAATTCTCCATGTTCCGCTTGCGCTTAAACCATTGTATCCTCTGAGTAAATATTCAGGCTTAAAGAACCCTCCTGTATAAGGCTGAGTTCCTTGTCTCCAGAAGAGACTTGCTGAATCCATAACAGTTACATTAGTCATACCTGTTGTAGTGCCGGATGAATTTTCCGCAAACAAATTTTTGCTGTTTAGCGCAGTGTTTGTCTGAGGTCCTACCAGTGAAAAATGCATATCGCTCAATCGTACATGTCTTACATACATTCTTACTCTCGTTTTCAGAATTTTAAAAGCGCTGAATGAGGGATTTGAAGTAGTGTACTTAAGAACATAATCAGGTATTGTTGAGGCGCCAATTTTTCCGCTCTCGCTCTGAATGTTCCCTATAGCATAATAGCATAAATTTGTTGTATCAGGCGCGTGAAGAGGGAATTTACAAATATTACCTGAGTTATCCGCAGCCTTTAAATAATATTGTACCTGCGTTTCCCATCCGTAGCCGGGAATTTTAAAAGTATAAGAACTGCTTACCTGAGTTGTATATGCTGCTGAATCAAAAGCAGACCAGCCGGCATTGTTTTTATTTGTTCTATAAAAAATCTTTGCGCTTGATGTATTCACAGTTCCGTTTAAATCTGAAATATCGGCTGTAATGGTAGTCGGATAAGTTGAGTTATGTGATTCAATATTATTATGAACTATAGCAGGCGGTACAACATCTACTCCGGCAGCAAGCCTTACAGAGTTGTAAGCATTCACTCTTCCATATCCAAAATAGTCAGTCCATCTTCCATAAAATTTAGAAGAATCATAAGAAATATTATCTATTTTATCGCATCCCTGTAGCAGAAATGTTTTTACCTGAGCAGCAGTGAATGAAGTATTTACTGAATAAATTAAAGCTGCAACTCCCGCAGCATTCGGGCATGAACATGATGTTCCGTTAAAGTCAGTTGAGTAATCTCCTGCAGTACCTGCAGCAGTATTATAACCGCCTGTACCCTGAACATCGGTTGTAACTGTAATTGTCGGCGCAACGCAATCTATATCACCGTAGTAAGATGAGTTTCCGTCTGATTGAGATGCTCCGCCATAATTTCCACCCCACCAGTACTGCAGACCTGTGCCCGGAGCTTTTTTCTGGTCGTATGCTGTTGAAGCTCCGACGCATATTACATTTCTGAGATACGATGGATATGCCGGGGGATTTTTTGTATCGTTTCCTGATGAAAATAATATTACGCATCCTTTTCCGCTGTTGCCGTATATAGCGCAGCTATCAATTGCATTTGTTAAGGATGCTGCAGGCGAGCCTCCGCCCCAGCTATTAGATGATATTGCCGTTCCCGTTGTTTTTGCTTTATTAAAAGCGCGCACAATGTATGTATTTGTTGCGCTTCCGCCAGCATCGAATATCTGAAATGATTTCAACTTGCATGAGTAAGCAATCCCTGAAACTCCAAGCGAGTTATTTGTTACTGCGCCTATTAATCCGCCTGTGCAAGTTCCGTGTCCATCAGGGTCAGTAGCTACACTATTTACATTAGTAGTTGCATTAAATCCTGCAACAAGATTTGTTCTTAAGTCAGGATGGGTTGAGTCGATACCTGTATCAAAAACTCCAACTTCAATTAACGATGAGCCTGTAGTATAATCCCAGGCAGAGTTTACATCCATATCTGAACCTGCAAGCCCCTGATATGTAAGTGCGTCAAATCCATTTGAGCTTGAATTCGCCGTAATGGTTTGCCCGGTATTGTTTAAATGCCATTGAGCAGAATAAAGCGGGTCGTTGGGTGTAGAATTAAGTAAACAATAATCGGGATAAATAAAATTCGGTTCGGCGTATTCAAAGAGTCCTGTAGCTAAGTAAATTTCAGATAATTGCAGTGAAGTTTTCGCATTTCCGTTGAATGTTTTCATATTGAACTGTCTGCTTCCCGGGAAGCTTTCAACTATCTGAACACCGTTTTGGATATTCAGTAAGTCCATTTTGCTTCTGTCATTTTCGCTTTTCAGCTTTACTATAAATTCATCGGCGCAGATTATTGTAATTTTCAGGTTATTCGTATAGTAAGCCGGCGAAACAAATTTTACTAAATTTTCTTTTCCGGAAAATCTGCTTGCGAGATTCTGAACTTTCTGCAGACCGGAATTATTTTTGAAAATTACTTCGTAAGTATTATTGTAAGAATTCTTCAATTCGTCTCCGGCATCCAGAACAGATTTAATTTCGTTTTCCATCGATGCTTTATTCTGTCCGGATTCATTTGTTACTATAACTGCCTTATCTTCGCGTATATTAAGGTCAATTTTTTTCCCAAAGTAATAGTAATAATCCTGAGGCAATGCTGCATTTATGAACATCAGAGAAAATAAAGCAATAAAAATACTTTTCATTT
>CALJIG010000138.1 GCA_937974175.1 uncultured Ignavibacteria bacterium
CGTGTTCAAAAATAAGCGGTAGATAAATTCCCACTCCTTAATAAGGAGGGGAAAGGGGGTGGTAAAAAAAAGAATTAAAATAAAAAAAGACCTGACAGGATTAAAAACCTGTCAGGTCAAATTTTGAATGTGCCAATATATTATTTTTTTTAATTCGACAGCACCTTTGAAATATTTTTATACAAAGGCTCGACAGATAAGTTTTCATGCCCCAGCATTTTCATAAGTTCATCTGCGCTGTATTTTTGTCCGTAGCTGTAGATATCAAGTAGGAATTTTCCTGCCTCAGGATTTAAAAACCAGTCCTCGTTAAATTTATTTTTTAAGACTTCATTTAAGTTTTCCTGAAACATCCATGCTCTTATATATCTTGCAGTGTAAAAATATCCGTCAACATCCTGAAGGTATGTTTCTTTGCTGTACTGAATTTTGTTTGCTTTGGTAAGTGTTTCAGCATAGACTTCATCCATACCGTCAATTGTTTTCGCTTCAGCAAGTTTTATTTCGTAATCTATTTTTCCTGCATATCTTCTCAGCATCATCAGCTCATCAAAATTTCTTTGGATGAAATAATCTTTATTTTTTTCAAAATCCACATCAAGCACTTTCTTCATCCATAAAGGATTTAATGTTAAGTGGTCAAGGTTCATTGCATAGCCTTCTGTTACAGAGTTATCACCGAACCATTTATATTCAAAGCCCATGCTCTTATCAATATTTGCAAAGTGCAGCGCATGTCCAAGCTCATGAAGGAATGTTGTATAATCATCTTTTCCGCCTCTAGGTGAAAGCACAAGATATACTTCATGCGGAATCCTTACAGGTGAACAGAATGCTCTTGGCGATTTATTTTCTCTGCTCTCAATATCAAAACTGATTTTATTGTTGGCAGTAATATCTATTCCCATCTTTGAAACAAATCCGCTCATCTTATCCATCATCTGGCTTTTCGGGAAATACTTGTCAAATTCTTTTCCGCGGTTCATATACATCATATCATGTCTTTTAAGCTGGTCAATGCTTAAGCCTAACTTTTTCTTTGCAAAAAAGCTCAGCGTATCTGTATACATTTCTTCAGTCTTTTTCAGGAAGTCCTGCATCTGCGCATTTACTTTGTAAAGGTCTATACCTGATAAAGTCTGGAACATATCAACTTTATTTTTAAAGCCGAAGCTTTTTATCAGACCGCTTTCTTTTTTGTTTGCTTCGCGCGCAATAGGATTTATTTCTTTTGCAAGAAATTCATCCTTCTTTAATTCTA
Organism: uncultured Ignavibacteria bacterium; assembly: GCA_937974175.1. Lineage (GTDB taxonomy): Bacteria > Bacteroidota > Ignavibacteria > Tepidaquicellales > Tepidaquicellaceae > JAFDZO01. The sequence continues at coordinate 1,262 of CALJIG010000138.1, forward strand.
TTTCATTTCTTCTTTCGCGTTCATGTGTTTTTAATATCTCACCCATTACAGAGCGGAACGGTACACGTTTGTTATCGATTTCTATTGTTCCGTTAGTTTCAGCAGCAAGCTCCTGCATTGCAAGATCGCTCAGCTCGAAACCCATAATTTCATTGTAAAGATTTTCGAGAAGTATGTTCAGCCTGCTTATCTCCGAGGGATTATCTTTATTGTTTTCAATTTCTCTGTAAATAAGGTCGATGTTTTCCTTTTTATGAATATCAGGATACTTCGAATAAATTGCATCAAGGTCGATTTCGTTTTTTAATCCGGCGCCTTGAAGATAAAATTCTTTCGAAATTTCCTGATTGAAATTTTCCGACTGCTCCCTTAGTTTTTTAATTGTCATCGTCTTTCCTTTCAAATTATATTTTTAAATGTTATTTTCTTAAAACAGGTAATTAAACTCATTTTTTCCCATTTGTCGCACAACTTATTATATACGTAATCTTTTCTTAAAAGTTACGTTTTTTCAAGAATTTTATACTTACTGAGCTTTGTTTAAAAAAAACAATATATCAGAGTGCGGTATCACCCGCCCCCTCCTTGAAAGGGAGGGGGATAAAAATTCTTTGTATAAATGTGCAGCAAAAGTATGTTTCAGGGGCAGCGGTATCCGAAATATTGCCAACTCATTTCATTCACCATTCCATACAGTCTCAATTTCTATACCAAACAATTTTCTGTTTTTAAAATCAATATTTATTCAAATTTATCAACTTTACTTAATTAAATTCTTTTAAGGAGAAAATATGCCAACTTTTACATCAGAGCAAATCAGGAATATTTCGATAATCGGGCACGGAACAACTGGTAAAACAATTTTTGCAGAATCTATGCTATATGTTGCGGGCACAACTAACAGATTCGGAAAAATTGAAGAGGGTAACACTGTCAGTGATTACCACAAAGACGAAGTAGAAAAACAAATTTCAATCAACTCTTCAGTATTAAATACTACGTGGAAAAATTCAAAGGGCGAACCGCGAAAAATTAACATCATCGATACTCCCGGCTATATTGATTTTCTCGGTGAAGTAAAATCTTCTCTACGTGTAACCGATACATCAGTTTTATTAATTGATTCATTCAAAGGAAGGGAAGTCGGAACAGAACTCAGCTTTCATTACACACAGGATTACGAGAACAATATTATCTTCGTGATAAATAAACTTGACCAGGAAAATTCAGATTTTGATAAATGTATTGAGCAGCTTCGCGAGAGCTTTGGCAGCGAAGTTGCCGTCGTTCAGTTTCCGTTAAATCCCGGACCTGCATTCGATGCAGTTGTTGACGTTGCAAAAATGAAAGTGCTGCGCTTTAAATCAGACGGCAAAGGTGATTTCACCGAAGAAGATATTCCGGATGCATTAAAAGATAAAGCAAATGAATATCACAAACAGTTCGTAGAAGTTATCGCTGCTGAAGAAGATGCGTTGATGGAAAAGTTTTTCGAGAACGAAGAAAATCTTCCTGAAGAAGATATCAACTACGGTCTTCATAAAGGAATGAAAGAAAGAAAAATTTTCCCTGTGTTCTGCGCCTCGGGAAAAAACAGTGTAGGGGTGAAACCCGTAATGGATTTCATCTGCGAGTATTCAGAATCTCCATTGGAAAAACCCGCAGAAAAAGGTCACAGCCCGAATAAAGACGACGTAATTGAAGTCCCTGCAAATCCATCCGGCGAACCTTGCTTATTTATTTTTAAAACAGTCTCAGAAAAAAATATCGGCGAGCTTTCATTCTTCAGAGTTTACTCGGGAGGCATAAAGCCCGGCATGGACTTAATAAACGAAGCTAACGGAAAGACGGAACGTATTTCCCAGCTTTATTATATGAACGGCAAGGATAGAAAAGAAGTAACGGAGCTGAAGTGCGGAGATATTGCCGCCGTTGTAAAATTAAAAGACACGCATACAAATAATACATTAAGCTCAAAAAATTTCCCTGTTGTGCTTCCGTATATAATTTATCCCGAGCATAATATGACGCTTGCTATCTTCCCTAAGAAAAAAGGCGAAGAAGATAAAATAGCAGCCGCACTTCATACATTGCACGAAGAAGACCCGACATTTATTGTTGCTCATCACCCTGAAACGCATCAGACACTTATCAGCGGACAAGGTGAAATGCACCTTAACGTTATCATCAACAGAATAAAAACCAAGTTCGGACTTGAAGTTGAAGTCGAAGAGCCGAAGATTCCTTACAGAGAAACAATCCGTGCAGTCGTAAAAGATTCGGAGTTCAAATATAAAAAACAATCCGGCGGACATGGTCAGTACGGACACGTTCATATCCGCTTAGAGCCGAATGAAAGAGGCAGTGGATTTGAATTTGTAAATGAAATCTTCGGCGGAGTTATTCCCGGTAAATTTATTCCTGCTGTTGAAAAAGGAATTCTGGAAGTTCTGCCCGAAGGCGTTATTGCCGGCTATCCTGTTGTTGATGTTAAAGTCGCACTGCACTTCGGTTCTTATCACGATGTTGATTCATCGGATATGTCATTTAAAATTGCAGGCGCGCAGGCATTCAGAAAAGGATTTAAAGATGCTAAGCCTGTATTGCTCGAGCCGATTTACGATGTTGAAATTGTATTCCCTGAAGAATTCATGGGAGCAGTTTCCGGCGATATCTCTTCACGCAGAGGACGAATCGGCGGTATGGAAGCTGAAGGTCATATGCAGTTATTGAAATGCCAGATACCTCTCTCAGAAATGGGCGGGTATTCATCAAAGCTCCGTTCACTCACACAAGGCCGTGGAACATACAGAAGAAAGTTCTCGCATTATGAAGACGTTCCGAAAGAAGTTGAAGTAAAAATTGTTGCCGAGTACGATAAGCTGAAAGCAGAAGGAAACGCGTGATACAATTAATAATTAATAATGAGTAATTAATAATTCAAAACTCTGAGTAAAGCCTTCACCAGCTTCCCCCTCTCCCGCTAAAGCGGGACTTGATAATTTGTAGCTTTATAAGGAGGGGGACTGAGGGGGCGGTATCAACAAGTTTAAATAGTATTCATAAGTTCACCATCAGCTTCCCCTCTCCCGCTAAAGCGGGACTTGATAATTGGTAGCTTTCTAAGGAGGGAATTGAGAGGGCGGTATCAAAAGTATTTTGTAATTTTTTGGAAGTTAATCTATAAACTTTTTTCCCTCGGTTTGTTTCACCAAAAACAGCGATTTTAAAGCTAAATTATAATTTTTCATCTTCTCCGGTTAATTTTTAGGTAACGGAATATGTTTTTAAATCAGTAAAAATTTAAAAACATTTGCAATTTTTTTTCCGAGCGTTTCGGCACAGGAATTGAATTAATACCTGTCAAACGATTAAAAAAGAATAAAATGCAAAACCCCGAAAACCTAAGTTTACCCGGATATACAACTTTTGAAATATTAGCATTTAATTTTAAAAATTTAGTAAATAATTTTGACGGTATGGCCAAACCGACCAGAGAAGAACTCGAAACGTACATTGTAAGCAATCGCGAAAAATACAATCAGTTAGCTGAGTTTTATTCACGCTACAATCCTGAGTATTATCATCAGGTATTTCGCGAAGTTGAAAATAAATACATTAAGAAAACCGAAAAGCCCGGTGTAAAAGCCCTCGCGCTTAATCAGGAAAGAACAAGCATCGGTCCATTCTTAATGTTTATTACTATTTTACTTCTTTGCGGCGGAGCATATTTTTATTTCTTCGGTGAAAAAAAGGACAGCGTAGTAACTGACCACAGCGTAACAACATCTGCTCCGATTGAAACTCCCGATATTATTGATTCAAGAAAACAATACGAAGCATGGCAGGAAGACTATATTGAAAGAAGCCGCTCACGCAGCAAAAATATAATTACAGTAAAGCCTGAAAATAATTCAGTTTACATCTACGGGCAAACAATTACAAGAGACCTTGATAACGTTGCAAAATTATGTGTAAAGGATTATTACTCTTCAACAAAAGAGAACTGGGGCGAGTTTGATGTAACGGGCTATCTTTATGTAGGCGATAAACTTGTAAAGACTTACACAGCAACACCTAAAGGAATAGCCAGCAGATAAAAAAAGTTTTGACTAAAAATACCAAAGCCGTTTCGGATTAATTTTCGGAACGGCTTTTTTGTTTGGAATAAATATTTATCAATTGTTAACTAGCAGGTAGAGAATCAATTAAATTAAATAATTCATTAAAATACTTACATTTTTTCCTTATATTATCTATACCAACATTCTTAACGATTGTAATTCCATCAATCCTTTTTTGGAATTTATTCTGTGTCATTTCATCCAAACGCTTACTTGGTTTTGTATCAAATCTATTATTTATTAATTCAGGGTTACCATCAAATTCTTCCAAAATCTTTTCAATTTTCTGTAATATCTTATTGTCATCAAAATAAGATGCAACAAAATCTGGATTTGTAAATAAATACGCCTCAAATTCGTAAATTTGTAATCGAAAATGAAATTTTGGATTATTAACATCTTTTTCTAATCGTTCTTGAATAGAAAAAATTATTTTATCTAAGTTTAAGTTTCCTCCAATATGCTCCTTCATAGTTTTACCTAAACGATAATAGTCTTGGATGAGTATTATTTTGTCAAAATGTTTTCCTGAATAAAAAAATCTACTAAGTTCTTTTTTGGTCTGATTATAATCTATTGTTCCTCCTTTTCGTTTTCCTTGAGGCATTAAGGAACAAGAAATAAAATGCTTTCCTTTGTAGTAATCTTTTACAATTTCTTTAAAAAATCTCTCTTCTGTTTCACCTTCGACTAAAAAATAAATTGAAGCCATTATCTATGGTCGTCCTCCAAGGATATTCCTTTCCCACAAATCACTAATGGAATATTCGTCTAACCAAATTTTTAATTCTTCTGAAGTTTTACGGGTGAAAACAGTATCACCATTAATTCGTTCTGTGATGATGATGTCTTCAGGTTCAAACTCGTCCAATAATTCTTTGCTTTGAGTTGCAATAATTATTTGCTTATCAGTAGACCTTTTTTTAATTAAATCTGCCAATATATGAATTGCAAAAGGATGCAGTCCCAATTCAGGCTCATCAATTATTATACAATCATTAAAGTTATAAAAATTATCTGGCAAATTTAATAATGTCGCAAGACACATAAATCTTAATGTTCCCTCTGAAATTTGTCTTATGTCAAATCTCATTCCATTAGTTTCTTCCCATCTTAACATAAATTTATCTTTTGCTTCCTTACTTGAATTTAATATAAAATTTTTGAAAGAAGGATAAACGAGTTGAATAGACTCTATAATTTTTTTATATGAAAATTCATATCCATGTAAATCTTCGGGGTTTTTATTTAGTATAAACAAAATGGTTGCTAAGTTTATTCCACTTTTATCAAAAGAGTCTGCATCATACCTATCGCTATATAATTTCATTTTTAATTCGCTACCTACATCTTTGAAATTATAAATTTTGAAATTTTTAATATAATTGTAAATATAATTACCGTTATTTGTCTCACCCTTAATATTATTTAAAATAGATTCTTTTGTGTTTGGTCTATGTCGATACACAAATAGTTCATCTATTGTTTTCTTATTCTGGTTATTCTTCCAACCCCAATCTTCAGATCTAATAATGTGTTGTTGGTTGTTTGAATCAAGAACAATATCGTAAAAAAAGTTTTTTTGTGGTGTTGTCCCAATTTCCAGATATAAATGAAGAAAACTATCGTTTTCAGAGTCTTTATTAAGTATATTCTGTACTCCACCAGCTTGAAAAAAATAATCTTGCAATTTTTCATCAATAACATTATTGAAAAATTCAAATATACTCAAAAAATTGCTCTTCCCAGCCCCATTTTGTCCAATTAAAATATTAATATTACTTAATTCTAAATTTTGCTCTCGGATGCTTTTAAAGTTTTTTATTTTTAGCTCTTTAATCATAATCATTCATTTCTATAAAATATTAATATTAATATTCATTTAATATAGCTTTTATTAGTTATAGGTAATCCTGTCAATACCAAAAAATAAATTTCTCCCTATTAGTAGTAATAGGCAGCACTGTGTTTTTTCCTGTTATTCCTTTTTATAATTTCTCTGAAAATTTTTTAAACAAATTAAAAGGAAAAATTATGTTTAACATGGAAGTAAAAACAAAATTCATTGAGCTTAAAGCAGCAGGTATGCCGATGTATAAAATCGCCAACGAGCTTGGCGTGCACCGCGCAACTATTATGCGGTGGAACAGGGAACTTGCTCCCTATATACTTATTGCAAGGCAGGATGTAATAGATGAAGTTCTTTTTGAGAACAGCTGCATGAAAGTAAGCCGTATTGAAAAAATTTCAAAAATGCTGACTGTTTATTATAATATTTTCGAGATGAATGAAACAGATAAAGAGCTTGACCCGGATATGGTGATTGACAGAATAACGAAACTGACGAAATTGCTTATGCTTGAAACTTCCGCGAAAAGCGCAGAAACAAATATGCAGAATGATGAAGACCTTCTTTACGGTCTTTCCGAAGATGATATAAATCCTGATGAGACAGTGCTGGTTACCGATAAAGAAAAATTCAACCGATACGAGCCTGATGAAGAAACACTAAATCTTTCAGACGAAGAAATTGATAAGTATGTCGAAGATATTAAAAAAAGAAAAGAGGAAAATCTTGGATTTATAAATTCTCATCCGCACACAGTTCAGGACACTTCTGAAAAAGCTCCGGAGCTTCAGGAAGTATTTAATAATACACTCAGAAGAAAATCCAACGAGGGAAATTATAAAACAGAAAAATGTGACAAAAATGTGACAATGAAAAAAGCCGATGTAACGTGTTTTAAGAAAAAGAAAAGAAGGGGATAAGCTGAAAATTCGATACGTCTCGAAGAATAAAAATATATGAGCACTGAATCTTCCTATTCATTATAAGGGAATTAAATACCGGTTAGCACAAACATAAATTCTCCCCTTGAGGGGAGTCCCGACGAAGTCGGGGAGGGGTGTTCGAACGGAACACCTATCTTCTCACTGAGTTTATTCCACTTGATAGGGGCGAGCCGTCTTCCTATCCCGCTAAAGCATGAGGTATAGGGATGTCTGAATAGAAAAAGACAGTGGATAGGTATACTTAAAATAAAAATGTGACAATAATGTTACTTTGCCGGCAACCGGCAACTATACCGGCAGCTCGAGAGTGAACACAGTGCCTTTTCCGTATTCAGATTCAAAGGTGATTTTGCCGCCGATTAAATCGGTAAGCTTTTTTACGATGGAAAGACCCAGCCCGGTTGAATTTTCTCCGCCTGTCGGCTTATTCGACATCCGTGAAAATTTCTGGAAAACTTTTTCTTTTTCGTTATCCTGAATGCCAAGGCCGTTATCTATTATTTTGACTGTAATTTTATCGCTCTTAATTAATTCAATTGTTACGGAAGAGTTCTGATGAGAATACTTGATTGCATTAGAAATAAGATTATCAAGAATGCTGTATACGGCATTTTCATCGGTAGTAACTTTTACGTCTTTTGTTTCTTTGTAAATTAATTCGATATTTTTTTGCGAAGCGCGGTGATAAAAATCTTCTAAAATATATTTTATAAGAGCAGATAAATTCAGCTCTACTTTCTTAATAATATATTCGCCCGTCTCTATAATGTTGATGTTTATAAGATTTGTAACAATGTTTTTCATCTTAGTAGATGTGTTCTCAATCCGTTCCAGGTGGCTCAGTATTTTTTCATGGGGCATAGTTTCCAGATATTTTTTTAGTGTCGATGCCGATAAAGAAATTGAGCTTAAAGGGTTTTTTAAATCATGGGCAGCGATGCCAAGGAATTCACTTTTCTCATTGTTGAGCAATGTAAGTCTGTCGTTTAGCTCTTTAAGCTTAGCGTTGCTTTCGGATAGTATTGCAGATTCTTCCTGCAGCTTATCGACTTTATGAGCAACATTCAGATAACGAGTTTTAAAATCAGATGTCTTCTTCAGTCTGTCTTCAACCATGCTATGGCTTTTTATGTAATATTCGTAAGCGGTTTTGTAATCGTTTATTTTTGCTGCTGCTTCGGATTTAGCGCCGTAGATATGTTCAAGCGTATGAATCAATTTGTATTCTTCTCCTATGATAATTGCTTCATCATAATACTGAATTGCTTTCTCATAATTTTCTTGCTTTGCATAAATATACCCCAGAGTGTAAATGCATTTGCAGACAGGTTCTTTATCGCTTACAAGCAAAAATTCTTTTAGCCCGGTGTTTACGTAGTTCACGGCTTCTTTATATTTGCCGAGAGCACCCAGGTTTATTCCGATATTCAAGTAAGCTCTGCCTGTTTGCAATTTGTTGCCCAGCTCTTCAAACAATGTTTTGCATTGCTCAAAGTACTCCATTGCTTTTTCATGTTTTTCAAGATTGATATGTATATTGCCAAGATTGCCAAGCACGGAAGCGAGTTCAAGTTTAGTACCTGATTTAAGCCTTATTTCAAGAGCTTTGTTAAGATATTCCAGAGCTGTATCATTCTCTTTGTTGCCAAGATAGGAAAGACCAATCTGCATCAGAGATTCACTCTCGCCGCTTTTGTTGCCTGTCTGTATGCTGAGATTAAGCGCTTTGTAGTGTGAATCCAATGCGCGGGAAAAATCACCTGCAAAATTCTGGGACATTCCCATTGATGTTAATGCATCGATTTGTGCGGGTATATTTTCAAGCTCTTCGAATATAAGAGCAGATGCGGATAGGTGTTCAATTGCGGAGAGAAAGTCAGGAATTCTATAATAGCCTTTGCCAAGCACCAGTAAACTCTTTGCGAGTCGTTCTTTATCATTCAGCTCCTCAGATAGTGATTTTGCGTCAAAAGAATATTTGACTGATTTGATAGTATCTATATTGAAATGACTTACGGCTAGTTTATTAAGTACATCAACTTTTTTGGCTCCTTCAGAAGTTTCAAGCTGTTCTAATAAATCGGATATTGCAGATGTTGATTTATTTTCCAAGGGTTCAAAAATTAATCAATATAAAAATAAACTATTGAAATAGTTAAATGAAAATGTTCATATAATAACGATTTGCAAGTATCGTTCAAGTGTGTGACGAAGAGGGGGAGTTGAATACGAAATGTTATTCAACTCCCATGGATTTCTCGAATTATTTTCTGAATCAGATTTTCTCTGATTCTACAGTAAAAATTACCTTATATAAAGTATTTCTTGTATTCTTTCCAGAGCTCACTGAAGATTCTATCAAGCTCAGGTCCTAATAATTCTCTGTCGTCTGTTTTAGAAGGCATGTTTTCAAATACCATAAAAGGAACATCGACATTGTTAATTTTTATGTGAGTCGTAAATCCTTTTGAGACTTCTTCCCAGTCAACAATTTTATAAAGCTTTTCAAGTTTTGCATCGGGAAGCCCGTGCTCCAGAATGCTGTCAGGTTTATCGGGGTTAAATCTTTTTCTGTTCTTTCTTAATGATTCTTCGTAAGGCACGTTAATGTAAACAAGCACTGCATCTTTTAAAATATTTTCCGATAAGTGTTTGAAAGCTTCTGTATATCCGCCGTGCTGTGTGCCGCGTGAGAATTCTATCAGCACAGTTGTATCATCGTGAAGATTAGGATTATCTCTTAAAAGCTTATCATAGTTCATTGAAATTTTTTCAATCAATAAATGCCACTGATGCTCATGGATAAAATCGTTATCGGGCGTTGACATCATGCGCGGCTTGCCTAATTTTTTTTCGAGTAAATGGTCTTGCTCGAACCATTCCCATAGGATAGGGAAGTCGTCAAGCTCTAATATTTTACCGACGTGAAATCTTTGTATGCGTTCTTCAGGTGATGTATTCTTTAAATAAGCCATTGTTTCGGATTTTCCTGATGCAGGTCGGCCGAGCAGAATAATTTTTTTGAAAATTTCAGACATAGGAGTAGTGTTTAATTATAGAATATACGTAAGATGTTCAGCAGCAGAAAATGCCGCCTTTGTAATTTAACGGCTTAGAATGGGTTTTGAAATGAAAATATTTTTATTGATATTTTCACGGTATACATAAAGTACCTCCGGAGATGAATCAATTTGCATTACCGAATGGTTAATAATTTTCCCATGGCTGTCATAAATAGGGAAGTTCTGGTTCCAGTATGATATCATTTTTATGCGGTCGTATTTTGAATCGGTCACAAATCTGAATACATCCTGTATCCACTGGCTCTTATCGCCTTTAGCTTTGTCTTCTGTTACTCCAAATTCAAAAAGGGCAAGAGGTTTAATTGCAGATATATGCGCCATATCATCGTAGATATCATCGAACGTATCAATAATTTCAAGCCATCTGTCACCGATTCTCTGCGAGCCGTATATGCTTACACCTATCCAGTCAACATAGTCATCGCCGGGATAGTAGCGTTTCATGTTATTCCATTCAGCCTGATTACTTGAGCCGCCGTTAGGATGAAATGCCCATGTAATATTTGTAGCATCAACACTTCGGAAGATATTTACTACATGTCTGTAAGTATCTCTGTACATTCTTCCGGCAGTTTTGATATCTCCGCTGTAAAAATTATACTGACCGCTCCATGGAAACCAGTTGCCGTTCATTTCCGGGGCGAAGTCAAGCATCAGCGGGATGCCTGAATTCTTTGCATCAAGCGCCCACTGAGTCAGTTCTTTATCAAAGTCACCGTCTAATATCCGCTGCATGGAAAAAATGGTATCCATGTGATACTGCCTGTAGCTTGAGCGGGGAAGAAGGCTGACGAATGGAATACTGCCTAAGGAATAGATTTCCTGAACTTCTTTGGCGGGGAATTTTATTCCGTCAAACCAGTTCTGACCGAAATAAACAACGGCAACATCTTTACCTGCAGTACGTGTAAAATTTTTAACACGGGCAGCATTTATGGAATCGCCGTTTATGCCCCAGCCTGCCATAGTGCCATGGTAAATACCATCGCCCGGCGGCGGAAGAAGTTTAATATTTTGAGCAGCTAATTCATCGTTCAGGGATACGATAAAAATTGCTAATAATAATCCGAGAAGAATTTTCATTGTCTTAAAATGAAACAGAAAAATGAAAGAAAAAATTCAATTATTGGGATGAATTAATTGCCACGCCTTTTAAGGCGTGGTTCAAATTAAGGACACAAGCTATGCCCTTTAGGGCAAAGGTAATTTGGCTAAAGCCCATATACATTGTTTTTTTGTATCCACGCCTTAAAAGGCGTGGCAATTTTTTCTATCCCTACTAATAAGCACTGAGGAATTGATTTATTGAATTAAAAAAATTAGTTTGTAACACTATGGAACGCTTAGGAAAAATTAATGACAAAAACATTTTATATGTCTATTGGGAGGATATTAATAAATCTCGCAGTGAATTACCAACTCAAAATTGGTTAGTCTTTGTTATAGGTAATGACAAATTGGAAACAGAATATCTGAAATTAGCTAAAATTTGTATTGATAGAAAAGTTTTGTTTGCTTGTACGGCGGGAAAAGAATGTCAACTTATTCATGATACATTCGACCAAGTTGATATAAATCGTTTAAAAAAAAATGGTGATTATGATAAACTTGAGGATTTATCAATTTATTTTGTAATGACTACTTCGCACGAGGATTTTGATGAAGGTTTTTGGTTTGCAGCAACGACAGCTTTCTCAGAATTTGGAGATATAGAAAAAGTAGTGTGCGTGGATTTTACAGATAAAAATGTGAAGGGTGATTTGCAAGAATTAATTATAAAGATTGATGAGGGATGGCTACCAGACGATGATGATTAAAAAAGAAAAACAAATTCATTAATCAAAAATGGAACGCTTAGGAAAAATAAATAAAGTTGACATATATTATCTTCATTGGGATGACCCTAAAAGGGAATTTTATCTCGAATGGCTCCCTGATAAAATTTTTGCTTTATTTGTAATCGCAGACGATGAACACCGAAGAGACGATTATAAAAAGATGGCAGGATTTTTTGTTAACAAAAAAGTTATTGAAGTAAATTCTAGCGACAAAGAATATGATTTAATACATGATATTTTTGATCGGGCAACAATTAATAAAGAAGTTTCAGAGGGGAGAGATCATACACATTCTGATTTTCTTGAAGGAACGGCTACAACAAATGGTTGGGATAACTTCAATCAGGGATTTTGGATGACAACAGAAATCGTAGAATTTGATCCTGTAGATGAAATAATTTGTATAGATTTTACACAAAGAAGAGTAAGAAAATATTTAAAACAAATAACTAAGATTGTAAGAAAGGGTTGGTCACCAAGAAGTCATTTTTACTGGGTAATTCCTCCTAAATATCCCATCTACGACGATGAAATAAAAAAGCCCCTCAGAAAATCTCAGAAGGGCTTTGAAAAAGATTAGTCCGTTACGAAGCTGGAGCTTCGTAACGAGGACAAACTATAAAATTTACGGCTGTGTCTGCGGTACTGAAACGAATGCAGATTTTTTACTGAACGAACTGAGTCCATGCGTTGTCTTCTCCCAATAGAACGGCTTTGTAATAAGCTGAGCAAAACCTTTCCATGCACCGATGCTGATCATAATCCAGTAAATAGGGATTGTAAGCGCAACGGGAATAGAGCCGTAGTTTCGTTTTAATAAATAAGGTCCGATATGAAGAACGATATAAATAAGGTTACCGAGAATTAAATTGAATTCGCATATTGTCTGAAGCTCCGGCGGGAATAAATAATTCGATGCTTCCGGGAAAAACAAAGTCAGCAGCGTTACTATCCATAGCAAAGGATTAATCAAAGGAAGTAAAATGTTACCTCCGAATGTAAACATAAAGAATGCAAATTTTTTCCAGCCTAAACCGCGTACGAATCTGAGAGGAAATCTCATATGTACTAAGAAGGTCTGCATATATCCTTTGAACCAGCGTGAGCGCTGACGAATCCAGTTCCACACTTCAAGATTTGCTTCTTCAAGAGTGTAGGAATTCAACATAGCTGTATTGTAATTTCTGACTGAGATACGGATACCTAAATCGGCATCTTCAGTTACGTTATACGGGTCCCAGCCGCCAAGCTGTTTTAAAGTCTTAGTTTTAAAGTGATTACTTGTGCCTCCGAGCGGTAGGGGAGCATCAACAAAGTCAAGCCCCTGCAGCCAGTAATCGAACCAGAAAGAATACTCAAGCGAGAACCATCTTGCAAGAAGATTTTCTTTAGGGTTATAAAAATTAAGGTGGCCTTGTAAACAAATGTATGAGTCATCAACTTTACTGAAAGCAACGATAGCTTTTTTCAGCTGGTCAATATCCGGTTCATCTTCAGCGTCGTAGATGCAGACATACTCACCGCGGGCTCTGTATAAGCCGTAATTACATGCGCGGGGTTTTGTTTTAATATCGGCATCGGGTACAATAAGTATTTCGAAAATTTTTGTGTATTCCTGATATTCTTCAGCAGACATATTGCCAAGCATAACTTCAGGTTTTCCGCCGATAAGTCCGAGGCGTTTTGCTTCGTTTAATGTAATGTCATCTTTTTCTTCAACAAGAACTTTAATATCGAGCTTATCCTTAGGATAATCCATTCTGTTCATGTTGATGATAATATCTGAAAGAACTTCCGCTTCTTTATAAACAGGAATAAGCACTGTGTAAAGTGGAAGGTTATCTTCATTAAGATTTCTTACTTCTGCCTCGGTAACTGTAATACCTTTACCCGAGTTTTCAAATCCGCGAAGCGATATATAAAGCTTGAATGGATTTAAGAAGAAGTAAAGCAGGTTAACTGCAAGGAATAATATAAACGTTGTACCTGTCGGAGCAAGGACTAAACATATTGCCAGAAAAATTGCGCAGCAGATAATAAATATCTTCTGCCATTTGTATAACACTGTAAAAGCTGATTCTTCAGGGGCTCTATCGCGGAGTTCGCCGAGAGCTTTATAGGTGTGGATTTCCCTGTAGCCGTAATCTAATGCTTCTTCGATTGCATCGATTGTAGCTACACAAATTTCAATATCGCGTTTGAAAATTCTGCCAAGCTCTTTAAAGAGCTTAAAGTTAAAAGGATTAGCAGTAGCAATCTTAACTTTTTTAGCAGAAATATTTAGAATGAAGATTAAGTTCTTTTTAATAACATTGAACGGCAGCCCCATTGCAAGATTGCTTTTACTTCTCAGGGCTTCTTTTTCTATGTACTCAAGGTTTAAATCTTTGGCAAGATGTCTGAAGAATTCATCATCCAGAAGAACCTTTTTATCGCGTAAGATATTGATATAGTTCTGCTCGTTAGAAGCAGTACCTATATATTTTTCATCAATCCCGTACTTTTTAAGCAGGTCTTTAAGGTATTTTGCGAGTATTCCTCTGGTTTCTTCTGTGTACATTCAGGGTTTTTTAGTTGTACAAATTAAGTGCTGTACTAAAGTATTAAATTACGTATCTAAGTTATTGAGTCTGTCTTCGATCCAGTCGCTTACTTTGTCTTCGTTCATTCTGTCTTCTTTTTCCTGTTCGATAAGTTTTTCCTCGATAACCTTTAAAAGATTTTCAGGATTAACAGGCTTCATTATGTAAGCATCGGCGCCTGAGTTCAGTGCAAGCACTGCATTTTCTAAACTTGCAAAACCCGTTACCATGATTTTTTTCATCTTGGGTTTTTCCTTATGCGCTTCTGCCAGCAGCTCTGTACCGAGCATATCAGGGAGCATTATGTCGAACAATGCGAGATTGTAATCGTTTCTTCTGATTTTATCCAGCCCTTCTTTTGCAGTATCGGCTGTATCAGTGTCATAACCGGTCAGCTCAAGGATTTCCTTGATTGTCTGAACGATGCTTACATCATCATCGACAATAATTATTCTTACGTTTTCCATTAAATTGTTCTCCTATTTTAAAGGTATTTTTATAATTGCTGTAGCTCCTTTTTTCCTGTTGTTCTCCAGTGAAAGGTTTCCCTGATGCGCTTCTACAATTCTTTTGCATACTGATAAGCCCATGCCCATTCCTTTTGCTTTAGATGTTACTAAAGGCTGGAATAATTTAGCCTGGACGTTATCGGGAATTCCCGTTCCTTCATCTGATATTCTTACAACGAAATTTTGTCCTTCGATATCGGCTGTAAGCATTATATCTCCGGAGATCTTTTCCATTGCCTGAACTGCGTTCGTGAGGAGATTAGTAAGAACTCTCTTCATTAATCCCTGGTCGAACTTTAATACAGGAAGATTCGGATTTAATTTTAAGTGGAGCTTGATATCATAGGGGTGCGCAATTGAAGTCATTATCTCTTCAATATACGGCTTGAAGTTTACGTCTCTCCAGTCAACAACAATGTTTCGGGCAATGTCCTGTAGGTCCGAAACAATTTTATTCATGTAGTCAACCTGCTCCTGAAATACATTGAGCGTATGGGTTGTAGTTTCTGAAACTGAATTTTTATTTTTTTCAAGGAACTTAGGGCTAAGCTTCATCTTCGCAAGGAAGATTGTGTTAACCAGAACCTGTAAAGGATTTCTTAAATCGTGTCCGACCATTGTAGCAGTTTCGCCAATAGCGGCAAATCTTTTTGCCTCTTCAAGCTTCCTGCTTTGTTCATCAACTTTTACTTCAAGACCCTGTGAATATTTTTTTAGTTCTTCTGAATATTTTTTAAGCTCTTCACGGATTTTCTTGTTTTCAGTAATATCTCTTGCAATACAAACGTATGCAATTATCTGGCTGGAGAAGTTATCCACTATATGAGATACCGACAAGGAAATCGGGAAAGTAGTTCCGTCTTTTCTGCAGTTAGTGAATTCGCCTTCGAATTTTTTATTATTCTTTTCTGCTTTTAGCAAATTTTTATAAGCTGTGTATTCATCATCTTTCCATATCATGCCTGAGCCTTTGCCCATTACTTCGGCAAATGTATAACCGTATATTTTTGTGAAAGAATTATTAACGTAGATTATCTGGTCATTTAAATTAGTTATGAACACGGCATCGTTAATGCTCATTAAAGCATTTGAGAGAATTTTAATTTTACCTTCATTCTCTTTTTTGCTGATGGCATTTTCAATCGTAACAGGAAGAAGTTTAAGGTGATTTTTATTGGAGCTTTTTACGAAGTAATCGTAAGCTCCGGCTTTCATCGCCTTTATAGCTGTCTCTTCATCGCCTGCGCCTGTTATTACAATAATAGGTGTGGCGGCTAATGCTTCGAATAAATCCAAAGCAATGCCATCGCCTAAGAAATAGTCAGTAATGGCAACTTCGAAACGTTCCTTACTGAGAATTTCCTTTGCTTCAGCTACTGAACCTGCTACAGAAAATTCATAAGGGAGTTTATGGAATTTCATGTATTGCAGAAAGACCTGCTGTTCAAGCTTGTTGTCTTCTACGAATAATACCTTTTTGCCTGCTGTCAATATTTATATACAGATTAAAGTTCTATTTTTGTTTGAAAATCTTTCTTCTGAATATTATCAAGAGGAGAGCTAATATTAACACCGCTCCGACTAAGAAATACCAAAGTTTTACGTTTGTTGTTTTCTCAACGTTCTTGAACATGCTCTTCGCAGGGCTTACTTCTACTATTCTTCCGTCTTTTTTAACAAGGCAGAGCGGCCCGTTCAGTTTCATGAACGACTCTCTGTTTGTTAAAATATTATTGATGGTATTTACTGTATTATCGTTATCAACCATAATAGAATAAACAACGCCCTTTGAGTTCCATGGGTTTACGCAGGCCTGTAAAATAGCTGACGATGTTGTTAATTCATTATTGATTGTATTGAAATTCTTATCAACTGCATATCCCTGCCCTTGCGGAGTTACAGGAAGTTTGTCTTTTAATTTTGACCATCTTGCGCCTTCGTTCTGATATGCAAGCATTACGATTGTTGAAGATTTTTTCAAGCTGTCATCAATATCATCGCCTACAACTACTCTGTATCCTGTTAATTGTTTATTTGCCTGACCTGATTTAGCGGCAATTAAACCTGCTAATGTAAGATGAGAATCATTCATCTTTGATGGAAGCCAGAATACTATCGGGTCAGATGATAATCCGTTATCTGTAATTGCAAATGGAATATTTTTTAAAGAAGGTGCTGCGCTGTAGTTACCCGGTGAAAGGTAAAGTTCGCTTGTGCCTTCTACTACTGTCCATACTAAATCGTCATACCAGTGGTCGCAATTGATATCTTTGATACCGCCGATTTCATGATATGCTGAGAATTCAACTGACCATTCGTTTTTATCAAGTTCGCTGTCAGGAATTTTAACTGTAAATGAACCGCCCTTTGCATTTGTTTCGTTTAATGCGGCAGAGCCTACAGGTACGCCGTTGATGTAGATTACAAGAATTGACATTCTTGGGTTCATTACATCTGAGTGATAGAAGTTAACTTTAATATAGGAATCGTTACTGATATCATAATTCAAAGGTCTTCTGAAAATGAATGCTTTTCTCTGATTGAAAATACCTGCTAAAACTATTTGCGGGAAGCCAAGCTGATTTAAAGTAAATAAGCCTGCTTTTGTTGATTTTTTATTTGTATTGGTTACGTTCGGGAATTTAGTAATAATGGAATAAGTAGAATCCATCTGGTTTACCATTCCTGTATTGGTTAAAGCTGAAACTGATTTATTTAAGCCTTCTGTTCCTTTACCGGATACGAATAAAACAGGGTCTCTGTCAGGTCCGCCGTCTCTTTTTACAAGACCGTTGCCTTCGCTTACACCCATTCCGTCTGTACCGAGTTTTGTAATATCACCGACTTTAATTTGTCTTCCGGGAACACCTGTTGCATCTGTGCTTACTCTGAAATTGAAGTTACCGAACGGTGAACCGATACCCCAGTCGCTGATTAATTTTAATACGTTCTCAATTTCGTTTGTAGACGGTTTCTGCGGAAGAAATACCGATGCCTGGATCGGATTCTTCATGTATGTATCTATATAAGGATACGGATAATAATAAAGCGGATAGTTGTTATTCACAACTGCCTCAACGTGCATTGTTGAGCTTTTTAAAATTCTGAGCCAGCAAGCGTTATTATAGATATCTTTACAAGGGTCATCGGATGTTCTTAATATGGAAACGATTTTTATCTCATTAAAACCAGGAAGGAGCTTATCTTTCGGTACTGTAATTTTGAAAGAAGCAGTATCAGGGTTTCTTGAGTTAACCTCACGGCTGGCAAGAGGTATATTATTTACGGCAATTGTCAGAAAGCTTACGCGAGGTAAGATTATCTCTGCATTTGAGTATATGACTTCAAGTGTAATATTGGTGTAATCTTCAACGTATGGTTTCGAATCGAAAAAGAAAACCGCTGAGCTTACAGGCCCTCTGTTGTACTGATCTGTCTCGAACATCTGAATATCGTATGTTCGTGGGGTACCCGAAAATGCAGATGATGCAGAAGAGAGTACTATTATTCCTGTGATCAAAACCGAAAGAACTGTTTTGCTCAAAAAAATGAAGAGGTTTTTCATTTATCGTTTTTTAGTTAGAATTTTAAAATTTCCCCGCTAGTGAAATTTATTGAATATAAGAGAATTTTATATTTTAATACACATATAAAG
>CALJIG010000139.1 GCA_937974175.1 uncultured Ignavibacteria bacterium
TTTGCTTTTCGAAACATTAACTTTATCGAATGGGGCACTGATAAACTGAATGCGCAAATTTCTTTGATGAGCATTTTTGCGGGCTTGAGAAATCATAAGTTTTGAAGTGTCGAAACCCGTGACTTTTAGACCATTCAAAGCAAGCGAGACAGAATCGAGACCTGTACCGCATCCGATATCTATGGCGGTTTTATAATTGCTGCGAATAAATTTGTTTAAGACATTCTTTCGTTTTTGAAGAGCGTTTTCAAAGCCGAGCATGTTATCATAATTTTCAGACAATGCATTGTAGAAATCGGAATTTTTCATCAGTCTTCCCAGACGAATTTAAACAGAAAAATTGAGACTGTTGTAACTACAACCGTGTATGAGATGAGAATTTGAAAGTTACCGAGAAGTTCGCCTGTCGGTGCGCCTTCGGCTGCGAGCTTTGTAGCGTGAATCATAGTAATAAGCAGCGGCAAAAGAATCGGAAAAGCTAAAACAGGATAGAGAGTGCCCTTTGAGTTAGCTTTTGCTATTATAGCTGCGATTATAGTAGAAGCAGATACTATTCCGAAATTGCCGAGAATAACAGTTAAACCAAAAGCGAAGAAGTTTTTTATCTGAATTCCAGTGATTAAAGAGAACAGAAAAAAGATAACCATGTTGAGCGAAAAGGTAAGTACAAAGTTGAAAAGAAGCTTGCCGAGAAATACTTCTGTCGCGCCTGCTGAAAGTTTCAGTGCGAGCGAAGTTCCAGTTTCTTCTTCCTTTATGAATACACGGGAAAGACCGCTGATAGCAGTGAAGAAAATTACTATCCAGAACAGTCCCGAGAGGATTGTATCATCAACCTTTTCATCGCCTATAGAAAACCTGATAATAGAAATTGTGATAATAACGAACATCAATAAAGAATTGATGACGTATCTGTTTTTAATCTCAGATTTTATATCCTTTTTGAGGATAGAATATGTATGTTTAAGTAATGACAAATAAATTAATTTGATGCAATTTAGGGGATATTTAGGAAAGAAAAAATTGAAAAAGGGGCAGAGCAGTCAAGAGTCCGGATAAAAAGCATCGGAATGCACAGAACAAACGGAGGGAGGATTATATAATAATCAGGGAAAATTAGGGATTTTAGGGAAATCTTTTTGGATTGAGAAAAGTGTATGTAATTTATATTTTACATAAATCCGAGGAATAAAAAATTGTTATCTAACTCATTTCCTATATTGTATATACTACGCTATGGAAAAAATGTTTTAATGAAAAATCATTTAGACATTAATATATCCTATTCTTCAGACGAACAATTCGAACAAACAAATAACAAATCAAATCGAACGAACACTAACAATAATTTAAATCAAAATTATATTATCAATGGAACCAGTATTTAGCAAACAGGAAAGAAAAGGTCCGGTATTGTTTTCCAAGTATAACCGAGGTGATGCGATTAAAAAAGCATTAAAGATGGGAAGGGAAGACATATTGTTTGAACTTAAGTCTTCGAAATTAAAAGGCAGGGGAGGTGCCGGATTTCCGACTTCAACGAAATGGATGTTAACGGCAGCAGCGAAAGCTGAAGAAAAGTTTTTAGTATGCAATGCAGACGAAGGAGAGCCGGGAACGTTTAAAGACAGGGTATTACTTACAGAGTATCCCGAGCTTGTATTTGACGGAATGGTCATCGGCGGGTTTACGATAGGTTCGAAATTAGGTATGGTATACTTGCGCGGTGAATATGAGTATATGAGAAAATATCTTGAAGACTATCTTGAGCAGATGCGTAAAGATAATCTGCTTGGAAAAAACATACTCGGTTCTGGATTTGATTATGATATAGAAATCAGAATGGGTGCCGGTGCTTATGTATGCGGTGAAGAGACGGCATTGATTGAATCGCTTGAAGGCAACCGCGGCGAAGCGCGTAACCGTCCGCCATATCCGGTTAACACAGGATACAACGGAAGACCTACATCTGTAAACAACGTAGAGACTCTGGCAGCTGTAGCACATATAGTTACAAAAGGCGGTGACTGGTACGCAAAAGTCGGAACGGATAAATCAAGTGGTTCGAAGTTATTCTCTGTGTCGGGTGACTGCGAAAAGCCCGGTGTTTATGAGCTTCCTTGGGGAACAAAGATAAGCGAGCTTTTGAAATTAGTCGGTGCTAAAGATACAAAGGCAGTTCAGATTGGCGGAGCATCGGGAGTATGCATTGATGCATCAAAGTTTGACAGAACATTAGCATACGAAGATTTA
>CALJIG010000140.1 GCA_937974175.1 uncultured Ignavibacteria bacterium
CTTTCTGATACTATTGTTGATTATGATTCAGTAAACGCAACAGGCGCTATCATGGGCTCTGGCGGTATGGTTGTCATGGATGAAACAACTTGTATGGTCGATGTAGCAAGGTTCTTTCTTGAATTCACTTGTAAGGAATCCTGCGGAAAATGTACATTCTGCCGCGTCGGTACTAAACGTATGCTTGAAATTCTTACACGCATAACCGAAGGAGAAGGACGACGAGGCGATTTGGAAAAGCTTGAAGAACTTGCTTACCAGATTAAAGACGCATCTCTTTGTGGACTTGGTCAAACAGCGCCTAATCCTGTTCTTACAACTATTAAGTATTTCCGTGATGAGTACGAAGCTCATATTAATAATAAGAAGTGTCCTGCTCTTTATTGTAAGAAACTTCTTACTTATGAAATTATTCCCGATAAATGTACAGGATGTATGGTCTGTAAGCGTGGATGCCCGACCGAAGCAATTACGGGCGAAAAGAAACAGGTGCACTTCATTCATCAGGAAAAATGTATTCAGTGCGGAGATTGTTACTCTAAGTGTAAGTTTGACTCTATAGTTGTTTATTAAATTCAAAATCAAAAAGTTTTTTAATAAATGGATAATAAATTAAATATAATTCTAAACGGTAAGATTGTTACAGGATTCGAAGGAGAAACAATCCTCCAGCTCGCTAATCGTTACGGTATTCAAATTCCTACTCTCTGAAAAGACGATAGACTTACTCCGTTCTCATCTTGTTTCGTTTGCGTAGTTGAAGTCGAAGATACTCGAGGTCTTCAGCCCTCTTGTTCAACTAAGATAGTAGAAGGAATGAAAATTAATACCGATAATGATAAAGTTCATAAATCGAGGAAATCAGCTCTCGAGCTTCTGCTTTCAAATCACTATGCCGATTGTACTGCTCCTTGCAAGCAGACTTGTCCCGCAGGCGTTGACGTTCAGGGATACATTGCACTTATTAATAAAGGAATGTATCGAGATGCTGTAGGATTAATAAAACAAACGAATCCTCTTCCTGCAATTTGCGGTAGAGTTTGCGTGAGACCCTGTGAAGTTGCCTGCAGAAGAAACCTACTCGAAGGCAAAGGCGTTGGAATAGATTATCTGAAGAGATATGCTACAGATATGGATTTTGAATCAGGTGATAAGTATATGCCCGAATGTAAACCTGCTACAGGGAAAAAGGTTGCAGTTATCGGCGCTGGTCCCGGTGGACTTTCTTCAGCATACTATCTTGCACTCGAAGGACATTCTGTAGAAATCTTCGAATCAAGTCCTCATCCCGGCGGTATGCTCCGCTATGGCATCCCACCTTATCGCTTACCGAATGATATTATTGATAAGGAAGTCGAAAGCATCGAGCAGATGGGCGTTAAGATTAATTACAATATCAGGCTTGGCGATTCACTCAGCTATAAGGATTTAAAAGGTAAATATGATTCAGTAATACTCGCTATTGGCTCACAGAATGGTACAAGTATCGGATGCGATAACGATAAAGCGGATGGTGTGTACTCAGGAATTGATTTCCTTCGCAATATGGAGATGACAGGCCAGAAGTATGATTTCTCAGGAAAAAAAGTAGCTGTCATCGGCGGCGGAAACACTGCAATGGACTGTTGTAGAACTGCAATGCGCTGCGGAGCTTCGAAAGTCTATATTATTTACCGCAGAACTGAAAAGGAAATGCCCGCTAATCCAATCGAAATTCATGAGTCAAAACTCGAAGGTGTTGAATATATGTTCTTAACAGCTCCCGCTAAAGTAAACGTTAACGATGAAGGAAAACTTAATTCTTTGTCGTGCTATAAAATGGAACTTGGTGAGCCAGATGCATCAGGCAGAAGAAGACCCATTAAAGTTGAAGGTTCTGAGTTCAACGTTGAACTTGATATTATTCTTGCCGCCATCGGTCAGAAGACTGACGTAAACTTTATTGATGATATTAATATATATTCCGATGAAAAACTCATTGTGAATAAATGGGGTGATATTGATGCAGATAAAAAGACTCTGCAAACTTCAATTAAATCTGTTTTTGCCTGCGGCGACGGCGTGACGGGTCCTGCTACACTTATTGAAGCTATTGCTCAGGGCAGGAAAGCCGCAAGGAGCTGTCATCAGTTCTTGTCTGCTTTGCCGATTACAGGTGAAAAGTATGAGTTCATTTCTAAACGCGATAATTTTGAGAAACAGATAAAAGAAGATTATCTTGGAAAATACGGTGAGCAGCTTAGAGAAGAAATGCCGACACTCGACCCTGACAAACGAAGTAATTTTTACGAAGTAGAACTTGGTTATTCTCACGAAGCTGCGCATGAAGAAACCAAAAGATGCATGGAATGCGGTTGCGCAGAATACTATACTTGCGACTTAAAGAAATACTCTACTGATTATGAAGCCGTCCAAAACAGGTTTGATGGCGAATTCAAAAAATATGACGTTGA
>CALJIG010000141.1 GCA_937974175.1 uncultured Ignavibacteria bacterium
TAATAAAAAAAAAATTTTATTGGTAAGAATTTTCTAAGGGAAAAATTAACAAATTGTAATACTTTTCACTATTCGTTAACTTCGTAAAATACGTAACCAAAATAACTACCCCTAAGACTATGGCTAAAATTTTAATTGTTGATGACGACAATGTAACTTTAAGTATTTTAAAACAGGTATTGTACAAAGCTAACCACGATGTTACTACTGCAATCGACGGAGAGGAAGCAATTCAATACGTAAAGAATACGGTGTATGATATAATAGTTACCGACTTTAACATGCCGGGCATGAACGGCATTGAGCTTACCAAAGAAATTCTTAAAATAAATCCGCAGGCTGTAATAATTTTAATAACAGCATACATATCCGTAAAAGCAGCACTCGAATCAATAAAGCTTGGCGCATTCGATTACCTTACAAAACCTGTCGACAAAGAAGAATTATTATTAAGCATTGAAAGAGGACTTGAACGATTAAAGCTTCTTGAAGAGAATTCACAGTTAAAGAAAAGCGCGAAATCATCACCTCCGAAAGTTGAATTCAAATTTGAAACAAAGAGTGAAGAAGTTAAAAAAATCCTGACTGAAGCTGCCGATGTTGCGCAGTCAGATTCAACTGTTTTAATAACCGGTTCAAACGGAACAGGTAAAGAAGTACTGGCAGAGTTTATCCACAAGAACAGCAAAAGAAGTAAAAATACATTTGTTGTTGTAAACTGTGCCGCTATTCCGGAACAGCTTCTTGAATCTGAATTGTTCGGACATTCAAAAGGTTCATTCACAGGGGCAATAAGAGACCATAAAGGATATTTTGAAATTGCAAACAACGGTACAATTTTCCTTGATGAAATCGGCGACCTTGACACTCCCCTCCAGGTAAAATTACTACGAGTTTTGCAGACTAAAATGTTCTCACGAGTTGGTGACCCGAAACCCGTCAGCACAAATGTAAGAATACTTGCCGCTACAAACAGAAATCTGAAAGAGATGATTAAGGAAGGCAAATTCAGAGAAGATCTTTATTACAGAATAAATGTATTTGAGTATCATCTGCCTGATTTGAAAGACAGACCTTCCGATATTATTTTCTACTTTGAAAAATTTATGAAAGAGTATGCAAGAGAAAACGGGAAAAAGATAAAAGAAATATCTGATGAAGTAAAAAACCTATTATTTCAATATCCGTGGCCTGGTAATATCAGAGAGTTAAAAAATATAGCTGAACGCGCCTCAGTGCTTTGCAAAAACGGTATAATCTCAAGTGATTTATTACCCGACAGAATAAAAATTGATGGTGATTTAGCTGCTAAAGAACCTGTATTGATCGATGAAGAAGTTTCTTCTGATTATGAGATAAGCAAGAATGAGCTTTTGAAGGAATTTGAAAGAGACTATATTAAAAAACATCTCAAAAAAAGAGTATAAAAAAATAGCTCCGGCATTGGGACCGGAGCTAAAATTTTATATCTTCGGATTTTTATCAAGCGATAAAACCTACTAAAATTGTAAGCAGCAAAATACCGATACCGGCAAAGCTTACATATTCAAATTTTGTGTAACCTACTTTTTTAATGCTTTTTAGAGTTTTCATAAGGGTTTATGTTTTTAAATTAATAATGTGAGTTATTTTTTAATTATGCTATAAAGCCAATAACTATTGTTAATAACAGTACGGCAATACTCGTAAAACCAATGTATTCAAAATTTGTAAAGCCAATTTTGTAAATCTTTTCTTTTGTTTTCATAATTTGTAATCTTTACTATATTTTAAAAATAAATTCTAATTACTATACACTAGTGCATTTATTGTGCCAAAATATTTATGCAAAACGGTAAATTGTCGCAGTGCTGACTTTGCAGACAATGCAATGACAACTAAGTCGTTGCATTTTCCCATTGAAAAAGAATGAAGAATTTCAGAGAGGTAATTTTTTACAAATAATGAGGTTTCATACGCTCAAAAAGCAAAGAATTAAGATAATATTCTAAACAGAACATAAACTATTAATAATTAAACAATTAATATGATTATTATTGCCCAAAGAAGGAAAAAAATGCCTGTGAATGCGCCGTTTACGTATTCATTTTGAGGAGGATTTGATGAAGTTACAGTTCTTCGGATTATCATTTAGTAGTCCTTTCATTTGATTTCTAACTTTATATAAAACACTTTTAATGCCGTGAATTTCACCGGAAACATTCCCCGAATTTCTTAGTTTAAACAAAAAAGAATACTATGAAAAAAATTTGTTTACTATCATTATTTTTGCTTTTTATATTTGTTCTTAATGCTCACTCCCAGGAAAAACCTGCCCGTGAATATGCAGAGTTCACTTCGCAAAAAGTGGAGACGAATATGCAGGCAGGAAAAACATATTCGGTAAGTATTACATTTAAAAATACAGGAGGTAAAACCTGGGAAAAAGGAAAGTACTGGATCATTTATTCTGACCCGAGAATGAATGCAAGAAATAATAACGTCTGGGGAATTGACTCTGTAGCTGTAAAGAAGAATGTAAAGAAAGGCAGCAAGTATGAATTTAATTTTAAAGTAACTGCGCCGCAGGAGCCCGGTATTTATTTTTTCAGCTGGATGCTATGCGGACGTTACGGAACGTTCGGTACAGGCTCTGAGATGCAGCAGATAACCATCTCACAATAATTGTCACAGTTCGTATAAAGTGTTTGTCTAAGATTTAAACAAACACTTTATATGAAATCTTTACTTTTACTTCCCCTCTTATTACTCATTTCACAAATTTCTTTTTCTACTCCAAAATTTTCTGCTAAAACTTTCCGTGATGCCGGTGATGAATTAAAGCAGGCCGATATAGATTTTTCTAATCTTTCAAAAGAGAAAGGTATGAACTTTGCTTTTCTTGAATACGTCGCCGATGATGGAGTTCTGCTAAGGCCATTTACTTATCCGATAGTCGGTAAAGAAAATATATCAAAGGAAATGCTTAGCAATGATGATAAAAATTTGCAGCTTACATGGTCTCCGCTTTATGGAGATGTCGCTTCCTCTGGAGAGATGGGATATACCTACGGAACTTACGAAATGAAGATTAAAAAAGATGACGGCTCGGAAGATATCCGCAAAGGAACATACGTTTCCATCTGGAAAAAAGACAAGGCCGGCAAATGGAAATTTGTGCTGGATACGGGTAATCCGGGTCTTGAGCCCAAACAATAAAATATAATTTACTTAATCCTTCTCTTTAGAATATCCTTTTGAATTAGGAGAAGGGTTTCCGTTGTTTCTTTTGCTCTCTTTTATTTCAAACTCTTTTGTTTCTTTTGTACCGTTAGCCTCAAGCTCAACTTTATATTTTCCCGGAGTAAGAAAATATTTTTTCGAATCGGCTAATTTTATTTTTATTTTTTTATCGCTCTTATACTTATCAGTTATAAAATCAAAAAATGATTTTGCCAAAGCAGTATCAATTGATAAATCATATTCAATATAGTTTATCCCTACTGAATATGAACCAACAAGCTGATTTACAATTTTATCATCAAATGAAATTACAAGATTGTATTGACCTGAATTTTTACTATAAAATGTAAACTCAACTTTTGGAATATTAGGCTCATCAAATTCATCACGCTTCATTCCCCAATATTTATTGTAAGTCACACTCTCCGGCTCATAAAAAACTAAATCCTTATTAAGATTTTCTGAATTTAATTTTTCTATATCGGATAAATTTGTTTTATACAGCGAACGTCCGTGAGTGCCGACTATCAAGTCATGCTCTCTTGGCTGAATAACTAAATCATGTACCGGAACATTCGGTAAACCCTTGCTTAGTGAATTGAAAGTTTTCCCTGCATCAAGCGAGCAATACACTCCGCCGTCAGTCCCGACAAATAATATATTTTTGTTTTCCGTGTCTTCAATAATAACATTTACAGGTTCCATTGGCAGATCTTTTCCGATTCTCTCCCATGTCTTTCCATAATTATCCGATACGTAAACAATGGATTCCATATTGTCCCACCTGTAAGCATTCAAAGAAATGTAAACCCGGGATGTTTCGAACTTTGATGCTCTTATCCTTGAGATATATAAATTCTGAGGAAGGTCATTTGATATTTTCTCCCATGCATTTCCGCCGTCTTTTGAAACGTAAGCTGCTCCGTCATCACTGCCGATGTATATCAATCCGAATTTCAAAACTGATTCATCGATAGTTGTCAGAGTACCGAAAGGTACATCGCCAACTTTACCTCCGTTAGTTAAATCTCCTGAAATAGTTTCCCACGTATCTCCCCTGTTCATTGAACGATGTAATTTATTTGAACCCATATATAAAATATCCTGATTGTGCGGAGAGAGTTTTATCGGAGTCTGCCAGTTAAATCTATAAGGCCGCTCGCCAAGCTTATGCTGTGGAGCAATTTGTTTATAATCATTCTTGCTTCTGTCTATTCTGAAATAATTTCCAAACTGATAGCCTGTGTAAACTATGTCTTTATTTCTGCTGTCAATCTGCATCTGCATTCCGTCACCGCCCATTATGCTTTTGTACGGATATTCACCTGACTGCTGCCAGTAATTACTATAGTTATAATCCGATGGTCCTACCCAGCCGCCGTTATCCTGCAAGCCACCGTAAACATTATAAGGCTTTTCATTATCAACATTGATTGAATAAAACTGCCCCACTGCCGGAGCATTAAGCTTCTGCCATGTCTTTCCGTCATCATAGGACATATTCAGTCCCCCATCATTACCATTTATCAGATGCCCGTCACGGTTTGGGTCACTCCACATATAGTGGTGGTCAGCGTGAACATTATCTTCATTGATAGATTTAAATGTAACTCCGCCGTCAGAAGATTTTATTGCAATCACTCCCAATAGATAAATTTTATTTTCATCATTGGGTGAGACGGAAATCCTTGAGAAATAATATCCGTATGTGCTGAAGATGCCTTCAAGATCTATTGAGTGAGTTTTCTTCCAAGTTACTCCGCCGTTATCCGAGCGGTAAACTTCTGCTCCTATTACATCGGCATTTGTTAAAAGCGTATTTGCATCTTCAAGATACTCTACAATTGAATTTGGTTTTATCGTTTTATTTGAAACCATTTCAAAAACTTTTTCTGCAGTGTATTCTTCGGGGAAGCCATTATCTTCAAGAAACTCCTTCATCTTTGAAGTATCAATCCTCATAAATTCGTCTTCTGAAATTTTCCTCAAGCCGTCTTTCGTAAGTCTATCTTCTTCATCTTCATCTTTTTTATTGCGGGGTGACTGGTTATCAACACATGCATAAATTATCTGAGGATTTTTCGGATAGATGGCAAGGCCTATTCGCCCTGTTTCTTTACCTGTAAGAAATCCTGATGACGGAGTTGTAATAAGGCTCCATGTATTGCCGCCGTCATTACTTTTAAAAATTCCGGATGTTGCGCCTGCTTCTTCAAAATTCCAAGCTCTCCTTGTGCGGTACCACATCGAAGCATAAACATTATTAGAGTTTTGCGGGTCGATTACCAAATCTATGCCGCCTGTATTATCATCAATCTTCAACGTATGTTTCCATGTTTGCCCTGCGTCTTCACTTATATATATTCCTCTTTCAGGATTTGATGAATATAAGTGACCAAGCGCAGCGACAAAAATTTTATTTGGATTTTTTGCATCAACGGTTATTCTTCCTATGTGCTGAGTTTCTTCCAGACCTATATTGCTCCATGATTTTCCATCGTCAGTTGATTTATATATACCGGTACCTGAGTATGAAGAGCGGCTCGAATTATTTTCGCCTGTTCCTACGAATATAATATTATTTGTCCAGTCAACTGCAATATCCCCTATGGTAATCACAGCTTCATTATCAAAAAGCGGAGTAAATGACATTCCGTTATTAACCGTTTTCCACAATCCTCCGGAAGCGTAAGCCACGTAAAAAATAGTCGGGTCAGCCGGAGAGACTTCAACATCAACTACGCGTCCGCTCATTATAGAAGGACCGATGTTTGTAAACTCAATATTTTTTAAAATAGAGTTCTCCTGCATCTGCTTTTTATAGCTGAATGTCTCTAACCGTTCTTTAGCTGAAGTAGGATTTACCGGACTTTTCTCTTGGGAATAAACCGGATTAAACAAGGGGCTGACTGATAAAATTATCAGGAGTAAAAGAGGTATAGTTTTTTGCATTCGTGAATTTAGAAAAAAAAAAGCAGGTTTTAAATGAAGTTACTTGTAATTCTATTCGAAACATTAGTACAAAATGAGACGTCTAAGGTAGATAAGTTATAAATTAAATATAAATTACCAAACTATGAAAGTTAACAAATTTATTGTTTTCGTTTTCACTGTTATACTATCCCTCAGTATCAGCAAAACATCTTTTTGTCAATCCGTTCCTTTAAAAATTACAGATACCGGATTTATCTTTGTAACAGTAAGCATAAATGACTCAATTACAGCAGATTTTCTACTCGATACCGGTGGAGGAATGAATATTCTTTCAAACAAAATATACCAAAAGATAAAACCTACAGCTAAGTTTCATAGCTTTGAAACAGGATTTAGACACGATGGTGAAAGAATAGATGGAGAGCTTTTTGAGATTCCTTCTATCAGCATTGACTCATACAAACTTACTGACGTTCTTACCGGAATGTATGCTCCATTAGACCAGTACGGAATTGATGGAATTATTTCGTTAAAATTTTTTGAGAACAATCCTTTCACAATAGACTTCAAGAATAAAATCCTATCTATAGAAACCAAGAAAAGTCTGAAAAAAATTATAGGCAGTTCAACAATGATTCCTATATTACTTGATGTTTATGCTGATTATGCAATTGATATGTATATACCACTTATACTAAATAGCACCCTGACGTTAAACGCAGAATTTGACACAGGCAGCGGATATAATACGCTAATAATCAGACCTGAATACATGTCAAAGCTCGGCTTAGATGCAGCAAATACAAAAAAACAGGATTATACAACACCTATAACACAAACAAAATTGAATGATTATGTTACATCGCTTAACTCAGTTCAGATTAATGGTCTTACATCAACGGAAATGAAAAATAAAAATGTAACTTTCAGAGAAAAGATGATTCATCCAGCATTGATTGGAAGCGAAATGTTCAAGGATAAGGCTATTACAATTGATATACAGAATAAGAAAATGTATGTCAGATAGGCGAATAAAAATGCTTCCATGTACTAAACCCACATGGAAGCATAATATTACTTTGCTACGACAATTATATTAATCCAGTTATTTTGAAAGAATCATTTTTTTTGTCTCCGTAAACCCTTCCGTATGCAGTTTATAAAAATACACTCCCCCTGATAAAGCTGATGCATCAAAATTTATTTCATAATTTCCTACCGGTTTATATTCATTTATTAAAACCGATACTTCTCTTCCAATCATGTCATAAACTGAAAGTCTTACGAATGAGGATTTAGCTATTGAAAAAGAAATTTTTGTAGATGGATTAAACGGATTAGGATAATTTTGTTTTAAATCAAATCCGTTTACAATGGTATTACCAATTGAAACGCTTACTGCATCCGGGTCATAATAGTAAACTCCGTAAGCATAAGTTCCGGCAAATAATTTTCCACCGATAATTTTTAAGCAGTAAACATTTGCTGCTGCAGGAAGACCTGTAGTCATTAACTGCCATGTGTCTCCCATGGTAGTCGACTTATAAATTTTCTTATCATCCGTTGCAATATAAATTTCGTTATCAGCAACTACACAAAGTGCATTGATAGCAGATGAAGGGCTTGGTGTTGCTAACGTTGCAATGTTAATGCCTCCGTCTGTACTTCTTCGCAATTTTGCACCTTGAGTGTAATAGATAGTTCCTTCACGTGATTTAGCAACATCCATAGTAAATCTTGAACCGAAAAAATGCGAAGTAGTATCTATTGGCCACCAATGGTCGCCTGCTGTTACGCTTCTGTAAACACCATCCAGTGTAGTTCCGACGAATACCTGGTTAGCTCCTACAGTTATCATACCCTTCGGTTCACCGAGCTGCATTGAATCTCTGGCAAACCACGTGTTTCCGTTATCGGTTGATCTATAAATGAATGTCCAGATAAAGTCTCCTATTGTAGGTCCCTTTTGCACAGGGATAGCGGCTAAGTACGAGCCATCCTGCAGCACTGTCATTGCTCCGCCTACTGAATTGTTAAAAGGAAAATTTCTGCTGAATACATTCTGCCATGAATTTCCACCGTCAGATGAACGATGAATCATTGATGTACTCGAAGCAATATATGAACCCGTGCCTGAAATTGCAAAGATAGTACCGTCATCCAATGTTGTAAGGTAACGGACTTTCCTTCCGACTAATCCGGCCGGAACCCATGTATTACTTCCGGCAGATTTTTTTTGGAGCTGTGAGTTATAATCCGATATGATTACATCGTTAGTAACTGTTCCTGTAATTGTAAATATTGCACAATTACTGGCCAGCGAACCTGTAGGCACCCATGTCCCTGCCTGCGCCAAGCCTGCAAACAGAAATAAAAAAATTAAGATTTTAGCTTTCATTGAGTTTGTTAGTCTTTTGAATAATTCAATAAGGCTATCGGGTTACCCATGAATTAAAAATAAATAAAAAATAAATTTGGTGAATT